>QHXI01000013.1:0-8628 GCA_003222895.1 Acidobacteriota bacterium | reverse complement strand
AGCGGAATTGATCTCGACTGGATCAGCAATGACAGTTTCGCCGCTTCGTTTGTAGAAGACCGGCGTAACACTCATCGTTTGCGGACTGCGGGAATTGAAAACCATCTCGCTACCTTGCGATTCCGCTAAATCGATCAGCGGGATGTAAATTTCCTGATCGCCTGGCGGTGCGCAGTTAGGGCACTTTTGTTTTTTATCCGCTACTCTTGGTTCTTTGGCGGCCGAATCTTCGCGTGCTATTGGCGCAAACTTTGACGCACTTGATTGCACGATCCAAATGAGGCTTACAACAACTGAAGCGAACAGAACAAACCCTACACGTTCGAGCATTGAGTTCTTATGGCTCGGCCGTGAGCGCATGAAGCACCGCCTTTCGGGAAAGGTTGAATGGGAAGCTAAAGCGCGGTTGCGCGGGGGTCGCAGCTCGTGGGCTAGCCGTGATTTGAAAAATCGCTGCGAACAATAACAGCCGCGGGCGGGTGAAGTCAATAACTTTTTGGAGCTTGGTGAGATATATTGCGAGCCAAATTAGCGAGCAACTTGTTAATGAAAATTTCGCCGGTTCCGCTTTCTTGTTTTGCTTTAGGGGATGTTATCATGCCCGCCCGAATCAACTCTCCGGATGCAGGTGATTTCTGAAGCGCTTTCGCGATTCATTTCCCATGAAAAATCGACACGCGCAAAAGCTTTCGATTGCGATGCTGCTGCTGTTCGTCTTCGTTTTCCATTCACCAGCCCAGCAGCGTCGCGCAATTCAGCGCACCACGAATGATGCACGACCACATCTGATTCTGCTTATCGTCGTCGATCAGTTTCGTTACGATTATCTGACTCGCTTTGGCGACCTGTTTACGACGCGCGGTTTGGGCCGCTTGATGCGCGAAGGCTCATCCTGGACTGACGCTAACTTCGACCATGTGCCGACGTTCACCGCTCCGGGCCACGCGGTTTTCATGACCGGCGCCTGGCCGTCGCAAACCGGCATCGTCGCGAACGAATGGTACGAACAGGACACCGGAAAGAAAGTGAAATCGATCACTGACGACAGTGTCATGGCGGTCGGCGGAAACGATGGCGAGAAAGGCAAAAGCCCGCGTCGTTTGCTCTGTTCGACGGTCGGCGATGAACTTCGTTTGGCCGATCGCGATCTGTCCAAAGTCGTCGGCATCTCGACCAAAGATCGCTCGGCGATTTTGCCCGCCGGCCGGCACGCGAACGCGGCGTATTGGTTCAGCACCGACAACGGCAACATGATGTCCAGCGCCTACTACTTCAATCAACTGCCGGAGTGGGTGATGCGCTTCAACGAACGACACATGGCCGATAAGTTTTTCGCGGCGCGTTGGGATCGTCTGCTCCCGGATGAGAACGAATATGTGAAGCGCGCCGGCAAGGACGATGTGCCATGGGAGAATCTTGATAAGTCCTCGAACGACACGAACTATTTTCCGCACGTCGTGACCGGCGGCATGAAGTCGCCGAGCCGAATGTTTTATAAGGCGCTCGACTACACGCCATTCGCGAACGACATCCTGGTGTCTTTCGCCGAAGAAGCGATCACCAACGAACGACTTGGCGCCCACGAAGTGCCCGATGTCTTGTCGGTCAGTTTTTCCGCGAACGACTATGTCGGCCATCGATTTGGTCCATACAGCCAGGAAGCAATGGATATGACGCTGCGCATCGATCGACAAATCGGATCGCTGCTGGATTTTGTCGACGCGCGCGTGGGATTGCAGAACGCGCTGGTGGTGTTCACTGCCGACCACGGCGCATCGCCGGTTCCCGAACAGGCAGCGATGATGAATCTGCCCGGGCGGCGCTATCAGAAACTCGATCTGCTGAAGCTGGTCGAAGACGGTTTGAAAGCCCGATATGCGCGAAAGGATCGTCCGGCGAATGACTATCTGCGCACGTTTACCAATCGGGATGAGAATGAACGCGGTTTAATCAACAGCAACTTTTATCTGAATCGTGCCGCACTGACGCGCGATGGAATCGACCTGGACGAATGCGAGCGCGTTGTCGGCGAGTTGGCGATGCACATGCCGGGCGCGGCTCGTTATTTCACTCGCGCTCAGCTTGAAAGCAAATCGATTTCGCCGACCGACGTCGTCGCGAGGCGAGTCCTCAACGGCTTCTATCCTGAACGGAGCGGCGATGTTATTGTAGTGTTTGAGCCATACAACATTCTGTTCGATCTCCCCGATGATCCGACCGATCCGCGCTCGACCGCGACGCACGGTTCGCCTTACAGTTACGATACGCACGTACCATTGATCATCATGGGGAGAAATTTTTCAGCCGGACGTTACACGCAATCGGCGACACCCGCGGACATCGCGGCCACGCTCGCCAGCATGCTAAACATTCAGGCGCCGAGCTGCTCGATCGGCAGAATTCTTTCCGAAGCGACGCGCACAACCAGCTCCAAACATCCACGCGCCGGCAACTGAAGTCATTCGGATGAAATCACCGCTTCTCAATCACCGCACGACTATCTTCGCGCTGCTGCTGACCTTTGCAGTCGTGTGTCTATCAATGACTCCGGGCGCGGGTGCGCAGAACAAAAGACTGCCAAAACGCGCCGGCCATATCAACGACTTTGCGGAAGTGCTCGACGCTGCCATGAAAGCGCGGCTTGAGACTGTGCTCGAAAACTTGAAAGACAAGTCTGGCGTGGACTTTGTCGTGGTCACGGTCAAGACGACGGGCGGCGAAGATCTTTATGAGTATTCGCTGAAAGCCGCGGGTGAATGGAACGTTGGATCGCCGAGTGGCATTGATAAGAGCGTTTTGATTGTCCTGTCGGCGGATAGCGGAAAGTTCTTCAGCCAGGTAACACGCGGCGCGCGTTTGTATCTGCCCGAAGGGTTGATCGGTGAAGTGGGTTTGCGCATGCGCCAGAAAATCGATGCCACCGGTTTTAGTGAAGGACTGTTGACCGGCGTGCATATTTTTGTTGATCGGACCGGCGCGATGCACAATTTCGATTTCGCATCCCTCGATCCCAAGTCGACTGGGATGCTGATTGCCGAACAGCAACGGCCGCGAACTGTTGCCAGCCCCGCGACCGAAATTAGTCCGTCGCCAACACCTGCGGAAATCGCGTCCGAAACTCCGTCGCCGACACCGACGCCCGCAGCCAACGCGACGCCCGCATCGAGTCCAAGCGAAACACCGATACGCGAGGCAACTGCATCGGCAAAGGAAACTGCGACGCCGTCAGCACGACCTTCTGAAACTCCGGCCGCATCGCCACAGCCGAGTGAAGCTCCTGCGCCGGTCGCGACTCAAAGCGCGACTCCGGTAAACACGCCCAGCGCGCAACCTTCGCCGAGTACTCGGGCTGAAACCGCGAGTCCGCAGGCCACGCCTAACGCTTCGCCCGCGGCCGAGACTGTTGCTGATAATTCAGCGCGACCGGCGAAAACTCCGCTTCCCGATCGCAAGACGAACACGCCGGCGAATCCCGAAGACGAAAAAGAACAAGTCGAGCTAAGCTTGACGTTGCCTCTCGACAAGCGAATTGACGCGTTGAAATCTTTCATCGCCAGTCACCCAACTTCGTTGGCGCTGCCGCGCGCAAACGAATTGCTGGTGGTCGCGCGCGCGATGTTGGGCGATCAAAAAATGCAGGCGAGCGATGCCGCCGGTGGCCTGGAGCAGTTTCGCGCGGCGATTGCCGAAGCTCCCGCGGACATGTCCGATCGTTTATTCAATGAAGTAATCGCGCGCATCCCGATGAATCTATTCGTGCGCGGTCAACGCGAAGCCGCGTACGAAGCAGCGCATCAGGCTGAACCGTTAGCGAGAGGAAATGCGAAACGTTTGCTGGCCCTCGAAGAGTTTTACCTCGCGGTTGAAAATCCAAATGAAGCGGGTCGCCTGGCCGAAGCCGCGCTGCAGATGGCGCCTGATTCGGCCGCGGCGCATCAGGCGCTGGGCGCCGCGCGTCACATCGATCTTCGGCTTGATGAAGCAGAAAAGGAATACGCGCGCGCGTTGGAACTCGATCCGAAATCTTCCGTCGCGCGCGTGGTGCTCGCCGATCTCAAACGCTCGAGTGGCAAGACCGAAGAAGCCCTCGCCCTGTATCGCGAACAACTTCAGGCTGAGCCAAAGAACAACCGCGCGCGCGCGGGAATGATCCTTTCGCTGTTTGAATTGGGCAAAAAAGAAGAAGCGGAAGCTGAATTTACTAAAGCTCTTCAGGATGAAGATCAATCGCGCAACCTGCCGTTGCTGGTTGGCGCGGCGTACTGGTTCATCGCGCACAACGACGCAGACCGCGGATTTGATCTGGCGCAGAAAGCAATCGCCATCGAGCCGCGTTATCCGTGGGCGCAGATTGCTCTCGAGCGCGCGCTGATTGCGAACAAACGTCCACCGGATGCTGAGGCGGGCGTGCGATTCGCTCGTCAGTACGGCCGATTCCCAACCGTCGATTACGAAGTTGCGAACGTGCTGGCTTCGATGGGTTTGTATGAGGAAGCCGATACTGAACTGCGCCGATCGTTCAGTTTGAAGAACGGCGAGATCGAAACGAAGTTGGCGGGCCGCATCGCCGCACACGCGGCGAGCTTCACTGAATTACTGGCGCCGGAACGCCGCGCGGCAATTTTCCAAAAGACTCCGGCTGACAGCGAAGCGAATGCCAATAGATTGAAAGCGTTGATGGCGTTCAATGCGGCGTTGGAACAATCGTCGCCGAATGAAGACGACGTGTTGGCGATCGCGCAGGAATTTATCAAAGGCAATGACGCGATGCGAACCTTTCGACAGGTTTACGTTGCCGGCAAATTGGTCAAGACCGGAATCGCGCTGATGAGCGTGGTCGACCTGATGGACCAGGCGATGAGCGGAGTCGACGCCGCGCTGGCCGCTCCCGCGGCAACCGTTGCCGTGCAGCCGGAAGAGTTGAGCGACATGCGCGCGCGGGCCTTGTCGCAAGGCAGCATTCCGGCGATCCCTGACGCGCCGCGAACCGCGTTGGCAGGATTACTGCGCGGGCGGATCGAAGATCTCGCGGGGCTTGCACTTTTCAAGGCGGACAAACCTGCTGAAGCAGTCACGCGCCTGCGTCGTGCGGTCGTCACCTCAACCGAAGGCACGCCGCTTTGGCGTTCATCGATGTGGCATTTGGGAACCGCGTTGGAAGCGAACGGCAAGAGCGATCAAGCGCTGCTGTATTACATCAAGAGTTACGTCAACGGCCCACCCGATCCGGCCCGGCGATCCGTAATCGAAAACGTCTACAAGAAAGTGAACGGAACGCTGGACGGACTCGACGACAAGATCGGGCCGGGCTTTGCGGCGGCCAGCGCGAGTCCGACACCGACGCCTTAACCAACCGCAAACTAAATTCTTCCTCCCGATAGTTGCAATCGCTATAAACACATCGCGACTCAACATAATGTGATCTAGATCACACTCAATCGGGCGGAAAGCATTGACTTACAATGCTTCGAGTGTATAGTTGCGGCATCTAACGGCTCCCTGCCGCCCACGTCAACGGATGTCTCCGACAGTCAGCCTCGGAATTTTCAGTAATCTTCTTAAACGCTGAAGGAAGGAGTAATCGATGAACCTCCAACAGTCTAGATACGGAAGGCTAATCGTGGCGATACTAATGGCAGGAATCGCGCTCGCTGCATTAGTTGTTGCCGTTCGCCAATCCAGCAGTGCTCAGTCCTCTCGTGAGAGACAGGTCGATAATGAGATACCTAAGCATGTGCCGATAAAGGTTAAGCTCAAAGCGGAAAAGGAGAAGAAGTTCAAGGATCTGGGGAACCCAAATTGGGTGCGCGACTTTGAGCTCGAAGTTACTAACACTTCCGACAAGCCGATATATTTTCTTGAGTTCTTGTTGGAATTGCCTGAAACGGTGAGTGAAAATAACAATCCGATCGCGTTTTCGCTGCGCTATGGAAGAATTGATTTTATTCACTTCAACACTCGACCTACCGATACCGATGTGCCGATTCAACCGGGAGAAACACATAATTTTACGATCGACGAAATGGATTCAACGGCACGGGTGCGGAACCTTATCCATATAAGCCAGAGAATCATCAGCGCTTGCTGTTATGAATGAAATCAAAGTAGGGGGGTTGTGACATGTTGAGTCTCAAATACATCAAATTTAGGGAGCGATTGATGAAATCCCAAGGGTCTTCATACGAAAGACTTGTCCTCGCGTTTCTAATGGCTGGCCTAGCTTTCGGTCTACTAATCGTTGCTGTTCGCCAATCCAGCAGTGCTCAGTCCTCTCGTGAGAGTCAGGTCGATAATGAGATACCTAAGCATGTGCCGATAAAGGTTAAGCTCAAAGCGGAAAAGGAGAAGAAGTTCAAGGATCTGGGGAACCCAAATTGGGTGCGCGACTTTGAACTTGAAGTTACTAACAATTCGGACAAGCCGATCTATTTTCTTGAGCTTTGGCTCGAATTGCCTGAGACGATGAGTGAGAATAACAATCCGCTAGCCTTTTCAGTGCGATATGGCAGAGGTGCTTTTCTTCATCCTGAAACGATGGCAATTCCCACCGACGTACCAATACAATCGGGGGAAACACATAATTTTACGATCGACGAAAAATGGATGCGAGGCTGGGAACAGTCCAAAGCCGGACGCCATCTTCCTGATCCTGGGAAGGTCAGGATTGTATTGGTTCACTTAAGCTTTGGCGACGGCACCGGCTTTGACGGCGGTGGTGAGGCTTTTCCTTACAAAAGAAACCGAGTCTCTAACGGCTCCCTGCCGCCCACGTCAACGGATGTCTCCGACAGTCAGCCACGATAATATCCCTAAATAAGGAATAAACATGAAACGTCTCTATCGCCGGCAAAACCCGTTCTTGGTCCTTCTCGTTGTCGCAGCATTCATTACATTGACGATCGTGGTAGCTGTGTTTAGCGCGAGAAGGAAAAACCAAGCACAGCAATCATCGTCGCAAAGAATTGCGGAACTCGAGGAGAAGGAGAGACACCACAAACTCTTGTTAAGAGAAATAGCAGAGTTAAGTAGAACTCGAGGAAAAAATGAAGCGGCCTTGCCCGGAGTTTTTGTTCTCTACCCGATCGCGCGAGATGAAGACACGCTCGACCGCTTACTCTCGAAATACACAATCGTTGTGGCGCAGTTAATCAATGAAAAAAGTTAGTCCAGAGCACTTCCCGCTGAGATCTTGCCTATTGCGCAGGATGAACTCGTGATGTCTCGAGAGGGAGGAAGCGTCAACGTTGATGGTGTCGACATCATTCAACATGAGCAGACCGTTGGGGATTTTCGACTTTCTCAAAAATACTTACTCGTAGTTTCGTTTGATCCAATTACCAGAACTGCGGAACTCGCACTTGGCCCTCAAAGTATCCTTCGGATTAATAGTGACCGCACATTAGATTCACGTCAGAGCGAACATATCTTGCAGCATGTATTAGCTGCTCGTCACCGGAGTTCTATCGATCAATTGAAGAGGGACCTGGAAAAATGAGAGGACGACAAGCAGCGCGAATCGAGACGATCCTCTGCATTATGATCGGTTACCTAATAACACCTCTGCTTGTGTCTGGACAACAGATTTGCAGCGGCAATGGGAACACAGCCAACTGCCCACCGTGTTTCTACAATCAACACAACATCTGTGACGCACATGGCACCACAGACGGCCGCTTCAACGTAAATGTCGTTGTCCAGTATGGCAGTGGTTCCGGTTCCTGGGATAATTCCTCAGGTGTCACTGACGCTCATATTTGGAACGCTGTTTTCGGTAATGAGAACACCGTTGGTGGCACGCAGCTATGGAACAGAGCAGTAGATACGACGTCGAACCCTGGTACCTCTAACAGACCGCCGGTGTATTACCGAAACGGACAATCGGGAGGAGCGGCCCAAGCCGACGTTATTATCGTCAAAGATCCGAATGTTCATTTTGCAACGACTTATACGGGCAATTATCCGTATGAGGTGCATATAAACCCAGCGTGGGCCGCGACGCTTACAGATGCACAATTGGCGGCGGCGATCGCCCACGAGATTGCCCATCCATACGGACTCGCGGATGCTTACAAACCACTCACGGGTTGCTACTACGCCACAACCATAATGACCGGGCTGGATCCGAACACAAACACAATGCCGGTACAAGACGTTCAGCAGCGCGATGTGTATCAAATGAACAAGAACTACACCAATTCATCGAACTGCTGTGCGGGTGATATAGGTGAAACTGCATTAGGTAGTAACTGCAATCCGGACGAGGCGGACTCCTGCCGCTTAGCGGGAGGCTCCTGGGACGATGTGTATTGTGTTTGCAACGCCGGCGACGATGGCGGCGGCGGCGAATCATCTTGCGGGCCCACTGGATGTGCCCATGGTTATTTCAGTTTTGCTCTCTGCTGCTGCTCTGATAATGGCTATAGTTGCTATGGTACTCCGGTCTTGATAGATATTGCCGGCGATGGCTTCGCCCTCACCGCCGCCGCAGGTGGAGTGTCGTTTGATCTCAACAGCGACAGAGTGAAGGAAAAGATCGCGTGGACAGCCTCGACATCTGACGACGCATGGCTTGTCCTAGATCGTAATAGCAACCGCGTTATCGACGACGGGACCGAAATGTTTGGCAAC
>QHXI01000110.1 GCA_003222895.1 Acidobacteriota bacterium | reverse complement strand
CCTGCTGAATAAGAGGTACGAGGAAGCCGCGGGATATCCAGCTCTGAAGGCCAACTTCAGGGCGGGGCTGCGTTTTCGGCTCGGCGGAGAATAAAAAGACGAACACGGAGGTCGCGAAGGTAAAGACAAGAGGTCACGAAGCTCGGTTCTCCGTGACCTCTTGTTCTTACCATTGTGATCTCCGTGTTCGCTCTTCCTTATGTCGGTCGGGCACAGGCGAGCACAAAGCTCCCATCACCACTAGTCCACCTAGACTCGATTTTGAATGCGCCAGCTTCAACCATGCCGAGCAGCGCTGATTCGCTGGCATATTTAATCGAGCTGCTCATGCGCAGCTTTTCGCCCACTCGGATGTCGATCGCTGCACCTCCGAGGTTCAGGTGCAAGTCGCGCGTGGCGAGAAAGTGCTTGGTCACGGCGAACAGGCCATCCGCGGCCGAGGACGTCGAGAATTCGAGCCGTCCGTCAGCTTCAGTGATTCCCACTCCGGTAAGCGGTCCCCACGCGAACTGGCGATTGGTTGGGTTGTCATAACCGGCAAGAGTCTGTTCGCTGAAGATTTCGCCGTCGCAGAGGAACCAGTCGTTCCAGCGCAGATGCTTGTGCAACCGGCGGGGAAATTGTTGCGGATCGAATGCGCCAAGCGTATTTCCCAGCACGGTGAAGATCACCGGCGTGTGATGGTCGTCGATTGCCGCACTGCAAACATCCGCCAAATGGGCATCGTTGCTGAGATCGCACTTGAATCCAGAGATGTACAAGACCTGCTTTCTGGCTTCCTCAAGAGCCAGCTCCAATAGAGCCTGACTGAAATCGGCGCCAACATAGCGGGAAGGACCATTTGGAAGTAGTTTGAAAGCCTGTAGAAGTACTGCGTCCTTACTTCCTTCGCCGCAGCCGAGACCGCAGATCGAATGCGCCAGTTCAATTCGCTCTGTGAGACTGGGGGCGGCAGTGTTCAAGACCTCCAGAGCGCGATTCGCGTTGCGATATTCACGCGATCGGCAAAGCTCTACCCACGCCCGGACCGAAGAAGGAAACCAGTAGAAGACTTCCTCCGGCAATTCTCGTTTGCGGAACGCGCTCTGCACGCGATCCAGAATCTCGTGTTCACGGAGGAGGGCGGTGATCTTCAGACCCTTCATGGATTCGATTCCCGTCGCGCTCATCCGGTAATGTCGTCTCATTGCGGTGCATTGTATCGGGTGCGCCTCGCGCCATTAAGCGCCGGGATGGAGATTCGGGTTTGCGGAAAAGTTCAGCCATCTGAGAGAATTTCCTTCACCAGTGTGAGGCCTCGTTGCATCTACATAGCCGTTGTAAGTCGTTTTTGGGAGATCACAAGGAGAAAACTGAATGAAGATTCTTGAAATCAGCGAAGTCGCTCCGACTTGTCACTCCAACGTGAAACTGGTCGAGACCGCGGAAGTGGCCCCGACCTGCCATAACAACCTAAAACTGGTAGAGAGCGCGGAAGTCGCTCCCACCTGTCACTAATCAGACAGCACCGTAGAGACGCAGCATGCTGCGTCTCTACATGATCTGAAACTGAATGCCCACCATTCCGCAGCATCGACTGTCGATTGGCACGTTCTACAACCCGCATCTTGCGCAATTCACGCTTGATCACCCTGAACTCATTGATCACCTGGCAATGGCAGATCCCCCAGCGCAGGATGACGAATTCTTTCCGCAGATCCAGCAACAGTTCCCGCTCTTGCTGCACGACTATCTTGGACAACTTTCCGATCCGCTGAGTGAATTTGCGCTGCAGCGTGCCCGCAGCCTCCAGGACCGGTACCGGTCACCATGGGTGGCCGAGCACTTTCAATGCCTGCACACGCAGGATCGCAGCCGATCGCTGGACTACGTCTTCCCGCCGCTGTACACCGAGGGATTCCTACGGCGCTTCTGCGAAAACGCGGTGGTGTTGCGCGATGCTGTGGGCGCTCCGCTGGTGATGGAGAACATTCCCGGATTCTTTTCGGTTCGCCGCGCTCAGATGAGTGAGGCAGAATTTCTACGACGATTTTTCGACCAAACCGGCTGCGGATTTCTGATCGATGTGCCGCACATCTGGTTGGTTGCTCATCACGGTGGTATCGATCCGCAGCAGTACATGGCGGACTTTCCGCTTGACCGAGTGGTGGAGATTCACGTCGCGGGCGTTGAATACGATCGCGACCTTCAAGGTCCATGGATCGCGCCAGTTCCTCCGAACGAAGATATCTTGCGCCTCGCATGTTGGGTCGCTGAACGCACATGCAAATTACGCGCTGTGACTCTCGATGTATTTTCTCCAAGCGTAACTGCCGCGCAACTGGAAGACGGCCTGCGTCGGACGCGCTCTGCCTTCGCGGTTGCCAGCGCGGCAGCGAGCTAGTCTCATGCCCAGTGTTCCACATGGAATAGCCGGACCCTGGCGGGGCTTTCGTCCGGGAGAAGAAGGTAGCATCGGCAGGCACGAAGATCGTGATCTCCACGACCGTATCATTCGTCACCTTACGGATGCCAGCGCTCGATCGCAAGGAACTATCATCGAATATCTTGACCCGCGGGAAGCGCAGCGTGCAGAGCGATTTTCCCGCTTTCTCGCGCGACGCTATTACCGCGACCGCCTCATCCGCGGCTTCCGTTATTCCGCGAAGTTAGTCCAGCCACAAAACATCGCTTATCATGTGCCAGACAAACCAGAATTCGATCCCATTCTCAACAATTGCCTATTGGGTTCTCTGACCACATCGAGTGCGGTCGGCGAGATTGCGGTCTCCGAACTGCTATCGCTGCGAAACGACGTGTGGTGGCGCGAGCTGCTCGAATATGAGCACGCCTTTTTCCTGCAGCTCGCGACATCCGAAGCGGCATCTCCCGGCAAGTTTCCGCGGAAAGGCGTATCGGCGGTGGTGCGCACTTTCGAGTTCAATTTGCCTGAGCTTCTGGCGCGCCTGAAATCAGGAGAGACTCCGGCGGACTGTGCTGGGGAGCCGGTGACCTTGCTCTTCTCCCGTACCCATCATGGCAAGATCTACGTCGTGCATCTGGATAGCATGTCTGCGATGGTATGGCAGGCAATCGACGGCCAGAGCACGGTGGAAACGATTGCCCGTTCTGCTGGCATTGCAGCCGATGAGGCTCGTCGCGTGCTTACGATGTTGGCTGAAATGGGAGCAGTCGTGGTTCCCCTCGAGCTGAACTAAGAAGTGTGTGGCTGCGTTGGGCCAATCATAGCCGATGGTGGCTGTGCCACAACTGTGGTTCGCATCACTCGACGACCAATGCGTGTCCCGCAAATGATTTATCATCGCCGGTTGGCCTTCACTGGCTGAACTTCCAAGCTAAAGGAGAAAGCCGTGGCGCACTCACTTCCGCCGCTTCCTTACGACTATTCCGCGCTGGAGCCGTACATCGACGCGCAAACCATGACGCTGCACCATGATAAGCATCATGCCGCCTATGTGAATAATCTGAACGCCGCCATCGAGAAGCATCCGGAACTCGGCAAAAAGAGTGTCGAGGACCTGCTGCGCGACATCAACAGCGTTCCCGAAGATGTCCGCACTGCCGTTCGCAACAATGGCGGCGGGCATATGAATCACACTATGTTCTGGCAAATTATGAAGCAGAAAGGCGGAGGTCCGCCAACCGGACGCGCCGGCGATGAGATCAAGAAGGCTTTCGGTAGCTTTGAAGACTTTCAGAAGCAGTTCAACGACGCCGGCACCAAGCGTTTCGGCAGCGGCTGGGTGTGGCTGGTTCGAAGCAAAGCGGGAAAGCTGGAGGTGATCTCAACCGCCAACCAGGACAATCCCATCATGGACGGTCATCATGCCATTATGGGAAACGATGTCTGGGAGCATGCTTATTATTTAAAGCATCAAAATCGGCGTCCAGACTATCTGGCGGCGTG
>QHXI01000113.1 GCA_003222895.1 Acidobacteriota bacterium | reverse complement strand
TTTCAAAGGCTTTGATGTTTTGTCGCGCGAGAGTTCGCGCGCCTTCGAGATCGCCCGCATGAGCATGCAACGCGCCGCAACAAACCTGTGTGTCGGGTGATTGACTGTTGCAACCGTTCACCGCTAAGACTCTCTGCGTCGCATCGTTGACGCGTTTGAACAGACCTTCAGTTACACAACCTTTGAAGAGCAGTGCCGGAGCGCTTTGTGAAGGGCCGCTTTGTGGAGCGCCGCTTGGTGGAGCGCCGACATCCTGTCGGCGGTTCGCAGGCATCCTGCCTGCTTCTCTTACCCGGTCGCTATCGCTCCCGTTACTGACACGCGATCCTTCAAGTAGCGCCAATCCAAACTCAAACTGCTCTGAGATTCCGCGCGCCATTCCTGTCCTTAATAGAAACTTCGCGATTCCGGAGTCTCGCATCAGCCGCGCGAATCCAAACGCAGCGCGCAACCTCTTCGGCTGCAACCAAACGTGACGCAGAACGAAATACAGAAGTCGATAGATCCCCGCCGGCTTTTTCTGCGCCTTTGTAATCTCAGCGCGTGCGGCTTCCAGCAATTGCCCGTATTCAACTCCGGCCGGACATGCCGATTCGCAAGCGCGACAGCCGAGACAGCGATCGATGTGGCTTTCAAATGTTAGTGAATCAACTGAGAGACGCTGCTCTTTGACTGCGCGCATGAGGTAGATGCGCCCGCGCGGACTGTCGTTCTCATCACCCGTCGCAACGTAAGTCGGACACGCTTCGAGACACAGTCCGCAATGCACGCAGGCGAGAATTTTTTCTTCTTCAGCGGAGAGAAGTGTGACGAGGTATGATGGTTCAGCGGCCATGCTTCTTGATGAAGCTAAGCGGCCGGGGCAAGCGCTGCTTCGTTTTTTACAGTTACTGTTGGATTTGGATTGGCTTCGGGAACCGGCAAGTTTCGCTCGGTGAGTAGCGCGATATGCTCTTCCGTTCCCCATTTTGCCTTGTAGAGACAGTCTTCGATTGAGTGTCCGACTCCTGTAAAGCCCTCAAGGTTGGGTGAGTAGGTCCGGTTTATTCACTCCGGCGCCAGCTACTTTGAACCACATCACGCATTACGACAAGCAGCCCGTTCCAGTCGTCCTCGGCAAACTGCTGAGTTGCCCTCATAACCCTTTCGTGAATCTTGCGTTCATTTGGCTGATGCAATCTTACAATCAGAATTCCGGAATGTCGTTCGCGACGATAGTTGGCAAAACCTTTGTCAGTAGTAATCAGAAGTCTCTTTTCGCTTTGGACTTTCTCCCATAAAACATCGTCCGAAATTCCCCCGATCATCAGTGCCGCGAATATCCAGGACATCGTGTCCCAAGCTCCTCAATTCGACAACCGTGATCAGCGGGATGTTTTCGTCCACGCATATTTTCATCAGCCGCCGGCGACCTTCTCGATGGGTGTGACTTGCTCCTCCGCGAGTGTTGCCGCATATTCGAGGCACGCATTGATATCGGCCCGTTCGATATGCGGAAAGGCCCGCAGGAGACCCTCCAGCGTATCGCCGTTCGCGAGCATGCTGACTATTTGATGAACTGGTAGACGCGTGCCCTTAATGCAAGCTTGTCCGTGGCAAACGTTCGGGTCAATCGAAATACGATCGAACATTCTCACTCCTTGGGAACAGAAGTATAACGAGCCTAAGAAGAGTTAGCCAGCTATCCCTAATACCCAACCGCCAACCCATCACTCCTTCGCGGATCGGTTGCGCCCAAACGAATGCCGGTCTTCTCTTCAATCATGATCCCTTCGCAGTCGCCGAGGTAGCGCGGCTTGTCGACTAACTTGTGGCCGCGAGCGAGCAAAGCTTTCTGCGTGTCGCCCGCCAATCCATACGGCTCGTAAACCAGTTCATCCGGCAGCCATTGATGATGAATGCGCGGCGCGTCAATCGCCTGTTGGATGTTCATGTTGTAGTCGATCACATTTGTGATCACGTCGAGCACCGTGTTGATGATCGTTGGACCACCGGGACTGCCGACCGTAAACCAAAGCGAGCCGTTCTTGCGCAAGACAAACGTCGGCGTCATCGCCGACAATGGCCGTTTGTGCGGCGCTACCGCGTTGCGTTCGCCCTGGATCAATCCGTAAAGATTCGGCGTGCCGGGCTTGGCGGCGAAGTCATCCATCTCGTCATTCATGATGATGCCGGTGCCCTTCGCGACGACCGCTGAGCCGTACGAATTATTCAACGTATAAGTATTCGACACGGCGTTACCATCCCCATCGACGACGGTAAAATGCGTCGTCTCGTCCGATTCATAACCAAGCGGCTTCCCGGCTTTCACTTGTTCGCTTGACGAAGCCCGTTCCAGGTTGATTGTGCTGCGAAGTTGCGCGGCGTACTTCTTATCTACCAGGCCGGCGATCGGAACTTTGACAAAATCGGTGTCGCCCATGTATTCGGCGCGATCGGCGAACGCGCGGCGCATCGCTTCAGTCGTCAAGTGATACCGTTCAGACGACGCCCAGTCGATGGTTTTGAAGTCATAGCCCTCGAGAATGTTTAGCATCTCGATCAGCACCGCACCGCCCGAGGATGGCGGCGGCATCGAAATGATTTCGTAGCCGCGATACGTTCCGCGCAACGGCGTTCGCTCTTTGGCAACGTAGCCGCGCATGTCTTCAAGCGTCATCAATCCGTTATGACGGCTGAGATCATCGACGATCATGCGTGCGGTTTGGCCTTCATAGAATTCGTCTGGCCCGCGCTGCTGCAAGCGGGCGAACGTCGCCGCAAGATCCGGCTGCGCAAACGTTTGGCCTTCGTCATAAAACTTGCCGTCGTTCAAATAGATGCGTTTCGTTTCGGCATACTTCGAAAGATATTCGCGATTGCCGCGCAGCCCACGCGCGAGAGTATTCGTCACCGTAAATCCACTCGCCGCCAGACGCCGCGCCGGCTCGATCAATTGCGTCCAGGTCAGACGATGCGAACCATATTTCTTCAGCGCTAGTTCCATTCCCCGCACAGTTCCCGGGACGCCGGCGGCGCGATAACCTTCAATCGATCCGCCTTCGCCTTCGATCACGTTGCCGTGCTTATCCAAATAAATGTTTCGCGTCGCCGCCGCGGGCGCCATCTCGCGATAATCGATCGCCGTCGTCCGGCCATCTTTCAAACGAATCATCATGAAGCCGCCGCCGCCGAGGTTCCCCGCTGCCGGATGCGTGACCGCCAGAGCGAACGCGACTGCGATCGCTGCATCGACCGCGTTGCCGCCTCGCTTCATGATGTCGACGCCAACTCGCGAAGCAACTTCATTTGTCGAAGCGACGATGCCGTGCGGCGCTCGGACCGGCTCGCGAGACGCCGCGAGTGTGGTTGGCGCGACATAGCCGCGCGGAATCAAGGCGAATAGCAGCAGTGAGATCGCCGCAAGTCGAACGGTTCTGCAATTCAGGCTGTACGTCATCTATTCTCTCCGTGATTGAACTTCGATTCACCGCTCCATCAGGAGCGAGATGTTTATAGAACCACCATTGGAATAAATCAACAAAGCTCCGTAAGGAGCGAAATGTAGATCGATGTTTACATTTTGCTCCTCCGGAGCTATCGAATTCGGAATATGACAGGTGCTATAAATATTTCGTCCCTAACGGGACGAGGAAGCGGCTTTTGCGGCTTGGCGCGAGATCACCTCACGCAAAGGCGCAAAGACGCAAGGAGTCAAACGAAAAATCTGCCCGGCGAAAAAATATTTTCCGGATCAAGCTGTTGCTTGATTCGCTTCATCAATTCACTCGCCGATCCGAAACTTCCCCAGGCGTCGAACTCATTTTTGATTTCGACAGGCGCGCGGTCAACGACCAAACTGCCGCCAAGATTTTCTGCCCTCCGTAGCAACTGTTCAAGCGCGCGCACGGTTTCCTGATGATACGGGGACGTCCCGGCCGTCGCCTGCACTCTTCCGTCACCCAACCCCGCTTGCCACTGCAGATTGATTTGCGACGCACCTTCCTGTTCAGCTTCGCCAATGTCGGCAAGGAACGAATTCAATTCCGTCGGCCGCATCTTCGCGCGCCAGATCAAATTCGATCCGTCGGGAGGCGGGCTGTTCAGCTTTCGCCACACATGATCGTCATCGTCATGAACGGCGCACTGAATCCTCGCGTCGTCGCGGAGAATCTTCAGAGCTTGTGCAGCTTGCGCGATCACCGACTGTGTCGATCCGGCAAACCGGACTAGCAGCGCGCCGTCGCTTGTTTCGGGCTCAGGCACGATTTGATTCGCCAAGCGTGACGACAGCAATTCTACGGCTACCGGAAAAGTTTGACTTGCAATCGTGCGACCTGCCGCCAACAACGAAGCGATCGCTCCCCGCGCAACGATCGTTCGTGTTTCCTCCGGCAGCGGTCTCAGCTTAAAAGTCAGTTCAGTAATCAAGCCCAACGTCCCGTAACTGCCGGTGAACAATTTGCAAAGATCATAGCCGGCGACGTTCTTCACCACAGTTCCGCCTGCTTTGATCATCCGACCATTCGCCAGCAAAACCTTCATCCCAATTACGAACGATCGCAGCGGGCCACAGCCGAAACTGTGTGGGCCGTTGCGCGCAATCGCGACCGCGCCGCCGAGTGTTGCCGATGAATCGTCAGACATGTCGATTGGCAACCATTGACCGGCTTGCCTCAAATGATTTTGAAACTCGATCAGAGGCGTACCGGCTTCCGCCGTGGCGACGAGATCGGCGGGCTCGTGCCTGATGATTCGCGTAAGGCGGCGCGTGCTCAAAACGACATCGGCGCGATCCAACAGATTGCCCGAATCGATGCGGCCCGACGAGCCTGCCGGAACCACCGACAATTCTTCCGTCGCGGCAAACTTTATGACTCCCTCAGCTTCGCCGATCGATCCCGGCGCAACTTCGATCGTGCGAATAATCTGACTGTTCTCGGCTTCACTTATGTTCTCAATGGAAATGAGTTTGTTGGCGACCAGGGTCTTGCTGTGAGCACTTCGATCACGAGCAGCACGGACCTCCGCAACTATGCTCGAACCAACGCCCGTGTCGGAACCCTGAGCGGTAGCGACGGGATCAAGACGAAACTGGGGATCGGCGGAGAGCACCGTTCTCCCAAAGCGGCTACTTGATCCGGTCGCTATCGCTCCCGGTTCTGTAACCGTCTGCGTCGCCACCGCGCGCGCCTCACCACATCCGCGCGGCATTGGAATTATTTTTCCCGGATTGCAGAGACCGGACGGATCGAATGCGGCGCGCACGCTCAGCATCGCGTCCATGTCATCATCAGAAAAAATCAGCGGCAGGTAAGAACTCTTGTCCAGCCCGACACCGTGTTCGCCAGTGATCGATCCGCCCGCACGAACACAGGCTTCCATAATCTCGCGGCCTGCTTGCCGCACGTTTTCGATGTCGGTGCCGCGTCGCAGGTCGAAACAGATCAGCGGATGAAGATTACCATCGCCGGCATGAAACACGTTTGCGAGTTGCAGACTGTATCTCGCTGCGATGCGATAGGTTTCCGCGAGGACTTCCGGCAGATGCGAGCGCGGCACCACCGCATCCTGAATCATCACGTCCGGCATCAATCGGCCAACCGCGCCGAACGCGCCTTTGCGCGCCGCCCAAAGTTTCTTTCTTTCTTTCTCATCCGCGGCATTCTTCACCGATCGCGCGCCGTGCTCGCGCAAGATCGCCCCTACCTTTTCGGCATCGTCATCGAGTCCAGCTTCAACACCGTCTAGCTCGACCAGCAACACAGCCTGCGCGTCCGTCGGCAATCCCGCCGTGAACACGCTCGCTTCAACGGCGCGAATGATCGCGTTGTCCATCATCTCAAGCGCCGCGGGCAGAATTCCGGCCGCGATGATCGCCGAAACGGCATGACTCGCATCATCGACGTTGAGGAAATCAGCGAGCAGAGTGCGCACGGCAGGCGGAATCGGCGAGAGCTTCACCGTTGCTTCAGTCGCAATGCCAAACGTGCCTTCGGATCCGACGAACACGCCGAGCAGATCGTAGCCGGGCGCATTGTGATCCAAATCGACAATCGAACCATCGGACAAAACGACCCGCGCGCCAATCACATGATCGGTCGTTGTCCCATATTTCAAGCAATGAATGCCGCCAGCGTTTTCGGCGATGTTGCCGCCAATGGTGCACGAGGGCTGGCTTGAAGGATCGGGAACGTAATACAAGCCGAAAGGAGCGACCGCGCGCGAAAGGTGCGCATTGACGAGTCCTGTCTGCACCACTGCGAGCCGATTTTGCGGATCTATCTTCAGAATCTCGCGCATGCGCGCGAGTTCGATCACGATGCCGCGATCGATCGCCAGAGCCCCGCCGGACAATCCAGTTCCCGCGCCTCGCGGAGCAAAGCTCACGCGCTCGCGTGAAAGGACTTTCAAGATTTCAGCGGTTTCGTCAGTTGAAGTAGGAAACACAACCGCGCGCGGCGGATGCTTGTGCTGCGGCAACCCGTCGCATTCATAGACGAGAAGTTCATCGGGCTCCGAAAGAACACTCTCGTGGCCGACAATGTCGCGAAGCTGTTCAACGACTGGGTCCGTTGCGGCGATCTGTTGACGGCTGACTGCCATTTCTGTTGAAAGAATTTTAGAGAAGACGAGAAACGTGATGATACACTACGCGCGCTTTTGTAGCGCAAGCCGTCAGCTTGAAAGCATGTTGCGTAAAGTGGAAGTATGCGTTACATCGTGTCAGAACCCGGAGCGGTAGCGACGGGATCGACGGGCAAGTTTGAAAATAAACACAACCCTGTTTCTATTACGCTCGCCATGGCCCGGTCGCATCCACCACCCCAGCGGGCTCGATCCGAATGAGATTGAGAAGGTGAGAGTCGTGATGACGATCATGAATGGGCGAGTGGTCTATGAGCGATGAGAAACCACAGATGCACGCAGATAAACTCAGATAGGCATCTAAGATTCATAACGTGCCGCTTCTTTTTTCGGCAACTCCACGTTCAGTTGTTAATATCACCCTCTTGATATCGACTCGCGGTCTCCCAAAGTTTATCAAGAGGCAAAGGACCAATCTCGTTGCTTTCAAGTAATTCAAACATTGACCAGTGTGAATTTCATCGAAGAACTTCACCGCTTTAATCTCAAGGAGGACAACGCCTTCAACTACTAAATCCGCGACATATGTGCCTACAACAACATCGTCATATCGTACTTCCATGAGTTGCTGTTGAGGGACGCGAAGGCCGACCTTACGAAGTTCGATCACCAAAGCGTTCTCGTAAATCTTCTCGAGAAAACCACAACCAAGCCGGTTGCCTACCGTGAAGACGCCGCCGATTATCTTCTCAGTCACTCGATCGATTTCCGATTTGTGTCTATCCGTGTTCATCCGCGGTTTCTGCTTGATTGGGTTTGATGGCGCGCGCGATTGTAACCTAAGAACCGATAGCCCAAGAAGATTACAAATCCCACAGCAGCCGCAATCATTGTCGCCATTGCTTCGTACAACGTGCTGTTCATCAACAACCACGCTGACAGGATCAACGCCGCCACCGCAATCACTGGCCCGCCGCGAAGCCTGAAATGTGCAGCCGGCGTATCGGCTTTTCTTCTTAACACCGGCAGCGCGGCGCAGGTCACTGCGTAAGCGACTAA
>QHXI01000057.1:1847-61916 GCA_003222895.1 Acidobacteriota bacterium | reverse complement strand
ACCAACGGGTCGATGGCGCGTTGCCTGTGCGGCGACACAACAATCCGGAAACGACTCGCACGGAGTCGCGCTGGAAAATCTCTATTTGATGGTGCGAGCACCACGCAGGCTCGCGTTCGCCGGAGACTACGATGGCGTGTCGGTCATAACGGACGGCATTGCAAGGTTTTTCTTTGACGTGATACTTGCCCAGCCGACACTGCCCGACCCTTACATCGCAAACTGGTCGCGGGCAGACGGGAGTTTCATTGCAGAGTCTGCGTTCTCGATGACGCTGCGTTGGGCCAATCTGCAAACTCCGCACGTCGAAGCGCAACTGGAACGCCCGGTAAGATTTCCCACTCCGGGCGACGTTCCGGTAGATGAAACACTGGAACTCCGTAGTTTTTTCGATCGTCACCTGGAGACTCACGTCGAACTGCTGCACTTGCTTGACCTTTCCAGCAACGATCACCACTTTGGCGTCTCGCTTGAAAGATTATCAGACCAGAATGTTCAAGTGCGGGAGAACCGTCTTACGGTGGAACTTCGTGGTGTGCGACTTCTGATGCAGCCTCAGGTTCAGTGGGAGCCGGTAGACGTTGTGCCCAATGCCGATGCCGGCGTGCCGAACGCTGACACTTTGGTCTTTAAGACAAATGGAGCGCGCACTTTGGCCGGAGCTGCTTCAGTTCAACTGGTTCCGGTTTTGCCGGGTATCGTCAGTCTCCACTTTGTAGCCGCCGCGGGCCAGAGACTTCGTTGTGGGGTGCTGTTCTCGTTGCCCTTCGGGCTGCGGGCCTTCGCCCGGTTCGCACCCATTCCTGAATCATTAGCGAACCCCATCGTTACCACCCTGCATGAACCTAAATTTGGCAAATTGACTTCCGCTCGGCAACTCCGGCTCCTCGCCACAGGAGTCTTCAACAGCGATCCCTTGAGAAATCCGGCTAGTCGTTCGATGCCCGGTGCGATGGTCCAACTCACAAATCTTGAAACACCCAACAAGAACAACCTTGCGAGCGCGCTTACAGCGGAGCTGGATTTGTTCGTGAACAACTTGGGCGAGTTACCCCTGCATCGCGCCGATCTCTCAGGATACGGACTCAGCACCTTTAGCGATTGGCATCGCGATGTGCCGACCGGTATCACGAAGGTGCGCTTTGACGTGCTCAACGGCCGCACGTCCTATGAAGTCATTCAGGCAAAAACCACCCTGGCATTTCCGCTGTGTTCCGTAGTGCGCACAATCATCTTCGAACGGCGAAACTCAGGGAAGGTCCTCCGCTTCGACAGCGGTTGGCAGGCGGTGAACGATGGTGAGTTCAAGCTTGTATTTCAGGACACCACAAAGAACTTCGAGTTTGAGAAAGGTGTCGTTCAGGCGTTTAGAAACATTCGCCGCATAAGAGTCCTTTCTGACCCTCAATTGAAGCTTTCCAGGAGTTCCTGGCAACCGGTGAAGTTCGATGCTGACGCCCATCTCGAGAGCGTTGTCGCCGGCGGCGCAGCTGGACTCGTCCCGATATACGATCATCCGGGTTACATACAAATAGAACCAACCAATTCCGGTTCTGAGGTGACCCAGGGGCGAATTGTGGAGCTTCTTAAACACGTCGGAAAGGCGGTAGGCGGGGGCATCGACTGCAGGATTCGATTAGGCGAAACGCTCGAAATGAATCTCTCCGGAATCTTCGCCGACGAAGCGCCAGACAGCAACCCATTCAAGTCGGCGGCGCTGATGCTTGCCGCATATGGATTGCCGAAACTGCCACGCGCCGGGCAGTGGACTGCGGTCCGGATCAACGGCTCAACTTCGGAGGCCTCGCCAGTTGATCCTCGACACGGCATGCCGGTCATCAAACGGACCGGTCAACCCAAGTACATTTTCCGCGATCCTGGTGATGTGAATCTTTCGAAGCCTGACCATTTCGGTTTCCTCATGTCCACGGCAACGAGCCGAGTACTCTTCCCCGAACCGTCAGTGTCAGATGTCCCTCTCGAGAAAGGCAAGCTTCTAACTGAGCCCCCCTTCGTTGCTGACCCGTATTCGCTGGTCCAGGCCACCAGCCAATTTCCGCGGCCAACCTACGCACTCCGCTGTGTGGAGTCGCCGCTCTTCAATATTTCTGATGAAGACGAGTGGCGATTAACTAACCCCGATTTCACATTTAGTCTGCAGGCGCCGGGTTTAGCCAAGGGTGGCGAGTGGGAGATCACCAGGGGCTTCAGCCCAAGGATAAATGAACCCCCAGTACCAAAGGTGAACGTCATTATCGATTCCGCTATTCAGAACAAGCCGTGGGAGATCTCGGCAACTCCAAACGATCTGGATATCAACATCGAAGGATTCGGCAAGGTGTTCATCATTCACACGAACTACAACGCGATAAGCGGCGCCTTGCCTCAATTCGATAATCCCACTCTCGACTTTGGTGACGCGCTGAACGCTCTCAAAGAGATCGTCAGCGCCCTGGATTGTTTTCAGGGCCTGTTAGACTTCCCCATGCATGTCGAGGTTAACCCGGTCCCCGGACCGAGCCCCACTTTCATCGTCATCATCAATTTAAAACTTCGCATTGGTGAAGGTGACAAGCGAATTGATATTGGCATCGGTAAGTTCTACGGCGAGTTCATAATCCGCGGTGAATTAAAGACCGGATTGAGCGGCAAAACGCATGGTCTGCTCTCCGCGGAGTTTCAGGGCGATGTGCAACAGGGAATTATTCCACCGGCGATTTATGCCGGCGGCTTCTTCCGTTTCGCCATACAGATTGATGAGACTGGCAAGCCGACCATCGAACTGGGATATGCAACGGTCATCTCAATCGGCGGCGACCTGATTAAAGGCCTGCTTGAAGTGGAAGCGACAGTCAAGTACGGCTACATGTTGATCCCTCAGAATCTCGAGCCCGGCGTAATCCTGGGCCTCGAAGCGCGAGCAAAACTACTCGGGGGCCTGGTTGGTTTTTCTTTCTCGGTGGACGCTATGGCTCGTATCCAACGCATCATCCCGCAGGCTAATGAGGTAACAATTTGGGCCCAGATCCGCGTTTGCGCCACGGTGCACATCGCCTGGCTCATCGACGAGGATATCGACGTCAATACCCAGTTTGAACAGAAGCTACCGCTTACGTTTGTTCTGGCGGCCGCATTCGGACCGGCGCTGTTGCCCGTCGCCGCGTTGTTATAAGGACACTCTTATGCCACTTATCGGTCTATCTAAATTAGGTATCCTAACCTTCCCGCAGCACTGGGAGCCAAACAGTCTGCAAGTCCGTTTCCTCTGTCTTCCCAAGACCAGTCCTTTAGTGTCACCCGAACCGGGTGAGCCTAATTTTGCACAGGCAAATCTCGTTTTTGAAGCCCGTGGCATTCGTGGGCTCGACGATCTGCCTCGATCTGCTGAGGCCACCCCACTCGGCAAGTTGAAGCTCATCGATCCTCCTGTAAAAAAGGAAACGTTGTTCGCTCAACTGGAACGGATGTTCACAATTAATACGCCTGTTCGCAGGGGTGTCACGCCAAAGTTTTTGAAACCGATTACTAAAAGCTATCTCGCCCTCACTGGCCGCCGCCAACTCTCAGATTATCTGATCGGCGAAAAAGACTTTGAATGTGCGCTTCATGATGCCCAGGCGAGCCAGCCGCCGGAGCCAGAGGTGTTAACTGATGAGGTGACGTGGGGCCAACTGATGGCCTACGCACTTCGTCAGCCGCAGCTGGCGATAGCGCTAGGTCTGATCGGAAAAGCCACGATCAAATTTGACGATCCGAAGATTTTCGAAACAGGCGGCTGGCTCTACACCGGACTCCATACCAGCAGTGACTACTCTGCATTGGCGCCAACATTCACGGCTCTGTACGCGGCGCGGATTCCACCTCTCAACGAACATCGATCGATTTACGCCGCAGTACTGTTCCCCGTGGATGGAACGGAAGTGGGAGATGACGCGTTTAGCGAAGCCGAACGTTACGATCTGGGTTTCGCGCGCATGGTCCACGGCGCACAAGTTCAGGATCGTGATGACGCAATAAGCCTGGCCTGGGACGATGAACAGATTGCGGAATGGCTCAACCGCCAGACAGATCCAAAGGCAGAAGCGCCGATGGGAACGGCTGGTTATCGAGTGGACGTTCGCACCGAAGGCGGCGACTGGAATTCACTGGTGCGTATCGCCAGCCCTGAGACGCTGATGCTGGGGCCGCATGATCTCGGGCTCTACGAAGGCGAGTCGGTGGTGGAAGTGATGCCGGCTCAAATCTCTCGCGCTCGTGTAGGTGAGTTTTGGATGCCTTCCTACTTTACCACTTGGCGCGGCAGTTCGCTGGTGCTGACAGACAGCAATCTCACGTCCCTGCATAAAGACTCGTCGCTTATTAAGGACCCGAGCGCCGCGCTGCTTCTTAATCGCGAAAAAACTTTCGTGGCCGTCGATGACAAGCTGGTGCCGCTCCGTTACGGCAGGACTTATGATTTCCGCGTTCGGCTTACGGACCTTACGTTCGGCGGTCCACCCGCAACCGACCATACGCCGGAAATACCACAGGCCATTACTACTATTAACTTTCAGCGCCACGCTCGCCCGGCCCAGGTCAACATCACTCATAGGCCCGAACGCGACGATAAATCTCTCACTGTCGAGAAGCCGCGAATAGGCTATCCCGAAGCGGTGTTTACTGGCGCCGCAAACTTCCTGGACCTCACGACAGAACTCCACGCAGACATTCTGGCAAAGCGGGAGCGTGAGATGAGCGTTCCGGATCCAGACGTGCTCAGTCTTGAGATTCTGGTACAAGTCCGAGCACTCGAAGGCGATGTCGATATCTACCTGCCGCTTTACACCACGTCTCGGATTTTTGAAAAAGATGTAAATGAAGTTGCTCTCCCGATCACACTCGAGTTCAAATTTGAAGACCTGGCTACTCTGGATCTTCTTAAAGCCAAACAACCAAACAACGGACGACTCGTTATTCCTACTGCGCGCGATATTCGTCTCACGTTAGTAGGCCTCGGTAAAGAAACGCCTGGATACTTTGCATCCGAGGACTTGCGTCGCGGTGTGCCAATCACCGTTGACCTTCGCGCTCACGCACGGGGTGAAGCAGCGTTGTTTGCGAAGATCGAGTCTCCTTTGCGAAGCTTCTTTTTCCAGCCGCCTCCACCTGATGGAAGCGTGGCCAGTCCCGCAGAGCGCCTGGCCGCGGAATTGAACCTGGCTCACTCTGGCCTCACCTTCGCCGGCCGACCGGGCCATCGCACTGTTTTCGCATGCTCAGCAGCATTGCGTCATACGCTTTCGCCGGAGCGCTCTTCAATTACGATCTCGTCCGGCGCAGACGTGATTCAGCGTTGGATAAATGTTTTGCGTTTTGAGTTGGCGCGCGACTGGACCTGGGATGGTCTGGCTGAGGAAGGTATCACCGTCGAGCGACGGGTCAAGCGTCCAGGAAAAGACGACCTCGTTGAGCTTGCCGGCACTATACGGCTGCCACATGCCGTCGCGCCTGCGGCAATATCAGAGCTTTCTAATGATCCTAATCCGCGCAAGCCCGTGCGACAGTCGACCGAGATTCTCTTTTTCGATGCTTTCGATCCCAAACCAAAGCCGAACCCACCGCCTCAGCCGAACGCGCCGCTGAAGCCACTCGAGTTTCCCGCCGAGATCACCATCGAATATAAGGTCGCGTCCGCGTACAAAGGAAACGTGCCCCCCTCCCAAGCCAATAACGGAGAGCATCCTGCTGCCGGTTACTACCCCTCCGGTGCAAGTGCCCAAATTGGTTTCGGCTGGCATCGCCCTTTCGCCATACATAGCGGCGAAAGACTATTCTTCTACTGAGCAACGCAAGCGCAGTCTTTGGCTGGAGTTTGAGTCGGCCCCGATCGATCCGGGTGATGCGTACTTCGTGCGCGTACTGGCTAATGCTCCTGATCCTATGTTGATCGACATACACGAAGAAATTGCGGAGGTGACCGAGTCGCCGCTGCCGATCGAGGCGGAGTGGATGCGTCTAATTGCAAGGGGTCAATCGCGTGATGGCAGCGGCCTGCGCTCGATGGACCCTCTGGGCGAGCAAGCCGAGTCGGGCCCGCACTACCTGGTGCGATTGCCGCAGGGCCTCAGTGAAACGTCACTAGAGCTTTTCGGGATGTTTACCTATGAAATCCGGTTGGGCCATACCGGCAGTCGCTGGTCTACAGCGCAGGGTCGGTTCGGGCCTGCGCTTCGAATTGCAGGCGTGCAACATCCCGCCCCTCCGCTCGTCTGCTCGCCCGCGCGCGACCAGTTCGCAATCCGTATTCGGGCGCCATACGCCACTGCGGTTCATAACGGACGCAATGTTCGTCGTCGATTTCCGCGCACTTCGATGTGGGCAGTGCTTTACGCGCGCGTCCAGCAAACCGATGCCGCATCGTGGCGCAACCTGCTGCTTGCGCGCGCGATGATGTCGCCTCGGCAAGAGTCTATGGACCTTGACGCCGACGCGCGCACGCTATTCGGCGAAGGCCTCTTCGAGATTGTGCAGGTCCAGAATCAACTGCGGCAACTGGGGCTCCCTGACGATACGCCGTTGACAGCATTGGCGGTTGAACTTTTCACCGATCCCCTTCCGCCCGACCCACTAGGTCAGAGTCTGGGCCATGCGCGCATGTTGCGCGTCTCACCGTTGGTGCCCGTGCCTGATCAATGTTAGGCGGATCTGCTTAATTTTTTGAGCGTACAACCTCTTATCTCCACATGTGCGGGTTGTTGCCCTGCATTACGAACAGTCTGGGTCCCTATCGAGAATTGAAGTGACATGCGGCAGTAGCTTTCGGCAGGCAGCCTTGGGTTCCCAGCCCCGAGGCTACTCGCTGTTATCCCATCTCACCTTGAGCCGGCGACCCATTTAAGGATGCCCTGCTACTTCGAGGGGCATCATTCTCCTTTTCGACCCAACTTGTGCAGTAATCTCGGATAAGGTCAGTCGCAACAGCAATTGAGTTTGAAGTCTGGGAAGAGCCTGCCAAATTCGGGGGAAGTGAGGACGGATCGATGGGTCTAAATACTTGAGCAACGCATAGAATAATAGGCGAATTGGGATTTGAACCCCAGATCCCCTACCGTGTCAAAGCGGATAAAAGCCCAGCGTGCCAATAGTGTGCCAACTCACACAAACTAAGCCGAACGCACACCAGCTAACCCGAAGAGATCATGCGAAAATACGAATGAATCGTCACGGGCCCGAATTTAGGAGAACAGGCTGAAACAAACGTTTTGAGACTTAAAATCCGTTGCCCGCTAACGAAATCAGCGGAGCTCCCCAACGGGAAGCACGGTCCATTAAAGGTCCAATAGGCGTTCCCCTGAGTCCTTCAAGTGCGGTAAAGTGCTATCCATGCCGCTAAGTTCCATTGGATTACAACAGGTCCCTTCTCTTTCACAGCGGTAACAGGTGTTCGACTCTCGTGCGGGACGCCAAAATACTTCCGAGTCACTTGCGATTCAAAGCAGCATCACACTTTGCAATCTCGTTCGCGAGTTCATCCGGTTTGGCGGCATCGGAAACGCCGAGCGTGCCTTTGCTTTTCATGTTCAGATAGATGTCGAGGCTCTTCTGATGTGCGTCTTTTGCTGCCTGCCTGTGTGCGGGCTGTTTACTCGCGCCCGTCTTGGTTGCCAGCACTGCGCGAGACACGCCTAGTTGCGAATACATCTGTCCCAGAGTATTGCGCTTTTCTCAGCGGCCTTGTCCGGCTCAGGTTGAGTGCCATCCGCCCGCGTCAATGGAACTCGACGGCTCGGCGCTGCTTGTTTGAATGGAGCCGCTATGCGGAACCACTGCTGACGCATTATAGTGTTACCGAATCGAGCATAGCTCACTCCATTCTCAGCTTCTCTGGAATCCGCCAGACCATCTGAAGTCGATAGCCTACTGATCTTGTTTAATGCAGTGTGAGTGCTGCGGCTGATCGGCGTGGCGGAAGCACATTAAAGGATCCAATCAACAAACTAGAGGAGAAACGAAATGAAAACCAGGAGTTATAAGATACTGATTCCAGCGCTCGTTCTTGCCGCGACATTAATCGCTTTATCTCTCGTTACCAGCTCACGGGCGACCGCGCAAGGCGATGCACGATTCAAAGTCGGCGACCGCGTAGAAGTTGATACATTTCAGCACGGTAATTACCCCGGAGCTGAAAAAAATGCGACTTGGCGTAAGGCAACCATCGTCAGATTGTATAACCCTGAAGATCGCTTCGGCGGCTATATCGTCAAGGTGAATGAGGATGGTCGTGAAATGCGGCTTCGTTTCGTTGATACGCAGTGGATTCGCGCTCCGCAGGGAGCCGACGCGCCTGCCGCAGCAAATAATAAAACTGAAGACCAGACCACAAACACTCAAACTACAACCGACCCCGTCCAGGCAGGCGCGGTCTCGTGTCCAGCGTCTGATGACCTCAAAGGCACATCGCAGGCGGCGATCTTCAAGCGCCTCGTCGACGCCAGATACGAAAAGAATGGCAAAAGCCGCGATGAGAACAACAAGAACGTTTCGGTCAGCGTTCATTTCGATGATTTCAAGTTAGGCGCGACCCATCCGTACCACCACATGATCAATAACCCGGATGGGCCCAATGGAGTTGACGGCGGAGCGGTCTATGCGGTCAAAGCTACGTATCTCGTCTGTGAGAATTATCCCGGTTACGCGCCGACTGGCTTTAAAGGAGAACTCCTAAAGACGAATTATGAAAACATGACTTACTCCTGCTTCAAGGACGCCACCGGCGACTGGATCTGCAACCAGACCGGCGGTCGGCAGGGCAGGCCGCAACACCTCCCGAAATGATCGCTTTTGAAATAGCGTCATGATCAGCGCGAAGCAATCAGCTTCGCGCTGGTATCGATAGCTGACAATTCTTGATGAGGAGATCGGTGAAGCAATTCCAAACAATCACGCAATAAGATCCCCGAAGCAAAAACTTTACAAAACTTTACATCGACAGACGGGTGATCAGGTGTAGGATTGCGGCGATGAGATCGCTGCTCGTAGTCGCAACACTACTTCTCGCCGTCGGACTTGCAGCCTGCCTGGTTGTTAGATCGAACTCACGCGCGAATATCGCAGCCGGCTTCTCGTTTACCGCCCGAACGACAAGGCCTGATTTCGATTCAGAGATCAAACCGATCTTTCAAGCTCGCTGCCAGCCCTGTCACTTTCAGGGCGGCAAGGTTTACGACAAGCTTCCGTTTGATAAGGCAGAGACGATTACGAAGCTCGGGACGAAACTCTTCACGCGAATCAAAGACGAGAAAGAACAACGTTTGATTCGCGAGTTTCTCAACCAACCCGCGGCTCCGTAGGAGCCGAATATTTATAGCTGCGCACATCGCCCGGATCATAGGTTGCTCCGAAAGAGCGAAATCATTTCGCTATTTCGGAGCAACTAATATTAAAAATACAGGACGTTTTCTATAAACATTTCGCGCCTACGGCGCAAAGACAATCCTTTTATCCCGGAACGCAACGCACACAATCGGTCACACCTCGGCGCGCGACTTCATCTTAACCGCCATAAGCACCAGCACGACGAACGGCACTGTGTTGTAGAGCGGCGCCATCCAATTCAAATGGCCGTTCAGATAATCAAACCAGTGAATTCCTGCCAACAGAAATGCAAAGACCATCAGGAAGTAATGCGCGGACGCTCTTCGCTCATAGTTGAAGATGCACCACAGAAACATGCAGCCGATGAAGATCGCCATAGCCGCTTGCTCTCGCA
This sequence comes from Acidobacteriota bacterium, assembly GCA_003222895.1. Classification (GTDB taxonomy): domain Bacteria; phylum Acidobacteriota; class Blastocatellia; order Pyrinomonadales; family Pyrinomonadaceae; genus UBA11740. Next base: position 52,168 of record QHXI01000057.1, on the reverse strand, counting down.
GGATGTGCGATAGCGGAAACGATCGCGCGGATTCCGGAACCATGAAGGTCGGAAAAAGCAGATTTGCGACACCGTAGATGATCGCAATCGCACCCAGGACAGCATAGATAATGCTGTTGACTCGTCTCATCGCAAGCGAAGCGGACAATTGGAACTAGCGGTTGGTGTTGGTGTCAATACTGCGCGCCGTCAGCGCGCCAATTACGTCTGCGGAAAGACTAAGCGGAACAAAGTACTTCATTGGGTACAGATAGTCCTCGCCCGTCTCATCGATAATGCGCACATAATCTCGCGAAGCGGCTTTATCGTCAGGCAGCACCGGATAGATTTTTCTAACTTCCAACGACTCGGCGTAACCGCCATCGTCGATGCATAGGACGTACGAGGTGATCGTGGTGCTCATGTCGGTTAATCCAGGTACTGTTTGATCTTCAGCTTCTTTCGCCCGATGCCATGCGCTTCATAGCAATGAAGTTCTGCGCGGCAAATTGTACCATCTTCAAGACGTACGCTACTGCGCCGTCACTTCATATTCCGGCTTCGGCATTCCCATCAGCCATTTATCAAACCAGCCGACGATGTGCTCGAGCCGCTCGATGTGATGCCCGGTTGACCTGAGCCGATCCTGCGCGCACCCGGAAAGTTGCGACGTAGAATGGGCCACTCGAATTGAATCAAGCGCGAGTGAAGTCTACAAAGCCTTTGTTGATGCTCGAGATCTTGCGCTGCTCGCGGCGGAATACTCCAATGCCCTCACGGCTGCCATTGTCGTTGGTGTTCCCCTCAATCGTGACCAGCTTACCACTCAGGACTTTCTCCACAATTCCGGCGTGTCCAGCTCCGCCCGGCGGGGGCGTGTCAATCACGAAGATCTGTCCGGGATTGACGAGCGCCGGATTGTTCATGGCCTCGTTAGTCGTCACGCGAGGCACGTGCTGATCACCTGCACGGTTCCACAGGTCAAGCACGCCCGCAGTTCTGATCATCGGATTGGTGCGCTTGAGTTTTTCGGCCGCCTGCTTAAAGCAGAAGAAGGCGAAGCACACGCACCAAGGAAAATGGCCACTGGGGTCCAGGCCAGTCGCGCGAACGTATTGATCAACCTGAGGGCCCCGGTTCGAACCGAGCGGCTGTTCGAGAACGCCGATCTGCGAGCGCGCAATATCCAACACACCCTGTGCAAGATTGGTAGCCGGCTGGATCACCGTTGGGACCGTGTCCACCCCGAAGAGCCGCCCCCATGTCAGTGAGCCAACCCTGCCGTCTATTCTTAGCGGCTGATTATCAGAGTCGGAAAAGCGCGCTTGGAACAGTCGGACAGCGCTTTCGGTCTGGTCGCCAAACCCTCCGTTCTCGTCTATGGGACCGCAGCCGACTTCGTTTAGACGGTGCTGTAACGGCCGAACGATGTTGGTGTCCGGGTCGTCTCGCTCGATGATGTGTCCTGGAAAAGGTAATGCGTTGAGATCGCTGCTCTCAACGACGGTTCCACTCAAGTTGGGCATAGTCTCTCCTTTCAAACAATAGGCTAACTATTGAAAAACCGGCTAACGGGCCAACTGCGTTTTTGGTTACTGCACTGCTTCATATTCCGGCTTCGGCATTCCCATCAGCCACTTATCAAACCAGCCGACGATGTGCTCGAGCCGCTCGATGCGATGCCATGGTTGGCCTGAGCGCGAGAGTTCATGCGTCTCGTTCGGAAAGCGCACCATCACTGTGGGAATCTTTTTGTATTTGAGCGCGCGAAACATCTCTTCGCCACCGGCGTACGTAGGCGTGCGCCAATCGGCTTCGCCGAGAATGAACATCATCGGTGTCTTTACGTCATTGATGTAAGTGATTGGCGAGCGCGCTTTGTAATCTTCGGGATCTTCGAACGGCGGCGCTTTGAACCAGCTCGGTTGAAACAGAGTGAAGTCAGCCGTGTACCACCAGTCGGCCCAACTCGCGATGTCGCGTTGCGCCACCGCCGCCGCGAATCGTGTCGTGTGACCGACGGTCCAATCAGTCAACAGACCGCCGCCGCTCCCGCCCGTGACGCCGAGTTTCTTCTCGTCGATGTAACCACGTTTGAGCAGTTCGTCGACGCCGGCCATCAAATCTTTGAAGTCGTCGCCGGGATAGTGATACTGAATGATGTTGCCGAAATCCTGACCGTACGTCGTGCTGCCGCGCGGATTCGGATACAGAACGACGTAACCCTTCGCCGCCATCCACTGAAATTCATGATCGAATACCCAACCGTATGCGGCGTGCGGTCCACCGTGAATGTTGAGTATGAGCGGGTATTTTTTATTAGCATCAAAGTTGGGCGGCTTCTGCACCCACGTGTGAATCTTCTTGCCGTCAAAACTCGTGTACCAAATCTCTTCCGGCTCGGTGAGATTGAGCTTTGAAAATAATTCATCGTTGACGTGGGTCAGTTGCTTCAGCGCCGCGCCCGGCTTATCGAGCCAGAATAGATCACCGATGCGCGTCGGCGTGGAAATCAAGAGCGCGAACTTTGATCCATCTTTCGGCGCGCGAAAACTGAGCACCGCCTGATTGCCAGTCGTGACGTCAGTTTCTTTTCCGGTCGCGACATCGAACGAGCCGAGATTCGCTTTCCCTTCCTTGCCGTACAACGCGATGATCCGTTTGCCGTCGGCAGACCAAACTGGCGGAAATCCTCCGCCACCTCGCGGCGCGCTGTTGTCTCCGCCGACTCCTCCACCCAAATCCCAATCAAAATTCGCCGTAAGATTTCGCGGTTGAGCTTCACCGATGAGATCCAAAACCCACAAGTCCGGTTCGGTGTAAGACTGAACCGGCCGATTCTTAGAAGCATAAAAGGCAACTTGCTTTCCATTCGGGCTCAACGAAAAAGCAGCCGCGCCCATATCGAAGGTTGTAATTCGCGATGCCTGGCCACCTTCCACCGGAACGTTGTAGAGGTCGGTTTTCGGCAAGTCGTAGTACGCCTCGTCGCGATGATCCGAAACGAAATAGATCGATTTGCCGTCTTTGGCCCAGGTCACGTTGCCGTCGCTGTATTTCATTCTGGTGAGTTGCGTCGGCGTGACTTTGTCTTCGCCGGTCCGTGGCGCGTTCACGATCCAAATGTGCGAAGGATGTTTGAAGTCGAGATAGCCTGAGTCGTTCGATCGATAAACCGCGCGAGTGATTACGCGCACGTCGCTCTCGCGTTCGGCGGAAGGTTTCGGAGAAGCAACCGGGGTTGGCGATCCGGTTTGCTGTGTCGAGCTCGCCGGTGCCGGCACAGGCATAGTTTCTTTCTGCTTCGCCAACTCTTCCGTAGTTGCGCCGTTACTAAACGCGATCATCTTTCCATCCGGCGACCATTGCTGCCCGCCCGCGCCGCGCGGCAACGAAGTGAATTGCCACGCTTCCCCGCCCTGCATCGACATCATGAACAACTGCGGCGCGTCGGGCCGGCCGTCTTTCTCAGGCGCGCGCACGAAACAGATGTACTAGCCGTCAGGCGACCAACGCGGTGAAGAGTCTCTTGGACCAGCCGTTAGTTGGCGCGACTCGCCGCTCGCAGTCGCCACGCTCCAAATCGCCGTGTCGTATCCATCCTTTTTCGCATTCACCGTCACACGCACAAACGCGATACGCGATCCGTCCATCGTAACTTGCGGATCGGCAATCCACACGAAGTTGAATAAGTCTTTCTCAGTGATGTTTCGCTTTTGCCCAAAAACCGGCGTGACGAGAATCGTGATCGAAACAATGACTAGCAAGAGACGAGATCGCATAGGGTTCCTTTCGGACAAGCAGATTGGGTTGGGTTTCGAAATCTCTTATTCACACCTCGCTTTGGACTCTGTCGGAAAAAGTGCCGTAGGCACGAAATATTCATAGATCGGAGCACGCTTTCGTTTTTCAGATTTTCTGACTTGAGCGAAATGCCCGGCATTTCGCTCAAGTCGGGTTAATAGAAATTGTCAGGTCACGGTTGTCTATAAATATTTCGCCGCTCCGCGGCTTTACTCCGACAGACTACTTCAGTGAAGGCATAAATGAAAAACAGATTGTGGCCCATTCTTCGTTAACGACTCTAATCAACCTCGTCGCGCGTACAAGTGCACAACTCTCTCAATTGCGCGACTGCACACCTTACAAAAATAATTCGTGCGCGAGAACATAATGCAATCGATCTGCGGCCGGTAATAACCCTTCGCTTCATACATCGCGCCTTCGAACGCGCCGACGCGGCCAGCGTATTTCTCCTTCGTCATCATCGCATCGACGCGGCGACGGTCTTCGCGGAACAGCGCTTCCATTTCGCTCTCGGGCCGGTTCTCTTTACGCAACTGCGCACGGCGCGCCCCATATTCCCGCTCATACGCTTCGAACTCTTCCTTGTTCCAGGGCGTCGGGATCGGCGTATCGGGCGCGACCAAGTCCTTCCACTTCAATTTATTCTTATCTAGCAGCGCAGTAGCGTTTGGTTCCCAGGGTTCAATTCGTTCCGTTGCCGGCGCGTACGAAACGAGCGACGTGTAGTATTCATCGGCGAGGCCCGCAAAGTGATGACCAAACTCGTGCATGAAAACATAATTCGCGAAGGCGTTGTCCACCGCGACCGTGCTGTACAGATTGAAGATGCCGCCGCCGCCATAGGTGCGGCCGTTAGCGAGAATCTCGATGAATTCATAAGGAGCAAACTGCGCGACCTTGCGCATGCGCTGATTGTCGAACGAGAGGATATAACGCTCTGAACCAAATGCGTCGTAGGTCGAAAGCGAATCGCGATAGATGCCGGTCGATGGTCGCGAGATTCCTGATTGCGCGGCCGGCGGACACAATCCCCACACATTGAAATCCGCGCGATGCTCTTTGAACGGTGACGTCGAAAACAGGACTGCGATCAATCGTCGCGCGTCGGCTTGAAACTTCGGCAGTTCCCGCGCGGTGTATCCATCACCCAGCAAAAGCAGATCGACTTTCGTCGCCGGGTCGCCCATCTTTTGAATTGGAATCAAAGGTGCTGGGGCGCGCGGCTTTGAACGATCTATGAACATGTCTTTCGGATCGATTGAAGTCTTCCAAATCTCTACCCATCTGTTTTTGGCGTCCCGTTTCTTCAGAACGATTTCGACCGGCGCGTCGGGCGCGGGAAATCGCAGAGACTCGCTGAAACTGCGCATGATCTTGTTTGCATCATCGGTCGTTTCCCACTCGCCATAAACTGAAGCAAAGCCGCGCGAGTAAAGCACGCGACCACTTTTCTGATCGCGAACCTCGAAAAAATATTTTCCGAGATTCGTATCGTCGATCGTTTTCGTGATGTCGCCCGGCCATGGCAAAGGCTCGATGACAACGCGGTCCATGCTGAAAACTTCATGTTTCGCATCGCCGGTATGAAAATAATCGAGCCGCATGGTTGCGGGCGCGGCTTTCGTCACCGCGCACAAGAATAGAAGTGTCAATAACGAGAACGTCTTCCTGATCATAAGTACATCCAATCGAACTATCAGTCCAACAAAACTCGACTAAGCCATAATAACGCTCAAAGTTGCCGGTTTGGCGGCGGCTATTCTACTCCAAATGCGAAGATCCAGAAGGCTTGTCTGTTAATATCGGCGCATTGCACGACCGAACATAGAGGAGTAACGCGATGGATCCAGATCCAATGCAATTCGTCGAAGAAGATGATGACAAAAAGCCGAGTGATAGAGAGAAGACGGCCGACGCGCGTGCGCGACTTAATACCTGGGTCGCGATTTCCGTAGCGCTGCTGGCGACCTTCATGGGCATTTGCAAAGTGAAGGACGACAACATCGTCCAGGCGATGCAACAGGCGCAGGCCGACAAGATCGACAATTACACCTGGTACCAGGCACGAAATATTCGTGAAGAGGTCGCGAACGCTACCGTGGCCCAATTGAAAGCGCAGCAAGCGGCTGCCTCACCACAGGCGCAGAGCGTCGTTCAGGATCAAATCAAAACCTATCAGGCGCTGGCCCAGGAGCAGGAACAAAAGAAGAAAGTTCAGCAGGCTGATGCGGACAAAGCAGATCAGACTTACAACGAATTAAACTTTCATGACGATCAGTTCGATCTCTCTGACGCGATGCTGGCCCTGGCAATCTCGCTCCTGGCCGTTACCGCGCTGACGCAGAAGCGTTGGCTCTTTGTCATTGCGATGGTGCCAACATTCTTCGGCGTGTTGATGGGATTGGCCGGACTCTTCAGTTGGCACATTCACCCGAATTTTCTGACGCGGTTACTCTCGTAGAAGAATATATTTTAGTAATCGTTAGCAACCCCAGGCGCGGGTCCGAGCACTCGATCAACCTCAGCGCGCAGCGCATCGAACTCTTTCCTAAGCACCGCGTAACGTTCAATCGCATCGCGCCCAATTTTCTGATCGACGTTCGCGGTCATGCCGGCCAGATAAGTAATGTGCGCTTGCAGCCCCGGCTTGCCATAACGCACCGGCTCAGTCAAAAGTTTCGCAGCGATCGCATTCACGCGATTTGCTATACCGCCGTCGATCGCGTCAGCCTTTCGCAGGTTCGTCTGCGCCTCGCGAACGCGCGTAACGAGCTGATTAACTCCAGTCACGAGCTCGCGCATGCGCATGTTGTGCTCGTATTGCTCCTGCAAGTCAGCAACCGTTACGCCTTCTTCGGCGACGCGCGGATCGATCAGCACGTTAAGATATTCAGCCCAAGCTTTTCCTAAGACGCCAACCTTCAAAATCACCTGATACCGGCCAGGCGGAATTATCACGCCTTCTTTGTTTCTTAAGTCCCAAGCAACGCGATTGAGTCCAGCGACTTTTGTCGCTCGCGTGGGTGGCGGTCCGAACCGGCGTCCGCCTGCCGGCGCATCTGGATCTTCCTGCTGCGCCTCGCCCGCTCCTCCGCGTCCGCCGCGAGCTGGAGCTGCAGGCGCGTCGCTGCTGTACACATTCACCGTTTTCCCTTTCGCGTCGCGGATTTCGATGGTCACCGGATCGTTCGGTCCGGGCGGAAGGTAGTACTCGATCATCGGCCCCAGATTGGCAGGACTAACTCTGGTGCGATATCCATCGCGTGGTTTGAAAAGATGCACGTCCGAAGTCGTCACCTGCGGCGAAAGCTGACGCAGCGAGCTAATGTTGTCGATGATCCAGAACGCGCGGCCTTGGGTTGAGACGATCAGATCGTTGTTGTGAAGCTTGATGTCGGTCACGGGCACATTCGGCAGATTCAATTGAAACGTCTGCCAATGCGCGCCATTGTCGAACGAGATAAACATTCCGAATTCCGTTCCGGCGTAAAGCAATCCTTCTCGACCAGGATCTTCGCGCACAACGCGCGTGGGCCAGTCAGCCGGAATCCCGTTCTGGCCATCGGTCAGACGTGTCCACGTCTTTCCATAATCATTCGTCGCGTAGATGTAAGGTTGGTAATCGCCGAGCAGCCAACGATACGCCGCGTAGTAAGCCGCGCCTTTGCGATGCGGAGAGGCTTCGATGTATTGCACGCGGCCACCTTCCGGCAAATCCTTTGGCGTGACGTTCGTCCAGTTCTTGCCGTTGTCGCGCGTCACATAGAACGGCCCATCGTTCGAGCCCGTCCAAATCACGCCCTTCTCCAGCGGCGATTCCGCGATCGCGTAGAGCGTCGAGTAGAACTCTTCGCCGGTAACGTCGCGGGTGATAGGTTCGCCACTCGCGCCCTGACAACAAGAGGGATGCGCGGTGAGATCGGGAGAAATCTTTTCCCAGGTCACGCCTTTGTCGCGCGTACGATGCAAGTATTGCGAACCGTAATAAAGCACTTCCGGATCGTGCGGCGATGTGGCCATCGGCGACACTCGTTGGAAACGCAAAACCAGATCGCTCGCCGGATTTCCATACAGCGACTGCGCGCCGATCCAATAGTTCTTCTCTTGCCCGGTCTTCAAATTCATCACGCCGTACTGCCCTTTGCAGGATCCGTAAACAATGTTCGGATCCCGCGGATAAGGCATGATTGGCCCAGTCTCGCAGCCGGGACCTGCGCGCCAATCGGCGAGGCTCGATGGATCAGCCTGACTCGAAATGATTACCGTCGAGTTGTCCTGTTGCGCGCCGTAGAGCTTGTAAGGAAATTGATTGTCAGTCCAAACGCCATAGATTTCCGCTGTTGCTTGATTCATCTGCGACGACCACGTGCGCCCGCCGTCAAACGAAACATTCGCGCCGCCATCGTTCGATTGAATGATGATGTTGCCATCCCGCGGACTGATCCAGATGTCGTGATTATCGCCGTGCGGCGTGCGAAAAACAGAAAATGTTTTGCCGCCGTCCGTCGATTTGTAAAAACCTTCAGCGCCCGCGTACACGACATCGGCGTTCGTCGGATCAGCTCCGAGCGCGACGTAATAAAAAGGACGCTGGATGAGGGCGCTTTGCGAACTGATAAGAGCCCAGCTCTTTCCGGAATCGTCCGAACGATACAATCCGCCGCCGGGCTTGGCTTCGACCAGAGCGTAAATGCGATCGGGCTTTGCATTCGTTACCGCGAGATTCGCTTTGCCAATCAATTCAGTCGGCAGTCCATTCGTGATTTTCGTGAAGTGCTCGCCTCCATCGGTGCTCTTGTAGAAACCGCCTTCGCGCGAGCCGCTGACAATCGTCCAGGGCTTCCGTTCGAGCCGCGACATCCATGCGTAAACAACATTCGGATTGCCGGGCTGCAACTCAACATCCATCGCGCCGACTTGATCAGAGACGAATAAAACTTTGCGCCAGGTCTGCCCGCCGTCGGTCGTCTTGAAAATGCCGCGTTCAGAATTCGCTTTGAACGCATCGCCCTGCGCGGACACCCAGACGATGTTTGGATTCGTCGGATGAATGCGCACGCCGCCGATTTGCCCTGCGTTGTAGAGGCCGATGAACTTCCACGTCTGGCCGCCGTCGGTCGATTTGTACATGCCGCGACCGGTCGAAACGTTGCTGCGCACATCGTCTGATCCGGTGCCGAGATAAATCACTTGAGGATTGGAATCAGAGATTGCGACGCAACCCGTCGAGCCGAGCGGAACTTTGCCGTCAGTGATCGGAACCCACGACGCGCCGCCATCAGTCGTGCGAAAAAGTCCGCCGCTGGCGACACCCATATAAAAAGTCTTCGGTTGTGAAGGCACACCGGTAACGGTCGTCACGCGTCCGCCGCGCGATGGCCCAACCAGGCGATAATGAAGTGCGTTGAAGAGGGCCGAATCGACCGGCGATTGAGCATAACCCTGCAAAACCGCGAACACGATGAGGATCGTGAATGAGAAGAAACTGCGCTTGAACATCTGTGGTCCTCCAATGCCGAAAGAAACGAAGTTGGAGTCTGAAAATAAGATCAAAGGCCCTTCGGGCGCGCAACGAACGGGTTATTTCTTTTCAAGAGCGCGACTGACCTGGCGACTTCTATCGATCTTGCCGGGTGTGCGCGCATCGCCAGTGCTACAGTCCACCCAAATAAATGTTTTGTCAGAAATGCCGATCATGTTGTAAGTAAATGGATAGAAGATCGGAATAAAACGAACCGGATAGTTACCCGGTTTGTTTGGTAAGTCTGACGCGCCTTGCGGCGTCCCGATGACAGCAAACTCCAAACCGAATAGATCATTAAGTCGCGCCGGGAAGAGTGTCTTTTTGAATTCCAAATCGATCATCATCAATTTGTTTTCGAGAAATGATAAATGAATCTGGGAAAAATCGCCGACGTTCTTGAACGAGAGCTGACGGAATATTTTTTCCTTATGTTTTGGATCCAGCCACTTGCTTAGTTTCGCGACGTCGAGTCGATCGGTTTTGTCTGCAACCGGCGGTCCGAGGATTCGCGTCGCCTCTTCTGAACTGGTTTGGTCCAAGATCAGCCCGCGAAAGCCGTCAGCCCGAGAACTATTGCCTTGGGCAAACGCATTTGCCGCAAATAAGAGCGCGCTCAAGATCACGACGAATCGACGCATGGCTCCTCCTTACAACTTCGAAAAATTCAGATCGCTGCGGACGAATCCTCCCTAATCGGACGCTTTAGAAAATACTCTGCTGAGTGTTCCGTCTCGTGCACGACGCTCACCAGTTCACACCCGCTAAGTCCAAGTCGGCTTGCTGTTGGTAGCTCGCTATCGACGTTCTCGATATTTCCACCGTGCTAAGGTGAGACAGTTCATTGCCACGCATGGCGATTTAAGTCAAGAGGGAAATTGATCGGGGCAGTTGCCCGCGCGTCAGTACTGGTTCTAGCTTCGTCCGCACAATCGATGGGCCTTCTATAACGTTCGGGCTAGTGCCCGATCCCCGTATCGAGCTTCGCCGCCGGCTAAGTTATAATCCCCCTCGGACTTTGGGACGACTGTGGGAATCCACGTTGCCGGAAACCGGCATCTTAAAGCATTTTGAGAGTAAAAAAGCTGGAGTAATTATGGCTGCCAAACCACCATTCAATCGTTTGAAATCATATACGCCGGGCGCAATCGTCGCGGCCCCTCCGGGCGAGCGCAAACACATTTTGCGCCGCTTCTGGTTTCCCGCGGTGCTCCTCTTGGCGCTGGCCGCGGGTGGATTGACGGGAATCATCGCGGCGTACCAGCTCAACTATTCGCAGGCCGCCAGCGAGGTCGCCGCGCTTGCGACTTATCGGCCCAGCATCGTCACGCGCATCTACGCGGATGACGGCCAGACAGTCATTGGCCAGTTCGCGCTCGAGAAGCGCATCCCGCTCAAGTACGAAGAGATTCCGCCCAACATGAAGAATGCGATCCTGGCCGTAGAGGATGTGCGCTTCTACGATCACGTGGGCATTGATCCGATACGCATTATCGGCGCGGCGTGGAAGAACTTCACCAGCAACAAGGTCGAGGGCGGTTCGACGCTGACGCAGCAACTCGCCAAGAATCTCTTTCTCACACCTGAGCGTAGCTATAAACGAAAGATGAATGAGTGGCTGCTCGCGCTCCAAATCGAACGTTACTACACGAAGAACCAGATCATGGAGCTTTACGCGAACCACATCTTCGTGGGCGCAAACGCCTACGGCGTGGAAGCGGGCGCGGAAACTTATTTCGGTAAGCAAGCGAAGGACTTGAAGATCGAAGAAGCTGCTTTGCTCGCGGCGATTCCGAAAGCTCCCGGCGAATATTCGCCGACGGCGAATCCGGCGAAGGCCAAAGAACGACGCGATCTCGTGCTCGATCTAATGGCCAAGAATGGATTTGCTTCGCAGGCCGAAGTCGATGCCGCCAAGACAAAACCAATCCAGCTCGCCGATTCGGCTTACTATCAACCGCCGCAAGCAACTGATCCGGCGTTCGATTATCCCGTCGAATACATTCGTCAGGATTTGGAAGACAAGTACACGACACGCGTCGCTCAGACGGGCCTGGCGGTTTATTCAACTATCAACATCGCCGCGCAAAAGAAAGCGTATGAAGTTCTGCGCGCAGGTTTGCGATGGTATGACAAGTCGCACAGCGGCTGGCGCTCTTCTTATCAAGTGATTCCGACATCTGCCGACAACGGAGTCCCGACGCAGCAGGAGCTCGCGGGCTTCAAGTATCCGGATTGGTACCGCGGCGAATACCAGCCGGGCCGCTATCTGGTCGGCCTGGTCATGAAAGTCGATTCAGGCGATCAGGCCACGGTGCGCTTCGGTAATTACACGGCGACAGTGACCGGCGCCGACATGGGTTGGGGCCACAAATCGCCACGCGGTGAATTCAAGCCAGGTTATCTGCCGGAGTTCATCATCAAAGAAGTCGACAAGAAAGCGCATCATCTGAAAGTCGAGTTGAACCAGATTCCCGCGATTGAAGGATCGATGATGACGATCAATGCCAAGACCGGAGAGATGGTCACGATGGTGGGCGGCTATGACTTTCAGCGGAACAAATTCAATAACGCCGTGCAGGCCTATCGTCAGACTGGTTCCGCGTTCAAGCCGTTCGTATACAGCGCGGCGATCGAATGGGGCATGACACCAGACACGACGGTCAGCGGCGCGGCAATCAATATCAACGGATGGCAACCGCACAACTATGACGGCTCGACCAGCTGCGGCGACATGCCTCTGAAAACGGCATTGGCGCACTCGATGAATATTCCGGCGGTGCACCTGCTGCAAACCGTCGGCATTCAAACCGGCGCGCAGATGGTGCGTCGCTTCGGCATCAAGGTTCCGATGGCGCCTTACCTTCCCTCGGCGTTGGGCGCGACCGAAGTTCCGCTCGATCAGATGGTCTCTGCTTACTCAGCTTTTCCAAACAAAGGCATTCGGGTCGAGCCGCACATGATTCGCAAGGTCGTCGATCGCGACGGCGCGGTGATGCAAGAGTGGGAAAAGACAACCTATAAAGTTTTCAGCGAGTACGTCGCGCTGACGATGGTGGGGATGATGCGCGGTGTGATTCAGGGCGGTACGGCTTCGGCGGCGCAAGTTCTTAACATGCCGCTCGCCGGCAAGACCGGCACGGTCAACGATCATACCGACGTCTGGTTCCTCGGTTACACGCCGACCTACGTGACCGGCGCGTGGATGGGTTATCCGGGCAGAAAGAAACCGCTCGGCAACGACATGACCGGCGCGCATGGTGCGCTGCCGATGTTCATCGATTTCATGCGCGACTTTATGAAGGACAAGCCGAAGGAAGATTTTCCGAAAGCGCCCACGATGCCCGAAGACATGAAGGAGATGTACAAGCAACGTCAGCGTGAGTTGCAACTCGAGCGCGCGCAGATGACCGCTGATGAAGAGACCGATCAGACGGACAAGACTGCGCAGCCTGATGTAAACACCAGCCCGATCACCACACCGCGGCTGGAAGACAACACCGTCCCGCCCCCGCGAACTGAACCGGGGGAACCGCGGCGACCCAGTGAAAGTCCGAAAGAAGTAAAACCCGCCCCGGTGGCGACTCCGGCGCAATCCCGACCACGCGAAGTCGAACCGGCTAAGAAGAAAGGTAAGAAGGGCGACGATGGCCCGCCGAATTAAAGGATGGAGGCGGAAGGATGAGAGTTGAAACGCGGCGATCACTCGCCGCGTTTTCTTTTTGTTCGTTCGACTAAGAGCCGTTTGCGTCTAACGCGTCAATAATGGGTTGCCAAATGTTTTTTCTAGCGAAATCTGCCTCGGTGAGATTTACTTCGTCAAACCAACGGAAACCCGGATCTTTGCGTGGTTCACCGCTCCGCTTCAGTTTGCTCATATAGCTGTCGAATACCTCTCTAACGCGCGAAGCGAACTCTGAAAAAGGATAGATGAAGAAGTCCGGCGCCTCCCTTTCGTGTAAATTAACGAGTACTACGAAAGGAACTCCCGGTGTGTCGCTTGCAGAAACCTGCTTATTCAATTTCCATCCCTGCTTGTTGCGGGCTGAACGGGTTTTTACCTGGATGGATATTGAAGTCGTTCCATCAATGTTGGTGGCCACCACATCGAATAAAGGGTTGTTCTTTGGGGTAAGAAGCGCTAGATAACCTCGCCGACAAAGTTCGGCGCAAACGTAATATTCTCCGGCCGTGCCGGTTAAGGTATTGCTGCTCTCCTTCGCCGAGACTTGCGTACGAGAAGTGACATCTGAGGAACGTTCTCCGACGATACGCGCACGCTTACCCGCGTGCGCGCCTCTTATTCCTTGGCTGAAATCGTATTCACTCCGCATAATTAATTACCTTCGTATGTGCGACGTTCGCGTGTCGTCGGCTTGCGTGCACTGATAATCCTAATCGTGTCGCCGAGCTCGGTATATGATACTACCAGCAATCGCCGACTGAAAGACTCGCCAATTGAGATGAAGCGCTGCTCTTTCTCTGAATGTTCCGGATCGTCAATCATTATTTCAAGAGGATCTGCGAAGATGGTTGCGGCTTCCTCGAAACTGATGCGATGTTTCGCTTGATTGAGCAGATTCTTGCGTCTGTCCCATTCAATTTCGTATTCAGCGGCATTTGGCTTCACACTGTCGCCTCCACCTTCACATGGAAGATGGTAAGCTGCGGGTCAATGATGCAAATGTTGCTAGCCCACTATCTTTCCCAAAACATGCGGCAGCATCTTCCGCCACCAGGGCCAGTCGTGATTCACGTCCGCACCCCATAACTCCAGACTATGAGGAATGTTTTTGCTGTTGAGAATGTCTGAGAGCTGCCGGCTGCGCTCCGGGTCTTCATAAGCGCCCTGCCCCGAAATAATGTGGATCGAATCTGCCTGCTGCAGGATCGGCAGGTAATGTTCGTCATTCAAATTCGGCAGATAGTCCATCGGATTGTTGAAATAGACGTTGTCGTCGTAATGCCCTTTCAGGTAAGAGCGAATGTCGTAGCCCCCGCTCATGGCAATCACGCCGCGAAACAGATCGGGATGTTTGAAATATTCATTGGCCGCGAGGAACGCGCCCAAACTCGCACCCGTCGTGATCGGCCGCGCAAACTTCTCTTCATTCTCGTTTCGAATCAGCGGCAGAACTTCTTCAGTGATGTATCGATCGTACCGCGTCAGCAACTCAGCTTTCAGATTTGGCGGCATCTGCTCGTTCAGCAAGCTCCAACGATTGACGCTGTTGATTGAGTAAGCGCGAATCTTGCCGTGCTCGATTAATGGCTTGATCGCATCGACCAAATAAAATCTTTCGTACTCCAGATAATCCGCCGCCGCTGTCGGCAACATCAAAAGTGTCTGTCCGCCGTGACCATACGCGACCAGCGGCATTTCCATTTGCAGGTTCGGGCTGAACCAGCTCGTTGTTCGGCGTTCCATCAAATCCTCTTTGGTTGTCTGTTTGAATTAGCCCGCCAATATTGTCGCAGTTCGTTTCGGCGCGCAACCCGGTTCGCGAAAATTTGTTGACGGACTGAACAAGATCGGATAGCTTCTGCCGCACCTCGCGTTAGACCAATCCAGCAAGCTGCAACCGATCGGGGCATTTCCATGTTTAGACGAAAGAACGCTAAGAGTTCAAAACGCGGCAATTCCGCCGAGAGCACGACAGAGGACCCGCATCGCCGGCAAAGGAAAAAAGGCGGACAAGTCCGCCTCTCTCATCACAAAGTTCGTGGCCGCTGGTTTCAGGCGCGCAGCGCGTGGCCGCTTCGCGAAGCGCCCGTGCAAGCTTTGATTCGCGAACGGAATCGCGTCGAGAAATCGCTGGCGCCCGCGACCAATATCGCCGGTTCATGGGAATGCGTTGGTCCGACCAACATCGGCGGCCGCATTACAGCGTTGGCGTGTCATCCAATTCATCCGGAACGAATCTTTGCTGGGGCAGCGGGTGGGGGCGTTTGGCGAAGTAACGACGCGGGCCAGTCCTGGCAAGCATGCTGGAGCGATCAGGACATACTTAACATCGGTTCGATCACAGTCGATCAGAAAAACCCCGACACGATTTATGTGGGAACCGGAGAAGCAAACCTCTCTTCCGACTCTTATCCCGGAGTCGGCCTTTACAAAAGCGTTGATGCTGGACAGACCTGGCAACTGCTGGCGGCCGCGGATCGAACCGGCATTCCGAAGCGCATCGGTGTCATCGCAATCAATCCCTTCGATTCAAAACACCTCATCATCGGCGGCGTTGGCCTCGCTGAAGTCAGCGTTACCGGAAAAGACCTCGGCGGCATGTACGTTTCGTTTGACGCCGGCGTGACCTGGCAGCGGCAAACTTTTATTTCAAGTCAAAACTATTGGTGCCACTCGATCGTCTTTGATCCGAAAACTAAAAACAGGATCTACGCGACCTTTACCGAACAAGGCGCCAGGAGCGGAATTTGGCGCTCGGTTGACGGCGGAAAGAAGTGGGAACACTTAACCAAGAACCTGCCCGACTCGCCGCTGTTTGGCCGCACGAGTTTGGCGATTAGTCCGTCGAAGCCTGATGTGCTCTACGCCTTTGCGAAGAACGAAGCCACCGGTGACAAGGATCTGCTGCTCGGACTTTTTCGCAGCACGAACGGCGGCGACAGTTGGAAAGACATTCAGGGGACGCACTTCAAAGGCGAAGGACAAATCTCGTACGGCAATTCGATCGTTGTCCATCCGGCGGATCCCAATCATGTAATTTGCGGCGGAGTCGATCTGCATCGCACCAAAGACGGCGGCAAGACCTGGAAGAAGATCACGCACTGGGACGCAGAGCACAAGGATCCCACGTACGCCCATGCCGATCATCATGCGCTGGTAATGCCCGCCGCTGCCGCGGGACGCGTCTACGACGGCAACGATGGCGGAGTCGATGTCAGTGAGAACGGCGGCACGTCATGGACCAATCGGAGCAACAGCCTGGCAGTCACGATGTTCTATGACATGGACGTTGCCCAAACTGATCCGCTGGTTTTTGGCGGCGGCGCTCAGGACAACGGAACGGTGGCGACCAGGCACGGACTGGCGAACGATTTTGTTTCGATCGATTCGGGCGACGGCGGCTGGAACATCTTCGATCCAAAAGACGCCGGCCATGTTTACACTTCCGCCTACAATCTTTTGATTCAGCGTTATCACGGGCTGGATGACGATCCGGTCGACGTGTCCCCGCCTGCTCCGCCGCACGAGCAAAATTCTGTTTGGATGTGTTTCATCGCGATGGATCCAGTCGATTCAAATACGCTGTTCACCGGATCGACCCGAGTTTGGAAAACAACCAACGACGGTCACACCTGGACTCCCGTTTCAAGCAGTTTGGATGACAGTCCAATTTCAGCGATCGAAATAGCCACGGCAAATCGCAAGCGAATTTATGTCGGAACGGAAAACGGCGGCTTGTTCAGAAGCTCCGATGGCGGTGCGACTTGGAGTCCCAACATTTCCAGCTCAGTTCTGCCGGGCCACACGATTACGCGCATCGAATCGCACCTGAACGACGCGAATCTTCTGTACGTGACGGTTGCGAACTTCGGTCATGCTCATCTGTTCCGTTCGCATGATGGTGGCCTGACGTGGGAGGACGCGGACAAGGGCCAACTGCCCGACGTGCCTCACCACGCGGTGCTGATCCGTCCGGACGAACTCGACAAAGTTTACGTCGGCAACGACGCCGGGGTGTTCGTGTTGGATGTTGTGGCGGGAATGTGGACGAACCTGACGAAGAATTTGCCGAACGCGATGGTGATCGATTTGGTCTTTCAGGAGAATGACAAGGCGCTTTTCGCGGCGACGTACGGAAGAAGCATTTGGCGAATCAAGCTTTGATCAGCCGGCGATCCGATTAGCCGCCGGTGCGTTTCTGAAACCAATCGGCTCGACGTCGAAGATTATCGGGACGCTCGCCGCGATTAGACTCGTCTCGCTTGTAATCGTCTTCCGCCGAATCAGACTCGTTTTCTTCGTTCGGCTCACGCGACGCTTCTTCGTCGTTGTTCTGTTCGGCATCGCCTGTAGTCACACGATCGTTTTTAGGATTCATAAAGCTAATTATACGCGTCGTTTTGTAAACACCAATTGAGGAATTGCCCAGATTAACTGAGCGAATCAAATGAAAAAGACAACCCGACTAACGATCCTTGGTTTGATGTTATCGCCGATCGCGATTTTCGGCATCGCAATATCCAGAGCGCAAACGCCGACGCCATCCCCGGTTCAGAACATATCTCCGACGCCGGTAACCTCTCCGAGTCCTTCGGCGGCGACAGTGGCAACGCGTCCCAAAGTCACGGGGATTGACGGCCACCTGGAACTCGACTCCATCATTAAAGTTGAAGTGGCAAACTTTTCGGAATGGGCGGCCACGCACGATGCAACGAAGCTGGTCCCCTTCCTTAACGGCCGGGCGGTCCGTGGTGGCTATCCGAACGAACTTCATCCGGATAGCCGGCGGCTCAGTTTTCATTTGCTCATCACGCCGGAGAATAAGAAGCTTTGGATCGATCTATTAGGTGCGCCACACGGGTTAAGCCATCCCGTCACTTTTACCATAGGGCTGGAGACTGAATCGCCGTTTGATAGCGTCTTTGATCAAAGCAATCCTCTCCCGCTTACTGTGATTTCACCGCCGTACGGCGTGATTGGTTTGCTCATCATCGCGTTTACCCTGGTCCTATTTATCTGGTTGGCGCGCACGACCAATCTGATCCGCGAGGCAGGGACGGCAGTTCCCGGAAAGCTCAGGCCATACAACCTGGGCCGGACGCAGATGGCCTTCTGGTTCTTTCTGGTTTACGTCTCATACGTGGTGATCTGGTTGGTCACCTCCGCACTCGATACCATCACGCCCTCGCTGTTGGGATTGATGGGAATCAGCGCCGGCACCGCTTTGGGAGAAGCTTTAATTGATTCGGGGAAAGACACCACACAGGCTAGTCAACTCCGGGATCTCACGGCCGAGAAGCAGTCGCTCGAACAGGGCATCCCGGAATTTCAGTCCCAGATCGGCGCGCTCAACTCTAAGCCCACGTTAACCACAGAGGATACGGCCAACCGGGACAGCCTGAACAAGCAACTACTGGACAGTCGCACGCGCCTCGCCCAAGTTAATCAGCAGCTTCAAGGCATCACCCCGCCGTCAACGGCAGGTCACAGTCAGGGTCTGCTGCGCGACATTCTCAGGGACGGCAGTGGATACAGCTTCCACCGCTTCCAGATTTTCGCCTGGACAATCGTGCTGGGCATTATTTTCCTGTCCGCGGTTTACAACAGCCTGGCAATGCCGGAATTCAGCACGACGTTATTGGGATTGATGGGCATCAGCTCGGGGACCTATATCGGATTCAAGTTCCCGGAACAGAAGTAAGTTGGTTACGCAACGATTCTCAACACTCACTCTACGGAGGAACTAACCATGCCGTTAAATGATGCAAGTCTTCAACTGGTTCTCGATTTTGAAGTTTCTGGTGGCGAGCAGTATTACAACAAACATCTTCAGTCACCGATCTGGCCTGGCGCCGCATCCGGCGTGACGATCGGAGTCGGTTACGATCTCGGTTACAACTCGTCAGCAACGATCACCTCGGATTGGGGCCAGCAGCTGGACGCGACGACGCTGGCGCGGTTACTAGCGACTCAGGGCAAGAAAGGGCAAACGGCGAAAGCTGCATTGCCGTCGGTGAAGGACATAAAAATTCCCTGGCCTCCGGCGTTTGCGGTTTTCCAGGCTGTAACGATACCGAAGTTCACAGAAGCCGCGCGTAAAGCCTTTCCCGGTTTTGACAATCTCGACCCGAACTGCCAGGGCGCACTTGTCTCGCTCGTTTTTAATCGCGGAGCGTCGATGAAAGGCGACCGCAGAATCGAGATGCGGGCAATCAGAGATTTGGTGCCGCCAAAAGACTATGCGGGCATCGCTCAACAGTTCCGTAAGATGAAGCGGCTTTGGATCGGAACAGATATCGAGAAAGGGATGTCTCGACGACGCGACGCCGAGGCGGATTTGGTTCTGAAGTCAAAACCCTGACGGGAACCCAATCGTCTGCGCTGACGTGGCGACCTCCGTTTGCCATTTAGTCGCGCGGGAGAACTATTTTCAGGCCGGAAGGTTTCCAGCACACCGGCCTAACTTTGGAGAGGTGAGGACAAACAGACCGTTGCACCTCTTCATCACATTCGATACGCAAGGAAAGGTAAAAGCAAATGAGCACCAATACGAGGCCCAGTCAGGTTTTGATAATTCGCCATGGCGAGAAGGTGGGCGATCCGAAAAAGGATGACGACGGCGGACGACATTTGTCGATTCGAGGTTCAGCCCGCGCTGCAGCATTGCCTTCGTTATTTGCCGGCCCTCTACCGCAGTTGAGTTGCAAGTTCCACGCGCATCCGGAGGGCTTTGTCGGCGAGTACCGTCAGATTCCTTTGAAGGGTGCGGCGCCGAGGTTTTCGACTCCGAATCACATCTTTGCGACTGAGCCGTCCAAACACAGTAAACGCCCGCTTGAAACGGTTCTGCCGTTGGCGACCGCGCTAAATTTACCTGTCAACGACAGCGTTAAGGACGACGACGCCGGCATCAAGAAGATGGTCAACGCGGTTCTTACCGAATATCCCGGCCAGATAGTTTTGATCTGCTGGCATCACGGCAAGATTCCCGAGATCGCGAAAGCTTTGGGAATTGCGAAGCCGCCGAAGTGGGATGGCAAAGTTTTCGATCGCGTCTGGCAGATAACTTTTCTGAAAGGAAAAGCGACCCTGACGGATCTGCCGCAGGAGCTGTTGTACGGGGATAAGGATAAATAGCGGGCTGAGTTCCTGCTCAACCTGTATAGGATGTCGCAACATTCATGAAATCAACGTCGCCACCTCCTTCTTGAATATTCAAACCTGGTCGCGTCGTCTGATCAAATCGATCGCTACGCATCCTAAGTCTGACTACCCGTGATCACTGTGGTTAGTTGTAACATATCTTGCACAAACATTGACGGCCTTCTAGATTTGAGCTAGTCTTTGCTCCCGTCGCACTCGTAGGTTGGTTCTTAGAGCCTGCTTCAACGCAAACTCCCTGTGCCAACCGTAAAGAACTTTCGATAAACAAATCGTTAATGGGCTCTCGAAATAGTGCGTGGCTGAATCTCGGCTCAAGCCTTGAATCTACTTCTCTTTATCAATTTTGTCCGAGACGCCGTTAATCTCCGAAGCCGCATAAACTTTTTCGATGCTTGATAAAAGAGCAAAAGAGTTCGTTTTCAATTAAGGACAGACTACGAACAACGGCCGACACACCCCGCTGAAGGAGAAACGAAGAATGCCAGCCAAGAGTAAAATCAAAACCAAGAAGACTCCACCACCGCGCAGACGCCAGTGTGGAGCAATGATCGTGCACAGCAGACTGCTCGAGCAGTATCCGAATTTTCGCCAGAACCTGATAGGCCTTGAGCAACAGGTCACACAAAGGCTCATGATGGGACTAGTGGCCAAAGTCGGTGGCCCGACGACGATTCCAGTCGTGGTGCATGTCGTCTATAACACCGCGGCGGAAAACATTTCCACGGCTCAAATCAACAGCCAGATTACTTCTTTGAACAAGGACTACAGTGCGAAGAATCTCGATCGAAATCAAACCCCGGTGGTTTGGAAGGGACTGATCGCAAATCCCAACGTCAAATTTGCGCTGGCGAAGAAAGATCCGAACGGCAAGGCGACCAACGGCATCACGCGGACCAAGACGACGAGAACTTCATTCAACGATGATGACAGGGTCAAGTCTGCGGCAGCGGGCGGCGCTGATTCATGGCCGACGAATAAGTACTTGAACATTTGGGTTTGTACTTTCGAGCGGACCGCCACCGGTCAATTGTTGGGATACGCGCAATTCCCTGGAGGGCCCGCCGCCACAGACGGTGTCGTGATTCTCAACACCGCCTTTGGTACGAAAGGCACGGCGGCAGCCCCCTTCAACAAAGGCCGCACGGCCACGCACGAGATTGGACACTGGTTGAACCTTCATCACATTTGGGGCGATACCCAACACTGCGAAGGAACAGACCTTGTCGACGACACACCCAATGCGCAATTGCCGAACTTTGGCACGCCGCACTTTCCGCATATCACCTGTCACAATGGCCCCAACGGAGACATGTTCATGAACTACATGGACTATGTTGACGATGCCGCGATGTTCATGTTTACGACCGGACAGGTCGCGCGCATGGGCGCTACTCTGGAAGGACCACGCAATGGTCTTGGCAGCTGATTCAGGATCGAGATGATGGCAAAAATTGTGAACGAGAATGCACTCACTGGATTGTGGGTGCATTCTCACGAAGAAGATACAGACACGGAAATGGTTTTCCGGCCGCAAGGGTTTCGTTTTCCACCAGCTCGCGGCCGCAATTCATTTGAACTGAAACCCGGCGGCAGTTTGGTGATGGGCGGAATTGCGCCCAACGATCAGCGCGCGACTGCAGACGGCGTCTGGAAGCTCGAGGATGACAATAAGCTTGCCTTCTACTCCGGATCGAACTTGAATCCCGATCAAGTGCTGGAAATAGTCTCGGCGAACAAAGATCGTTTGATCGTGAAGAAGTAACTTCAGGTCTCTCCAGGTTAGGAAGCGCTTCGTATCAATCGGAAGGAGAATCCCATGCCCAGGTATCACGTGAAAATCACTGGAAAAGATTACGAGGCCATGGCTGATCTCGTGAGGATATACAAAGTCCATGTTGCTCGGCACACGGTTGAAAAACTGGCTAAAGGTTATCGCGTAGACGCGCACGCGGACGGAAGGCAAATCCGCGCGTTGGAGTCGGCTGGTTATAAGATCAAACGCCTGGAAGACTTGGACAAGGAAGGCAAAGTTCGTCAACGGGAGGTGCGGAAAGCTGCAAAAAAGGTTCCCGCGGCCGAGGCGATCCAGGCGACGACGATGGCGCGTTATCTGACCGTAGATGAAATTGAATATTGGCTTGCGGACTCTGCGAAGACACCGAACGATACCTTCACGACACTAATTACGCTGCCCAACCCGACATGGGAGAAGCGAACCTGCCATGCTCTCAAAATCGGCAAAGATGTCGGGAGTAATCGGCCCGCCATATATCTTCTTGGCGGCGTGCACGCTCGCGAGTGGGGCAGTCCGGATATTTTGATCAGCTTCGTCCGGCGACTCACTCACGCCTACGTCGCGAACACGGCCATCACAATCGGAACCAACACGTTCACCGCGGCGCAGATCAAAAAAATCGTGGAGACGAAAGACATCTACGTCTTTCCGCAATGCAATCCCGACGGCCGTTATTACAGCATGAACACAGACGCGAATTGGCGAAAGAACCGGCGGCCCGCGCCTGCGGGACACCCGCAACCGAGCTGTGTGGGCGTAGACATAAATCGGAATTACGATTTCCTCTGGAACTATCCAATGTACTATGACCCGACGGCGCCCGTCGTGAACTCGACAGATCCCTGCGACTATCAGACATACATCGGGCCGAGCGCGGTTTCGGAGCCGGAAACGAAAAACGCGGTTTGGATCTTCGACAAGTATCCCAAGATCCGGTACTTCATCGATGTGCACAGTTACAGCGAAGACATTCTTTACAGTTGGGGCGATGACGACGATCAAACCAGCAACGCCTCGATGAACTTTCAAAACGCAGCCTACAACGGCAAGCGCGGCATTGCCGGCGACGCGCAATACAAGGAATATATTCCCGCAACTGACAAGACAACTGCGGTGAACCTCGCCAACAAAATGAAGACGGCGATTCAGAACACGCGCGGACGCGTTTATAAAGTTGAGCAGTCGATGGATTTGTATCCGACGGCGGGAACTTCCGACGACTATGCTTTTAGTCGCCATTTCGTGGACAAGAAGAAGTCAAAGATCTACTCGTACACTAT
The DNA here is from genome assembly GCA_003222895.1 of Acidobacteriota bacterium. GTDB lineage: Bacteria > Acidobacteriota > Blastocatellia > Pyrinomonadales > Pyrinomonadaceae > UBA11740. Next base: position 28,937 of record QHXI01000057.1, on the reverse strand, counting down.
CGAATGGGGCAGCCCGAATAATCCCACGCCATTTCATCCGTTCTATCCTGAGATGGCCAAGATCATCCAGGAGATTACGGCAGCCTTGTTGGCGTTCTGCGTTGCAGCCACCTGAGAGGGACGAGTAGGAGCAAGTCGTTCTCTGATCCTGTTTGGCAGATCAAGTTTCTGAGAATGCTGAGACGGAAGTTACTCATTGCAGATGTCCGGTTTAAGGTTTAGCCGCAGTCTTTAGCTCGAGCGATTTCTCTACCGGCAAAATGGTATTTATCTCCCACTTTAAAAGCGGCTGGTCGTCAGATCGATCCTGGGATCAGCATCTCCCGACCAGATTGCACAAGTTGAAATCACCGCACGCCAAATATCGATATGCGTGCAATGTCCCCAGGAGAGAGGTGTCAAAAAATGGCTGACGAACAAAATCCGAAGTCTGACGATGCCGGCAAACTCGATAAGAGCAACCCCAAACAAACCGGTTTTGTTCCCGAGAATCTTGATCGAACTGTCATTGCTATTCCACTGCTGAAGGAGTTGAAAAAGGAGGACGATGGTGAAGCAGATCCCAAACCCCACAATGTGATTATTGATCTGAACCTTGAATTCCCCGGAGATAGCGAATTCCCTGGCGGCAGGAACGGCGCGCGAGATTGGGTAATCAAGACGGCGAGAGAACTGAAAGACAGCTCAGACGAGGGCGAAATGTCTGACCAGTTCATCAAAGAGGACTTCGGCGTTTCGACGCCGCAGTATGTATTCGCCACACTGCGAAAGCGCGCCATTCGAGGCCTCGTGACCCGTGATGCAGAAGTACATGACAATGACGGATCGGATTTCAGACGGCGCGCCATTTATCACATCTGGCCCGACTTTGACATCTTCCCGCTCACCAACAAATCGATTAGTACCGTAAAGGCCGATGCGGCGCATGCGTCATTCGCCGCCCTTGGTGAAGGAATCGTGTGGGCGGTAATGGATTCAGGAATTGACGCGAACCATCCGCATTTTCAACTGCATGGGAATCTGAACCTCGAATCACCTTTGGATCACACTAATTTCATGGGCAATGGCGACCCAAAGTCTGACCCCTTCGGGCATGGTACGCATGTCGCGGGAATCATCGGCGGACAGATGGACGACAAATCCGGAGCGCCGACGAATGCCCTGGTTCGCAGCCGCGACGAAAACGGCATCATCACTTCACAGAACATCAGCATCAAAAGCATCTCAGGCATGGCTCCCAAATGTAAGCTGGTGAGTCTGCGTGTATTGGATGACGCCGGCAGAGGCAGCACGAGCAGTCTAATCGCGGCAATCGCCAAGATTCAGGAAATCAACGCGCATGGCCGGCGTATCCTAATTCATGGCGTAAACATCAGCGTCGGCAACAGCTTCGATCCCGAATGGTTTGCCTGCGGCCAGAGTCCCCTTTGCACGGAAGTAAATCAACTCGTCAATTCGGGCGTAGTGGTCGTGGTCGCTGCGGGCAATTCCGGCTATGGGGTTGAACAGACCAGGTTCACTGGGATCATGTCTGCCGGGCTGGGAATGACCATTAATGATCCTGGCAATTCTGATCAGGCGATTACAGTTGGCGCAACGCACCGAGATATGCCACACATTTACGGCGTGTCTTATTTCTCGTCAAAAGGACCAACCGGTGACGGCCGCGCTAAACCGGACATCGTAGCTCCCGGTGAAAAAATTATTTCTTGCTTCGCCGGCAAGAAAAGAACCGACGCTATGTCGCAGTGCGATTACGTTGAAGACAGCGGGACCAGCATGGCCGCGCCGCATGTCTCAGGAGTAATCGCAGCTTTCCTCTCCATCCGGCGCGAATTCATCGGCCAGCCGGATAAAGTAAAAGAGATCTTTGTGTCCACTGCCACTGATTTGAAACGAGAGAGATATTTTCAGGGCTACGGCTTGGTTGATTTAATGCGCGCCATACAATCTGTTTGAGCGCAACCGCAAACTTATTCCCTGGCTCTCCTTAAACGAAAGGAAACGGATCATGCACACGCTTACAGGTAACCGCGATCAGGTTCTTCAATTAATGAACAACACCATCATGAAGATGCAGACGGCTCCGCAAGCTGGCGCCGCCAGCCTCGGTGGAGGCGATGAGGTCGACGTCGTCGCGCAACTCAACGCCGGATACATGCAGGAGCAAGCTGATGCAGCAGGTGCGTCAGCTGCCTCGATCGATTTTACGGACCAGCAGAATGACGACTGGTTTGTCCCCAGGAATCAGGCGGTAGCCGTCTTTCAATCTGTGATGGATGAATACCTCGAAGAACAAGGCGCACCGGAAGCGCCGCCGAAACCTGGTGGCGCGGGCGCAGCATCAATCGGCGCAGGCGAGTTGGGCCATTCGGAAATCGCCGCAAATATCTTCTATGGTGGCGCCGCGCCGGGCAGCAGCGGTGCCGACGCTACGGCGGCAGCGCTAATGGAGCAATTCGATAACGTCGATCCGAAGTGGGCCGAAGTCGTTTGGGAAAAAGCAAAACTCCTCTTCAAGGGTAAACATCACTTCACCACTCATGAAGAGGCGCCCAACATAAACTTTGATATGGATGATGAAACTACCATCGCCGTTGTCGGCGATTGGGGAGGCGGCAACGCCGCCGCGCAAGGCATCGCGGATCAGATCAAAACTATCAAGCCAAATCACATCATCCATCTTGGCGATGTTTACTATGCGGGTACGCCCAAAGAAATAAATGAGCGCTTTCTCAAGTTCTGGCCCGCACCGGCCGAACCGGGAAAATCATTTGCCCTGAACTCGAATCACGAAATGTACAGTGGCGGTTATGGATATTTCGACGTCACCTTGCCGAAATTCAAACAGCCGGCCAGTTACTTCACGCTGAGCAATAAGAACTGGCGTCTGGTCGGCCTCGACTCCGGCTACGACGAGCACGACTTGCATCCGCCCCAGGCTGAATGGTTGGGGCAGGTACTGCAGAACGACGGCCGCAAAAACATTTTCTTTTCACACCATCAACTTTTTTCGGCTTACGAAACCGCGACCGACTGCAGCAAACTGCAAGCCAAGGTGCAACCGTTTCTCGATGCCGGAACAATTTACGGTTGGATCTGGGGACACGAACATCTTTGTGTGGAATACAAACCATTCATGGGCATCAAGGCAATCTGTCTCGGCAACGGTTGTTTTCCGTATAACCCGCCGACGATCGAAATGCCGGACAACGTCGCCTGGCTAAATGCACGCCAGCAGCCGAACGATCCCGATTATCGAGGGATACATACGTTCGCTTTGTTGCGCATCAGTCCGCAAAAAATCGTGATTGAGTATTACGATCAGGACGGGCCAAGCGAACGCCCTAAGCAGGAGTGGAGTTAATGACGACTGTACTCCCACACGGTCAATTCTATCTTGGGAGATTAACAGTATGCCCACAGGACCTTTAGGCTGATCCCGATTGGCAACTGATCGTTGATCGTATTCACGATGAAGAGTGTTCCGAGTCTCGCGACGGTGACGCGCTATCTCGAGACGCGATCAGATCCCGCGCGAATAGGATTGGCGGAGTATCATCTAGCCCTGGCCTTTGACCACAAAGGTGATTAAGCCCAAGCGAAGGTTCACTTTGACGCGGCAAAGGAGATTGGCTATCGACCGACCTTCGAGTGCTTGCTTATTCCAACCGCCGATATGACGGGCTGCGATTGGCCGCGAAAAAATCTGCAATAGGTCACCTCTAAATTGAGATGAGATCATATCAGCGACCAACGATATCGCTGATTGCGAGTTCTTTCATAATATCGCAGTCTCCTCTAGAAGTTTCCCTTCTTTGAATCGCTCTACGCCGAGTTGCGTCGCATCGATCAAATTCGAGTGTCCATTCAGAATTAGATCGGCGGCGACTCTTCCCGACGCGGGCGAGTGCATCACGCCATGGCCGCTGAAGCCGTTCACAAAATACAAACCTTCAACCGTCGGCGCCGGTCCAATGATCGCATGGTGATCGGGAGTCATCTCGTAAAGGCCTGCCCACGCGCGGCGCGGATTCACTCCGGCTTCGGCCAACACCGGCACGCGTGAGGCTGCACGCGTCAGAATTTTTTCGACGAAGGTTGTATCGAACTCAGTCTTGAAACCCGGTGTCTCTTTCGGATCATTCCAGGCGAGCAGGATTCCCTTCCCTTCCCGGCGAAAGTGAAAGCCGGTCGACATATCGATGACCATCGGAAATCTCTGCGGCAATTGATCGAAGGGTTCGGTCGGAACAAGTTGGCGACGGAGCGGTTCGACCGGCAATTCTGCGCCGGCCATCTCAGCAATCTTCGCGGCCCATGCACCGGCGGCGTTGACGACGATGCGGGTTGAGATGGATCCGCGCGACGTGTTTACAGTTTTGATCTGGTCATTCTCGACTTCGATCCCGGTTACCTCGGTATCCAGCCACAGCCGCGCGCCTTTCTCGCGCGCGTTCAGCATGAATCCCATCATCACGCTGTGCGGATCGACGAACCCATCAGTCGGACAAAACGTGCCGCCCAAAATATCGTCCGCGCGAAGTTGCGGCACCATCTTCACAATATCTTCAGCCGTAACCCATTCGACGTTCGTCACGCCTAGCGCGTTTTGTCTTTCCCTATTCGCTTTCAAATACGCGAGATGGTTTTGGTTCGTCGCGCAGAAGAGATAACCATGCGCGCGATAGTCCGCGGGGTGACCAATGACTTCATCAAACTTCGAAAAGAAGTCGATCGAATACTTCGACATTTGAATGTTGACGGGAGTCGAGAATTGCGCGCGCACACCGCCCATGCTCTTGCCAGTCGAGCCTTTACCCTGGTGCGCTTCGCGCTCAATCACCAGCACGTTCGTGCAGCCCTGTTGCGCAAGGTGATAAGCGACGCTCGATCCGACAATGCCGCTGCCGATGATGACGACGTCCGCAGTCTCCATTGAAGGCAAAGGTTAAGAACGAAGGAGGAAAAAGTAAAGAGTGGCCGGTCGGACAATGATGCAGTCGGTTTCGTGGAACCAACCCTTGCGTGCGGCATTCTCTCGTATGTTGTTGCAGGTTGCTGTTATGATTAGCCAACTATCTATGCCGGAAATCAGCAGATTTTTCGGGATCGTAATCGCAATCTATTACAAAGAGCACGGTGTGCCGCATTTTCACGCAAAGTACGCTGGCCAAACGGGCGTGTTCTCGATTGTTGACCTGAAGCTGATTGAGGGTCGTTTACCCAAACGAGTGGTTGCGCTTGTGCTTGAATGGGCGTTTGAGTATCGCAGTGAATTGCTGGACAATTGGCAACGTGCGGTCGCGCAAGAACCATTGCAACCGATCGCGCCTTTGGAGTAGGAGGTAACGATGCATTTCGTAAAGGAGCTGAAGTATTTGTCTGAATACAAACTACTGCTGACTTTTGAGGACGGAAGCTTACGACAAGTTGATTTAGCGCCGCACCTCGACGGAGAAGTGTTCGAGCCGCTGAAGGACATGAGCAACTTCAAAAGCGTTCATCTCAACGCTGATTTGGATACGATTGTCTGGAAGAATGGCGCTGACATGTCCCCAGATTTTCTCTATGAAATCAGCGTGCCCGTTGCCAAGTCAGTGCCCGCGGCATAGTACCTGTAATTAAGCAACTTGTAATCAACGTCTCGACTTCGAGTCAACTACAAGCCGCGCGTCACGCTGCAACGAGAGCGTTCCCATGAATGACAAAAAGAGTATTCATCTCTTATGCCAAAGGAGATAAAGGCTACGCTGAGAAACTCTATAGTGATTTACAGCAAGCTGGTGTGAAGCCATGGCTTGACTATGGATTTAGTCCCTGGGCAACCTTGGGAAGCGGCCATTAGAAGGGCAATCAGTGATAGTTCATATTTCATAGTCATATTGTCTAGCCGCTCAGTGGAAAAGAAAGGTCACGTTCAAAAGGAAATCCGTCACGCACTCGATATTGCGGATCAGTACCCTGAAGACAAAATCTTCATTATTCCGGTGCGAATCGACGAATGTGAACCTTCTTTCGAGGGCCTCCGTCGGCTGCATAGGGCCGACCTTTTCCCTTCCTACGAGGAGGGCATTAGGGATCTATTGCGGGTTTTTACTTATGAGTCAGAGGAGAAGCAAGCACTAGTTGAAGTCGACGTCAGAAAGAAAGCAGGGATGATATCGAAATTGACGGATAGAGGCTTTGGCTTTATCCAGGGGCATGAACAGCAGATTTTCTTTCATCATAGCGAAGTCGAAGGAGTTACTTTCGCTGAATTGGGCGTCGGTGATAACGTTTATTTCTCCATAGCAGAGAGTCCCAAAGGGCAGATTGCCCTAGGCGTTCAGAGAGTGTGAATAGTCTAATGGTGAAGGATTTTGACGTCTGGCGACGGCATGAAACTGATTCTCTTTCTTGGTTCCGGAGTCTCCAAGCAATCCGGATTGCCAATGGTAGAGGAGTTGACAAAGTCGCTTTTCAGTCGCGCCTACCACCAGGACAGCTACGTTCACTTCAGCCCAGGTCGCCATCCTGACCCCAATCTGCGAGCGGCTGATGTTACGCCGCGAATTCGCCGGCTCTTGGAATTGCTAATCGAATATGATGAAGACGACATTAAACGTGTGGGCTATTCACCATCACTCGACCGCAGTTCTGGAGCGATCTATAGAGGCGATAGAACAACCTACGAAGACCTCTTTTACCTCTGCGAACAAATGAGGCTTTGGAACCTTGGGCTAGTCGACAACTCCCTCGTTACTCCGTTGATGGAGATCATTCAGCGCAATGCAGGGGGATTGCTCGGGGGAGACAGCACGATGGCAAGAATGAGCAACCTCGGCTCCCTCGCTGAGCAGGCATGTTTCTTTATCGAGTCGGTCGTCGCCGACGAGCTTCGCCCGAAAGAAATCGTCGGACTTGATCTAATCCTAGAACTAGCCACCGCACCCTTCATAGAGCAATTGAACATAGTCACGCTCAACCACGACACGCTTGTTGAGCAGTTCCTGGCTGAGAATAAGGTGAAGTTCATAGATGGGTTCGGAGACGTCGACGGCGACGTGCGATGGTATGATGAAACTGTATCTGACGAGAGTCACCCCAGAGTCAGAATCCTCAAGCTCCATGGTTCTGTGAATTGGTACTCGTTCCTAGTGAATGGAAGACCACGACCAGCAATCTTTCTCGGAACTAATGTTACAAACATCAGGAACGGTGAAGGAGCACAACTAACAGCGCAATTTCGCAGGCCGTCCTTCCTGTCCGGTATTAATAAGGCTGTCGCATATCAGCGCGGAATTTATGCGGACACGCATTTTTACTTTCATCAGGTGCTGCGCCAATGCAAACAAATAGTGATGTCAGGGTATGGATGGGGTGATATAGCCATCAACTTCCGGTTGGACAAGTGGCTAGACCAGAACCGAAATAACAATATTATTCTCCTTGACCGAACTCCTGAGACACTTGTTGATAGGTCGCTAGTCATGGCGAGCGGTTACGACTACTGGACTCGCTGTGGACAGTTGGTCTCTATACGGCAGTGGTTGTCAGAAACCTCGCTGAGTGACCTCAAGAACCACCACTTTGTTTCCGGCGGGCAGTAAGAGTAGTTGTGTGGCGCAGCGCGGCCACCTGAACTCACTTTGCCGGGCAGATTGACCCGCATGACGAGTGGTCGGTAGGCGGTGCTGCTTTGAAATATAAACTGCGACGCAACTGATAGCCGTGACCTATGACGTGGTTGGATCATGGTCCTGAGTTTCTCGATCTTCAGATGAACGTGGTCTCGGCGCACGTAAAAGATCAGCGCGCAACGAAGATCCGGAACCTGACTTGGCAGGTCATGCTTTTCCGAAGCTCTGCGGGCGCGTTTCGCGACAGAAGTTATCTGAAGTCTCGCGCAAAGTTATAAAGATCGCAAAAGAAAAAGACGAGAGCCGGTGGCCCTCGCCTGGTATTATTTTGACCGATCGTCTAAGGCAGATGTACCGCCAGGAGGTCAGGCGGTCGCCGGCGTGCCTCCGGTAATCGGCGGCAGGATCGGCTTCAGCGGTTTCGCTGACGGTTCCTTGGCCGCAGGCAGTTCTTGCTGAACTCCAGATTCAGTTGAGGGGGTCGCGTCGTCGATCGAAAGACCGGCAACGACCCGACGAATCTGCACGCCATCAAGCGACTCGTGCTCGAGCAGTGCTTCTGCCAGACGCACCATTGTGTCGCGATTCTCTTGAATAATCTTCGTCGCGCGTTCGTATTGCTCTGTAACAATCTTACGAACTTCTGAGTCGATTCGAATCGCCGTCTCTTCCGAGAAGTCGCGGTGCTGTGCAATTTCGCGGCCCAGGAAGATCTGCTCCTCCTTCTTACCGAAGGTCAACGGGCCAAGTTCGGACATGCCGTACTCGCAAACCATCGCGCGAGCCAGCTCGGTTGCCTTTTCGATATCGTTCGAGGCGCCGGTCGTGATGTTACCGAGGAAGTTTTCTTCCGCGACTCGCCCACCCATCAAAATCGAAATTTGTCCGAGCAAGTATTCTTTCGTGTAGTTGTGCCGATCGCCTTCCGGCAATTGCTGCGTAACGCCGAGGGCCATGCCGCGCGGAATGATCGTGACCTTGTGCACCGGATCGGCGTTCGGAACTTTCAAGCCGACGAGCGTATGGCCCGCTTCATGATAAGCCGTGACGCGCTTCTCTTCATTCGAGATGACCATGCTCTTGCGCTCAGCGCCCATCAGCACTTTGTCTTTGGCCAACTCGAAATCCGACATCGCCACAACTTTCTTGTTGTAACGCGCCGCGTTCAATGCCGCTTCGTTGACGAGGTTTGCGAGATCTGCACCGGTGAATCCCGGGGTGCCGCGCGCGATAATGCTGATGTCTACATCTTCGCTGAGCGGAATCTTGCGCGTGTGAACTTTCAGAATGCCTTCGCGGCCACGAACGTCAGGTCTCGAGACGACGACGCGACGATCGAAACGACCCGGTCTAAGCAATGCTGGATCCAAAACATCAGGCCGGTTCGTCGAGGCGATCAGAATTACGCCATCGTTCGATTCAAAGCCGTCCATTTCGACAAGCAATTGATTCAAAGTCTGCTCGCGCTCATCGTGACCGCCGCCAAGACCCGCGCCGCGATGCCGACCAACTGCGTCGATCTCGTCGATGAAGATGATGCAAGGCGCGTTCTTCTTGCCTTGCTCGAACAAATCGCGCACGCGAGACGCGCCGACGCCGACGAACATTTCGACGAAATCCGAACCTGAGATTGAAAAGAACGGCACGTTTGCTTCGCCGGCAATTGCGCGCGCGAGCAAAGTTTTGCCCGTTCCTGGCGGGCCCATCATCAAAACGCCTTTGGGAATGCGGCCGCCGAGCTTCTGAAACTTCTGCGGCTCTTTCAGGAATTCAATGATTTCCTGCAGCTCTTCTTTGGCTTCTTCAACTCCCGCAACGTCTTTGAAGGTGACGCGCTTCTGTTGATTGCTGAGCAGTTTTGCTCTCGATTTACCAAACGACAGAGCCTTGTTCCCGCCTGACTGCATCTGCCGAAGCATGAAAATCCAGAAACCGAAAATCAAAAGGAATGGCAGGATGTAGTAAAGCGCCGGCCACCAGAGACTCGAGCTGCCCTCTTCCTGCACGTTTTCAACCAGCGGTTTGCCGTTGCTGTCGAGTTCGCGCGCTGCTTTCAGAATGTCGTTCTTCGTCTGCTCGTTTGTTAGTGGAACGTGATACTCGACGTTGGGCGCATTCTTGTCGACAGCTACGGTTTCACTCTGCTTAACGATCAGCGATTTCAGTTGTTTGTCTTTGATTTTTTGATCAAGCTGCGTGAGATCGATATTCGCCGTGTTCTTGCTGCCCGGGTTGACGAGCTTATAAATCAACAACGCGCCCGCGATTATCAGCAACCAGAAAATGATTTGTCTTGCAGTAGAACTCAATGCCTTCCGTTCCTCCAGGGCCGATCATACCTCAAATCGGCCATTCTGATAAGAGGGCCTTCGATTCGCGGCCTCAACTTCTCCCGATGGCCCGGCCGTCTTTGCGAAGTTTTAAGATGCGGCCGCGCGCCCTTCCGGTGCCTGAATATTCCCGGCTTCACTAGTACGAACTGAACCGCGGTCAGGTTCTCGCGCGGCCTTTAGATTTAGCTGCGTGGAAATGAATAAGGCCGTCCTTACGTGACACGGTCGATTGGCCGGGCAGTTCGACGAGCCGTCCGCTGCTGGTGCTGGCGAGCAGCTTTTCAATCGCGAAAATGTGTGCGCTGTCGAGCCGCCTCAAATCGCCGCGAACGCGCGCGAGCCACAGACGAAGCGCGCGTCGGCGCAGCGCCGGGGGCGCAAATCGCAGCAGATCGGCTCGCAAACTTGTTGGCCGCCGATTGCGACCAGACTGATGCTGATCCGAAGACAAATCAAGGAGACGCAGGGCCGCTGCGTCAAGAGCGAGATTGTCTTCACGCAGGATCTCGATCGTGTGAGCGAGCCGCTCCACGAATTTTGGATTGAAGGTTTTCAGCAGCGGAAGAAGCTGCCGGCGCACGCGCACTCGAGTTCGCGTTTCGTCTGCGTTCGTTTCGTCTACACGAAAATCGATCGCGTGTTCGCGACCATAACTCTCAGTGTCCGCCCGAGTGGCCCAGGACAAAAGCGGCCGTGTGAGCACGATATCGCTGCCGGATTTCAGTGCGCGCGTCACGTCAATCCCGGCCAATCCGTCTGGTCCGGTTCCGCGCAGCAGGTTGAGCAGGACCGTTTCGGCCTGATCATCCATCGTGTGTGCGGTCACCACGAACTTGGCTTTCTTTGCTTTCGCGGTTTTTGTCAGGAATTCGTATCGCGCCCGCCGCGCAGCCTGCTCGAGGTTGTCGCCGGATCTCAGGGCGCGCTTTTTCACATCAATCGCTGCAGTCACTACTTGATGGCCAAGCTGCTTCGCTAACCCTCTAACCCAGCGCGAGTCCGCATCGCTGGCTTTGCCTCTCAATTTGTGATTGAGGTGCGCGACAATTGGATTGATCTTCAGCTTCTCGCTCTGCACCAACTCGTCGAGCGCTAACATTAACGTGGAGGAATCTGCACCACCGGACACTGCAACCACCACCCGCGCGCCAGACTGTGGCAGTCCGAGCTTTCGCCATTCCCGCAACAAAGAACGCGCGAATGCACTTAATCGAGCCTCGTGTTTGATCGCGTGACTTGAATTCTGTTGGCGCTTCTGAACTTTTTCTTGTCTAGTCATCCGTGGTCAGGTGACGGGAACTGCAGGGCAAGAGCAGTTCGCGCCAATTCTAACATGCGACTCCGCAAGCCGGTCTCGTCATTAATTGGTGCGTTTGCGATTGCTCGTCAACAAACGTAAGATCGTGTCAGCCAATTCATCCCTCTTGCATGGAATTAACCGTCGCAATAACCGGAGCCTCGGGCGCGATTTATGCGCATCGCACGCTGATTCACCTGGCGTCGAGCGGTGTCGTCCAACGCATCAATCTGATCATTTCGGACTCAGCCAGGACGGTGGCAAATGGTCGAATTGGGATTCGATTTGCATTCAGCCGACGAGCAGAAAATCAACGAATGGATCGGTTTGCCGAGCGAGGCGAAGATGATCCGTTTGCATCGGCTGGACAAGATGGCGGCGACGCCGTCGTCGGGATCGCATCCGCAAGCCGGCATGATCATCGTGCCGTGCTCGATGGGAACGATGGGCGCAATCGCTTCGGGTGCCGTCATGAACCTGATTCATCGCGCCGCCGATGTGACTTTGAAAGAAGGCCGCAAGTTGGTTTTAGTGCCGCGCGAGACGCCTTACAACGCCATCCACTTAGAGAATATGTTGAAGCTTTCACGCGCGGGCGCTCAGATCGTCGCCGCGAGTCCCGGCTTCTATCATCGGCCTCAGACCATAGAAACGCTGGTCGACCATCTTTGCTTTCGGATTCTCGATCAGTTTGCGCTGCCGCATTCGACGGCCACAAGATGGAAGGGCGAATGAGAGTTTTGAGTTTTGAGTTTTATGCCGACGGTCACCCATAAGATTCGCACCACGCTCGAAATGATCAAGATCGAGCACACGCTGTTTGCGCTGCCGTTCGCATTTCTCGGCGCGGTGCTGGCAGCGCGCGGAATTCCTACCGCATGGCAGATCGTCTGGATCAGCGTGGCAATGTTGGGCGCGCGTTCGACCGCGATGGCCTTTAACCGCATCGCCGATCGCGATTACGATGCGCGTAATCCACGCACAAAGATGCGCGCAATCCCCGCCGGGCTTCTCTCGGTCGGATTCGTTTTGGTGTTTACGTTGATTAGCTCCGCCATCTTTTTTGTGGCTGCCGCGATGTTGAATCGACTGACGCTGTTTTTTTCGCCGGTCGCGCTGGCAAGCATCATCCTTTATTCCTACACCAAGCGCTGGACATTGTTCTCGCACCTCGTGCTGGGTTGGTGCCTTGCGATCGCGCCGACGGGCGCGTGGATCGCCGTGCGCGGCGCGATCGACAGCCCCATTCCGCTGCTGCTCTCATTATTAGTAATGCTCTGGACCGCGGGCTTTGATGTGCTGTATGCGTGTCAGGATTATGAATTCGATCGGCGCGAAGGCTTGTATTCGATTCCCGCGACCTTTGGCATCGCGCGATCGCTTTGGATCTCGCGGGCGTTGCATGCGGGAGCTTTTGCCGCGCTCGTTGCGCTATACTTTCTGACGAACCTGGGAACGCTCGCAATCGCAGGCGTCATCGCTACGGGCGCACTTCTGATTTATCAGCACACGCTGGTAAGGGCTGGTGATTTGAGCCGATTGAATGCGGCGTTCTTCACCACGAATGCATTTGTCAGCGTGATTCTACTTTTGACTTTCGGGACGGCCACATTCTTAAGGCGATGAGCTTTTCACACGATCAGAAACTCTGCGACATCAGCGCCAAGGTTAAGACGGGCGAGCGTCTCTCGTTCGAAAATGGCGTCACCTTATTTAAGACCGACGATCTGAACGCGCTGGGCAAACTTGCCGACACTGTGCGCCGCCAGAAGCATGGGCGCACGACTTATTTCAACGTCAATCGTCATTTCAATCCGACGAATGTCTGTTATGTCGATTGCAAGTTTTGCGGTTTCTATCGTACGCCGCGACAACCCGACGCCTACACGCATAATATCGATGATTCTTTGCGGATCGCCGGTCAGGCAGTTGGTGAAGGCGCAACCGAACTTCACATCACCGGCGGGCTGAACACGAAATTGCCGTTCAGCTATTTCACCGATTTGCTTTCAGCTTTGAAAAAACAATATCCAGAGCTGCATCTGAAAGCATTCACGATGGTTGAGCTGGATCACTTTGCGCGCTTCTACAAGATGGAGGACGAAGAAGTGATTCAACAGTTGATGGATGCTGGTTTGGATTCATGTCCAGGTGGCGGCGCCGAAATTTTTCGCGAGCCAACGCGCTCGATGATCTGTGCTCATAAGTGCGACGCGCAACGTTGGTTGGATCTCGCGGGCAAGGTCCACGCCGCGGGCCTGAAGACCAACGCGACGATGCTTTATGGCCACATCGAATCGATTGAAGATCGCGTCGATCACATGATTCATCTGCGCGAGCAGCAGGACAAGTCCGGCGGCTTTCAATGCTTCATTCCGCTGGCGTTTTATCCCGAGAATACGCAGCTTGCGCATTTGCCCGGGCCTTCAGGAATTGATTCCTTGAAGACAATGGCCGTGTCGCGTTTGTTGCTCGACAACTTTGCGCACATCAAAGCGTATTGGGTGATGCTCGGCAAACGCCTCGCGCAAGTCGCGTTGCACTTTGGCGCGAACGATGTTGACGGAACGATTACCGAAGGCGGCGAATTGACTGAAAGTTATTCAGTGGAGAGCAACAACGAAGTAAAGATGACCAAGTCCGAATTGATTAGCTTAATCGAAGAAGCTGGATTTGAAGCAGTCGAACGCGATACTGTTTACAATCGAATCGAAAAAGCGGTAATTGCATAAATGACCACAGCAGCAACAGAACAACGAACAATTTCACTCGCGCACTCGCCGGATTCCGACGATGCTTTCATGTTTTATGGGTTGGCGACTCACAAGATCGAAACCGGCGACTTGGAATTTGAACACACCCTACAAGACATTCAGACATTGAATGAAGAGGCGCGCAAAGGCACTTACGACGTCACCGCGATCAGCTTTCACGCATACGCTTATGTAGCCGATAAGTATGCGTTGCTGCCGCACGGCGCTTCGATTGGCGACAACTACGGGCCGATCGTGGTTGCTACTCAGGAATTCGATCCTGCGGAGATTTCGAATTTAACCATAGCTATTCCGGGCACGTTGACCAGCGCGTTTCTCGCGCTGAGCATTCATACGCCGAAATTCAAATACGAAGTCGTGCCCTTCGACCAAATTATCGCCGCCGTCACCGAAGGTCGATGCGACGCCGGTTTGTTGATTCACGAGGGCCAACTTTTTTATCAGGATCACGGTCTGCACAAAGTGCTCGACCTGGGCGAGTGGTGGCATGAACACAGTGGTGGATTGCCTCTGCCGATGGGGGGCAATGCAATTCGCCGTGATCTTGGCGAAGAAACGATTCACGAGGTTTCGGACCTGCTGCGCGAAAGCATTCGCTACTCGCTCGACAATCGCGAGGACGCTTTGCAGTATGCACTACAATTTGCGCGTGAGATGGATCCGGCGCTCGCCGATCGCTTTGTCGCGATGTGGGTGAACGAGCTGACCCTCGATTACACCGAACGCGGTCGCGAAGCGGTCCGCTGTCTGCTGCGCGAAGGCCACGAGCGCGGCATCATTCCTCACAAAGTCGACGTGCAATTCGTCGCGTAAACTCGGCTATGAATTCCAGCCATGCAAGTCTCGCCGGCACGACGCGCTGCGTTTGAAATCCTGCGGCGCGTAGAGGCCGAAGGCGCGTACTCATCTTCCCTGCTCGCGCAAAACGACGATCGCTTGCGCAGAAACGATCGAGCGCTCGCTCATGAACTCGTGCTGGGAGTTCTGCGCCGCCGCCTTTGGCTCGATCAATCGCTGGAGCATTTCGCAAATCGAAAGATTGCGGATCTCGATCTGCCGGTTATTCTGGCCTTGCGACTTGGCTTGTATCAACTTCGATTTCTTACGCGTATTCCGGCGTCAGCCGCGATCAACGAATCCGTGAATTTGGTTAAGGTGGCGCGCGTGAAATCGGCCGCGACTTTCGTCAACGCCGTGCTGCGACGCGCGACCCGCGAAGTTGATTACAATCCCGCAGCGAACGCAACCGATGAAATTGAAAAGCTGGCGATCGAGGCCTCACATCCGCGTTGGCTGATTGAACGGTGGTCAGCGCAATTCGGAATAGAAGAGGCGACGGCAATCGCTCGCGCAAATAACGATCCCGCGCCACTGGCATTTCGGTTCACGGCCAGAGCGTTTCGCGATTCTGATCTTTCGCCGACGACGATTGTCGAACAACTACGAACGACCGGCGCTGAATTGATCGAATCGAAAATTGCGCCGGATGGCTGGCGAATGAAACGGTTAGATCGGACCAGAGAAGGCAGCGGCCAGGATGCCGGTGAGCCGCAGGCAGGTATAGCTGCCCTCAAACAATTGTCAGCAGATGGCCTCATCTACTTTCAAGATGAGGCTTCGCAGCTAGTCGCTCACTTAATTGCCGTGCAGGTTGAAGACCGCGTCCTGGACGTTTGCGCCGCGCCGGGAAGCAAATCAACTTTAATGGCTGCCCTGGCTCCGCGAGCCAACATCGTCGCTGGCGATTTCTACGAACATCGCGCCAGGACGATCAAGGAATTCGCAAAGCAGCAGGCTGTGGACAATATCGAGGTGATGGTTCACGACGCGACGCGCAGTCTCCCTTTCGAAAACCAAACGTTCGATCGCGTTTTGGTCGATGCGCCATGTTCGGGAACGGGGACGTTACGTCACAATCCTGAGATTCGTTGGCGCTTACAAGCTTTGGATATTCGGGCGATGGCGGAGAAGCAAGAACTGATTCTGAAGAATGCTGCGACTACGGTGAGTGCCGGCGGCGTGCTCATCTATTCGACGTGTTCACTCGAACCAGATGAGAACGAAGCGGTAATCGCAGACTTCCTCGCTGAACATCGGGATTTCCAAATCGTCGCATTCAATTCGCCGAGCTCTTTATTAAGCGACGCCGGCACGATCCGCACCTGGCCGCATCGGGATGATGTAGAAGGCTTTTTTGCGGCAGCCCTTCGGCGAAATGGTTGACGGCAATGGAGTCAGTACCGGGAGCGGACCGGGGTCCCCACGCGCGGCAGCCCGCATGGGGTGGTGGATGCGACAGGGTCTTAGCTTTTGCATGATGCGGATACATGGAGGGCCCAGTCGCTACCGCTCCCGGTACTGACCTCATCGCTATCGCTGGGACTAGGGGACATGTTAGACTGCGCTCTGCTCACTGGAGTGTCCTGCTGGAATAAGTACCCCTGAACCAATCGTGTCTGTCATCCGCCAAACGCTACTTGTTTTCAAGCGAATTGCGATCGTAATTGGGATCGCCATCGCGTTCACGCTGGGCTTGCTCGGTGCAATCTATCTTTCGCTGCGTAGCTCGGAAACGCGCGTGCCCGACATCATCGGAAAAGATCGCGCGGCGGCGGAAAATACGATCAGCG
Source organism: Acidobacteriota bacterium (assembly GCA_003222895.1). Taxonomy (GTDB): domain Bacteria; phylum Acidobacteriota; class Blastocatellia; order Pyrinomonadales; family Pyrinomonadaceae; genus UBA11740. The sequence goes on along the minus strand of QHXI01000057.1, from coordinate 12,281 downwards.
ATGCAGGTTTGAATTTTCGCGTACGCGCAACTCGTGCAAGCGGCGAGGCCAAGCCCGACACCGTGTTGATTCAGCTTCCGCCCGCGGGCCAAATCGTGAAAGTTGGCCAAACGGTCGCCGTCGATATCAGCCGTCCGACAAAAGAAGGCGAAGCTTCGACTGAGACGAACGCGAATACTAATTCCAACAACTCGAACAAGCCGGAGAACCGCTCGTCTGCGAATACAAACGAGAACGACAACAAACAGAAGCGGAAGCCGTCAAACCGCAATACAAACGACAATAGTAATGCCAACGGTAATTCGAATCGCGTGACGAATCGGAATCAAAATGCGAACACCAATCGCGCCACCAATCGGAACTTGAACGCGAACGCCAATTCAACTCCGGTGCACACTAATGCAAACGCCAACGGGACGCCGCGAACGAATACGAACCGCGCGAATACTAATTTGAACGCGAATCGCCGGCCGCCCGTGAGCGCGCCAACTCCATAGTTTTGCTTGGAAAGAAATGATTGAAATAGCCCCATCGATTCTTTCAGCAGATTTCGCGCGGCTGGGCGAACAGATCACTACGGTAGAAAAAGCCGGCGCGTCGATCCTTCACGTTGACGTGATGGACGGGCGTTTCGTGCCAAATATCACAGTCGGTTTACCGGTCGTAAAAGCAATTTCTTTCAATCCACATCGAAGCCGACCCGCACGCGCACCGCACGCTTACGGGAATCAGACAGGCAGGTGCGCTCGCAGGATTGGCAATAAATCCGGCGACATCATTATCGGCCTTGGACGAAGCAATTAAGTTCGCCGATTACGTCTTAATAATGTCGGTCAATCCCGGTTTCGGTGGACAAGAATTTATTCCCGAGTCTTTGGAAAAGGTGCGCCGCCTGCGAAAAATGATCGACGAGCGGGGTCTGAAGACGCGCATCGAAATCGACGGCGGTATCAATGCGGAAAATATAGCTGAAATAACCAGCGCCGGCGCCGAGATCATTGTTTCAGGGTCTTCGATATTCGGCGCAAAGGATCCCGCGGTCGCGCTTCGCCAAATGCGCGAAGCGACCGTTCTGTGGGTCTAGAGGAATTGCGGAATTCGGAATGCGGATTGCGGATTCCCTTGCGGTAGGCGATCGGACAGTTCCCCGATTAATATTCGAAGTACTCGCGCAAGAGTTTTTGGAGGTTTCGATGTTTCTTTTCTCAACGCTTAAGTCTCGCGCTTCGCGGCAGGCCATTTCATTCGCGCTGGTGGTTTGCGCAATCGCGCTCGCGGCAAACGCTGCATTCTCTCAGAGCAACAAGAGCAGCCAGGTTCAATCCGGTCTGTCAAATGTACAGCGGATGGACGTCATGCGTTCGAAGCTCGAGGCGATGCGCCGTTCGCTTGAAAGCGCTATTGCGGGAGTCAACGCCAAAGACTCGACCGACAAGTCCAAGAACCCCGATGACCCTCGCGAGCGACTGCGCGGATTGGTGAAAGAAGTCGGATCGGTCTCGAGCGAAGTGAGCGACCTGCACGCGAAAGAAGATCACGCCGAAAAATACGACGCTTCGAGACTCGATGGGCTGGAAACTTCCGTCACCGATCTGAACATCCGCGTCGAAGCGGCGCTGCAGGCGACGGCGGGCGCTCGCAAGGCCGGGGATCAGATTTCATCGACCTATCAGCCAAAACCAGAGAAAGGCAAACGCCGCATGTTTGGTTTGCTGCCAGGCAAGAGCCAGGACAAGTACGCTGAACTAACCGGCTCAGTCGCGCCCGGCCGCGATCGAACTTTGTTCCTGGAAGCGACCAGGCAAGTGCGTAAGGGAGATCACGAGACGGGCCGTCTGCTGTTCACCACAATCATCACGACGTATCCCGATTCGCCGTATCTGCCGATGGCCAAGCTCGCAATCGCCGATTCATTCTATCTCGAAGGCACTACCAGCGCGCTGGTCCAGGCCGGTCAAGCGTATCAGGATTGGCTGACGTTCTTTCCAACTGATCAGTTGGCGGATGCAGCGATGATGAAAGTCGCGGAAGCCGAGATGCGCCAGATGGGTTTGTCGGATCGCGACATCACTCATGCGCGTAAAGCCGAGCAGCGTTTGAAGGCCCTGTTGCAGCAGTATCCGCAAACGAAACTGAGGCCGGATGTCGAGACGCGTCTGCGCGAAGTGCAGGACAACCTCGCGATGCACAACCTGCAAATCGCGCGGTTCTATTACGACTCGCGCTATAGAGGTAAGAAGGGCGGACTGAAAGGTTCACAGGATCGTCTGAAAGAGATTCTCGAAAAGTATCCGAACTTCTGTTTGATGGATGAAGTTCTGTTCCGGTATGCGACGACGTTTCAGGAAGAAGAAGAGCCCGACGAAGCCGCGAAGTATTATCAGCAACTGGTGCGCGATTATCCGAACAGTGAGTTCGTCGACAAGGCCAAAGAACAACTGAACGTGATCGGCGCCGCGATTCCCGATCCAGATCCGATCAAGAAGAATCTGCCAACCTGCGAGAAGCCCACGTTCATGCAGAACATGATGCAGCAGGTCACCGGCAACGCGAATGTCACGACCAGCCACGATGGAATCCTGATTACTCATCACGGCGAAGGAACCGATCTAATCGACAAAGCGATTCAGAACAACGGTCAACTGCCGGAAGGCGTGCAACCCGTGATTCAGCGGAGCGCGCCCGTCAGTCGAACCACATCGCCGCCGGCCACGAATACCACAGCGCCCGACAGCACTCGGCCACGCTCGGTGCAATCGCCAACTCCGAAGCCGTAAGCTGGTTTCAAGTTTCAAAGTTTGAGGTTTCAAGTCGCATTCCGCGTGTTGCAACTCGAAGCCTCATTCTTTCTTTGGAGATAATCTTCAACTTCAAACTTGAAACCTTGAACTTGAAACCCATCGCACGTATCCTCATCTCCCGCGGATGACAATGGAAACTCAAACAGTTCAGCGTGAGCTAGAGCAGCGGCATCGCACGGCGATGACGATCGTCGTCGGTTTCATAGTTCTTGACGCGCTGCTGCTCGCGATCGCATATTTCACGGCCGAACGGCTCACAAGGCTTGGCGATCCGTCGATCATCATGGCCCTATGGATCGGCATTTTGCTCTGTGGCCTGGGCGCATTCATTTTGCGACGGACAAGGTTCGCGACGATGCGCTTAAAAGACGTTGCCGCGCTCAGAGGCGCAAGCGGATTAGTCAAATCTTTGCAGCAAACGACGATTCAAGTCGCAGTGCTCGGCGGTGCGGTCGGAGTAATGGGCTTTGGCTGGGCGATGCTCACGCGCGATTGGACGAACATGCTGCGCGCGGCCGGCGTTTCTGTCGTCGTGCTGGTCTATTGCTTTCCGTTTCGCAGCGCCTGGGAGCGCGTCGTAAGGATGCTGGCGCCGCCGGATTCGCCGACCTCTTGAAACCTAGTTAATCGGCCAGGCGCATGCTGGCGTTTGCGCCGGGGGACTGATAGTGTCCGCCACGACGACGCAAAAAGTTCGTTCCCACCTCGCGCGAAACTAATTCTCTGCGAATTAATTCGTTCACGGAAGTTTCGAAGGTAACCATTCCCTGCGCGCGGCCGGTTTGCATTGCCGAAGAAATCTGGAAGGTCTTCCCTTCTCTGATCAAGTTAGCAATCGCGGGTGTGTTGACTAAAACCTCGACCACCGGCACGCGTCCATTATGATCGGGGCGCGGGAGCAGCACTTGCGAAGCGACCCCACGCAAACTCTCCGACAACATGACGCGAATCTGCGCCTGCTGTACTTCGGGAAAAACGTCGATGACGCGATCCACTGTCTTGATCGCGCTGTTTGTGTGCAAGGTTCCGAAGACCAGATGGCCGGTCTCAGCGGCCGTGATCGCCAGCGAAATAGTCTCGAGGTCGCGCATTTCGCCAACGAGAATGATGTCGGGATCCTCTCGCAGCGCGGCGCGCAAAGCCGAACCGAAAGACTTTGTGTGGCTCGATACTTCGCGCTGGCTAATTAACGATTTGTGATTGTCGTGCACGAACTCGATCGGATCTTCGATTGTGATGATGTGCGCCTGCTGCTCAATATTAATCGTGTGAATCATCGAGGCAAGCGTCGTGCTCTTTCCCGAACCTGTTGGCCCGGTGACCAGCACGAGCCCTTCGGAAACATCTATGAGTTTGCCTAGTTGTTCCGGCAGATCGAGTTCTTTGATCGACTTAATCTTTTCAGGGATTATGCGGAACACCGCCGCGATGCCGTTTCGCTGCATGAACACGTTCACACGAAACCGGCCGACGCCGCCGAGCGGATAGCTCAGGTCAAGATCCCAACTCTCAGTAAATATTTCTCGTTGCTTCTCAGTCAGGATTTCAAAGATCAAGCCTCGCGCCGTTTCAGCGGAAACCTCCCGGTAGTTCAATTTGGACATGTCGCCGTGGACGCGCATGTAAGGGGCTGAGCCGGAAGTCAGGTGCAGGTCGGATGCATCCTGGCTTTTCATCTGTCGGAGCAGTTCATCTATTCTGGCCATTTTTAAAGTTTCAAAATCCGCGAGTGGCTTGGCGGAGTGATGTAGATGGATATTAAGAACTAAGTCGTCGCGATCCGAGGAAGGCCGGCGTTGTCGGCGGTCAAGGAAAACGTCAAACGCCCGAGGCGGGATCTCCACGCACCACTCGAGTGACGAGCAATGCTCTACATCGAATATAACAAATTGAAACAGGCCGCGCCTAGCCTTTTTATTGGGCCCGTTAGCCGCGCAAAAGGCAGCGATTTGTTGACAAATTTTGTCACCAGAGAATCGGTAAGTTAGCTCTATCAGCTGTCACTCAATGTGACAGCATGGGCGATCTTTTATTGAGCGTCCCGTACAAATCTCAACTTTTAGACTGGTTCCCGTCTGGCACCGCTATTGCACTGGCGTTGCCAGGCCGTAACTCTGGCCACGGCGAGATTGAAAAAACCTCTGAGGTGAAAAGTGAAATTAATCAAAGCCCACCCGATCGTTGAAACACCCGCTCGAAATTCAGAGAGCGGGCGTACGGTGATCGAAACCCTGATAGTGATAACTATAGCTTGTCTGCTGACGTCAGTTGCCGTGCCACAAATGATCGCTGGCAGACGATTGCTTCGCTCCGCTAACCTGCCGCGCGAAATTGCGGCGCAAATGCGCTATACGCGTCAGCAGGCAATGTCACAGAGACAAGCATTCACATTTCAATACGACAACTCTACCAAAACGATAAGAATATTCGATCACAATAACACCAGTTGCAATATGACTGGCGTGGAAGTCCTGTCCGCCCCAGGTTATCCGAATACAGCCTGCACCACGACGGTCCTTACAATGCCGATGGCAACAGGCGGCGGATTGCCGGCTTCAGAGCTTTCCTATGGCATTCCGTCGGGAATCAGCAGCACGACGCTGGACGACGGCAACACGATGACCGCTCTCACCGGTTCAGTAATCAATATAACTTTTCAGCCGAACGGCACGGTTGTCGATACTCTGGGAAATTATGCGAAGCCGGCGATCTTTCTCTACAACAATCAAGTTCCAACCGAAACGGCGGTCGCGATCTCTGTATTAGGCGGCGCCGGCAGAATCAAAGTCTGGAGGTACAGCGCAAGTGCAAGCAAGTATGCTGAATAGCCTCTTGAGCCAAGGCAGGAAATCTAACCGGCTCGATTCGCAATCGGGTGTCACTATTCTTGAAATGGCTGTGGCAATGGTGATTCTGACTGTCGGATTACTGGGATTGGCGGCTTCGATCGCCTACGCCGTGACGGTCAGCAACAAAGGCCGCAATTTGACCAATACTAAACTACTGGCGGTTTCTGTCCTGGAGCAGATGGAAACGCTTCGCAACACACAGGAATTGACCTTCAAACAAATTGCGAACACCGGACAGGTTGATAATACGGGCGCGTCCAAAAACTTCTCAGGTTTTCCAATCGGATTTCAACCGTTATCAAATAATCCCGGACCTGACGGAATTTTCGGCACCAGCGACGATTTGATTAATCCTGGTCTAGACAATGTTTATGGCACAGCAGATGATTTCACCGATCCGACTTATGCTGCGGCGAATTTTTCGCGACAAATCACCATCACTTCTCTTAGTCAGAGTTTGAAGCGCGTCGAAGTAATCGTTCGTTATTACGACGCTGGGGGACAACAGCGCAATTTGACGGGAGTTAGTTACTTAAACGATGACACGCGCAGTAACTTCAGATAGCGCGCGCCGAGATCGGGCAGTCATAACGGAGGCCTAGATGTTTTCTAATCGCACATTGAAATCGCAAGCCGGCTTTTCGATGATGGAGCTCTTGGTGGCAATGACCACGACGATCATCATATTGGGCGCATCACTCGCGCTCATCGGATCAAGCATCAAGTTTGCGAGCACGACCTATCATCTAACAGACGCCGAGCAGTCGTTGCGCGCAGCGCATGAAGTTATTAACCGCGACTTGACAACGGCCGGCGACGGACTGAATGGCATTCGCAAAGTAACCGCTCCCCTCGCCTTTGCGCAGAACTTCCTGACGAGGACTCCCGTCCTCAATGGCGCGGACACGACTCATGCAGACGTTGGCTTACTTACCTCTGACGATTCAATTCCTGCCAATATCGCGGTGCCCCAAGCGAACCCGGCCGTGAACTATTTGGGTGGCATGGACCGAATAACAATGCTTGTTAAGGACACGTCCCTTCCGGATGTCAGCGTGGCCGCCGCTAAACTTACTCAAGTTGGATCGAACACGTTCGCCATTGTGTCCCCCACTGACACCGGGCGTTTTCAGGTTGGCGAAATCTATGCGTTCGTTTCGAGTGACGCCGCATTCGGTGTGGTTTCCGCCATTAACACCACGACAAACACTTTGACGTTTTCCAACGGCGATGTTTACTCGATCAACCAAACAGGAGCAACCAGCCCGATTTATGATGTAGGCCTGCTGAACGGCTCGCTCATCAGTACGCAACCGGTTTCGATAGTCCGCTTCCAGATCATTGAATATTACGTTGACGCCAATAACCTGCTACACCGTCGGGTGTTCGGCGTAAAAGGCACAGGATTTTCGGACAGCATCATCGCTGAACACGTCACGAATCTTCAATTTCGTTACTTAACGAATCTCCCCGATGCAAATGGCTTTATCAAGCAGCCGGTGCCTGTCATCACCTCCAATGAACAGACTGCGGTCCGCGAAGTTGAGACGACGATTGCGGTCGAAACCGCGAAAGCTGTTAACAGCATTACAAACACAAATCCGACGGGTAAACAGGGTATTTCCAGTACTACCGCCACGACGGTTCGCAATCTGCAATTCCGCAATGCCCTGAGTCCGTGAAGCCACCAAAACTTCCGCTGATTTCAGGACATCATCCGTTTTTAGGAAGGACCTATTATGCGCAAGGATACAAACACAGATTTTACCCACGTGCGCTCTGAGAGACAGCGAGGTGCAGCGCTCGCCACGTCATTGGTCGTGTTGAGTCTGCTAGGCGCCGTGTCGATGACCGTGCTGGCAATCGTAACGCATGAAGCGCGCATCGCGGGAAGCGATCTCCAGCGGACGCAGACATTCTACGCAGCCTCAGCCGGCATCGAGAAAATGACGAATGATTTCTCGAGTCTGTTCGCGAAGACTTCCAATCCAACGCCGGCGCAGCTGAATACCATCGCTGCATCGTATCCCAGCGAGTTAACCGCCGAGGGGTTTACTTTCAATCAATCGCTTGCTCTAGATCCGTCGGGAAGCACGGGCAACGCTACGATTTCCAGCGGACCGTTTTCTGGGCTGTATGCGCAGGTAACTCCCTACTCGTTAATTTCGACAGCGATGCAGGCTAACGGTACCCAAGTTAGCCTCCAACGAAGGATGAACAATTATCTGATTCCGATTTTCCAGTTCGGCATGTTCAGCAATGACGACATCGAGTTGTATCCATTGCCGGCAATGGCCATCAACGGTCGCGTGCACGCCAACGGAAATATTTATGCGAGCGCCAGCACCAGTCTCACTTTCCAGGCAAAAGTAACCACCGCCAACGAATTCATCACCGATGACTGGCGCAATGGAACGGCCTTAGGTTACGACCACGTCTTCGTCAACGTGAGTGGCGTCAATGTCCCGGTGACCATGGGTAGCATGGTTGGTGGTCCAAACATTTCAAGTGCGACTGCAGGACAGCGCGGCTATTTTCCCGGCTCGCCCAACGGGACAATTAACTCTAGCTGGGACACAACCTCAGTCGCCTCCGCTACTGGCGTCGCAAATCAGTTCGGCGGCCAGGTGGTGACGCGGTCGACGGGCGGCGCAGGTCTGCATCTTCCGATCGAACTCGAAGGCTCCCCCTCGCGCGAGTTGATTAAGCGCAATATGCCAAACGACACCCAGACTCTTTCTGATTCTCGCTTTCAAAACAAGGCGGAGATTCGAATCTTAATCGACGATGAAAATCCCGCGAGCACTGACGCTGCCGGCATTCCGGCTGGTCAGGGAGTGAAGCTGTCGCAATTCGATCCGCTTCCGTTGCCCAACACTTCTTCAGCGTCCGGCGGCGGTCGCGCGCTTTGGAAGATAAACGACAGCGGCACATACGTCGATACTTCGTCCACCTGCTTGCTGCAACAGAACGGCGGATCGGCAAAGCAAGCCGACGCCGTCCGTGGAATAAAAGCGGTATCAGTCAATTCGCCTGGCAGCGTCAAGATTCCAGCCGGCGCAGGCATCACGGGTCGCATCTTGATTCAGATTGTCGACGCGAACGGAGCTTTTCAACGGCCCTTGTGGATGGCGTTCACGCAGGGAAGCCGTGATGCCAGCGGCACGACAAACGGCGTTCTGAATGGCGATCCGGTTTACACCAACGCGTTGACGGATATTCTTAACAACACGCACGTCTCGTATGATGGGGAGATCAAGCAAGTAAGCGGCAGCAATCCAATCCTCAATACCACGTACGGTTACCTGACAGCCATCGTTGACGATACCGCCTCAGGCTCCCAGCGTACGCGTTCGGACACCCCGCCCTCGAATTCGCTGACTTCGCTGACGAGTGATTGGGGCGGCGGCGCGACTCCAGCCTCCGCGTGGTTTACTAACAAGGATTGGAACGCGATCGTTCCCATCAATACTTACAACGTTCAGGAGGGTTCAATTAGTGCAGGCATGACGTCGAACACAGTCTATGAACGTGGTATCACCAACGTGGTGGAAATCAATATGCGCAACCTGGCCCGTTGGATGGATGGTGTGTATGACACGAACCTGCTGGTGGGCACGAATGCCGTGAGCGCTAATATCGCCAAGCCCGATGGTTACACGGTCTACGTCTCTGATCGGCGCGGCGACCGGGTGAAATCGATGGTCGATTTATCCGGCGCGACAATCAACAGCTCGAACGGGATGGTTGACAACGAAGATATCTACGGTCCGAACAACCAACTCGATCCGGGTGAAGATCTGCAAGGCAAAGGAGTGCTGGTAAAGGACACCGCGGAACTTCCTGATCCAACTACCCAATGTGCCAGTACCCCTGGTTTCAATAATTCGATCCGTGGTCTGCGCGCGGTTCAGGTTTCGGCCTGGACGAATCCCTGCAACTACTTCCGTCGCACCGTGCGCTTATTTAATGGTGAGAATCTGCAAGTATCAGGCGCTGCCGGCAAACTCTCATCAACTTTGGGAATCACCGTTTCCAGCGAAAACATGGTTTACATTTGGGGTAATTACAACACGACTGGGCTTAATGCCGCTCCCCCGAATGGCACGGCCGCACTGAATGATGCGACTTACGCATACCACTACACTGGCAATCAGGTGCCGGCCTCCATCGTTTCTGATGCGTTTTCGCCCATGTCAAAGACTTGGTTCGATGCCTCGAGCGCGACTTATCCCGACGCGATTTCAAGCCGTTTGGCCGACCTTAATCTGCCGAACGTGGCCGCGGAAACTTCCGTGCGCAGTGCAATCATCTCGGGCAACAATTTGTCGGCGCTTGCGGGCACTCCCGACCAGGGCAACGGTCCTGAATCGCGGCTGAATGGCGGCATGATCAATTTCCCGCGCTTCGTCGAAGACTGGTTCACGGTGAACCGCAGATGGAACTACACCGGCTCTTTCATTCCGTTGTATCACTCGACGCAGATGATTGGGCCATGGTGGTACGTTCCGAACTATGAGATTTACCAACCACCTATTCGCGATTGGTCATTTGATGTTACCTTCACCAATCCTACGAGGTTGCCGCCGCGAACCCCTCTGTTCCAGTACGTGCAGCCGACAGGATTCAAACAAATCTTGTAGGGTTAAGCTTCAGCGCTGCTGTAATCCGCGGCGCTCAAGGAAAAAGAGAGCCAACTCGCTTTCAACTTAGAAGTTAAGGTAAGGAGGCTAATGATTCATTAGACGCCACGGCACCGCAGTCCAGGTTGACACATCGCAACA
>QHXI01000057.1:0-1826 GCA_003222895.1 Acidobacteriota bacterium | reverse complement strand
TGCCTCGATAGAGCCTTGACAGCAGATTTCACAGTTACAAACTCTGGCAACCGACGAGCACTCTGCTCGCGCCTGATAAGCTACCTCCTGCTCTTCCTCATAAGCTACGGCTCTTCCACTGAAATCTTTCACCATCACGGCTTCGCCTCAGCAAAAAGCAGCGCGACGTCCGCAAGTCTTTTCTCAGATAACGGGCGGAACAATTCTTCCACCAAGACGCCACTTGAGCGCGATTGTCTCGTCTGTCAATTCCAACGCGGATTATCGAGCGCGGCGATCTTTGCGCCCTTCCTCGTGCTGGCGCCTATCGATATTCAGAGTAGTGTTTCCTCAAGGCCAACCAGTCGGGCTTCAGTTTCAACCGCCGCATCTCGCGGTCGCGCTCCACCAGCTACCTTCTAACAAATAATCCATCGCCGGTTCGTTAAGTCGCAAAAGAAAGATGCGGCTGCAACGGACATCTTCAGGCTGGAATTAGCGGAACTCGTTTTAGTCACGTGTGACTTCGAATTCCAAAAATCCCGGTCGCGAATTAATTGGTTCATCGTTAGGGGGTAAATGTAAATGAGTCATCGTTCTAATCTCGTCTTAATCCGATCTCTGTTTCTAATCATCGCCGCGTTGGCTTTCAGCATATCAGTGGCCGGCCAGGGACTGAGTGCCGGAACAGTAACCGGTGTCGTCGTCGATCCGAATAATGCCGTCGTGCCGAATGCTACCGTCACGCTTGCAAATTCGGTCACTGGATATACGCGCACCGCAAACACAGGTACGGATGGAGCTTTTCGTTTTGATAATGTTCCACCAAATCCATACGAACTCTCTGTTTCGGCTCCCGGGTTCACACCGATCAGTCAGCGTTTGGAAATCAGGTCTTCCGTGCCTATCAGCATCAAAATTCCGCTTGCGGTTGGCTCAACTACCGCGAACGTTACGATCTCATCAAATGCCGGAGCGGTAATCGAGAATGACCCTTCTGCACACGTCGATGTCGATAAGAGTCTGATTGACAAGTTACCCGCAGGCGATCCGGGCAGTGGCTTGAGCACGATAGTTACCTTGTCAGCCGGGGGCGTCGCCGCCGACTCAAACGGCGGATTCCATCCGCTCGGTGATCACTTTGAATCGAATATGTCGCTCGACAATCAGCCGATCTCCGATCAGCAAAGCAAGTTCTTCTCAACTCAAATACCGGTTAACGCAATTCAATCGATCGAAGTTATCACGGGCGCGGTGCCTCCCGAATTTGGCGACAAGACCAGTCTCGTAGTTAACGCCATCACCCGCTCAGGGCTAAATCAAACGAAAGCAACCGGCAGCATCAATGCTTCTTACGGCAGGTTCGGCACCACACATGAAGACGCGTCGGTGGCCTATGGAAACAAGACGGCTGGTAACTTCATCGCGTTCAACTATGAGCGCTCACGACGATTCCTCGATGCGCCAGAGTTTACGGTGCTCCACGATCGAGGAACGGCGGTAAATCTTTTCGATCGCATTGACTATAGTTCCAGCGCGAAAAACGCGTTTCACCTGAACATATTTTTGGCGCGCAACAACTTCCAGACGCCTAACACCTTCAATCAGCAGGCTGTGGGACAAGCTCAACGGCAGTTGGTTAATACAATTAATCTCGCCCCTTCGTGGGTTCATATTTTTGGTTCAACTACAGTGTTGTCAGTGACGCCGTATTATCGCCAGGACGTGGTGAAGTACTTCCCGACTTCGAATATTTTCTCGGATCAGCCACTCACCTTCGGCGAATCGCGGCGACTAAACAACTATGGGATCAAAACTGATCTGTCCTACGTCAAGGGAAAGCATAA
>QHXI01000112.1 GCA_003222895.1 Acidobacteriota bacterium | reverse complement strand
TTGTCATCATAGCGCCGTTGTAAAGCCATCTCACGACGGCGTTGCGAAAAATTACCCGTTGCCGTCATCGCCAGAGCAGTGGGAAAATCATTGTGATGGCACAGTGCTTTGACAACACGGCTAGTTCGCTCAGCGTTGAAATGAACAAAGGAGACGCGCAGCTTGTTGTGGAGGACAGCACTCCATTTCACCTCATAAGGATGTTTAGTGCGGAACAAATGTGGAACTGTGACTTGCGGAACCAGCCACAACTCATACCCAAGCAGCCATAGCCTAAGGCTTAATTCAATGTCGGACATGCCCCATGTATCCATCCCGTCATCGAAGCCGCCGGTTGCCGCGAACGCGTTCCGATGCATTGCCAGAAAACACCCAGGTATGATCGGCACTTGATACGGGTGCTTGTCTTGCTTGGTTAGCCACTCGATCGAGAGGTCGGGCCCTTTTAAGCGCAGTCCGTATCCACGAGTTGTTGGAGTCCCCATCATGGAAATTGCTGGTGCTACACCGCCGACAGACGGAACGGCGAGGAGTTCTAGGATCGGGGACCACCAACCGCTGGGCGCGTCAACATGGGCATCAGCGAAAACGATTACTTCGCCATGTGACTGAGTCGCGCCGTAATTTCGTGCTTTCGTCACTCCAAGGCAGTTCGTTTGGACAAGCCGCACTTTAGTCTCGGATGGCGAAATGAAATCTGTGCTGCCGTCAGTCGAACCATCGTCCACCACTACGATCTCGCTCGATACAGGCGAGGTGGCTTGTAGCTGTTGCACCGTACGCCGCAAATTACACCCTTCGTTGCGAGACACGATGACGATGCTTATCCGTGGAAACAAACGAGGGGCTGCCTTTGCTCGCCTCGGAGTGACATTGCTAGCGTCATCATGCTTGTGGGCTTGAGATTTCTGCTTTCTCGCCATCTCTGCTTAGACTGCACTAAAGGAGGAGGCCATTCATACTGACCTTGATGTGAACTGCTGGCGCGCATACGGGAATCCCGAGAGCCGCAGCAATGGACAGCCATGATTTACCTGGGTACGAAACGCGCCGGAGTTACCTCTGAGAGAGCCCGAGCCAACCCGTTGGACGCAACTTTGACGCGCGACATCTCACCGTCGTCAGCCGCCATCGGGTGTTGTGGTCGGACTCGGCGGTTCAGTCGGGCTCGGCGGCAGCGTTGGACTCGGGGGTTCAGTTGGGCTTGGCGGTAGCGTCGGACTCGGCGGCAGCGTCGGACTCGGCGGGGCGGTTGGGCTGGGATCGTCTTGCATTAATATGCTCCTTTTTGCTATTCGAGAGAAAGCCTGACATTTCGATTCGGAACCAATGTCGGACTAAGTCCGTGACCCTCTTGGAAACCAGAATATCAAAGACGATCCTTTTAGTCCTTACAAGATTGACCGTCTTGAGCGTAAATAGCGAGCAAGTTGTGATTAAAGAGTCGGCGTCAGTATCTGAGATGATGCTCGTTCGCACGGTCCTTCTACTCCAACTTTGGAAGATAGTCAATGCAGATCTGGCGCATCGGTTGGCAAAAGGTGAGCATAGTCGGGAGGCGGTCACGCGCGTCGACTACGCATTGCTTCGAACTGACGCGCTCCGAAAACAGCAGCGAAATGAGAATATCAGAGGAGAACCTAAGAGAAGCCGGGCGTACGATAATCGCAATTATGTTCCGGTGCATGCGCTGTGACATCATTTTTCAGATGGCGCGACGCATGACTGACCAGGACATGAATTCTCGATTATCGGATGACCGTCCGGTCAGGAAGGACTCGTCCAGAAACCGCTGCTTCCCGTTTCTTTGGTACCGCTTCATCGCTGCCGCTTCATCCTTGTTAACGACCTGGCTAACTTCTCAAAGTACCTTTTTCATCGACTCAAATCGGCTCTTCATTCGATTAATGATATCGTCGTAGGTTCGGAGATGTAGATTAGGAACGTCGCTCTCAATTCTCCTACATCAATCGGGCTAACTGAACCCTCTCTGCCAATAATACGAACATTCTTGGCTTATATGCGAGCAGCCCATACTTTTCCTTAATTGCCTCGCGGTTTCTGGACTCATCAAAGAATACGCCGTATTCGCGTAACTGGGCAGCGGCCTCCAGAACAGCTGATGAAAATCTCATTCTGCTCTTCTTCAAAACAAAAACCTGAGCAGATGGTAGCTTCAATTCAAGGACATCACTTAGCGCGTTTTGATCGAGTGGCTCTAAGACGAAATCAGGAATCAGCTCATAACCATCTTCTTCCGTCAAAACTATGTGTGGGTGTGCTTTCTTGTAATCTTCATTTAATATGAAATTGGGATTCCGCTCGAAAAACGACTGAAAGTCTTGCTCTTTCGCTCTTGGGTCATTGATTAGCGATTCTAGTTCTTCAATGGCCTGTTGAAGAGCGAATGTTTCTGATGGTGCCACATAAACAATCCTATGGAGATTCTGTCCTTCATCGATAAACCGGTAAGTTCCGTCTGGAGTTAACGAAACCAACTTTACCGATTGGCCGAATAGACCCATAGCGATCCATTCTCCTTCAGAGCGCCATTCCTTCTCTCGGACATCTGTTTGCTTTCTTTCTTGAATAACTTGTCGCAGTTGCTCGATTATTCGTGAACCCTTTTGAATAATTCGAATCCCGCTCCTTTCCAACTCGGCGCGGTGGCGGATTCGGTCCATAGAAAAACCGGAGATCACGACCTTCGTAGCGCCTCTTGTTAATTCTTGATTTCTGAGGATGAATTCGTCTCCGCTTAACGCGTCAGACTTTAGGTTTACATCGACGATGATCACATCGTATTGGTTTTGTTTGAGTAGCGCACTGGCCTCGGCGATAGATGACGCTCCGAATACGTCTGAGCCATTGGTTTCTAAGAATTCGCTTATTGAGTTCCTAAATGCGTCGTCGTCATCAAGCACTAAGACCCTAGACGGCGGTCGGGAAGAACTACCGTTAAATTCTTGACGTATGAGAGGTCTCCAAGAGGTGCTGGCTAAAGGAAGCCATCAGGGAAAAGCGGAACTTAGACGCGTTGCTCCCACGGGGTTAGCTTTGAACGCCAATCGCTTCACAAGATAGATTGAATCTGCGAAAAGACTCAGTGCCTAGAAAATCGAACTTACGCTCGAATAATGTAGACAGCTTGTCGTCAGCAGTGGCGAAGAAAATCTGTCTTCGCCCGGTCAACACAATCTCCCGCAAGTAATCCAGAAAAGACAAACAATTCAAGTCATCTACATGCGCTATTGGGTCATCAATGAGGATGACTGGAGGCGCGGTTGTAAGTTGAGCATTTTGAGCAAGGAAGATAGCCAACGCAAAAGCAGCCCTCTGACCGGTGCTAACCTCGCTTAACTTTGCCTCACTCCCGTCGGCGCTGCGCACGAGCGTGGTCCACGTTGAGCCGAGTCCAGAAAACTCCGCTGGTGAATGAATGCGCGAAAAGATCAGTTCAATGCCAGCTCGATTATGATCCAGAGCCTCTTTCATTGCCTCCGTAATGGAATGATCTCTCCGAAGCGCAAGCAGCGTGTTCTGCGCTCTCGACAAGCGTGCTATTCGTGGAGCTAAGTTGTCCCTTTGTTGTTCAAGTTGCGCTTTCCGTTGGGCAGACTCCGTGTAAGTTGTCTGAGCTTGTTTTTCCCTTCCAATTGCTGCTTGAAGTTCAGCGGCGACCTTGCGAACAGATTCGGCTTCCAATGCCAACTCAGCAAGTGCTTTGCTCCTCGGCCAAGGGAATGAAGCACAAGTCTGTTCCAGTTTGGAGCGAAGCGTCTCGGTTCCCGCGAGCCTCTCTTTCAGTTGAGAGAGGGAGGCCTTCGCTTCTCGAAGAGTGAATTCCGTCAGTGTAGAGTCAGCACCAAGGGTCAAACCAAGCTTCTGTCGGAGTTCTTCGGCTTCCTCTCTCTCTGTTTGAAGGTTCGAGGACGAGGCTGACAGGTCGTGTTC
>QHXI01000047.1 GCA_003222895.1 Acidobacteriota bacterium | reverse complement strand
AAATGCCGTGCGGGTCGGCCATTCCGGTCTGTGCGCCGCGAAGGTAACGAATAGGAGTTTCCAAACCGATTGTTTCACGACGATAAATGACGATCGCGCTTTGCAGCTCGATTGAAACAGCAATTTCATTTCGCGACGGACTGAGCGCCACGCCCCATGCTTGATGCGGCACCGCCAACAAGCGCGATGGTTTTGCGTTGCCTTCGGCGTCATAAGACCAAACCATCATCGTGTCTTCGATATCGTTGTTGACGGCGTAAAGTTCGCGGCGCGCAGGATCAACGGCTACGCCGGCAACGAATCCTATATTGGTCTCTGGACCAATAATCTGACGACGCATCTGACTTGTTTCGCCGGACTTGTTTGCGCCAAGGCTTCGTTCGTAGCTCACCACGCTCTTCCGATTAGTATCAGCCATTACCACGATGTCATTAACAGGATCGACCGCAACTCCTACGAAGGCCGGATGCGGATCGACGATCGCGCGCGCCGCCGGAATATCGCCACCGAGAATTTTCGATTGTGAGGGTTGAGGCTCGGGCTTCGATCCGGTTTGGCTAAACTCAGTCGCATCGTCGAGGCAAACTTCTGTGCCTGACTCCGTGGTAATCATGCATGACGGATCGATTTGATCGTCGCGCATGGAATTATCCGCGCTCATTCTACCGAGTGAGAACGGAACCATCGCGAAGATAACAAATAATCCACAAACCAGAACCAGTCTTAAGCCCACACTCATTACCCTCAAAAAATGAATTTGAGCCCGAACTGAATTTGTCGAGACGTTGTCGTCGTGTTTGTAAGCTGTCCTGAGGCCACGAGATTCCCGCTACTATCGAAGATGCGCCGGTTCGCGGAATTTGGCGCTTCAAAGTTGGGGTGATTCAGAAGGTTGAAGACTTCTGTGCGGAACTGCAGCTCGCGCTTCTCTGAGATCCGAAAATGCTTGTTGACGAGGAAATCAATTGTCGATCTCCCCGGCCCGATCAAAGTATTTCTTCCCAGATTACCAAACGTTCCCAGAGGTTGCGGCACAAAAGCACACGGATCAAACCAGTGGGTCGGCGTTCCTACTGGTGTGCCGGCCGCGATGCTGCCCGTCCCGAAAGTGCAGCCGGTGGAAACCCCGGACGTAGGATTGTTGCTTGGGCCGGCCAGATTCGGACGGTCGGCGAAGTTCGATCCCGTCGCCTGATCTTGCGAGCGATTGCCGGAGTTCTCAACTGTAAAGGGATTACCGCTGACAAAGGTTCCAATCCCTCCGATTTGCCATCCACTGAGCAACTGCCGGCCTGCGCCTTTAAGAGTTTTTCCGAATGGCAGTTCATAAAGCACGTTGATAACGCCGTTATGCCGAGCGTCGAAGTTGGAGAGGCCCTTCTCGTTGCGAATATTGTCGGGAATCTCAACCCCGGTCGCGGCGTTGTCCGCTTCCTCGCTAAAAAGACCAGCACTCGTGTCGAGCGACTTGCTCCAAGTGTAAGTTCCTTGCACCTGTAGACCGGCCGAAAATCGCCGGAGCACTGATACCTGCATCGAGTCGTACCAGGAAAGTCCGTTCAAGCTGCGCGTTTGCATAGCATCCCAATTCGGATTTCTTCTGGTCGCGGTCTTTGGAGTACAGAGAGTGCCTGCCGGAAGAATTGGGTTCGTGGCGCTAACTGCCCCCGCGTTGCAAGGTACTCCGCCCGGCAACACAATTGGAACGGGAGTGTTCCCCTCGATTCGTTCAACCAGATGCTTGCCCCGAGATCCCACATAAGCGACGGAGGCCACCAGGTTTTTTGCAATTTGTCGTTGCACTTCCAAACTGTATTGATACAAGTAAGGAGTTTTGAAATTACCGAAGACGACATTCTGTAGAGAGAAACATGCACCCGGTTTTGCGGCGCACCCTGCCTGGATTTGAGCGGCACTAGGCGGATTTGGAAACGATGCTGGCACGGACGGTGAAGTAATCGGAAGGGTTACCGAGAGCCAGCCGCCTTTCAGGTCTGGCGTCGGATTGCGGTCAAAAAGGTTGAGGAACTGGTTCAGCAAAATTTGATCGTAGTATATTCCGAAGCCGCCGCGGACGCTGGTCTTGCCATCGCCAGTGACATCCCATGCGAACCCTACTCTGGGCGCAAAGTTGTTATGGTTTCCCGCGAACGGCGTGTGGATCTGTAGAGCAGTATCCGATGGCGAAAGTAAGAATGATGACCGACCGTGTGTTTCCGTAGGCACAGTCGTCAACTCGTAGCGCAGGCCAAGGTTAAGCGTGAGACGCCTTCGGACCCGCCAGTCATCCTGAAAGTAACCGGCAAATAGTGTCGCCCGGATGCTTCGATGTGGATCGGCGCCGGGGAAAGGCACAACTGCTGACTTCACTTTGGCTGTAAGGAAGTCGCTCAGTGAAGCAAAAGAATAATCGCCGCCGATGCGATTAAAGGCGCTCGTGTTCCACTGGAATCGTTCGATGAAGACGCCAGTTTTAAAAGCGTGATTACCATGAGTAACACTGAAATCATCCGATGGTTGATATGAGTTCATATAGAACGCCCGCGGATCGTTCACCACGGTTCCGACAGGAGACATGCCTGTGATACTGATGTGCCCGAAGGGCTGACCCGGGATGAACGACAGCGACGCCGGCACATTTGCCTGGTTAACCAAGTCCACGTGCAGCGTCGAACGATTGAATCCAAACCGAAGTTGATTCACCTTAGTCGATGAAAGAATTCGCGTGTCCTGCAACGTAATATATTGGTTTCGGTGACCTTCGTTCTCGGCAAATAACCCCAGCACGTGGTCGGGCGCATCCTGCCGCAGCTTTGTGCTGTCATCAATGGTGTACCGCCCAAACAAGGAATCCTTCGACGTGCGGTTCCAATCGATCCTCCCGGTTACGTAATTAACATGGGCGGGCTGCTGGTTGCTGAACTGCAATATCGCGACTCCTGGTGTGGCCGTGGCGGAACCATTGGCCTGAGGAATCAGATTAAGATAAGGAACCACGGCTGAATTGATCGTAACTGTGGTTACTTTGCCGGTGACTCGATCGATGATCCGTCCCGCCCGTGCATCGGCATCGGGCACCTGAGCAAAGTGAGTCACTCCCAAGCTCTCTCGTAAACCCTCATAGTTGGCGAAGAAGAAGAGCTTATCTTTTCCGTTGTAGCCAACGGCGGGACCGCCTTCACCAAAGCGCGGCAGTACCATTGGCCCACCGATGACACCGCCAAATTGGTTGCGCTTGAATGGCGGAATGGGATCGGTGGGACTGTCAAAGAAGTTCTTCGCATCGAGCGCGGAGTTGCGCAGGAATTCAAAAACATCTCCGTGGAAGTTGTTGGTACCGGTGTTGCTGACCGCGTTGATAATCCCGCCCATCGACCGTCCATATTCGGCGGGGGCGTTGTGGGTGATTACTTTGAATTCCTTGATCGATTCCACGCCAAACATCTGTCCGCCGGCGCCACCAGGAGTAAAGTTCTGCGAATCGTTCATGTCGGTTCCGTCAAGCATGAACAGATTGGAAGTAAGGCGCGCTCCGCTAACTGAGAACTTGGTGCCCCGGCCCTGATTCGGACTGGCCCCTGCAGAAGTGGCGACCGTGACTCCCGGCTGGAGATAAATCAATTGATCGAAGCTCCGGCCGTTCAGTGGCAAGTCTCTTATCTTTTTCTCGTCAACCAAGCCTCCCATCGTGGCGGTCGTGGTTTCCACCTCGGTGCCCGTGCTGGTGACTATGACCTGCTCGCTTAAGGAGCCGACTTCCATCTTGAAATTCGTCACGGCTTCTTCTGCAACAGTGAGCGTCAAGGAACTCAGTGTCACCTTAAAACCTTGTCGCTCGGCTCGCACCTCATATCGGCCGACTGGCAAAGCCTCAACGCGATAGTATCCACTGCTGTCGGTGGTCACTTGACGCTGACGTTGGGTATCGAGATTTTTGACGGACACGGTAACGCCGACTATGACGGCGCCCTGGGGATCGGTCACGGTGCCCAGAATTGTGCCGCTCGTGCCTTGTCCGTAGACGAGCACTGCCGAGAGTAGTACTACGGGCAGGGCGAAGAATATGGAACTCTTGCTTCGCATTGGTAAAGTCTCCTTGTGATGGAAAGATTTGCTCGAGCTTTTCTTCCGCGTTAATTCGAAAGATTGCTTATGCAAGCAAGCCTTGCGCTTCGAAGTTTATCGACCAGAGAATCTCGGGGATGACGGACTATGACCATCCAAACGGATCACCGCCGAGCACTGACGAATGCCCAAACCTTGATCTGCGCTTGGTGACGCTCAACAGTTATTAAAAGGTCTGACCATAAAATATAAAGACCAAACTCGATGGCGCGGCATTTTACGGAACGCCCCAATACTTTGTCAAGAATTTTGATTGTGATGTGACTGGTCGTTAGCACATGACATATCCGCCTAAGTTAGCCGTGAAATGTTAGCTTGAGTGAGTGTCGCTGAGGCTGTTTCAGGAGCAGTGCAATGTGCGGCAGGGCCGGTAGTAGTTTTTGCGATCTTTGCTCCTCAACAAATCTGCACAAGCCCCAGGCGGAAAAGAACGGATGCGACGTTTGATGGAAGTTGTTCGGAGCGGTCGCGTGGATCTTACTCCGCTGTTGACGCATAGGTTCTCGCTCGATCAAATTGCGGAAGGCTACAGACTTTTGGAGAGCGAGCCGGCGGCGTCCTGAAGGTGGCCATCAAACCTTGATTCGTCACAGCCGGTGGATTCATACCGATCGTCGAGCCCGTCAACATCCCTTTGCACGGCCGAGCGCATTGACCGACTCAAAGCAACATGACGTGCAAGTTGAAGTCTCAATCCCGCGACTCCAGCTTCGACAATCGCTGCTTCGCAAAATCGTCAGTCCAGGGTTCCGATCAGGCTCGGCTTCCCCTGCAACACTCGAACTTAAATGAATTGAGTTGACGGAAAATAACAAATGCGTATGCAAAACCTCGTGATTTCTCCTCTCTTACCGCGCACTAGTGGGGAATATGCCGAGCAAGGTCGCAGAATTCCGCAGGCTCGCGAAGAGAGTTCCGACAGTCGGCGATTGCACGTAGTATTGTTGCTCAAATTCTAGCAACCGTAGCGGCCTGCCAATTGCTCTAAAAGCCGCGACTGATATTGAAAGTGAATTTCAATATTGAGGGAAATTGAGGAGAGTAGGAAAGCCTGAGATGACCCTGGACACGATGCCAAAAGATGTAACCGCCCGCGTGGCTTCCGTCGAAATGAACGGAGCGCACGGCCTGCGACTGATGGAGATGGGCCTGGTGCCCGGTGCGCCTGTGCGCGTCGTGAAAGCCGCTCCGCTCGGCGATCCAATTCAGGTTTGTATCCGCAATTATCACCTCGCACTGCGCCGCGTCGAAGCTCAGGCAATTGAGGTTACACTCGGCGAATAGCCTTTCCTTTCACTGTTCGACAATTAGATGAGTGCCATTCTGGATACACTTGTAATTGAGCAATCCGCGCTGCCGGCTGAAGCTAATCGCGCGCGTGAATTGACGATCGTGGTTGCGGGTAATCCGAACGCGGGCAAGACCAGCTTGTTCAATTCACTCACCGGCCTGCGACAAAAAGTTGCGAACTACCCCGGCGTCACGGTCGAAAGCAAAATGGGCCAGTGGACGCTCTCGCCTGAGCTGCCGCCGGCGCGCTTGATCGATCTGCCGGGACTTTACAGTTTGGCTGCTACATCGTTGGACGAAGAGATCGCGCGTGACGTTTTGTTGGGACGTGGCCCAAAGAGCAGGAGCGCGGATGCGATCATCGTAGTCGTCGACGCGACTAACCTCGTTCGCAATCTGTATCTCGCGACGCAACTGATCGAGACAAAACAACCGATCGTGATTGCACTAACAATGTTCGATCTCGCTGAGCGCGGCAAACTGAAGATTGATGTCGAGAAGTTAAGCGACGCGTTAGGAGTTCCGGTCGTGCCGGTTGTCGCCAAGCAGCGACGAGGATTGGGAGACTTAGCCAATAGAGTGCTCAATCTGATCGAAACCCTTCCGATGCGTTTCCCTCTCCCATTGGGAGAGGGCCAGGGTGAGGGTTTACGAGGCGGCAGACCCTCTACCCTTTCCCCTCTCCCAACGGGAGAGGGGGATCGAGCCGATTGGAAGGATCACCAAACAAAACTAATCAAGCGCTACGCTTTGATCGAACGAATCGTCTCTGACGCGGTTGAATCGACTGACGAAGGAAAGCCTGGGATCAGCGAACGCATCGACCGCGTGGTCACGCACAAAATACTTGGGCCAGTCGTTCTCATCGTGGTGATGCTGCTCGTATTTCAGGCGATCTTCTCGTGGGCATCGCTGCCGATGAGCCTGATCGACAACGTTTTCAGCGCGTTGGGTGACGCGGTCCGAGCGCACTTGCCTGCGGGAATCTTCACCGATCTCCTAACTGATGGAATCATCGCGGGCGTTGGCGGCGTGCTCGCTTTCCTGCCCCAGATCCTTCTGCTGTTTCTGTTCATCTCGATTTTGGAAGACAGCGGCTACATGGCGCGCGCGGCGTTTTTGATGGATCGCCTGATGCGCGCGGTTGGTTTGCACGGCAAGGCCTTCGTGCCGTTACTCAGCAGCTTTGCTTGCGCTGTACCTGGAATCATGGCGACGCGCACGATCGAAAATCCAAAGGATCGCATCGCCACGATCATGATCGCGCCCTTCATGAGTTGCTCTGCACGGCTACCGGTGTACACGTTGATGATTGCCGCTTTCTTTTCTGGCCGTAAAGTCCTGGGAGTGATTTCGCTGGGCGCGGTGATCATCCTGGCGATGTACATTCTGGGCATTGCCGTCGCGATTGTCGTGGCCTGGATTCTGAAGCACACCATTCTCAATGCGCCGCCGCCGCCGTTTGTGATGGAACTGCCGCCGTATCGAGTCCCCGATTTCGGAAACGTGGGCCACGCACTGTTCAGCCGATGTTCGATCTTTCTGAAGCGTGCGGGCACTGTAATTCTCGCGATTTCGATTTTGCTTTGGGCCTTGATGGCTTTTCCGCGCGGAGGTTCTGCCCCGTCCTCACCCGACGGCGGCAAGGCAGTTCAGATCGAAAACAGTTTTGCCGGACGCGCTGGTCGATTGATCGAGCCGGCAATCAAGCCACTCGGATTCGATTGGAAGATCGGCATCGGCTTGATTTCATCATTCGCCGCGCGCGAGACGATCATCTCGACGCTCAGCATCGTTTACAACGTCGGCGAGAGTCCGGAAAACAAATCGTCATCGCTGGTCGACGCGCTGCGCAACGCCAAGCGCACCGACGGCTCGCCGTTGTGGACACCGCTAGTCGGGCTCTCGCTGATGATCTTTTTCCTGCTCGCTTGTCAGTGCATGTCGACGGTCGCCATTGTTCGCCGCGAAACGAACTCCTGGCGCTGGCCGATCTTTATGGTTAGTTACATGCTCGTGCTTGCGTACGTGGCTTCTTTCATAACTTATCAGGGTGGTCACTTACTTGGGTTTAGTTAATGATGAAGTTTGACTGGCAAATCATTGCGGCAGGAATCGCGCTCGTCTCAGCCTCAGCATACATCGGCTGGCGCGGGTGGCTGCGGCTATCTTCGATGAAACTCACGAGGCGCATGAGCGCGAGTTCATGCGGCGAAGGCTGCGGTTGCAGCAGCAAAAAGAGCCCTGCGCGATAATGCGCGGACCGCGCAAACTTCACCAATAAACTTCTCCAGACCAGCTACGCAGTCATCGCGTCTAAGAATACGCATCGCTCCTGATGAGAATCTTGGGAGCGCGCAATTAATATTTATCCCCTGAAGGAGTAATCAAAATGTTCTTACGCAACAAACTTACGATCGCCGGGTTGATGTTTGGGCTGGTCGCCGGCGGATCAGTCTTCGCGCAGCAGGCGCAGCCAAACAATCCAGCAACGACTGCCCAGCAACCGCAACGGCCCGCGTTTGCGCGACGCATGATGCGTCGTCGGGCGCGCATGGGAATGTTCGGCGCATTGCGGCAATTGAACCTGACCGATCAGCAGAAGCAGCAGGCGCGCTCGCTCATGCAAACCAACTCTCAGAGCACGCAGGCGCAGCGACGGGAACTTCGTCAACTGATGGAGAAGAGACGCGCTGGCACTCTGGATGCGAACGATGAGGCTCGCGCAAAGGAATTACGGGGTCAGCTGATGGAAACAAGAAAGGCAACACGGACTCAGTTAGCCGCGCTGCTAACGCCGGAACAAAAAGCGAAGATGGAAGAAATGATTAAGGCGCGCCGGGCAAATCACGAACATTTCGGGCGCCGCAATCAAACTCCGAGATAGTTAAAGCGTTTCCTCGACCCACGCGGTCGTTAACTTGAAGCGCCGCCAGAGAGCAATCTCGGCGGCGCAATTTGTTTTGTTACTATTTCAGAAATGCTGACTGAGGAATCTCACTTTGATTGATGATGCTCTTGAGCGTGCCTTTTGCAATTTCAGAATGATTCGGCACGGGAACTGTGATTCCACGATCCGGGAGTTGTTTTCGGAGGATGATGTGACTTCCTTTTTGCCTGATGATCGCGAAGCCGTGCTTCTCAAGGATCCCGCACACCTGGCGTGCGGACAAGGAAGGCAGCTTAGGCATGAACGAGTTCCAGTCGTTTTACTTTCACACCTCGATCAAGTCGCCGCCTGACTTCGGCTTCGTCAGCCTCTTCGAGCAACAACTCGACAGCTTCCTGAAGCATTGCTTCCGCCTCTTCATCAGTACGCCCTTGGCTGGCAACTCCCAACTCGGGACATGTCGCGACGTACCACTTACCTTCTTTTTCGATGACGGCTGTTAACTTGGGTAATTTCATAACTTGATTCGTTCGAAAAACTCCTCAGGCATCAGTATCTCTTCTTCGCGCAGATCCGATACATAGCCTTCGGCGTCCGCGACATCTTCGCGGGCGCGCCACATGCCAAATCCCAACTCTTCGGCAAGCAAGGCATCCGCCAACTGTAACCGCTCTACCGAAGAAAGCTGCTTGGCCGATTCCAGAATTTCTTCATAGGAAGTCATGCGCAAAGTTTAGCGTAAGGTTGATTGGAGTCGCAATGAAGTCCGCGCAGTCGATCGTATGAGGATCGCAGAGCACTCTACTAGAGTTTGCTTGCGGAGGGCTTTGGCTTGCCGTCAACAGTCATGTTGATGTGTTCGGCTTTGGCGTAGATTACCAGCGACTTGCCGCGATAGAGAAAGCGGAGGGCCAACAGCGGCGTGTTGCCGATCATGTGCTTCAAATCTTTGCAGCGCGTTGCGACATCGAGCCGTGACGGATTCGCCTTAGCCGCAAAATTGCCAACGCTGCCCAATGGTTGGATCGTTGTTAGTTGTTCACGCATACCAATCTTCGGTTACAGAGTGCGCGCGAACAATCCTCGCGCGGACTCTTGCTCCGTCATCTGTTGACAAACCAGGCACAAGAGCGCGGCTGGATCAGCCAGCAAACGTTTTCCGCCAATCTGGCTGCCGCATTCCTGACAAATTCCATAGGCGCCATCGAGCAAGCGATCCTGCGCATCATTGATTGAGCAATATTTATTCCCTGCGCGTCATCGCCGCGAATGTGCGGGAGATCACTTTCGCTGTTGGTCCAACCTGCGACCTTTCACACGTCGAATGCGAAAGATTGCGCATCGCAGCTTTCGTCCACCGGTTTTCCTGTGCATTTCTTAGCGGAAACATCGGCACGTCCATTGCACTTCATCGAATGATTTTGCGCCGATGGCAACAAACTTTGGAGTTTGAAAAGGAGAATGATCATGAAGAGTCTGCTTTTGTTTGTAACCTTGCTTGGCGTTGTCGCGCTTAGCAGCAGCTCGTTTGTAGGCAGCAAAGCGGCGAACGCGAGCAAACGCCAAAAGGCGACAACTCAGTTCAACCAGCCGGTAAGACTGCAAGGAGTAATTCTGAAAGGCGAATATCTTTTCGTTCATGACGACGCAGCAATGGCTCGCGGAGAAGCTTGCACCTTCGTCTACAAAGGCAACGCGCCGGTGAAAGAAAACCTCGTGGTTTCGTTCCACTGCATTCCGGCCCAGCGTTTGAAGGTTGCGAATTTTACGGTGCGCACTCAACTAGTCGCGGGAGTCAACGAACTTCGCGAGTTTCAGTTCGCGGGCGAGCTCGAAGCTCACATGGTGCCCGGAGCCAACTAAATCCACGAGTTCAAAAAACTTCGTCTCAAGTTATATATTACAGGTCTTCACGTCGCGCACGTTCTAAGCGTGGCGGCGAAGGCCTTTTGCACTCCTTGAGAAAAGAGAAACGCGATGGATGACACACTGACCATTACGGACAATCGCACCGGCAAACAATACAAGCTGCCAATCGAAAGCGAAACGATCAAGGCGCTCGATCTGCGTAAGATCAAAGTTAACGACGACTACTTTGGTTTGATGACTTACGATCCCGCTTTTATGAACACGGATTGGCTTCGGCGACCAGCCCGGAAGCGTTAGAAAGAAACGTCTCGGACAAAGTGTGGCAGATTGATGACTGAAACACCGACCGATCAGGTTTGGCAATTCGAGTTATCTGCTCCCGATTTTCATGAGCAATCTTTCCCACGAAGCTGAGTAAAAGGCCACAAGATTCGCTGAACGTGAAGGCGAGCTGACCAAGCGCAGCGCACTTTGCTTCATTTCTTGAGCGGGCTGAACCCGGCACGGTCATTGCTCAAGGCTTAGCGAGGTACAGAGAGTCCCGAATCCCTGTTGCAGCTTATGAGAATCAAACGAATTCTTTGCCCAACTGATCTTACGGCGGATTCAGAAACTGCTTTGCGTTACGGCGTGGCGCTCGCGCGCGCCTACGAAGCTCAATTCATTCAGATGTATTGCCAAGACAGCGCGAGCGACAACTCGGACGGCGTTTCCGTGAAACCTGCGGAGGTAATGGAGCAGGCTCTGCTCAAGCATGCCGATCATGGCGAGCTGAAAACGCTCGGCTGGCAATCCGTTGTGCTGGGTTGCGACGATCCCGGCGATTGCATCACGCGGGAAGCTGCAAAGTCCGGCGTCGATTTGATCGTGATGCGTTCGCGTCGCCGGCCGCATCGTGCGGCGCTGCTCGGTTCAGTGGCCGAGTCGGTTTGTCGCACCGCGCCATGCCCGGTGATGGTGATGCACAGCGACGAACGCGATTGGATCAAAGGGGCAGGAAGAGAGATCGGATTGAAGCGCGTGCTCGTGGCGTACGATTTTTCTGACTACTCTGAACTGGCTCTGAAGTTGGGTTTGCTGGTTGCGCAGGAGTATCAGGCTGAGCTGCATCTGCTGCATGTTCTGCCGCCGTTCACTCTTAACGAGACGGAAATTTCCTGGTACCCGCTGGGCAAGGAAGGCGTTTATCACAAAGCTGCGCGTCGCTTGCAAAAAGTCGTGCCCGACGAAGCTCATCTCTGGTGCACGATCAAGAATGTGATTAGCGAAGGCCAACCTTATCGCGAAATTCTCAACTACGCGCAGCGCAACGAAATCGATCTGGTGTGCATCGGCGCGCACGGCGCGGGCTTTGGAATTCAAACTCTGTTTGGATCGAACGTCGATCGAGTGCTCCGGCAAGCGCCCTGTCCGGTGCTGGTGGCGCGGCCGCTGAGACTTCCAAAAGAAATATCGAACGTCCTGGTCGAAAGACAGTCGGTTCGGAATTGTGAAGCCGGTGCTCCTGCACTTACAGCGGCGCCCGGTCCGTAAGACTCGCTAAGCGTTTCCACCTAACTTCGCGCTCTTCCATAGTGTCTTACTTTGCGGTTTTTCTCTGCGTCTTTGCAGGTGGTGCTCCGTTCGTGTGGTGCTGGAATAACATTCTTGCCGAGTGCAAGGAAAGAACACCATACAACCGTCGCGATCGTTTCGCTCCGTAGGAGCTGGATGTTTATAGCAACAGCTCGATCCAACGACCCTAGCTCCGTAGGAGCGAAATGTGACTCGCTCGATAATATTTCGCTCCTACGGAGCTTGCTCAATTTTGTTGGGCCATTAGGCTATAGATATTTCGTCCCGTCTTGCGATTAAGAGGGGACTAAGAACCGTTTCATCAAACCGTTTTGTTATCACCTACAACAGCAAAACACTAACAAAGCACTCCGCACTCTTCACAAAAATCTCTGCGCGCGCTTTAATTGCTCATAGTCACCGACTATGGGCAAACGAAAAATCATCGTCTACATCGCTACCAGCGCCGATGGATTCATCGCGCGCAAAGATGGCGCGGTTGATTGGCTGGATCGACCGGCGACCGCCGGCGACTACGGGATGGGCAAGTTCTGGAAGTCGATCGATACGATTCTCTTCGGACGGAAGACGTACGACATGAGCTTGAAGTTTGTGAAAGAGGGAAAGGCCACGCCGGACATGTTTGCCGGAGCTAAGCACTACGCCTTCTCTCGCAAGCCACCGAAGAAAGTTCTCTTTGGATTTGAGTTTGTCAAAGAGCCAATCAAGAAATTCGCGAAGCGCATTCGCTCACAAAAAGGAAAAGACATTTGGATGATGGGCGGCGGTGGCATTATCGGATCGTTTTTGGATGAAGGCGCAATCGACGAATTCATCATTCACGTGATCCCGACTCTCATCGGCGAAGGCATTCCGCTAATCGCACCACGTCATCGTACGATTCCGTTGAAATTAATTTCAGTTAAGAAATTCTCTGATGGAGTGGTGAGGCTGCATTACGCGGTGTCCGAAGCCCGACCGTCAGGGAGGGCACGCGCGAGTAAGACGCAGTATTGATCCTCATCGATTGTTTGGCCAGCCGGCTTTCGTCCCGATAGGGACGAGATATTTATAGAACCACTCTCAACGAATTTCGCGAGTCCGTTTACGGGCGATCGAATATGTCGCTCCTACGGAGTCTCAAAACAAATATTGGCCGCGTGCTATAAACATTCTGCCGCGACGCGGCTTAATAGCGGCTAAGGTGATCGCGCTATTTTTTGTCGCGCGCCTTAAATTTCACCTCCACGACTTTCTCCACCTTTTTTTTCGCGACAAAGTCAACCGGCTTTCCTTTTTTCGTTTTGAATTTTACCTCTACCGGTTGCCCACTTTCTTGTGCGCCTTGAACTTCACTTGATGTTTCTTTGCTTTAACCATATTTCCTCCCACCGCATATCTCACGCTTCGGCCGGCTTCAAATTCTTGGGCTTCTTCTTCGTAGCTTTCTCGTCCGGCGGCGGTGCTTCTTCCTTCGTCAACTTATTAATAATCATCTGTTGCAGGAAGCCGACGATGTTTCCAACCAGCCAGTAGAGCAAGAGTCCCGACGGCGCGCTCCACAAAATGTACAGCATGAAGAGCGGCATGCCGACGGCCATCATCTTTCGCTGCAGCGGGTCGGCGGATGGCGCGGGCGTCAGCAATTGCAGCACGATCATCGACCCACAGAACATGACGGGCAGCACGCGAAGGAAATACAGAATGTAGGGCTCAGGCGCAGATAGATCCGGAATCCACAAAAACGATGCCTGGCGAAAGTCGATCGAGATCGTAATTGCCGTGTAGAGTGCAAACAGAAACGGCATCTGAATCAGCAAGGGCAGACATCCGCCCAGCGGATTCGCCTCCTTCATCAAACGCAGCTGCTCCATCTGCAGCTCTTTCATGCGCGGATCGCTCTGCTTCATCCCTTTCAATTTTTCCTGCAGCTCTTTCATGCGCGGCGCGTACTTCTGCGCCTTTTTCATCTTGCGCGATGACTGCCACTTGAGCGGGAAGAAAAGCGAATAGATGAAGATTGTAAAGAGAATGATCGCAATGCCGTAGCTGCGCGTCAGCCTTTGCAGCTTGTCGATGGTCCACAGAATCGGCACGGCGAGAAACCGGCGCATGCTGCCAAAAAAACCATAATTGATCACGTTGCCGAGATCGACTGCCGATCCGCCGGCTGTGGCGATCTGTTTACTGGCTTCATCAAGCAATCGATGATCCTTGGGACCGACGAATAGTTCGGTCTTCGATCCGATATTCCAAGCCACTTGTCGGCCTGGACAGCACCGCCACCATGCCGAAGTAAGTGTCGTCAACTCCCGCCCACTGAACTTGCCCTTCGATTGGCTCGCGATCGGGCGGCTTCGTCACGGGCGATTTCAAGCCGAGCCATTCGAATAGCGAACTAAACACACCGTTGCTGATTTTATCGGCGTGCACTTCCAAAGCGTTGATGCGGCGCACCCCGCCGTTGACCATCGCGATGCCTTCGGGCGCATACGAATAAAAACTGAAGTGCTCGATACTTTGATCGCCGATGTTTGGGCCGATAGCAAGTCGGGCCTGCGGCACGGGCTGATTATTATGAGTGAGCTTTAGCTCGACTTCCGCGATGTATCGATCGGCAAAGAACGTCAGGCGCTTGGTTGCATCGAGGCCCGTGGCGCCATCGTGGATAACGAAATCAATCTGCGTCGAACCACCGGGGACATTGATAGTTTCATCGCCAGATTCGGTATTTGGGCCAAACGTTCGGTAATTGCGGCTGGCTAATGCACTGTCAAATGCTGCGTCACCAGTCACGACTTGAAGCGGGTGAAAGAGTTGATCCGGCGCAACTCCCGGAGGTGGTGTAGCGATCAGCTCGAGCGGCTTCGGGTTGTTCTTTGTCGAGGCAGTGGCATAAACGTCACGCAGGCTGCCATCGCTTTTCTTGACCTTCTTTAGAATCCAACTCGTGACGACTGCGCCGCGCGTATCGAACGTAGCTTCGTAGAGCGGCGTGACGATGCGCAGCTTTCTTTGCGGAACTGTTTCCGGAGTTGGTGTCGGCGCCGCCGCGGCCTGCGCCGGAGTCGGCGTCACGGTTGCAGTCGCTGTGGCCTTTGCTGTTGATGACGGCGAAGGCGAAGCTGACTGCTGAAGGTTGGCGTTCGCATTCGCGTTAGCGTTTGGCTGCGGCGGCTTGACGGGAGGGAAAAGATAATTCCACAGAATAAGAACCGCCGCCGAAGCGACGAGAGCCAGGAGGAATCTTTGTTGTGACTTCATTAGAAACTAGAACTACTTCACCGGATCGTAACCACCGGCGCAAAACGGTTGACAGCGCAACAGTCGCCAAATCGCCATGCCTGTTCCCTTGATTGCGCCGTGTCGTTCAATCGCTTCGCGCGCGTACTCAGAACAGGTCGGAACGAACCGGCAAGACGGTGGCAACCACGGCGAGATTACCGCTTTGTAGAACTTCAAAAGCGAAATCAAAATAAACCGCATGGCTTACCGCCTCGTGTCAGAAGCCCGCGCGTAAGCAAGGGCAACTCTCGACAGACATGCCCTCCCTGACGGTCGGGCTTCTGACACGCCAAGCCTTCAACCCAGCCCTCTCCGAGGGGGAGAGGGAGACAACTTCTCGTCCCGCGCCAACTGCTCAACAATCCTACGAAACTCGCGAAAGCGAAGTTCTTCATTCGAACTCAGCAGCGATCGCTTTGCGTTTATCACCCAATCGTATCGATGCCGGAGCGCGTTCAGTTCATTTCCGCTGCGCCTAAAAACTTCCCGCAACAGTCGGCGCGCGCGATTTCGGTCGACTGATTTTCCGACGGCCTTGGTCGAAGCGGTAAGACCCAGGCGATGTTCCGCCAAGTCATTCGCGCGTAAAAAAGCGGCCATCAAACGGCCGTCATAACGTCGCCCTTCGGCGTAAACTTTTTGGAATTCGGCCCGCGCGCGCAGCCGGCAACGCTTTGGCAACGCATGCCTGACCTTCTGCGGCGTCGCATTCGAATTTACGGCCAGGCTCGAATTCAATGGATTAGTAATGCGACGGAGTGAGTCGCTTGCGGCCTTTGGCGCGGCGCCGTTTCAGTACCAGCCGGCCGTTCTTGGTCGCCATGCGCGCGCGGAATCCGTGCGTCTTGGCGCGGCGGCGATTGTTCGGTTGAAAGGTTCGCTTCGGCATAGATCAGAATTCTCCAGTTCAAAGAAAAGACTTAGCCTAATGGCGCAACAACACGATGTCAAGGAGCGTTGAAGGCGCGCTTGACGCACGGAAAAACGGCATGTTAGCCTTCAAGGCTTTGAACGCACTCAAGCTTGGGTCACTGTGGTCGAGGAAGATCATCGAGACTTCGGTGAAACCGAATTTCAGATCTCGGATTTCAACGATCTGAAAACTTAATTCTCCAGCTAAGAACAATCGATGTCGTTTCCGCTCGGCTTCGCCGAAAACTCAATTCAACTTGTGCCTGACGGCACGCTTATTCTGCATGTTGTCATCATTCTGGTGATGGTGTACGTGCTGAACGCCACGCTCTTCAAACCGATCAACCAGATCCTGGCTTCGCGCGAAAAACGCACGCGCGGCCGCCTGACTGAAGCCGAAGAGATCCTGGAGAGCGTCACCGAAAAAATGTCGCAGTACGAGCGATCGCTGAGACAAGCGCGCGGCGAAGCCTACGCCCTAACGGAAGCGCAGCGCGCCGAAGAGTTGAAAGAGCGCCAACAGAAGCTGAACGAGATGCGTGAGCAGTTGGCCCAATCAATCGCGCACGAAAAAGAGGCGATTCAACAGCAGGCCGCCGAAGCGCGCGCAGTTTTAGAAACTGAATCGCGTAGCATCGCGGTCGAGATTGGCAGCCGCGTACTAAGCCGTCCTTTGAGCGGCGCGGACATGAACTAATGAGTTTGGCGATGAATCTTTGCTTTGCATTTTCCGAGACGACGAAGTGGTGGGACTATCCCGGCTTTGAGCTGTGGAAGTTCGTGAATCTATTTATCTTCGTCGCCCTGCTTGTTTACATTCTTGTCCGCAAAGCGAAGTTGGGTGATGCATTCCGCGCGCGCCGCGAAAGTATCAAGGCCGAACTCGAGAAAGCGCGCGCCGAGCGCGATGCGGCGCTGGCCAAGTTGAAAGAGGTAGAAGCACGCCTCTCCGGACTCGACAATCAGGTCGCGACGATTAAAGAAAAATCGAAAACGGAAGCCGCCGCAGAGCGCGAGCGAATTGCGCGTTCGACTGAAGCTGAGATCGCAAAACTGACGGCGCAGGGGCAGAGAGATATTGAAAACGCCGCCAAGACCGCGAAGAAAGATCTGCGCCGCTTCACGGCTGAACAAAGTGTTCGCCTCGCCGAAGATATGATCAAGCAAGACATCCAGCTTGAAGACGATGCCCGACTGATCGCGCGAAACATCGACGAAATGGGGGTCGCGCGATGAGTGTGCAAACAGTGGCGCGGCGCTATGCGACGGCGCTCGCGGACGTTGTGATTCAGCGCAGCGAGGCTCCCGAAGTTCAAGACGAACTGAGGGTTTGGGAAGAGCTGCTACGCGCGAACGCAAATCTGCGCGAAGTATTTGCGAATCCCACGATCGCTCTGGACAAGAAGCGAGCAGTGCTTAACCGCCTGATCGAAATGGCCCAGCCGCGTCCGACCACGATCAATTTTCTGAAGGTGCTGTTGCAGAATCAACGGCTAACGGATCTCGCGGAAATCAATCGCAAGTTTGCGCAGATCCTCGACGAACGCGCGGGCATGGTCTCCGCCACAGTCACTACGGCTCGCGAGGTTCCGCAACCTTACCAGCAGAAACTACGTGACAAGCTCGCGGAGCTGACGGGAAAGAACGTGCGCATCGACTTTGCTACTGATCCGGAAATCATCGGTGGACTCGTGACGCGCATAGGCTCGACGGTTTATGACGGATCGGTGCGCAGTCAGTTGCAGCAGATTAAGGAAAAGATGGCAGGCTAAACTCAAGGCAGAATGATGAGCGCGGAACGATGAACGATTCGTTTGGAATTCATCATTCCTACTTCATCGTTCATCGTTACTATTATGGAACCAATCAAAGCAAACGAAATCAACGAAATCATTCGCCAGCAGATCGAGAACTTTGAAACCGGCGTCACGGTTGCCGAAGTCGGCACCGTGATCAAAGTCGGTGACGGCATTGCCGAAGTTCACGGTCTGGAGAAAGTCATGGCGGTCGAGCTGCTCGAGTTTCCCCACGACGTGCGCGGGCTGGCGCTGAACCTGGAAGAAGACAAGGTCGGGGTCGTG
Source organism: Acidobacteriota bacterium (assembly GCA_003222895.1). GTDB lineage: Bacteria > Acidobacteriota > Blastocatellia > Pyrinomonadales > Pyrinomonadaceae > UBA11740. The sequence continues at coordinate 14,730 of QHXI01000047.1, read as the reverse complement.
CTGTTCGGCGACTTTCAGAAGATCAAAGAAGGCGATCTCGTGAAGCGCACGGGCCGCATCATGCAGGTACCGGTGGGCCAGGCAATGGTCGGTCGCGTTGTTGACGCGCTGGGAAATCCGGTCGACGAACGCGGCCCGATCATGACCGACGAATATAACCCGGTCGAGCGAATCGCTCCGGGTGTGGTCGATCGTCAGCCGGTGAAAGAGCCTTTGCAGACCGGTCTGAAAGCAATCGATTCGATGGTTCCAATCGGTCGCGGCCAGCGCGAACTGATCATTGGCGATCGCCAAACCGGAAAGACCGCAATCGCGGTTGATACGATCATCAATCAGCGCGGCAAGGATGTCATTTGTATCTATGTGGCGATTGGCCAGAAGGCTTCGACGATTGCGCAAATCGTGAAGACGCTTCAGGATTTTGGCGCGATGGATTACACGATTGTGGTGGCGGCGACTGCATCCGACCCGGCGGCGATGCAATATCTCGCGCCCTATTCGGGGGCGGCGATGGGCGAGTTCTTCCGCGATCGCGGCCAACATGCTTTGACTATTTACGACGATCTTTCCAAACAGGCAGCGGCGTATCGCGAGATTTCTCTCCTGCTGCGACGACCGCCCGGCCGTGAAGCTTATCCCGGTGACGTTTTCTATTTGCACTCGCGTCTGCTTGAGCGAGCGGCGAAACTATCGGATGCGAAAGGCGCTGGCTCGCTCACCAGCCTGCCGGTAATCGAAACGCAAGCGGGCGACATCTCGGCCTACATTCCGACGAACGTGATTTCGATCACCGATGGACAAATCTTTCTTGAAGGCGATCTTTTCAACGCCGGCATCCGGCCCGCAATTAACGTCGGCAATTCGGTTTCGCGCGTGGGCGGCGCGGCCCAGATCAAAGCAATGAAGCAGGTGGCCGGCAGTTTGCGCCTGGACCTGGCCCAATATCGCGAACTCGCAGCTTTCGCCCAGTTCGGATCAGATCTCGACAAGACAACACAGGCACAGCTCGCGCGCGGACAGCGGCTGACGGAAATCCTCAAGCAGCCGCAATACCAACCGATGGATGTCGAGAAGCAGGTTTTGATCATCTGGTCGGCGACCAACGGCTTTGCCGATGATGTGCCGATTGAAGACATTCGCAAATTCGAAAGCGAACTGCTGAGCTTTATCGAGAATTCACATCCGGGTGTGTTGCAGAACCTGCGCGAGAAGAAAGCGGTGACCGACGAGATCCAAAAAGATCTCGAACAGTCTCTGAAAGATTTCAAGGAAGTTTGGGTAGAGCGCGCGCAAGCCTTGGCGGCATAGATTTCTCGTCACTTGGCATCCGTCACTTGTCACTGATTTTCAATGGCAAATTTATTAGACATTCGCCGGCGCATTAAGTCGGTCAAGAACACGCAGCAGATCACCAAAGCTATGAAGATGGTGTCTGCCGCGAAGCTCAGGCGCGCGCAGGATCGCGTGATTAATGCGCGCCCGTTCGCCAACAAGATGGCGGCAGTACTCGCCGATCTCGCTTCGCAGACGACCGAGGATTTTCATCATCCGCTGTTGGATGCGCGCGGAGACGAGAAGTATCTCGTTGTGCTCGTGACGGCCGACAAAGGTTTATGCGGCGCGTTCAATGCGAACTTGATCAAAGCCGCGCAATCATTCCTGAAAGAGAACGCCGGCAAAAATATTGAGTTCATCGCCGTTGGCCGAAAAGGCCGCGATTTCTTTCGCCGTCGCGCAACGGTCGCCGGCGAGTACGTAGGTGTGACCGGCAAAGGCCGCGTCGACTTTTCCGAAGCACTCGAAATCGCGGACGACATCATCAAGCGTTTCACTGAAGACGAAACAATCGACAAGATTTTCCTAATCTTCGCCGAGTTCAAAACCGTGCTGAGTCAGCGCATCGTGGCCGCACAACTGCTGCCGATTGCGCGCGCGACTGAGACGGAGGATCCAAACAAGGCGCCGGACGAAGTTAAGGACTATATTTACGAGCAACCACCGGCAGAGATTTTCACGCGGCTGTTACCGCGTCTGGTTGAGACGCAAATCTTTCGGGCGCTGCTCGAATCGATCGCTTCCGAACAAGGCGCGCGCATGACGGCCATGGATGCGGCTTCAAAGAATGCGGGCGAGTTGATCTCAACTCTGACGCTCAACATGAACCGCGTGCGACAAGCAGCGATCACCCGCGAGATTATCGAGATCGTTTCCGGCGCCGCCGCGTTGTGACAAATCGCGTCTCACGCTACGGCCCACTGATCGTCTGGGCCACCCTAATTTTCATCGGTTCGAGCGATCTTCTTTCGGCATCCCACACTGGCGCCTTTATTGTCCGGCCGCTGCATTGGTTGCTGCCAAACGCGAGCGAGCCCACGCTCGCCACGATTCATTTCATCCTTCGCAAGGCAGGACATTTTACTGAGTACGCGATCCTCGCTTTGCTCGCGGCGCGAGCGTTTCGAACTTCCTCAAATGAGATTCTGCGCGACCGTTGGTTTTGGGTGTCGCTTATTTTTGTGATTGTGTATTCGTTAAGCGACGAGTTTCATCAGAGTTTTGTCCCGACGCGAACGGCTTCGATCTATGACAGCATGATCGATACCTTTGGCGGGTTAACGATGCTCAGTTTTCTGGCGAGTCGTTGGCATATCGGAGGCCCGCGCGTCAGCAAGGACCAGGACGATAGCGCAAGCCAAATTCCCTCTGGGCAAGGGTAAGGGTGAGGGATTTACGGCGCGCTAGCTTCGCCCCTCTCCCCAAGCCCCTCCCAGAGGGAGAGGGAGGTAATCAAGCAAGAAGGTGCGCAATTGAACACCGCCCGCGCTTTCACCGTATAATAGCTGGCAGTCAACAAAGGAGACTAGATAATGGGAATTCTTGACCGGCTTAGTCCTGGCGCGCAGTTCATCGAGGTCCTCGAGTGGCTCGACGATTCGAGCGACACGATGCTTTATCGCTTTCCCGTTCGCGATCAGGAAATCAAGAACGGCGCGCAATTGATCGTGCGCGAATCGCAGGCAGCCGTTTTCGTTCACGAAGGACAAATCGCTGACGTGTTCGGCCCGGGACGTTATAGCGTCGAGGGCGGCAATACTCCGATTCTGTCGAAGTTGGGCGCCTGGAAAACCGGTTTCAACTCGCCGATCAAATCTGACGTTTATTTCGTCAACACAAAACAGTTCACCGATTTGAAGTGGGGCACGTCGAATCCAGTGATGATGCGCGATACGGATTTCGGAATGGTGCGTCTGCGCGCGTTTGGAATCTATTCAATGCGCGTCGCCGATCCACGCGAATTGATCAAGCAGATCGCCGGCACCAACGCGCGATTTGTGACTGAAGATATCGAAGGCCAGTTGCGCCGAACGCTGGTCAGCGGATTTTCTGATGCGCTCGGCGAATCAAAAATCGCGGCGCTCGATCTCGCTTCGAACTATGACGAGTTGAGTGGCTTCGCGAAACAGAAACTTCAGGATGAATTCAAATCGCTCGGCCTGGAGTTAACTAAATTTGTCGTCGAGAATATTTCGCTGCCGCAGGAAGTCGAAGCGGCCATGGACAAACGAACGTCGATGGGCGTGCTCGGCGATATGGCCAAGTACACGCAATTCGAGGCGGCGCAGGCGATGCGCGACGCGGCCCAAAATCCGGGCGGTGGCGCAGGCTTGGGCGCGGGACTAGGCGCGGGATTCGCAGTCGGCAACGCAATGGCGGGCGCGATGAGCGATGCGATGAAACCACGCGGCGGTTCAGAACCGGCGGCGGCGCCATCGACGCAGAAATGCATCAAGTGCGGCGCGTCGTTGCAAGCGGGAGCGAAGTTCTGCAGCGATTGCGGCACTTCACAAGTGCCGGCGAAATGCTCGAACTGCCAAAAAGAATTGCCATCCGGCGCCAAATTCTGTAACGACTGCGGGACGAAAGTCGAATGACTGATTTTCGTTTTCTTTTCAAAAGAGCCGGGCGCGCGTCCGGCTTTTTTGTTGGCAATGATTGCCGGTGTTATGCTGGGCGTCCCCGGACCGGCGTCAGAAAAGCATGCTGAGCAAGTTCAAAACTCCTAGACGTGTCGTCATCACTGGCATGGGCTGCGTCACGCCAATTGGAATTGGTCGGGAAGCGTTTTGGGCCGGTCTTCAAAACGGCGAGAGCGGCGTCCGGCGAATCGAATCATTCGATGTCTCTAATTCGTCCGTGAAAATCGCCGCCCAGGTGCGCAACTTTGATTGGCAAGCTGAGCTGGGACCAAAGGATCGCAAGCACGTGCCGCGCACGGTCCCGCTGGTCCTGGCTGCCGCGCGTGAAGCCCTTAGCGACGCTGGCATCGCGCCTGCGAATCTTTCAATCGAAGAACGACAACAAATCGGGGTTGAGATTGGAACCGGCGGTGGCGGTTTGCCGTTCGTCGAGGATCATTACGCGATTTGGTACAACGGCGGCTCGCATTCGAAAGCGAGCGTTTACATCATCCCCGCCGCGACGCATGGAACTTTGTCGAGCGAAATATCGATGGCCTTCGGCCTGCACGGTCTGTCGCATGTTGTTTCGACCGGATGCACGAGTTCGACTGATGCGATCTCTTATGCGGCGCAACACATCGCGGTGGGCCGGCAAGAGATGATGATTGCGGGCGGAGTCGATGCGCCACTCGCGCCAGGTATCCTGGCCGGCTTCAATTTGTTAACCGTGCTGACTACCGATTGGAATGATGAGCCCGAGCGCGCGTCGCGGCCCTTCACGCGCAATCGTTCCGGGATGGTACTCGGCGAAGGATCGTGGATTTACGTGCTGGAAGAATTCGAGCGCGCAACGAAACGTGGCGCTGACATCTACGCTGAAATTATTGGTTACGGATCGACTTGCGATGCGTATCATCGCGTGCGTTTGCAGGAGGGTGGCGACGAACCAGCGCGCGCGATGGCTCTGGCGATGGAAGATGGGGGAGTCAATCCCAGCGATATCGATTACGTAAACTTACATGGCACCTCGACGCTGCTGAACGATCGGATCGAAACGAACGCGTTGAAGATCGCGCTGAACTGCGACTCACATCGCATTCCGATGTCCGCAACCAAATCCCAGATCGGGCATCCGCAAGGCGCGAGCGGTGCGGCGGGCCTGGGCGCGGCGTTATGCGCGATGCGAACCGGCGTAATCCCGCCAACGATAAACCTCGACGTTCCTGACCCGGATTGTGACCTAGACTACGTCCCGCTCGAAGCACGAGAAGCTGATGTGCGCGTCGCCCTCTGCAATTGCATTGGCTTTGGATCTAAAAACAGCGCGCTGGTGGTGAGGAAGGTTTAGTCCACAGATTACGCAGATTACACCGATTGGCAAAAGAAATTCAGCCACGAAAATGCACAAAAGGTGCGAAAAGAGCTGTAGAAACCGTCATACCCTTTCGTGCTTCTTGTGCCTTTTTGTGGCAATTGATTTCCTCATCTTTGTGATCTGCGTAATCTGTGGATGAATCATGTTCGAAAAGTTTCGCCAACGCAGCCTCGAGCCCGAGAATATCGACCAGGGCACATACACGCCGGAAGAATACGAAGGTTGTCTGGTTGAGTTGCGTTGCGTAAATGAATGGCTCGGCGATGCGGACGCTTTGCGCGATTCGTTGCTGAAAGAAATTGAACGTGCGGGATTGCAATCGTTCTCGGTGCTTGATGTTGGCGCCGGCTCCGGTGAATTGCTGCGAGTGATTGCAAAATGGACGCGCGAGACCAATCGAAACGCTTCACTGGTTGGTCTTGAGTTGAATGAACGATCGGCGCAAGCGATCCTTGATGAATCGCGCGAGTACCCGGAGATCGCATCGTTAAGAGGCGATGGATTTCGGCTTCCGTTTCCGGATAGATCGTTTGATTACGCGATTCAATCGCTGACGCTGCACCATTTCGACAACGCAGGTGCGATCGACATTGTTCGCGAGATGGCGCGGGTTTCAGCGCGCGGGATCTTCGTGATCGATTTGCATCGCAATCCAGTCGCATATTTTTTTTACACGACCATTGGCCGCTTGTTCCTCCACAATCGCCTGATTCGCGAGGATGGCGCGCTTTCAATTTTGAAAAGTTGGACGCCAGAAGAACTGGAAACGATTGGCCACCAGGCGGGATTATCGAACGTGAGAGCGGAGAGGCATTTTCCGGCACGCTTGATCTTAAGCGCGTGTCAGAACGGGAAGCGGTAGCGACCCAACCGTCAATCTAATCGAGTATGGATCCCATTGCTATCGCTCCGGGTTCGGACACGAATCGATCATGACCGAACATTCAAATTACGACGTCATCATCGCCGGCGGCGGTCCCGCCGGATCGAGCGCCGCGATCAATCTCGCATCGCGAGGCGCGCGCGTTTTGCTTGTTGAGCAGAAGAAGTTTCCGCGACCGAAATTGTGCGGTGAGTTTATCTCGCCGGAATGCGTCGCGCTGTTTGAAAGCCTCGGCGTTGCCGATCAGATGCTCGCCGCTCGTCCGGCAAAGCTCGCGGAAACAGTTTTCTATTCGCGTAGCGGCAAATGCGCGCGGGTGCCGAGTTCATGGTTCGGTTCGACCGGCGTGGCGCTCGGATTAAGCCGCGCCGAGATGGACGAGTGTCTGCTTCGTCGCGCCAGCGATGTCGGGGCGCACGTCATCGAAGACGCTCAGGTGACAAATCTCGTGGTCGCAGACGAGACTGTGCGCGGCGCTACGATCAAGCACAACGGCGTCCAGGCAAACTATTTGAGTGCGGTTACGATCGATGCCACCGGCCGCTCCAGATCGCTGGTGCGCCAGCTTAATTCAAAACCGAATGCGAAACGCGAGCGCGCGCCGATGGTGGCGTTCAAAGCGCACGTGGAAAACACGAGCGTCGCGCCAGGCGCGTGCGAGATTTACTTCTATCGCGGCGGCTATGGAGGATTGAGCAATATCGAAAACGGGTTGAGTAATCTTTGCTTCATCGCTTCGGCCCATGACGTTCGCGCGTGTGGCGCAAGCGCCGATCGCGTTATGCGTGAAGTCATATGCCAGAATCAACGCGCAAAGGAAACGCTTCAGAACGCGCGGCTGCAATCGCCATGGTTGGCAGTTTCGCTCGAAGGCTTTGGCCGTCATTCAGTCGCGCCGATGGTTGGCCTGCTGGCAATCGGCGATGCAGCGTCATTCATCGATCCGTTCACCGGAAGTGGAATGTTGATGGCGCTTCAAAGCGGCACCTTGGTGGCTAATGAGATCGCGAAATCTCTCGAAGGAAATTCAATGAGCCGGCATCAACTGCGAGTGAACTACTCTGTTGCGTATCACGAAATTTTCGATTCGCGTCTGAAAATTTGTTCGCTCATGCGCAAAGCGGCATTCGTTCCCGGCCTCGCCGAAGTCGCCGTACGCGCGTTCGGTGCGAGCGAAAAGATTCGCCGCGCGCTTGCTCGCGCCACGCGAGGCGCGCAAACGAAACCTTTTCCTTTTGTTACGCGTGTAAGGTAAGCGTGGGCAGCGAATCCATCCTTATCATTAAGTTCTTGCCTCGCGAATGGATTTAGGGTACAAACTGCCTGCGACTCATCGAGGGTGTCGTCGACGCACAATGCCAGCAGAAACCGCTGATATGCGAGTCAAGGAAAGCTTTCATAATTACTCTCTCCTCATAGTCGATTGTTAATTAGTTTGACGCCGCCGGTAAGTGCGTCGGGAAATTTGTCGGTACAGTTGTACCGAATGTCGTTGCGAGTTCTGTTAGCCTGTTTCGCAGTTTTGCTTTGCGTGAGCGCCGCCATGTCGCAAGCTCAATCGAATGCTGCCGACCTGCAAGGAACTGTTCGCGATCAAAACGGTGCCGCCGTGCCCAATGCCTCGATCACGGCGCGTAATGCCGCGACCAACCTGTCGCGCGAAGCGACAACTAACGATGACGGTTTCTACAAGATCGTTAATTTGCCGCCGGGTCAATACGAAGTAACTGTTAAGGCCGCGAACTACAAGACTGCGCTAATCCCCGCCGTGACGCTGACAGTCGGCCAGACAGCAGTGCAGGACGTGCCGTTAGAAGTTGGCGACGTAACAGCTACCGTAACTGTGACCACCGCGCCAGTCAACGTGGTGGAAACATCGAGCACGGCGGTAGCCTCGACAATCGATCAGCAGCGAGTCAACAGCCTTCCCATTAACGAGCGCAGCGCCACCGGATTCGCGCTGACCATCTCCACGGTGGGGCGCGACAACGGGCGTCCTATCGGACCGGCGCCAACATCTGGCTTGAACATCGGTGGCCAGCGCGGACGCTCGACGCTCGTGCAGGTGGACGGCGCTGACTATACGGACAACTCAATAAATGCCGCGCGCTCGACCGTGAGTCAGGAAGCCGTGCAAGAGTATCAAGTCGCCACCAATTCCTACGCGCCGGAGTTTGGCCGCGCGACGGGCGGCATTGTAAACGTCGTAACGAAGAGCGGCACTAATGATTTTCGCGGGAACATCTTTGCCTTTCTGCGCCACAAATCAATTCAAGCACGGAATGCATTTGCGCCCCTGATCGATAACAATCCCAGCAAGAAACCGCCGTTTACGCGGGCGCAATTTGGGGCCACTCTGGGCGGCCCAATTAAGAAGGACCGGACCTTCTTCTTTGCCAGTTTCGAGCAACGTCGTCGTCAAGAGTCGGGATTTTTTACCAGCGATGTCGGAGCTGGTTTGACGAGCAGCATTACCATCGGAGCTCCGTTTCTGCCTTTCTCGAACGTTTATTCGAACCTCACTGCGGCGCAAGTTGCTTTCATTGGAGGTGAACTCGCCAGCGGTGATGCCGCGCGCATTGGACGCGCCATTACATATGCGACGTTCGCATCATCCGGCGGCCAAATCGGACTTAATGGCGTAAGCCCGTTACGCAGTCCGGGCGGTGCGATCTCCGCGGGTCAAGTGATCGGGGGCCGTTTCTTCATTTCCGGTGCGCCCGTTCCATCGGCTGCCAATAACGGCATCTTGCCAAACTTTGTAACGGTCAATACGGCTGGCCAGCCAATTGCATTTCGCCCGCTCAATAGTCTCGCGCGTATCTTCCCGATTTCTGAATCGACGAGTTTCTATTCAGGGCGTATCGATCATCAGATCAATCGTAAGAATAATTTGACCTTGCGCTTCGGATACAATCCGAGCGACTTGACCGGTATTCAAGACGAGTCACAAAACCAAACATTGGGGCAAAATGATTTCTCGCGCACCGGCATTCAAAAGTTGCGAGACATTTCTTTCGTTGCTTCGGTGGCATCGACGCTTTCCAATAAAGTTGTTAACGAGGCGCGCTTCAATTTCGGACGCCGCAAGGCAACTTTCGATTCGCAAATTCCGGGCACGGCGATTCAAGTGATCGGTTCGGCCTTCATGGGATCGAATCCGTTTTCGCCGGTTAATCGAACCGAGAAGCGTTATCAATTTACGGATAGTCTGAACTATCTTCGGGGCAATCACACCTTCAAATTTGGCGGGGACTTTAACTTTATCAATGTAAGTGCGCGGTTTGAATTAAACTTCCCGGGCCTTTTCAACTTCGGTGGCGTGGCCGCCAGCACACTTGCATCAGGATTTATTCCAAGCCTGTCAGCCGCCGCCCCGGATTTGACTCCAGTGCAATCCTACGGGCTGGGTTTCCCCTCGGCGTTTATCCAGGGCTTTGGCAATCCGAACAGCGCGATTAAAAATCGTCCGCTGGCGTTCTTTGCCCAGGACAGTTGGAAGATTCGACCGGACTTTACCCTCAACTATGGCGTGCGTTACGACGTTGAGCTGACTGATACGATCGCGCCCATCGGCTTCAAAGATCCGTTGACCGGCATCACGCTCGCCGCCTCTGATTTACAAACAGCACAGGACGCAGTGAACGTGCAGCAAGGATTCCCGCGGGATACGAACAACTTCGCACCGCGTGTGGGCTTTGCCTGGAACATTAACGGCAAAAGCAAAACAGTAATCCGCGGAGCCTTCGGTCTCTTTTACGATCACCCGCTCCTGGCTGTCGCCTTTAACTCAGACATCGCGGATGCCGCCCAGCAACAGCAATATTTTTCCGTCCTGCCGGGTAGTCCCGCGTCCAACCAACTCCTGAACCTGCTGCAACTTTTTCAGGGGACCGTTTGCTCAACGGCGACAAGCAATGCTTTGTGTCCCGCCGGTCTTACTACGCCCGGCGTTGCCACTACCGCACAGTACCTGCCCGGCAGAGTTCGCTTCAACGATCAGACTTTCGTTGGCTTCGGTCCGCTCTTTCCTTTCACGCTGGCCGTGGGCAAGAAGTTTGAATACGCGTCCGCAAACCAGGCAAACTTCACCGTCGAGCATCAACTGACAAAAGACATGTCAATTTCGGCCAGCTACATCTTCGTCGGTGCGCATCACCTTCCGCACCCCGAAGACGTGAATTCGCCGCGCACAGATCTGTTGATTGAAAATTTCCGACGCTTTGCCGGGGCTGCTCCGGCCAGCAACAGTCAGGCTTTGTTATTCAGTCTGCCAACCGCTTGTCCCGGCGCCGGATGTCCACCAGGATTTACCGTCGTCATTCCCGGACTTGTTGGCGTTAATGCCCTGGGTCAAGGTGTCGTCAGCCCGATTGCCGCGAACTTCTTCCGCCCAAACAGTCCCAACTATTTCTTTGTGGCATCGGTCACGGGCGGTGCGGTTACCAAGGCCGTCTTCGATGCAGCCTTAGCCGGAGCAAACACCGTGCGCACGCGCGGCCCAATTACGCCATTCGGTGAAGTTGATGCGCAACTATCCGATGGCAATTCGAACTACAACGCTATGAATTTGGAATTGAAGCGACGCTTTGCAAACAATTTTGAGTTTCAAGCTTCGTACACGTGGTCGCACTCAATTGACGACTCCAGCGACCTGCAAACGCTGCTCAAACCTCAGGACAATCGAAACTTTCGGGCCGAGCGCGCCAACTCCTTATTCGACCAGCGCCACCGATTTGTATTTAGTGGCATCCTAACTTCACCGGCGGAGTGGCGTCATGGCGATGGTTTACACAAGTTCTTATCAGACTTTACGCTGGCGCCGATCGTTGAAATCTCTTCAGGTCGTCCTTTTAATATTTTGACCGGAAGCGACTCCAATGGTGATTTGCAAAGTTCAAATGATCGCCCGAGCGTGAATGCCAGCGGCGTCTTGTTCGTGCCGACGACGGCATTTACTAACGGCAGTCTCGGTCGCGATCTCGGCATCACGCACAGCTACGCATCGTTCGACATGCGACTGACGCGCGTGATTCGGCTCGGCGAACGCCTGAGACTGGATGTGATTGCGGAAGGCTTTAACCTCTTCAATCGATTTAACGAAGCCGCCGCTTCACCTTTCTTTTCGGACGTAAACGCCTTCAACCAGCGCGCGAGCAATGGCCATTATTACAGCCGCCCGACGGCAGCCTACGATCCCAGACAATTTCAGTTTGGATTGAAATTGAACTGGTAGAAAGAAACAGGAAGTTTCCAAGCTTCTTCGCAAACAAAAACGGCGAGCGCGGTTAATCTGCACTCGCCGTTTTTATTTTGCCTTGAGCGACTAGCTACTAACTTTTTCGCTTCGCTTCCCAGCTCGCCGTGAAGCCTTCGGTGGTCGATTCGAAACTGAGAGCGACTGCGATGCATTCACTTTGAAGAGAGCCGGCGTCGTTAAGACCTGTCATTCTGCTGAGGCCAAGACACTTACTTCGCGATTAGGGAAAAATGGAGGGAGTCGGATCGAGGCCAGTTTAGCGCTTGGCAAAAACCGCGACAAGTTACTCGCGCGCTAATTTCACGCGGCGGTTCTTTTGATCGAAGGTCAGCGCAAAGTCGCGCAGGACCTTGAACCCGACGTTGGTATCCGACAAGGCGGGAAACGTAATCCTCGGCTGGGGAAAATCAAAGCCGCCAATGCGAATCGTGTCCTTCAATTGCACCTGCTTGAGTTCAATCTGATTACTGACTGAACGCGCGCGGCCCACCGTCACCGGTTGCGTCAGCAATTGAAGCTGTTCGGCGATCTCTGCGGGCAGAATAAAACCGGCGACAAAGTTGCCCGAGTCGATGTGCGCGCGCACTCGAATCTTTCCAATTGCGACTTCGATCACCGGAATTCGATTCTCGATCTCAAAATTCAAAATGTCAGTTCCGTTAACCGTCGGCAACGTTCCGCGCGCAACTCTGACTTGCATGGACCGGTAATCAAGCGTCAACAAATAATCAGTGAACAAAGCGAAGCCCAGGATGCCGTCGACCTCGGGGTAGTCTTTCGTAATTCGTTGCGGACGAACGACCGCCGTCACCTTTCGAAACTCGACGCCGCCTCCTTCTCTTCCTCCTCCGAACGCGATCGAGTCTATCGTCGCGATTTCGACCTCTCGATCATTTTCTCCCGACGGATCGCCGTTGATTGCTCTGCCGTTCGAACGCAGTTTGAGTCGCGCGGCGACCGACGGATCGATGTCCGCCTGCATCCCCGCGCCGGTGTCGATCATGAAGGCGAAGGGTCCCTGCCCGTTCAGCTTCACTTCAATCACCGGCATCCAGCCGCGCATCTGCATGGGAGCGACGGCGACACTTGAGGTCTGAGCGGCCACAGGTCCTGCGGCAACAGCGAGCACGCAGATCGACAAGGCCAGGATTTTGACATTGACCGGATTGACCATTTTGATCTCTATATATTGAGAACAGCCGACAGATTACAATAATCGAACATCAGGCCGCGCGTGAACGGAGTTTAGCGACGGGTGCAGTAGCCCCGACCGTGAGGAGGCGTGGATTCGTCCGCATAGCGGACGATTGATAATAGCCCATTACTTCAGTGCTGGGTCAGCGATTAATTAACAGATCTAAAGCCCGCTCTAGCGGGCGACATAGGTTTAGTCGTCTAACCTAACAACCTCATAGTGATCGATGACGTGCATCTGCATGTATTTGCCGTGAGACTCAGCTTTCATCAGCTTGTGGTATTCATCCAATGGAACATCTTTGTAGCGATAGGTCTCACCAGTCCTGAAGACAACGTCGAGAAATCCACTTTTCGGATCGTAACGAACCCTGCGAAGCATGCTCGAGCTGACCGGCTTGAACCTGGCTGCTTCCCTCCCCACATCTTCATCGGGATCAGCATTCGATAGCGAGTCGATAAGCTTCGCGGCCAGTCTCGCACGTTCATGTTCAGATAGCGTGAGCGCGAGTTTTTCCACTTCGGCAAAGCTGGCCATACATAAAAGATAACCCCGCGAAGTAGAGTGGGCAAAAGTGATTTAGAAAACGCGCAGATCCAAGCGACAGAATTATGTGAGTCGTTCATGCCAGTAACCAGGACGCCGGCTGAAGTGCATAACCGCGTAGATAGAAACGCGATCTTTCTCAGCTTCCCAACGATAATAAATTGAATAAGGAAACTGCTTGAGTAAGTAACGACGTATCTGCGGCCCTTCGATCACCGCCCCCGTTGTCGGAGCGCCAAGCAAATTGCTCCTTCAACTTCGGCGACAAAGGCTGCGGCGACTAGAGGCGAAGCATGATCGAGGTAATACTGTGTCGCGGCGAGATATTCTTCGGCTGCTTCAGAATGAAAGCCGTAGCTCGCCATGCGTTAGCTCGATGGCAGGTGTTGCGCGAGCAGATTTCGGACTCGGGCTAATGCCTCGTCACCGGGAACCAGCTCGACTTCTCCAGACTCTACCTGCGCGATGCGTCGTCGCACCTCGGCAAGCTGTTCGGTAGCGATGTCTGGCGAAACATCCTGCGCCAAGCTTTCGACCAATCGCTCCGTGAGTTCAGCGCGCGCCTCGGGCGGCAAAGCCATCGCGTCACGAAAGATTTCTTCAGATGTGGCCATAGTCAAAGACTACTCACTACGAGCAATCGAGACAAGTAATTTCGTCCGCGTAGCGGACGTTTGACAGTAGCCCAGCGCTTTAGCGCTGGGTACGCGGCCGGGCTTCGCGGTAGGCTCACGCAACTTTCTTCGCGTATCGAAGTACAGGAACGCTGATCGTTTTTCGTTTCGGCAGGCGTTTGAGGTTTTGAATCAGACTTGCGAGTTCGCGACCGACATCGGCTTTCACAATCTTTTCGCCGCATTGAGGACAGACTCCGGCAGGGACGGACTCAATCACCACCAGCTTTCCTTTTAGCCAGAAGTCCTGGTTGATTCGCTTCTCTTGCATCTGCTCGCCGCACACGTGGCAGTTGCCGTAATCGTAGCTCTTCTTATTATTGTTCATGATTTACACCAGGGCGTACGTCGTTATGAAAAGCAGCTTGCCTGTTTCTTTGATTCGACAATCACCGCCACCTCGCGATCATCAATCGCAGCGCCAACAACTTCATATCGGGCGCCGCGAGGGTCGCGGGTGAATCGTCGTCGAATGTGTCCCGTCGCAATTACTCGTTCAATGTCGGCGAAGAGTAAATCATCATTGGCCATCTCTTCAAAGAAATGAGGGATGGCGAACTCGTAATCGCCATCGCGCAACTTCTCCCTGATGACATCGATGATAGCCAGAGTCTGTCATTCCTCTCAAGCTTACTGATAAATCTCTCCACCACTCGCCACAAACTCCTCTGCCTTTTCTTTCATTCCCAAACCCAGCGCCGCCTGTTCATCGATCTCTTTCTGTGCCGCATACTCGCGTACGTCCTGGGTGATCTTCATGGAGCAAAAATGTGGGCCGCACATCGAACAGAAGTGTGCGAGCTTGGCGCCTTCCTGCGGCAGGGTTTCGTCGTGATAC
>QHXI01000056.1 GCA_003222895.1 Acidobacteriota bacterium | reverse complement strand
TTCAGTTTTCAAATAACAAATGGTTTGTTGTCGTGCATGAAAGTCAACGCCGATATATATTGTCTCCATAGCGCCTCCTTTCAGTCTCATGTCGAATGAGCGACTGGCCGTGAGTCTAGCACTCACGAAGGAGGCGCTGCTTCATAACATCAGTACCATCCGCGTAAGCGGATGGATCAAGGCCATAAGATGGAGATTGTATTTGTCCACCCGCTTACGCGCGCGGCACTGACAGGTATCCTGGCGGATGTCTTTGCAGCGAATCCCACGCTTCCTCTAAAATGATCCTGTGAATGGCGCTCTGATTCTCGACAAACCCGCGGGCCTTACTTCGCATGATGTCGTGGCGCGGGTGCGCAAGATAGTCGGCGAGCGCCGCGTCGGGCACACGGGCACGCTCGATCCGTTCGCAACCGGAGTGTTGGTGATTCTGGTGGGGAGAGCGACGCGACTGGCGCAATTTCTTAGCGGCGCTGAGAAAGAATATGAAGCGTTGATTCGATTCGGATATCGAACGGACACCGGTGATGCAACCGGGAAACAAATCCGCGAGCAACAGTCTCACGCGAAGTTGCCAGGCACGGAAAGCTTTCTCAAAGAAGAGATCGAAGCTCGGTTGGCGGCGTTCCGCGGCGAGATCGATCAGACGCCGCCGATGTATTCAGCGAAAAAGATCGCCGGCCGAAAACTGTATGAACTCGCGCGGCGTGGCCAAGAAGTCGAGCGGAAGCCAGTGCGTGTAACCGTCAGCGAATTCGAATGCATTTCGCCTGCTGGCGAGTCGCTGTATTTCAATGACGACGGCGCGCACGATCTGAGAGTTCGGGTCGTCTGTTCGGCGGGAACTTACATTCGCACGTTGGCGGAAGATTTGGGAAAGAAGCTTGGCACGGGCGCTCACTTGGCTGAATTGCGGCGAACTCGAGCCGGTCGATTCAAAATTGCAGACGCGATTACGCTTGAACAATTAAGTGAACTAGCAGAATCGAGCTCGCTCTCACAAGCGTTTGTCTCGCCCGATAACATACTCGCGCACTTACCGATGTTGGATCTCAGCGCCGATGACGTTCGACGCGTGATGAATGGATTGGACATCCAACTTGAGCGGACGACATGGCCCACAGGACGGCTTGTCCGTCTGCGTAGCGGATTTGGTGAGTTGGTTGCGGTCGGAATTTACGACGAGACGTTAAAACTCATTCATCCGAACGTGGTTCTGGCAAGCTGATGGAAGAAACCAGAAACGAGCAGATTCGCATTGCTGAGCTTTCGCTCCGTCAGGAGCGAAATGTTTATAGCACACAATCAAATTGATGACTCAGCTCCGTCAGGAGCGAATGGATAGCTGTACATTACGCTCCTAAAGGAGCTTGAAATCCTCTTCGTTCGAAGGAGCTGAATACATTCGGACTCCTAACGGAGTCGAGAACTATCGCGCCTCTTCTTTTATCTCTACGAAACAATTGTTAACATTTCGCCTCCGATGAAGAAGCGCTACCTATTTGCCGGATTGAGTGGCGTCGTCGCAGGCGCCGTGACGACAAAGCTGCTCACGCGTCCAAAAGATGTCAGTTGGCCTGAGAGTCTCGATTTCATCTACCACGCCGAATATTCATGGTTCACGCGTGTCGGCGGCGTGCGAATTCATTACCAGGAAGCCGGCGACGAAAGCGCTCCCGCGATAATTCTGATTCACGGATTCATCTCTTCAAATTTGATTTGGAGTGGGGTGTTGTTGCCATTCGCGCAGGCCGGCTTTCGCGT
Source organism: Acidobacteriota bacterium (assembly GCA_003222895.1). GTDB lineage: Bacteria > Acidobacteriota > Blastocatellia > Pyrinomonadales > Pyrinomonadaceae > UBA11740. The sequence continues at coordinate 127,146 of QHXI01000056.1, read as the reverse complement.
GATTGCACTCGACCTGCCGGGTTACGGATATTCGGATAAGCCCGCGGATGCGCAGTACACAATCACCGAGCAAGCGCAGGCAGTGATCGGTTTGATGGATCGTTTGGGGATCGAGAAAGCAGTCATCGCCGGCGCTTCGTATGGCGGAGCGATTGCGGCAACCATGGCGCTGGACTATCCCGAGCGGGTTGAAAAACTAATTCTGGTGGGCGCAGTCACGAATGACGAACCTAAGAACAAATTCCTACTGCGAGTTTCGTGTCTACCAATTCTCGGCGACATCGCCACGCCGCTCTTCCTCGGGTCGCGCTGGATTCTGCGCAAGCGAATGGAAGACATGTATCGGCGCATGGGCCGGCCAATAAATGAAAAGATGGTGGCCTCGCGACATCACTTACTCGAAACGTCAAATGCACACCGCGCCATGATCAGAACGGCACGCCGTTGGAGCGCGAACCGCATTCAACGTGAGGCTTCATTAATTCGTCAGCCGACGATGCTCGTCTGGGGCGAGCAACTGCGGACATCTGCCGCCGGCAGAATATCCAGACAAGTTCGTCGAGGCGCTGGCTGATTTTTGCACGACGACAAAGACCGAACGCCAGAAGGCCCAACCGCTGGAATTTAAACGAAGCAACGCGCCAAGTCCCAAGCAGTAAGTATCCAGCCGAAAATGCTCGACGGCAATTGGGAATCTGACTGAAGTCAATTTATACTTAGCGTCAGTCGCCCAAATACGAAGCCATGCAAGAAAAAGAGTTGATCGAAAAGATTAAGGAATTGCCTCCCGATAAAATCGCGGAGGTTGTGAATTTCGTCGACTTCCTTGCTCATCGCGACGACCGGGCGTTGGTTGAGGCCGCATCGAAAACCTCTGAACCCGCGTTTGCAAGGGCTTGGGACAATCCCGCCGATGCCGAATACGACAACCTATAACTTTGGTGATGTAGTCCTCGTTCCATTCCCTTTCACCGATCAGACGACGACAAAGAAGCGTCCTGCCGTAGTCGTGAGTTCTGATGCCTATAACAATGCCAGACCTGACCTTGTCCTGATGGCTGTAACCGGCCACTTATCTACCTATCCCAGAATTGGGGAAGTTGTGGTTATGGAGTGGAAGGAAGCTGGCCTGCTCAAAGCTTCGACGATCAAGCCGATTCTGACGACGATTGAAAAGCTTCTAATCATTCGAACCTTGGGCCAACTCAAACAGCCTGACAGTCTCTCGCTCAGGAATGCGCTCAAGACAATTCTTGGCTAGTGAAACTTCAATCAGTCAGATAGCCGTTCGAGAATTCACTACTCCTTCATCGACAGCACAAGATTCACATCATCAATGAGCGGCCGACATAAACCCTGGATGTTTTGGTAAGACTGAAGAAAGTTCGTGACCACGGTCGCATGGTCTTGTTGGGGAAGTCGGTCAAAAGTCTTTCGGTAGTTAAAGGCAGCTACTTCAATTTCCTCATTGATTATCGCCAGCCTCGAACAAATCTTAAGCGCAATCCGCTGAAACTCAGCTGAAAAAAGATATAGCGAAGAAAGCTGTGACGTTAGAAAGGGCACTGAGATCTTCTTCAAGTTAAGCGCGCCGGCGGGTTTCTTTAAAGCCATAATGCTGGCGATTTGCTCATCTGCATACTGCAGCAAGGAGCTTAATTCATCCGCAGCCTTCTTACTTTCCGGAAAAACCTTGTCTGAACGTAATATTGGTTCTACGAGTTCAATGAGTTCTCGATTAACAGCGCGGTTATTGTCCGCAATGTTGTAAACGTTAGCGGCAAGAATTACTCTCAATCCTTCCAACTCGATAAAGAGACTTCTCCTTAGCTCAGACCTGCGATACCGTCTTGTTATCAATTCAACAATCCGTGGACTTAGAAGGCCAAGTAACCAACCAACCAACCAAGATAGCTATTATGGTCTTTCCAAACGCGTCCATATGTGTTGCCCATGACCTAACTAATGTTCAGCGCTTTACCCACCGCAGGATCTCTGCGCACGCGCCAGATTTTCGAATCGAGGTAGTAGTGAATAAAGGCGTAGCCCCACAGAAACGCGATGCCCAATTGAATTGGAGTCGAAAGTGCTGCGGGCGAGTCGCCGGTGTGCAGATTCAAGTAGCCGAGGTATTGGCGTGGGCCTTGATAGACGATGCCGAACAGAATTCCAAAGGCGATGTAGAAGATTAAGCGGCGGCTGATGAATGCGGCTGGGCCGAACTTCTGTCGCGAATCTTCGCTCGCGGCTTCGCCGCCCTCCAGTGTGGAAAGGCGCTGCCTTTCCGGTGTCGCTATCTTATTTGATTCGGCGGGGCTGCGCCTCGGCGAACCGTACTTCTGATTATGGAACCAAATCAATCGGTGATATTGCAGGTTGTGATAGATGGTAAGAATCGCAACCAGCGCGATCGGTTTTGCTGGCATCGGCGTAATCAAAGCGATCCAATGCATTGGAATCGCTGCGGCCAACAATAAATACTTCGGAACATTGAGCGGCTCGCGCGAAATTGCCCGTTGAATCTGTCGCGCGACCCAACCAATTCCCAAAACAATCGTTCCGATCAGCAGCAGCGTCGCCACCGCGTTAACACCACCACGAAGAATCGCCGGCACCCGCGCCATCGCGTTTGGATCGTTGGCGATGAACGCCACGAACGGATAATTGAACGCGAACATCAAGAGCAATCGATCCAGCGTGTTATCGATCGGCGCGAGGTCGTTGTTCTTCTTTTTGTAGAGCACCATGAAGCCATAGTGTTGCTTCACCAAATGGTAATAGGCCCAGAGCGCGGCGATAAAAAAGAAAGTGAAACCGGCTCCCAGCAAGACCATCGTTGGCCCAATGACAAAGAACAGGAGGGAACCGAGCATCAGACGCTTGCGTGTCTTCCACTCCGACTTATCGAAATAAGTTCGCGAGAAAGTGCCGAAGACATGCGGCGCATCGATCAGGATCGCCCATCCGGCAACCATCGGGATTAGCGGCAGGATTCCGGTAACGTAGAGAATTAGGAGTAAGTAACTCGACGCGACTGAGCCGATAAACCAGATCAGATCTTCGCGCGCGCTGATGATCCAGCGCAGCGAGATTGCGCGTGGACGAGCCTGATTGGTGATTGCTTCGGTAGCAGCGGACATATTGTGTGACCGTGTCAGAAGCCCGACCGTTAGGGAGGGCCTCTTCCAAGACTAGCCCTCCCTAACGGTCGGGCTTCTGACACGCGATGCTTCCCGCAAATCTCGTCCCGTCATCTCAACCGGTTGCTCAAGCCCCAACAATCCGAGCATCGTCGGCGCGACGTCTTCCAGCGCGCCTTCTTCATTCAGCTTTACCCCGATTGAATCTTCGTCGATTAGATGAAACGGCACCGGATTAGTTGTGTGCGCGGTGTGGGGCTCGCCCGTTTTCGGATCGATCATCAGCTCAGCATTGCCGTGATCGGCAGTAATCAAAACGGCGCCTTTCGCGGTGCGCATCGCTTTGGTAATCCAACCGAGACACGTATCGACGTACTGGCAAGCTTGGATCGTCTGATCGAGTTTTCCGGTATGTCCAACCATGTCCGGGTTCGCAAAGTTAACGATGAATACATCCGTTTCGCGTTCGTCGATCGCGCGCAAAAACTTGTCAGTGATTTTGAACGCGGACATCTCAGGCATCAGATCGTAAGTCGCCACTTTCGGCGAAGGCACGAGCAGACGCTTCTCATGCCGAAATTCGTGCTCGGCGCCACCGTTGAAAAAATAAGTTACGTGCGCGTACTTTTCAGTCTCAGCCAGACGAAAGTTTTCTACTTCATTAACGGCAAATACGTCCGCGAGAATGTTCCGCGGCAACTCCGGCGTGAAGGCGACCGGCAGCGGATAAGTCTTGTCATACACCGCAAAGCAAACAAAGTGTGTATGCGGTCGATTGGGCGTGGAAAATTCGTCAAAACCGGGCACAGCAATCGCGCTCGTGATTTGTCGTGCCCGATCGGCGCGAAAGTTGAAAAAGATTACTGAGTCGCCATCTTGTATCGTCGCGACCGGTTTCCCGTCTTCGCGCGTCATGACAATCGGCTCAACAAACTCATCTGTGATTTTGCGTTCATACGATCTGTAAATCGCCGCAATCGGATCAGCCGCGCGTTCGCCTTCACCATCGATCAGCATTTTGTAAGCGCGCTCAATTCGATCCCAACGTTTGTCGCGATCCATTGCGTAGTAACGTCCGACGAGCGAAGCAATTTCACCGATCCCGATCTCACGGCATTTGTCCTGCATCATCGCTATGTACTTTTCGGCAGATTGGGGCGGCGTGTCCCGGCCATCAAGAAAACAATGAACGTAAACGCGCGGGAGGCCGCGGTCTTTGGCCATGCGCAAAAGCGCGTATGCATGTTCCTGCGACGAATGGACCAGGCCATTAGAAACAAGACCCATGATGTGCAACGCGCGATCATGTTTGAGCGCGCTGTCCATCGCCGTGTTGAGCGCGAGGTTATGAAAGAAGCTACCGGTCTTGAGTTCATGGTTAATGCGTTCCACGTCTGTGCGCACGATACGTCCCGCGCCCAGGCAAAGATGGCCCACGTTCGAATTGCCCATCACGCCTTTCGGCAAGCCGACGCATTCGCCGGACGCCTGCAGCAAAGTGTGCGGATATTTCTCGAGCAGTTCGCGATAGTAAGGCATCTCGGCTTGCGCGATCGCGTTGCCTTCACGTTCAGCGCGATAGCCAAAGCCGTCGAGAACGATTAAAGCGAGTGGAGTTTTATTCTTCGTCAAAGGAAGTGCTTTCCGAAAAAAACCTGCGTAGCAGGTGTCAGCATAAAGCCTGGGGCGTGAGCCTCAGGTAACGAGGACGATAAATTAAGCCGAGCCCGTGCGCACGGCGGCAGCGTTTGATAAATTATTGCGCGGTTTTTCCCCGAAATATCTTAGAGCAGAAATCATTGATGCTGTTGCCCACTTCGCGGGCCAGGGTTTCTGCTTCTCCGATCCTGGGGTTCCACTTCGTTCCACCCCAGGCTTTATGCCGCCGCCTGCTCCACAGGCTAAGAATATTTCGGTTGTCTGATACTCAACGCCAATAGTCGGGGTTCTCTTTCATATTTGGATCGGGCCGTTCCATCCAGCGCTCAGGCCGATGCAGCTTGATAAAACCAAATTTCTCGTACAGGCCGTGCGCATCTTTCGTCGACAGAACCCAGCGACGGAATCCCTGCAACTGCGGATGCGCAATGATCACTTCCATCAGCCACTTCGACAAGCCCTGGCCGCGATGTTCGGGTAAGACGAACACGTCAGCGACCCACGCGAAGGTTGCATAGTCAGTCACGATGCGCGCGAAGCCAATCTGTTCTTCGCCTTTGTAGATGCCAAACGGAAGCGAGTTCTTGATCGAACGCTCAACGACTTCGCGCGAGCGACCAGTCGCCCAGTACGATTCGTTTGATAGATAGTTGTGAATCAGATCGATGTTGAGTCTGAAACGATCGGCGCTGATCGTATAGTCGCCGCGATGCCAGGTGTCGGTCATGGTTAATTGTGTCAGTACCCGGAGCGGTAGCGACGGGATCAAGAGTTCACTTAGCGCCATGATCCGGTCGCTACCGCTCCCGGTACTGACCCTATTTCGGTGAGATGTCGCGTCGCAGATAGAACAACAGATCAGTCGATGGAGGATCGATTCCGATTTGGCGGATCATCCCGACGACTTGACCGCGATGCAGCGTCGCGTGGTTGGCGACGTGCCGCATTTGATCGACCAGCCGCATTGAACTGGGATCGCCGCTGAGCAGCTTGAACGGTAGATCGGCCGCGAGGCGTTCTTCATCGAGTCCGGAAATGAACTGCGCACGCTGATCGACAACTTCGTTCCAACGATCGTTCAGCCCGGCCAGGTCCGCGCATGATTCGGGCGTCCACATGGACCACGCTTCAGCTTTTGCAGGCGAGCGGCCGTGCCAGCGTTCGAGCCAAATCCATTCCGCTCCGGCCATGTGCGCGAGCGTTCCGAAAATCGATCCGTGACTGATCGAAACGTCGCGGCGCAGATCTTTATCCAGCAACTCGTCCGCCGCTTCCATTGCCAGGTCGTTGGCCCACTCGGTGTAATCGAAAAGTTGTCTGATGTCTGAAAGGTTCATGATGCCTCGAGTCAATTTTGGAGTGCGCCGGCAAAGCGAAGCGGCGACGGCGCTTTGGATCGCAGCTCAATACAATCCAAAGCGGTGTCGCGCTGCGCTTGCCACGGCACTCCAAATAAATCGCCTAGCGACCAAACGCTCCGCGCCCTGGATATCGCGCCTCGTCGCCCAACTCTTCTTCAATCCGCAGCAGTTGATTGTATTTCGCGATGCGATCGGATCGCGAAATCGATCCTGTTTTGATTTGTCCCGCGTTCGTCGCCACGGCGAGATCCGCGATGAATGCGTCTTCGGTTTCGCCAGACCGATGCGAAATCACCGCCGTGCGGCCATTTGATTTCGCCAACTGAATGCAGTCCAGCGTCTCAGTCAGCGTTCCGATTTGATTGACCTTGATCAGAATCGAATTCGCCACCCCGAGGTCGATTCCCTTCTGCAGAAACTTTGTGTTCGTGACAAACAAGTCGTCGCCAACTAGTTGAATGCGATCGCCGAGTTCCTCAGTCATCGACTTCCATCCGTCCCAATCGTTCTCAGCCATGCCGTCTTCGATCGAAACGATCGGATATTTATCGACCCAGTCTTTCCAAAACGAAACCATCCCGGCGCTGGAAAGCTTGCGTCCGTCGGATTTCTTGAAGACGTAAGACTTGCCATCAAAAAATTCCGACGCGGCCGGATCCAAAGCAAATAGAACGTCGTCAGCCATCTTGTAACCCGACAAATGAATCGCCTCGAGAATCGTTTCGATCGCTTCTTCGTTCGATTTCAAATTAGGAGCAAAACCGCCTTCATCACCAACGGCGGTTCCATAACCTTTCTTTTTCAAAACCGATTTGAGCGTATGAAAGATCTCCGCGCCCATGCGCAACGCCTCGCTGAAACGATCCGCGCCAATCGGAACAATCATGAATTCCTGAAAATCAACGTTGTTGTCGGCATGCGCGCCGCCGTTAATGATATTCATCATCGGCACCGGCAGAGTGTTTGCGCCGTCGCCGCCGAGATAGCGATACAGCGGTTGCTTTCGACTGTTGGCGGCTGCGCGCGCGTTGGCCATAGACACCGAAAGCAAAGCATTAGCGCCAAGATTCGATTTATTCGGCGTGCCATCGAGCTCGATCAATTTCCGATCGATGCCTCGTTGGTCGAGTGCGTCAATGCCTTTCAGCTCGCGGGCGATCACGTCATTGACGTTAGCGACAGCCTTCAGAACTCCCTTGCCGCCATAGCGTTTCGGGTCGCCATCGCGGAACTCAACGGCTTCGTGCTCGCCGGTTGATGCGCCCGATGGAACGGCCGCGCGGCCACGCTCGCCACTGATTAAGACCACGTCGGCTTCTACCGTTGGATTGCCGCGCGAATCGAGAATTTCGCGCGCATGAATTTGATCGATTTGGCTCATTGGCGCGTGATGCTATGGGTGTGCTTTGCTGATGTCTCGTTGCATTTGCTCGTTCCCGGCGGAGCCTTCGCCACATCGCTATTCAAGGTCTCGGCAATCGCCCTCTGCAGTTTGGCTTCGTTGTCAGAATTTAGTTTGAAAGTCTCGCCCGCTTCGGCGACAAGTATCGTCACCGTCGTGCCCTCAGGAAAGTTGCCATCGGCGATTTCGATGCAACCACAACTACTTACTCTTCCGGTTGTCATCAGCATGACGTAATCTTAGCACGTTCATAAGTCATGACAACGCCGAGGCCCAGCACGGATAACCTGGTCGAATTTCGCGACGTCAGTTTCACGATTGATTCTGGCCCACCGATCATCGATCGACTAAATCTCAGTGTGGCGCAAGGCGAGACGTTGGTGCTGCTGGGCGAATCTGGCTGCGGTAAGACAACAACGCTGCGTTTAGTGAATCGACTGCTAACGCCGACTTTGGGTGACGTTGTGGTTGAAGGAAAAGCGACTACCGATTGGGATGTGATTCGTTTGCGAAGACGGACTGGCTACGTGATTCAGGAAGCGGGTTTGTTTCCGCATTTCACGGTTGCTGAAAATGTCGGGCTGGTTCCTTCGCTCGAAAAGTGGGACGACGCGCAAGTGCGCGCACGAGTTAGCGAGATGCTTTCATTGGTTGGTCTCGACGCGACGCGCTTCGCCGATCGTTATCCCCGCGAACTCTCTGGCGGCCAACGTCAACGTGTCGGCGTCGCGCGCGCGCTGGCGGCTGATCCTCCGCTCTTGTTGATGGATGAACCATTCGGCGCGCTCGATCCTTTAACGCGCGCTTCGCTGCAAAAAGAATTTGCTGAGTTAAGAACGCGACTCGGCAAGACAGTAATCTTCGTCACACACGACGTGCGCGAAGCGTTAATGCTGGGATCAAGAATCGCGCTGATGGATAAAGGCCGAATTGTTGTGCTCGAAACGCCGGCGGGTTTCGCAAAGGCGGATAACCAATTGGCGCGGTCGTATTTGGCAACTTTGGAGGGCGGGCTTGTCTTCGCTCCGTAGGAGCGAAATTTTTATAGAACGGAGACTACACCGACAGACACGCTCCGCAAGGAGCGATAGAATCGCTCCTTGCGGAGTGAAGATCACCACCAGCCAATGCTTCTATAAATATTTCGTCCCTACGGGACTGAAGAAAGCAATCTAGTTCCAAGTTCTGCTAATGATCGAGTTCCTCCAATCCAACTGGTCAGACATCTTGTCGCACATCGCGCAGCACCTCTGGCTGGTCTTTCTCTCGATCGCGATTGCCATCGTCATCGCCTTGCCGGTAGGAATTCTGATAACCCGCAGGCGACGTCTGCGCGCGCCGGTGCTGGGCATCGCTAACGTGATGCAGACGATCCCGAGTCTCGCGCTTTTTGGTTTTCTGATCCCACTGCCATTCATTGGCGGCATTGGTCCACGCATCGCGATTGTCGCCCTCGTCTTCTACGCACTGCTGCCAATCATTCGTAATACGGTGACGGGAATTCTTGGCGTCGACAGGTCCGTGCGCGAAGCTGCGGTGGCGATGGGCATGACCGATCGACAAGTGCTGTTGCAGGTCGAACTGCCGCTCGCGATGAGCGTCATTCTCACCGGCGTGCGTGTCGCCGTGGTAATTACGATCGGCGTCGCGATCATCGCCGCGGAAGTCGGCGCTGGCGGCTTGGGCGAATACATTTTTCGCGGACTGCGTCTCAACGACAACCGCTTGCTCCTCGCCGGCGCGGTGCCGTCGGCGCTGATGGCCCTGATCGCAGATTTCGGTTTCGGCTTGATCGAAAAGCAATTCGATTGGAGCAGCCAGCGAAAACGGACATCTCGCCAACCTCTCCGCGTCGTGGCATTTGCACTTTTATTAATCGGCGTGGGCGCGATGACTTATGCAGCCTTTCGCGGGTTGCATAAACGATCCAGCTCTTCAGCCGCGCATGTCACGGTCGGCTCAAAGGATTTCACCGAATCGATCCTGCTGGCGGAGATCGTTGCCCAGATGCTGGAATCAAAGAATATCGAAGTCGATCGCCAGTTCGATCTCGGCGGAAACCTGGGCCACAGCGCTCTGCTCGCCGCAAACATCGATCTTTATCCTGAATACACGGGCACCGCGTTCACCGCGATTCTGCATCATCAACCGATCACTGACCCGAGCGCTGTTTACCAACAAGTCAAACGCGAATACCAGGATCAATTCCACGTTGACGTGAGCGCGCCGCTAGGTTTTGATAACACGTTCGCGATCTTGGTGCGCGGCGAAGACGCGCGCCGGTACAATCTGAAAACAATCTCTGACGCGGCGAGACATGCGCCGCAGTGGCGCGCAGGATTTGGTCATGATTTTATGGTGCGGCCAGATGGTTATCCCGGATTCTCGCGTACGTACGGATTGGAGTTTGCAGCCGTTAACGACATGTCGCTCGACCTTACTTACACGGCGCTGGCTTCTCATAAAGTCGACCTGATTGCCGGCAACTCGACCGATGGGCGCATCGCCGCGCTCGATCTGTTTCAGCTTGAAGACGATCGACATTACTTCCCGCCGTACGAAGGCGTGTTCCTGGTTCGCAAGGATGCGTTCGAGCGAGTGGCGGCGCTTAAGGAAGTGATGCAGAGACTCGCCGGAGCAATCTCAACCGACGAAATGCGCAAGTTGAATTATGAGGTTGATGGCGCGAAGCGGGATAAGAAAGTTGTCGCGCGCGAATGGCTGCTCAAGAAAGGATTCATTCAATAGATGAAGGTTCTCGTTACCGTCGGCGCAGGTTACATCGGCAGCATCATCACTGAGGAATTACAGAACGAGGGGCACGACGCGTACCGTGAAGCAGGTGGTCGATACCGCGCGCGAAGTCACCGGGCATGAAATCCCAACGCGTCTCGGGCCGCGACACACCGGCGATCCGGCTGTGCCGATCGCGAGTTCGGAAAAAATCAAACGCGATCTCGGATAACTCCCCAAATTTCAGAATTTGCGATTGATTGTTAAGTCAACGATTGCCGATTGGCGATTGATAATGTCTTCGTCCGGGGTCCTCTGTGGTTAAATACTCGATCATTTACCGCAGAGGTCAAAGAGGAAAACTAAAGCGAGGTCGCGAAGAGAACGAACCGCTCGATCCGGCCGGGGCCCGCGAGCGTGTCTTCCAGCGCGCCGCGAAACTGTTGGCGGCAAAGCAACGTTCGGTCGAAGAATTGCGCGAGCGTCTGCTGGAAGGACGCGGGGCGACGAAGGCCAACGTCGAAGAAGTTATCGCGCGCCTGCGCGAGTATGGTTATCTCGATGACGCCAAGTTCGCACAGAGTTACGCGTCACTGCGTTTGCGCGAGCGGCCCATCGGTCGGCGGCGTTTGCAGCGCGATTTGTGGTTGAAGAAAGTCGACAAACAAACTGCCGCAGCTGCGCTCGACCAAATATTCGAATCGACTCCTGAATCAGACTTGATTGATCGCGCGATCGCCAAACGCATCCGGCTTCGCGGCAAACCCAAGACCAGGGAAGACGCGAAAAAACTTTTCGATCATTTGCTGCGACAGGGATTTGAGTTTGAGTTGGTGAGCGAAAAGGTTCGGGCGCTTTCGAAACACGATGAATCAGCCACAGATGAACACGGATGACACAGATTTACAAACAGCCTCTTCGTCAAGCGTTCAATTTATCTGTGTGAATCGGTGTTCATCTGTGGCCAACTAGTTTTCGATCCACACCACAGGCACTGGAGACTGCACCGGTCCCGCATTACGCGCCGCCGTAGCAGACTCCGGAAAGAATGGCGTGACGTCTCCGCTGTCGGTGTCAATCAACAACAACTTGTCTGGAGCGTCTCCAGCCACCATCAATCTTGCCGATGATTTGATCAGCATCTTCGCCGCCGGTGTAAAAGTTCGAGTGATAGATGCCGATCGCAGTTGTTGCCAGTTGGCCGGATTGAGCGAAAACAGATCTGTCGTGGTGCTGGTCGATTGCTGAATGAAGAAAGGCACGCAACTCTTTGCCGCAAAGCCGATGAAGCGACCTTCGGACGGGCCAGAAGTCGGATTCAACTTTTCGAAATGCTCTACGCTCTTGGCGATCAAGGTTGGCGACGACTGATCCGCGGGAGTAAGAATGGCGCTGCCTGCCGCGCAGATGCCCTGGATGGACCATTTGCGCTCGCCGTCGATGAATTTTACTGAGTCACCAACAGTCGCGACGGTGGTCGTATTCGGTTTGAGCTTTTCGCTGCTGGCCTTTGGAACCATGCCGACGAATCGATCGAATACAATCCGATCGGGTGCGATCCAATGGGCACAGTAACGATTGTCCGCGCTTTCAGCGCCGGAGGAATCTTCCCAAATCAACTTGTTCTTTCCTTCAAGATCGGAAACGTAAAACTTCGTCGACTTGCTCTGAGCGCCTCCGCTTTCCTGGTAACTAAATCGCTTGCCGTCCGGCGACCAGGCGAGACAGAAGCCTGGTCCCTTAATTAACGACTTGACCGCGCCTGAATGCACGTCGCGCAAACCGATCTGATCTTTTGTCGCGTACAAGAGTTGCGTTTGATCGGGGTTCGGCGCGGCTTCAAACACGCCGCTCATAATTGGCGACAGGTTATACGTGTTGCCACCGGGCGCCGCAGTCAGTTCCATTAGATCCGCGCCGTTCGCGCCCGTTCCCGACAACAGCAACAGCCGGCCGGAAAACTTCAGCGCCGGTCTTTCAGGAGTTTGACTGCACGCGCTGATGAGCAGCGCGCAAAAGACTACGAGGATAACAACACGACAGAGTCGGAGTTGGCTCACGAGTTATCAATAACTCAAGATCGCCTGAGACTCAACCAGCCGCGGAGCGGCGGCTTCAACCAGGGCCGGCGGCAAAATGCCGTTAACGAAGATACACGAAAGTTCTCCAGCCGCTCTTAAAACCCTCGCGACCTTCTTTGTCGACGCCCCATACTCGCCATCGGCCTGGTTGTGCTCCGATAAACCTGAATTCGTAGCTCGTCTTCGTGAGGTTTGAGGTCGGAGGGATGACCGTGATCAACGGCTGGGGATTAATGCACTTATGAGTGTTTCGCCTGAATTCACAAAAGTCCACCTCTACCGAGTATGAAACCGCGCCATCTATTGCTTCCCATTCAAGTTTGGTGACTCGCGGATAGATGTCAAAGATCTGATTATCGTCCGGAGACATCTGCTTTGGCGCGGGAAGATTTATTCCCGCACGTTTCTCGGCCTCGCTTATTGCCCGGTTGACCGCTTCGGCCTTTCGCTTCATCAATAATCTCAGAGGCGTGTTGGTCCCCGCGAGGACTGACATCTGGGGACCGGACCAATCCTCGTATTCAGTCGAGACGATTCGAAGTGTGAAAGGAACGAATGGCGCAGGAAGAGAAAAATTGCCGTCAGCCGATTTGCTGCTGATGTTCCAACAGGCAGATCGGTTGTCGGCGTGACACATGAAAAGTGTCACGTGGTCAATCGGCAGTTGTGTTTGAGTGTCGATTGCCTGACCGCTCAGCACACCGTTTTTCGACATTGAAATACTTACTTGTGCGGTTGGCGCTTCGCTGGTCAGAACAACTTGCGGCGGCGGATTGTTTGGATCGCGAAAGAACGGCAGGTATTGCGGGACGTATCCGTGTTGCTCGTCGTTATATATCAAACGATACTTGCCGGCTCGGTCCAACTTGATCACAAACCTGCCGCTCGCATCCGAAACCGTCCCGCGGCTGGTCGGTCTGGGCGTGGTTGGTGTTGCATCGATTTGCTGCGCGCCCACCCCCACTCCACAAGCGAGCTTGCCTTCGCTGTCGCGAACTTCTCCGGTAATACTGTAAGAGGGACCGGCCTGAAGTGAAGCAAAAAGTGTTAGGGCGAAAATGAGAAATGCCATGGCGGATCGCTCCTATAACGGACCGTGTATATCACATTAGGAGATAGATAAACAGATCGGGTTCGCCGCGTTACATGGCGCATGCTAAACTCAAAATAGTCAGCACCTCAGTCGTCAAAACTCTCCGTCAAAAACACGGAAAACAACTGACTACTGATCACTGACTTATGACTTATGACTGGTAACGAAATTCGCGAAAAATTCCTGCAGTACTTTGAGCGGCAAGGCCATACGCGTGTGCGCTCGAGTCCGCTTCTGCCCGCCAACGATCCGACGTTGTTGTTTACCAACGCGGGCATGAACCAATTCAAGGATGTCTTTCTCGGAATTGAGAAGCGCGATTACGTGCGGGCATGCTCATCGCAGAAATGTCTGCGCGCCGGTGGCAAGCACAACGACTTGGATGAAGTCGGCAAGACCGCGCGTCACCAGACTTTCTTCGAGATGCTCGGGAATTTTTCTTTCGGCGATTACTTCAAAGAAGATGCGATCAAGTTTGCGTGGGACTTTCTGGTGAATGAACTGAAGATGGATTCGCGGCGTCTCTGGTTCACAGTATTCGGCGGAGATGATGCGGTTGGACCGGACGAAGATGCGGAAAAGTTCTGGGAACAAGTCGGCGCGCCTCTTGAAAAGATTCTTCGCTTTGGCCGGAGGGATAATTTCTGGCAGATGGGCGAGACCGGGCCGTGCGGGCCATGCAGCGAGATTCATTATTACCTCGGCGATGATCCGGATGACCCAACAAAGAATCGCATTGATTTGGTGAACGGCCCGGGCGACACGACGATGGAGATTTGGAACCTGGTCTTCATGCAGTACAACCGAGTCGAAGTTGAGCCGGGCAAATATGATCTTGAACCTTTGCCCAAGCCCTCGGTCGATACAGGATTGGGGCTGGAACGCACCGCTGTGATCATGCAAGGCGTGAAGTCGAATTACGAAACGGATCTCCTGAAGAACATCGTCGAATTCGTCGCCAAACTTTCAAGCCGCAAATACGAAGCTGAAACGCAGGAAGGTTTCGCGATGCGGGTGATCGCCGATCATGCGCGCGCGACTGCGTTTTCGATCGCTGATGGAATTCTGCCGGCAAACGAAGGACGGAATTACGTGCTGCGCAAAATCATGCGACGGGCGATTTATCAGGGACGGCACGCGCTGGGTTTCGAAGGCTTGTTCTTCCATAAAGTCACGAACGTCGTAGTCGATCAGATGGGCGAGCCTTATCCGGAGCTGGAAGCTCACCGCGATTTCATCGAGAAGATGGTTAAGTTGGAAGAGGAGCGATTTGGATCGACGTTGACGGTTGGGTTGCAGAAGTTGGATGAGTTGTTCGCTAAAGCACCAAGTGACGGGATGATTCCCGCTTTGGAAACCGCCTTTATTTACGACACTTTCGGCGTGCCTCGTGACTTAATCAGAATCAGCTTGGCGGAACGCGGCGAAGTCTGGGCTCAAGACGAAGAAACTTTTGACGAGTTATTTGGTGATGCGATTCGACAGCTTCAGCAGACCGGCACGTCGGTGAGAGGCGAGGCCAAGGCTAACACAAAGCCAGTTTACGCAGAGGTCGCGAACCGAATTCAGTCCCTATTTCGCGGTTATGAAACGACGCGAGTCGATGACGGAAAAGTTCTATCTCTAATTCGCGGCGATGCAGAGGTTCAGGCGCTGAACCAAGGTGTTGAAGGTGAAGTCGTTCTCGATCAGACGCCTTTTTATGCTGAGTCAGGCGGCCAGGTCGGCGATGTTGGTAGCCTCATTAACCCACCCGCTCACGCGGGTGGTACGGCCCTCGTTGCGCAGGTTGTCGATACCTATTCACCCGTTCAAGGCCTGATCGTTCACAAGGTCAAAGTCGAAAAGGGAATTTTGAAAGTCGGCGATACGGTCACCGCCGAAGTCGATGTTGAAAAGCGCGACGCGACGCGGCGCAATCACACGGCCACGCATCTGATGCATGCTGCGCTGCGCGAAGTCCTCGGTGGACATGTGAAGCAGGCCGGTTCTGTCGTCGCGCCGAATTATCTGCGGTTTGACTTCAATCATTTTCAGCCGATGACGGAAGACGAGATCAAGGAAGTCGAGCGTTTGGTTAACGAGCAAGTCCTGCGCAACGTGAAAGTCGATACCGACGTCATGCCCGTCGAAGAGGCGATCAAGTCCGGTGCGATGGCCCTGTTTGGTGAAAAATATTCGGGGATGATGCGCGTGCTGACGGTGCCCGGCTTTTCGAAAGAGCTGTGCGGCGGCACGCACGTGCGCGCGACCGGGGACATCGGCGTTTTCAAAATCACCAGCGATGAATCGATCGCTTCCGGCGTGCGGCGCATTCGCGCGGTCACCGGCTTTGACGCGTACGAAAGATTTCGCGAAGACGAAAAGTTAATCGAAGAGACGGCCGCGAATCTGCGAACGTCGCGCGCGGAGCTTCCGGCAGTCATAGGAAAATTGCAGGACGAACTAAAGAAAGCAAGACGCGAAGCCGAAGAACTGAAATTGAAAATCGCCAGCGGTGCGATTGGAACTTCGGCATCGAACGGCGACGAAGCTCGCGAGATCAATGGCGTAAAGGTCCTGGCGAAAGAAGCCAGCGGTCTTGACGCCGCGGGCATGCGCCAACTTTCCGACACGCTGCTCGATCGAATCAAGTCAGGCGTGGTCGTGATTGGACGCGCCAATGACGGCAAGGCTTCGTTGATCGTGCGCACCTCGGACGACCTCACGAAGAAAGTTCCGGCCGGACAAGTCATCAAAGAACTCGCTCCGATCATCGGTGGGCGCGGCGGCGGTAAAGCGGACATGGCTGAAGGTGGCGGCAGCCAACCTGAGAAACTCAGCGAAGCGTTGGAAGCGAGTTATGGCGTGATTGAAAAGATGCTAAGTTGATTACGACCACGGTTTCGCGTGATAGACTGATTCCCGTGCCGACAGTCCTGCGACTTGGATCGTTGAGGTTTCACTTTTATTCCGATGAGAGGCAAGAGCCCCCGCACATTCATGTTCGCACTCCTGATGGCGAGTGCAAGTTCTGGCTGCAACCAACCATCCTTTTGGCTCGCAACCGTGGAGTGCGACCGCACGAAGTCCGACGTATTGAACAATTGGTTTTCGAACATCAGGAGTTCTTAAGAAAGGCATTCGATGAGCACCATAATCGATGAGCCACGACTTGCTGCTGAGCCTGCGGCCGTCCGCGCTTGGGCAGAGGGTCGAACAATCTATACTGAGTTGCACGATGGGAGGATCGTTGGCTTTCCTGCCGACCGATTCCGCTTACTTGCGGCAGCGACTAATGAGCAACTAGCGCAAGTCAAAGTTGAACTCAATGGCTACGCCTTGCGGTGGGAGGAGTTGGATGAAGATATTACGATCCCAGGAATCGTCGCAGGGCGGTTCGAGTTGCCACCAAAATAATCCCAATGTCGCCGAATAACGGACTAACCAACTGCTCTCAAAGTGATATTATCAATTCTCGGTTATCGGCGGGAAAAATAAATACAGAATGAAAATGACCGTTCGAGCGAGTGGTCCAAGTCTGGTCACTTTCAAACTCGCGACGCTCTCGTTTCTGGTCTCGATGTTGTTCATCAGCGCGTGCGCTCGTAATCCTTCCAAATCACAGATCGATCCGAATGCTTACGCGCAGGAACTTTCGCAATGGCAACAGAAACGCTGGGCTGATCTAAAGGGTGACAGTGGATGGCTCACTCTCGTCGGATTGTTTTGGCTGAAGGAAGGCGAGAACAAATTTGGCAGCGACCGCGCGAACGACATAGTGATTTCAAAACTCGCGGCGCACGCCGGATCGTTTTCGTTGGCAAAAGGCGCTGTAAAGATTGATGCAACGCAGCCAGGTTTTACCGTCGATGGCAAGCCGATCAAGTCGCTTGAATTGAAAACCGATGATGATGACAAGCCGACGATTGTGCATTTCGATTCGGTCAGCTTTCAGATCATCAAGCGCGGAAATAAACTTGGCGTGCGCGTGAAAGATTCGCAGAATCCGGATCGTCTCAACTTCAAAGACACTGAATTTTATCCCGCGGATTTGAAATGGCGCATCGAAGCGCAATTCGAACCTTACAATCCACCGAAGCAGATGCCGATTGTGAACGTGCTGAATATGGAAAGCTCGGAGAGTTCGCCGGGCGCGATCAAGTTCACGGCCGCCGGTCAGGAATATCGGCTCGACGCGATCACCGAAAAGGACGAGCCGCGGTTTTTTATGATCATTGCCGACAAGACCAGCGGCAAAGAAACTTATCCTGCCGGACGTTATCTCTACGTCGATCCGCCCGACGCTTCCGGCCGCGTGATTATCGACTTCAACAAAGCCTATAGTCCGCCCTGCGCGTTTACGAAGTTCGCGACGTGTCCCTTGCCGCCGAAACAGAATCGTTTGCCGTTTGCGATCGAGGCGGGCGAGAAATATCAGAAGCATATCGAATAAGCGCTGCCGGATCATGGGAACCGTCCGTCAGCCCACCCCAGCGCGGCTGCCGCGCCGGGGACCCCGGTCGATGCGGGTGCTCCACTTTGTAAAAAGTTGTAAATTCATTCGAATTCGAACCGTCAACCTATTGTTTACCTTTCGCGCCGCGTTCATAATGCGCGACACATTTCGCAGCAGGGGAGATTCAAAAAATGATTTCAATCAAGCGCGTTTCTGTTTCGCTCGTTTTCATTTTCATGCTCGCAGGTCTGGCGTCGCTCGCATTTGCGCAACAGCCGCCGAAGGTCCGTCTGCCACAAGCAAGTCCGTCGGCGACGGTATCGCAGACGATCGGGATCACTGACATCTCAGTCACTTATCATCGCCCGGCGGTGAGGGGGCGAACTCTTTGGGGCGACATCTCTTCCGAGAAAGTAGCAGCGCTCATCAAAGCGAACTCAGTCGCTCCGGGTGCTGAAGGTGAAGGCACCGTCGATGGCGCGGCTGGTGGCGGCAAGGACTTTCCGATGGCGCCGAACGGTCACGTGTGGCGGGCGGGCGCGAACGAAGCGACCAAGTTCACCGTCTCGGATGACGTGGTGGTGAACGGGCAGAAACTTGCGGCCGGCGCTTACAGCCTGCATATCATTCCCGGCAAGGAAGAATTCACGATCATCTTCAACAAGACCGCCGATCAATGGGGCAGCTTTCGCTATGACGCTAAGCAAGATGCGTTACGGATGAAAGTGAAGCCGGTTTGGAAGAGCGATTCGCAGGAACAACTGTCTTACGAGATTCCTGCGCTGACGGCGAACTCGGCTCAGGTGATCCTGAGATGGGAGAAGATCGCGGTGCCCTTCACGGTCGAAGTGCCAAACCAGGATGCGCTGGTGCGTTCGAAGATTGATGCGATGATCGCCGCCAACCCTTCGGACTGGCAGATACCGCTCGCCGTCGGTAGCGCCTACTTCAACGACGACAAATTCGAGGATGCGATGGCCTGGGTCGATAAGTCGATCAAGATCAAAGAGACATTTCAGAATCTGCGAACCAAGGCGAATCTGCTTTTCAACATGGGCAAGAAGCCGGAAGCAATTGCCGTCGCTGAACAGGCCGTCGTTCGAGGAAAGGCCGAAGGAACCGATACCACACGTTTCGAAAAGTTTCTCGCGGATCTGAAAGCCGGGAAGATGTAAGGTGTCGCTTTTCTCAGTGTCTCTGTGAATCCTCTGCGTCTCTGTGGTGAAGTTTTCCCAGACATTTTTCACCACAGAGGCACAGAGGAGACACTGAGACACAAAGAGCATACTCTTTCGTTGCTTGCCGCTCGCTACCGCCGCGATACATAATGCGCGGCGAAATCTCTAGACAGTCAAGGAGTGCCACCATGATTTGCATAAGACGACTTTCACTACTCAGACTCGTGATTCTGTTAGCTGCTGGATGTGCGGGACACGCTTTCGCGCAACAACCGCCGCTTGCGATCAAACCGATTCGTCCCAGTCAAAAAGCCAGCGTGATGCAGACAATCGGAGTTACGGACATCACGATTACTTACAGCCGGCCGCCGGTGAAAGGGCGAACGATTTTCGCCGACGCTCCGGCCACGATGGAGTCGCGCGCAAAAGGCGAAGCCACACTCGACAATCAGAACGAACGCAAACCCGGCGAACCGATCGTTCCCTACAATCACGTGTGGCGAGCCGGGGCGAATGAAGCGACGATGTTCCAGATCACGGACGATGTCATGATTAATGGCCAGCCATTGAAGGCCGGGACCTACAGCCTGGAAACAATTCCGGGTAAAGACGAATGGACCTTCATCTTCAATAATGATCCGGGACAATGGGGCGCGTTTAGCTATGACGCGAAGAAGGATGCGTTGCGCATTAAGGCAAAGCCGCAGACCACGGCGGACAATCAGGAATGGCTCGCGTACACGTTCGATCCGGTCACCGATAATTCCGCGACCGTCAACCTGCGTTGGGAGAAAGTGACTGTTCCATTCACTGTTGACGTGAAAGAAATAAAAGCGCTTTGGCGCGCGAAGGCCGATGCGATGATCGCCGCGAATCCGAGCAACGAAGTGCTTCCGCTGCAGGTTGCGCAAACCTATCTTGGCGACAAGAACTATCCGGAAGCTCTGAAGTTTGTCGATCAGTCGATCAAAGTGAAAGAGACATTTCGCAACCTTTCTACCAAGGCCAACATCCTTTGGGCTGCCGGAAAGAAAGACGAAGCGTTGACGGCTGCCGATGCCGCGATCGCGAAAGGCAAGGCTGACAAGGCGGATACCGCCGCCTTCGAAAAACGCGTGGCGAATATGAAGTCGGGCAAGATGTAATAGCGAAACGTGAGGGTGTCGCCGCAGAGCGGCGAGATGTTTATAGCCTTGATTTCACGTTAGTTGGTATCTTCGAGCTTGGCGAACTGCCTTGCAATTCGCCAAGCTCGTAATATTTTAGGGATGCAAGTTCTATAAATATTTCATGCCTAACGGCATGATCCGCAAAATTGCCGGTCGTCGAGTCACCCTTTGATCAACCTAATGAAAACTTCGCTCAGATTTTCGCTGTTTCTCCTCTGCGTCTTCTCTTTGCTCGCTCCCCAATTCGTTCTCGCGCAGACATCTTCGTCGTCGCCCAAACCGTTCAATCTCACCGTCGACAACATCATGCGCGGGCCACGTCTCGTCGGTTATCCGCCAAGCGGCGTCTATTGGTCTCAGGACAGTCAGCGAGTTTACTTTCGTTGGAAGCAGCCCGATGAGCCGCGTTTGAAAGAGGCCAGTCTTTACGTCGTGAATCGCGACGGCTCGGGTCTTCGTCGTCTGACTGATGAAGAAGCGAAACAAGCGCCGCCCGCGAACGGTGAATTGTCGAAAGATAAGTCGATGACTGTGTTCACCGATGAAGGCGACATCTTTATCTACGATCAGGCAAAGCAAGCACGCCGGCAAATCACGAAGACCGTCGACGCTGAGACGAATCCGCATTTCACTTTCGATCAGAAACGGATCTACTTCACGCGTCTGAATAATCTTTATGTGATGTCGATTGATGGCGGTGCGGTCGAACAGCTTACCGATATTCGCGTCGGCGTTGCTGCGCCGGGCGCTACGCCGAGGGGAACTGACAGCCAGGAATATTTGAAGAAGGAAGAGCGCGCGTTGCTCGACGCGGTGCGCGAGCGGGCCGAGCAGCGCGAAGAGCAGGAGAAGAAACGGAAAGAACGCGAAAAGCGGAAGTCCTTCAATATTCCAACTGGTCAGGGCATAGCGAACCTTTCGCTATCGCCCGACGGGCAGTACGTAGTTGCGACACTTACCGAACCCGCCGCCGGCAATAAGAACACCATCGTGCCGAACTACGTCACTGAATCCGCTTACACCGAAGACCTCCCCGGACGAACGAAAGTCGGCGATAGGCAGAACCATGCGCGACTGGTAATCATCGACGTAGAAACCGGCGAGACCAGGAATGTCGATCACGGTCAGAAACTTCCGGCCGCGCCACCCGCACAGCGGACGGAAATGAACGAACAGGCGCGAGTCAGTACCGGGAGCGGTAGCGACCGGGTTGACGCGCAAGCCAAAACGCAAACCGCGCCAAAGGATCGCGATGTGCAGTTGTCGCAACTGCAATGGTCTGAAGATGGCAAGCATGCGGTCCTGATGGCGCGCGCAGCGGACAACAAAGATCGTTGGCTGATGCTGCTCGATCCGGCTACAGGCAAGACCAAGATTCGAGCGAACGTGCATGACGATGACTGGGTCGATGGTCCCGGAGCAAACACGCTCGGTTGGTTGCCGGACAACGAACACGTCTATTTCGAATCAGAGCGCGACGGCTGGGCGCATCTGTATTCAGTCTCGATCGATGGCGGCGAGCCGAAGCCACTCACATCGGGTCAGTTCGAAGTTTCAGACGTGCGGCTGTCGCAGGACAAAACGAAATTCTTTTTCACTTCGAGCGAAGCCAGTCCGTTCGAACGGCATCTTTATTCGATGTCGATCGGCGGCGGCACGCGCACGCAAATCACGGGACTGCCGGGACAAAACCAAGTCGATATCTCGGCCGATGAAACGATGATCGCGGACGTGCGTTCGTACAGCAACAAACCGCCGGAGCTTTATGTGTTTCCGAATCAGCCGTTCACCGCAAGCGCAAATGACGCCGCCAGGAAAGTAACCACCTCGCCAAATCCCGAGTTCTTCACTTACAAATGGATCGATCCACCAATCGTAAGTTTCAAAGCGCGCGACGGTGCGACGGTTTATGGTCGCTTTTACTTGCCGGCGAATTACAAAGGCGGCGGGCCGGCAGTGATCTTCGTTCACGGCGCAGGTTATTTGCAGAACGTGCACAAATGGTGGAGTTCCTACTATCGCGAATACATGTTTCATCATCTCTTGATGGAGCGTGGCTTCATTGTCTTCGACATCGACTATCGCGGCAGCGCCGGTTACGGCCGCGATTGGCGCACCGGAATCTATCGACACATGGGCGGCAAAGACTTAACCGATCAAGTCGACGCCGTGAATTATTTGGTGAAGGAACACGGAATAGATCCGAAGCGGGTTGGCATATATGGCGGAAGCTATGGAGGTTTCATCACTTTGATGGCGATGTTTACTCAAGCTGACGTGTTCGCGGCGGGCGCGGCGTTGCGGCCGGTGACCGATTGGGCGCACTACAACAATCCTTACACGGCGAACATCCTAAATCTGCCGCAGAACGACGCGGAAGCTTACAAGCAAAGCTCGCCGATCTATTTCGCGAGTGGTTTGAAAGGCGCGCTGCTAATTTGTCACGGCATGGTCGATACGAACGTTAACTTCCAGGATACGGTACGCTTGGTAGAGAAGCTGATCGAATTGCGGAAGACGAATTGGGAAGTCGCGCCTTATCCTGTCGAAGACCACGGCTTCGAACGCGAAGAAAGTTGGGCGGACGAATACAAGCGAATACTGAAATTGTTCGTGGATAATTTGAAGCCTGAGGTTCGCGTCAACACCAGGACGATTAACCGAAAGTAAATGCAATCAAACTAAAGTTCATGTTCAGATTTCGTTCATTTTTTCTCCTGCTACTCAGTTGCATCTTCGCGTTGTGCTCAACTCACGGAACTGCGCAAACCAAGTGCCTGAACGACGACGACGTCAAGAAAATGCTCGCTCACCTGAATTCGTCGCCAGCGGACTCATTCAACCAAGAGCTGCAGGACAAGCTGATCAAGCTGAAAGAAAAATCGCGAAAACGCTTTGAACAAACGATTGCCGAACAGCGAAAAGATGACGAGCTTATGGGCCGCCTCAGAGCCTCGCGAGAAAAGACCAGCGCCGACTTCTGTCCACTTCTGAAACAATACGGCTGGCCGAGCGCCGCTGCCGTCGGACCGAAGGGTGTGGCTGCCGCCTTCTTGCTGCTCAAGGACAGCTCATCTTTAGAGATGCAACGGGATCTGTTGCCGGTGATCGTCGCGGCCACGCAGAAAGGCGAATTGGATCGCTCTGACCTTGCTGGCTATGTCGATCGGCTGCGCTTGAGCGTCGGGCTCAAGCAGTTGTTTGGAACGCAGGCGACAATTCAAGACGGCTTTCTGGTGCTGTACCCGCTTGAATCCGCAGCTTTGGTAGACGCCCGTCGAAAGGAATTCCACCTTCCGCCGTTGGACGAATATCTGAGAAGCCTTCAGCGAATCTACCGGATGCCGCTGGTGAAATCCCCCGAACGGCCAACGCTAGCTACCGCGACCAAACCGGCACGCGCGAACAGGGCTGAATCAGACTTGTTGTTGCCCGGAACGAGTAACGAAGAGGATGTCGTGCGCGTCGACACGAACCTGGTCAGTTTGGATGTGAGCGTTTACAGTGAGAAGCTGCGCGCGCACGTGACCGACCTCGAACAAAAAGACTTCAAGGTGATCGAAGACGGACACGAAGAGTCGATCAGTTTTTTCTCGGCGACTCAGGTGCCTTTTGATCTCGTGTTGTTGATTGATCTGTCGGGTTCCACGACAGGTAAGCGCGATCTGATTCGCAAATCGACTAAACATTTCATCGAGGCGGCCCGCCCGTCAGATCGCTTAGCCATCGTAACTTTCTCAGACGGTGTAACTGTTGTCTCACCGTTGACGCAAGACCGCGCGAAACTCCTGCAGAGCGTCAAAAAAATCGAAGGCGACGGCGGCTCGAAAGTCTGGGATGCTCTCAAGTTCAGCCTCGACCAGGTGATTGGTCCAAAAACGCTGGAACGACGTCGGGCAATTGTGTTCATGACCGACGGCGTTGACAATGCGTTGTCGGGTTGGGGCAACGCTGGTTCGACGATTAGCTTTGCCGACTTATTAGAGGCGGTGCGACGCAATGATACTTTGATCGTTCCGATCTATCTCGACACGGAAGGCAGCGATCCTTACTCGCATGTGGTCTATGAGAGCGCGCGCAAGACTCTGGCGCGCTTGGCTGAAGAGAGTGGCGGCCTCTATTACAAAGCGCGCAAGATTCAAGATCTCACCGGCGTCTATGAACAAGTCATCGACGACTTGGGAAAGACTTATAGCTTGGGTTATAAGCCGACGAATGCGAAGCGCGATGGATCGTGGCGCGCGATTGACGTCCAGATCGTAGACCGTCCTGATTTGTCGCCGCGCTTGAGATCAGGTTATTACGCCAATTGAAATTACTTGGGTCTCTTGAGCGGCCAGGGCCGAAACAAATCATGCGCGCAGCGCTTTTCGTCATAGTCATTCTCACAATCGTTGTACCCAATCACGCGTCCGCGCAAACGGCTATTCGCGACCCGCGTTATCCCGCGCACTGGTTCGCGCCCATCGTCGATCCGAAGAAACCTGATTGGGAAATCCTGCCGCAGGAAGCAGGCGCGGGCGAAGTAATTCTCTCGAAGCGAAATGAACTTGGGTTGCTTTCGAATTTCGCGCCGACGCCGTTTGTTTTTCATGGCAAGCGTTACGCGAGTCTCGAAGGCTTCTGGCAGATGATGAAGTATCCCGAAGGGATCGACGATGCGCGCGCGAAGTTTACCGGAATTGAGTGGAAATATACGCGCGATCAAGTCGCGCAGATGGTTTCGTTTGAAGCAAATCATGCTGGGGCGCTGGCCAGTGCAAACATGGACAAGATGAAGATCACCTGGGTGAGTTTCGAAGGAAAGCGCTTCGAATACAAACCGGCCGTCCCCGGCGAGCATTACAAACTAATCGTCGAAGCGACCTGGGAAAAGGTGAAACAGAATCCAGAAGTGAAGAAGGTTTTGTTGTCGACCGGCGACCTAATCTTAAAGCCCGATCATCATCAGGAGCCAGGCGCGCCGGCCGCGTGGCGGTATTACGAAATACTGATGACCATTAGGAAAGAGCTGCAAAAGAATTGATCACTGACTCATTGATTCAATGACCCAATGGATCAATGAACCAATGGTTCAATTCCGCAATTCCTCAAACCTCACGTTTCCGATCCGATATTTTTGCCAATCCTTGTAATCGAAGTGCCACCACTCAGCCGAGTAAACGGTGAAGCCTTCTGATTCCATCGCTTCGCGTAGGAGCTGCCGGTGCCAGCGCTGCAATGAAGTGCCGCCGGGATAATCCGGATAAGCGCGCGCGGTTGTTTCGTCGTAAGTGCTGACCATCTCAACCGGTTTTTTCGTTTTGAGATCGTACAGGGTGAGATCGACAGCGCAGCCGCGATTGTGCCGCGAGCCCTTCGAAGGATCGGCGACGAAGACTTTCTTATCATCGGGTGTCGCGTCCCAGAAAACTTTGGTCACGTACCACGGCCGGTAAGCATCGTGAATCAACAAACCATAACCATACTGTTTCAGAGTGCGATTTGCGCGTACGACGGCTTCGGCTGCCGGACGTTGCATGAAAGCTCGGGCTTGCGAATAGAAAACCGTGCCGAGAAAATTGTTTGTCGTCGCGTAACGAATCTCTAGTCTGATCGTCGGATCGAGCTTGGTTAGTTCCACGAGATCCGTTTCGCGAAAGTCTCCGGTCTCTTTCGGTGGTTGCGCCGCGAGCGCTTCTTTCATCAAGTCGGCAACCGGCCTGACCGGTCTGATGCGTAGTTGATTGCCTGATTCAGGTTCAATCTGCCGCCGCTTGAGCATCGTCGAAGGGAGCAGCACATCCCTTGCTAAAGGCTGCCGACTTGCCCAGGGATTCAGCATGGTCTCGGCTTGGGTTGCGCGCCCGCGTGGGTCGCGTTTAAAGACGAGATATTGCCGAGCGTTCGTTTCAGAAGCCTGAAACTTCAAAGCGTTCTTCGAGACTTCATCGAGCGGTTCGTAATCAGTTCGCTTGAACAAGGCGAACAGCTTTCCGTCCTTCTCCAGAAGGATCAGAACATTGTCATCCGGACCATACTCGCCGATGAGTCCGCGCCAACGCGCGGGAGCCGGTGCAGGTTTGGGTGGCGGCGGCGCAATTCTCTGGGCCGCTAATCGCGATGCGGTTGAAGGAAAAGTCGCGATCGCGCAGATAACCAGAATTAAGAGCAGCCCGAATGAGAGTGGGCGATGCATTTGTTTGCGATCAAGTAGGCGCATGCTGCTGATTATGCGAATTACTGAGTCAGACTCAAGTGAGATTCACGGACGACGAGGCGCGGAGCGGCGGCAGAGTTTACCTTGGATGAGCGAGCGAAGCGAGCGGAATCCCAGGAACTTGTTCCCCAAAAACATTAAAGCCCGCGGCAGCGGACGACAGATGATCGGTTAGACATCGCAACCTCTATCGCCCGCTTCGCGGGCTTGTCAAATTTGTTCACGTGTATTCCTGGGGCTACGCCCCAGGCTTTACGCTGCCGCCTGCTGCGCGGGCTGGTTGATTGGGCACATCCAAGGCATCTTCATCTCGGTGAGCTGGTCGAGGCAAATTATGAAGCGTTAATCCCTCCGATAAACCACGCCATTCTTCATCACAAACACCGGCCGCTCCATCGCGCTCATGTCCCATAGTTTCCGAGAGACGCTCATTTTTTCGATCCTCCGAAATTCTTCGTTCCGGTGTTTACGCAACGTAACAACTTGCGCTGCCGGGCCTCGCATTCCATTTGAGATTCGCAGCATCCGCCAGTATTGCCGCCAGTCGCGTGAAGTAGTATGGTTCTTACAACCCCAGACTGGTGTCTCTGTTTCATATTACCGATGAACGTCAAAGTCACAGTCAGAGCCGTTTGTCTTCTGCTGTTCTTTATCTTCATCACGCTCGAAAGTTCTGTTTGTCTTCGCGCACAGATTGACGACAAAGAGAAAGCCGAAGCGGCGAAGCAGAAGGAACTCGAGAAGAAGACGCTAAATCTTCTCGATGAAGTGATTGGAGCAGCGTGGGGTCTGAAACTGCCGGCGAATCGTTCGTATGTTCTGGCGACCGCGGCGGATTTGTTATGGCCGCATGACGAAAAACGGGCGCGCAACCTTTTTTGGGAAGCGCTCAACAATCTTAACTTGCCGGCTCTTCAGGCGCTCGATGAAACGAACGCCAAGGAGCCGAATAACTCCGCGAAGCCGGCGCGAACGAATGGTCCAACCAGGGAACAGGCAAATCAGTATTACGCCACGGTTGAAACGCGGCGTGAATTTCTGCGCCAGGTCGCACAGCACGATCCTCAACTGGCGCTCGACATGATGCGCTCGACGCGTCAACCGCCCCCGCCGCAAACGCCGGGTGCGTTTCAAGCTGCCGACGACTCTGATCTAGAACAGGAGATCGCCTTTGCGGCCGCTGCGAATGATTCCAAACGAGCGTTGCAGATTGCGCACGAAAGCATGGCCAAGGGGCTGACATTCCAAATCCTGAACTTGCTAAATCAAGTCATGCAAAAAGATCAGGACACCGGCGCGCAGTTGGCCGGCGAGATTATCGCGAAGCTCAAAACAGAAAACTTTAGCACCAGCACGTTCGCTCCGTACATTGCTATCCAGTTGCTTCAATCGGCCAGAACCGACGGCGCTGTTCTCACGGCGAGTTTTTCTCTGAATTCATCATTCAAACGATTGAAGCTTGACGACGATGAAAAGCAAGATCTGGTCGGCATGCTTACAAATGCGGCGCTCAACGCCACAAAGCCACCAAATATCCTCCTACAAGACATACGATTCGTGATGCCTGAGATCGAGCAGTACGCGCCGGATCGCGCCGCGAAACTAAAGTTGCAGCTCACGGAACTCAACCGCACGCTGCCGCAGCCGGAGCGGGACTGGAACAATTTCAATGCAATGTTCGAGAGTGCGACACCTGAAGAGTTGATCAAAGCCGCCAACAAAGTCGCTGATGATCAGCGACCGGCGCTGTTTCATAGAGCGGCGGCCAAAGCGGTGGCGCGTGGCGAGTCGGATCGTTATCGCGAGTTGATAACCAGTCAACTCGAAAACGAAGACGAAAGAAAAGTAGCGCTTGATTCCCTTGCTAACGAGCAAATGTACTATGACATCAGCCAGGGCAACGCTGATGACCTCGAAAAATTGTTGCCGTTAATTCGCGCCGGAGAACAGCGCGCCATAGCGATGTCCCAACTGGCGATGGTGCTCGAGAAAAAAGACCAACATGACGAAGCAGTGAAGCTGCTCGATGATGCTCGCGCCATGGTGAAGGTAGACCTTGCGAACGAGACACAATCAAATGCGTTGCTTGCGGTCATGCTTAGCTATGCGCTGGTGGATCCGCCGAAGGCCTTCGTTATGATCGAGCCGATCATCGATCGCGCCAACGACGACATCTCCAAACTGTTGCTGGTCGACAAAATCGTGAAGAGCGGCGCCATTAAGAATGGCGAGATCATCATGCAGCAGCCTCAGATTCCGCTGACATCCTCAATGCTGAGATATTCACCTGGCGTCGTTGCGTTGGGGAGAGCAGACTTTGACCGCACCAAAGGCCTCGCCGATCGATTCCAACGAAATGAATTACGAATTGTGGCCCGGCTTCTGTTGGCGCAGTCCATTTTGCGGCACCTGGAACAAACTCACAGCCCGAATAACTGAATCAGGTAATTGGCTTAGCACTATTCCTTTCCTTTACCTCGAAGACACGAAGGCACAAGGAAACGAGTCACCATCTTTGATTGCTTCTGCTTTCTGTCATGACGAACTAATCATAAGTAAGATTGTGCGCGTCGTAACCGACCGATGAACTTGGTTGACTGGCAATCACACAAGAGCAGCGATCGCAAACCGGAACAAGCGACAAGATTTGAAACTATTGAGGGACTAAACTTCGGCTTTTAGAGGATTACCGTTCCTGAACTTCCAGGCTAACTTGACTATACTAAGCGGGCGGGGAGCATCTTAAGAGATATTCGACGCTCGATCGACATAACTGATGAACACGCGAATCATCTTAATCGCTTTGACTGCATTCCTGGCACTGATCCCTTTCGAATTATCCGGAAGCAACGCCAGCGATCGGTCGGGGAATTTCATGACGGCGGTGGCAGTTCAAACACCGCTTACCACTCGGCCTCGCGTGGTGACACCAAAGCCGGCGCTGCTGCCTGGTCTCGGTTCGGGCGCGAGTCTTCACGGGACGAAAGTTTTTCCGCCCGACAATCCGTGGAATCAGGAAATCTCAAATGCTCCGGTCGATCCGAACTCGGCTCGATTGATCGCAAGTATCGGCGTCGATGCCGGGCTGCATCCTGATTTTGGCACGGTTTATCGCGGCGCGCCGAATGGAATTCCTTACATCGTAGTCTCCGGGTCCCAGCCGCGCGTTCCGATCAACTTCACTGCGTATGGAAGCGAAAGCGATCCTGGCCCATACCCAGTTCCGCGCAACGCGCCGATCGAAGGGGGTCCTAACTCAGACGGGGATCGTCATGTGCTGGTAATTGATCGCGACAACTGGAAACTATATGAAATGTTCGGCGCATACCCACAGAACAACGGAAGTTGGAATGCGAAGAGCGGCGCCGCGTTCGACCTGAAATCGAATGCGACGCGGCCTGATGGTTGGACCTCGACTGACGCCGCGGGTTTGCCGATTTTTCCCGGACTGGTTCGATATGATGAAGTTTTTGAACAGCGCGAGATCAGACATGCGCTGCGGTTCACGATCCAGCACAGCCGGCGCGGTTACATTTTTCCAGCGCGCCACCACGCGGGCGAGAGCGACAATCCGAACTTGCCGCCGATGGGCATGCGCGTGCGCTTGAAAGCGTCGTTCGATATCTCGACATTCTCTCAATCGAACCAGGTTATCCTGCGTGCTTTGAAGAAGTACGGAATGTTTGTCGCTGACAACGGCTCGAATTGGTTTCTGAGCGGCGCGCCGGATCCAAGATGGAGCGACGACGATTTGGGAATGCTGAAAACAATCAAAGGATCGAATTTCGAAGTTGTGAAGATGGGGACGGTTGTGACGAAATAATCATCCGTATTGCTTCACTTATTTCTCTTGGGAGGTCGGAGCGTCTGACGGGAAACGTGAGTCGTGAATAGATTAAGATATTTGGAAAAAACAAATAGCCGGTGCTTCTTGCGTCCCGTAATTTCTCTTAGGATGTCTTGCGCTTCGAATGCCCGGATCAGAGAGCTGGCTGATTGATGGGTAATCTTCAATTTTTCCGCAACTTGATTAGCGCTCAGGACTGGTTGTGAATACAAACGCCGTAGTAGTTCTTGTGCTTTGGCCGCTCGTTTTCCTAACTCAAGAATCCGTTCCTCGCACGTTCTGCGTAATTCTATGATTTTTTCGAATGTTTGCTTGCTGTTGGCGGCAGTCTCGGAAACTCCCGAAAGAAAGAATTTGATCCAATGCTCTATGTCATTCGATGTTCGTACTACTGTGAGAGCATCGTAGTACGCGCCTCTATTGCGCTCAAAAAACTCAGAGAGGTAGAGTGTAGGCTTTGTGAGCAGTTGTTTGTCCACTAGATAGAAAGTTATTAGCAACCGGCCAATTCGACCGTTCCCATCAAGAAACGGATGGATTGTCTCGAACTGGTAGTGACTGATTGCAATTCTAATTAAGTGTGGAATTGCTAATTTTTCGTTGTGCCAAAACTTTTCCAAATCACTAATGAGTTCTGGTAGTTCCTGATGCGAGGGCGGAATAAAAACGGCGTCCTTCAGGCTTGAGCCACCGATCCAGTTTTGACTTCGACGTATCTGGCCAGGATTGCGATGTTCGCCTCGCGCTGCTGACATTAGAATCTTATGGGCATCTCGAAGCAATCTCATCGAGAGTGGCAGCTTGTCTAAAGCATCGATAGCGTGGTTCATTGAGCTAGTGTAATTCTGTACTTCTAACCAATCGTCCCGTCTCTCCGGCTCAATTTCTTCCTCAGGTAATACCGCCTCCTCAATCTTGGTTTGGGTTCCTTCTATACGGCTTGAAGTTGTGGCTTCCTTGAACACGTGCATCCTGATGAAGAAGTCAACGTCCGGCACTAGATGCGAGTAGGCGTTTAGTTCTCCAAGCAGACGTGTTGCGTCCTCCAACAGTACATCGATGGTAGGGTCACTCCAATAAAATTGCTGATTGATCAGAGTTGGCATGAAGCTTTTGTATTGATATTGTTGTTTGTACGTTCCCGCTTTGAAAGGTGGTAGCTTCATAGTGAATGCAAGTTTACATATGAATCTCAATATGTAAAGTTAGCGCGTTAACTTTACATAAGCACACGGGCTATGTAAAGTTCCAGACATGGGAGTTGCTAAACTAACTGATTTCAACACCATTGTGCCCGAGAGCAAGTACGCACGCGTCGAGCGCGAGCGGCGCTATCTCTTGCATGATTTGCCCGAAGGTTTGTCGCGCGCCGCTCATCATCTGCAAATTACCGACAACTACATCACGGGAACGCGACTGCGCATTCGCAAGGTGCGCGATCCACAGACCAACAAATGGATCGTGAAATTCACACAGAAGTTCGCGCCGAATCCAGATGACTTGTCGCGCACGATCATTACCAACACTTATCTAAGTGCGATTGAGGCAGAGACGCTTTCGATATTCGAAGCGAACGAGATTCGCAAGAACCGCTACAAGTTCGAATTCGAAGGGCGCGAGTTCGCGGTCGATATGTTTATTGGCGATCTGTTTGGTTTGGTCTTGGCGGAAACGAGTTTCGACAACGACGACGAGCTGGACAATTTTCCCGCGCCCCCTTTTGCTATCGCCGATGTTACGAACAATGAAGTATTTACTGGCGGGCGATTGAGCGAACTCAACATTGAAGAGGTAAGAAACGAAATTACGAGAAGCGGATTACTGAACGCAAACGCTGCACGAAAATCATGAACATCAAATTCAAGATTGGTCTATTCATAATTGCAGGCCTACTAATTGCCGGAGCTTGTCGCAAACAAATCGTCAAGCAGTCTACTGCGAGCAATTCTTCTCCATCTGCGGATGTGCCGGTGGGCGGCGGCGCGGCGCAAACCGGGCAGAAGTTTTTCTTCCGCGGGAGCATCAACAACAGTCTCTCGATCGAAATGATTCTGGTGCGCGACGGCGATCATCTCACTGGAAATTATCTTTACCCAAGGGTCGGCAAGGACATCGCGCTGGCGGGAACAGTCGACAACGACGGCAACGCGCAACTGACTGAGTCGGATGAAACGGGCAAACAAACCGGGCTCTTCAAAGGGAAGTGGCAAGCGGCGAAAGACTCTCCCGATCCGAGCTTAGTCGAGATCCAAGGCAAATGGTCGAAACCTGACGGATCGAAATCGACGGATTTCGTGGTGACGCAGCAGCCGCTCGAGTTCAGCGCGCCGATCCGGGTCGTGCCAAAAGTCATTAAGGAGAACAACAAAGAGAAGCTGTATACGATCGAGGCAGAATTTCCGCAGATCGACGGCGACTCGCGGTTCGATGGTTTCAATCGCGAAGCGCGCGCAATGATTACGAAAGACGTTGCCGCTTTCAAAACGGCTGAGAATTCTCAGGAGGGAGACGAAGCGAGCGAGCTGCCGGCTGAGACGCAGACATCGACTCTTAATGCCGGATACGATTTTCGGTATGCGACCGACGATTTGATCAGTCTCGAGTTCGGCGAAGGCAGTTATTCACGGGGCGCGGCGCATGGAAACTCCATGACCGTGGCGCTGAATTACGATGTGAAGAATGGAAAGAAGCTAACGCTCGGCGATCTGTTCAATCCGAAGTCTAATTACCTGAAAACAATTTCTGATTACTGCATCAAAGAATTGAAAGAGCGAGCAAAGAAAGAAGACTCAATGATCCTTGCTGATCAGCTCGAGACCGGCGCCGGGCCGCACGCTGATAACTATCGCGCGTGGGCGATTACGAAGAAAGGCTTGTGGATCACTTTCGATCCTTATCAAGTGGCAGCTTACGCTGCCGGGCCGCAGAACGTTTTAGTTCCGTATTCGGTATTGAGAGATATCATCAAACCCGACGGACCGATCGGAAATTTTGCGCGATAAACTGCAGCAGGATGCCGCGAACCGCACGCAGGATGGGGGGCGCTCCTACGACGCAATGAATCGTTCGGCTGGATTAATTTTGATTGTGTTAGGCGTAGGCGTGGTGGTTGTGGGTCTGCTAGCCTACGCCGGAGCGTTGTCCTGGTTCGGAAAATTGCCGGGCGATATCCGTTATGAAAACGATAACATGCGGGTTTATGTGCCGATCGTTTCCATGCTGATTGTTTCGGTGGTGTTTAGCCTGCTGCTTTATCTGCTGCGGCGATTCTTCTGAGTCAGCATCATTCGATAAGCTTCATCCCGTTTCAAACCCAGCTCGCGCGCTGCTTTTTTCAGTGCGGCCTTTGAATCCATCCCTTCATTTTCAAGTTCGCCAACTCGCTCTGCCAATTGAGCGGACGGAACGCCCTGTTCGTGCGGGGCGATCGATTGCGCACCGGCGATCATGAGCACCATTTCGCCGCGCGCGTGCTTTGCGTCTGAGAATCTCTCGATTAATTTACTCAGCTTTCCGCGAGCGAACTCTTCGTAAAGTTTCGTGAGTTCGCGTGCGATCACGGCTTCGCGATCTCCGAGAACTGCCAATGCATCGCGCAAGGTTGCCGCAATTCGATGTGGCGCTTCATAGAAGATCAGCGTGGCGTCAATCGATCGTAGCTTCTCTAAGGCAGCAATCCTCGGATTCGCGCGCGGCGGCAGGAAACCGGCAAAGAAGAACTGATCGGAAGCAAGACCCGAGGCGCTTAACGCGGCGACGAGCGCCGATGCTGCCGGAACGGGAACAACTGGGATACCTTTCTCAGCCGCGAGATTCACGACGCGAAATCCCGGATCGCTAATTAACGGCGTGCCCGCATCTGAAACAATCGCGACGTTTTTTCCCGATTCAAGCAACGCGCAAAGCTCATCGGCTCGTTCGCGTTCGTTATGTTCGTGATAGCTAATCGTCTTAGTCTCGATGCCAAAGTGATTTAGCAGCTTGCGCGTGTGACGCGTGTCTTCGCAGGCGATCAGATCGACTTCGCGCAAGATGCGCAACGCGCGCTGAGTTATGTCTTCGAGGTTGCCAATCGGTGTGGCCACGATGTAGAGCGTGCCGGGCATTAGGCTGCATTGTGGCATTGAGATTGAGACAAACAAAAGCCCCGCTCGCTGAGTAGTCAACGGCGGGGCTATGTCGAGTGCGCAGGTTACCGACGATTCGTTTTTGAATCATCGCCAGTCTGAGGTTAGTAAGGCATGCTCAGACCATACGCATCCGCAACTATCTGCAGATTCGATCTGATGTCGGTCAGATCGGAATCTACATCCGTTCTGCCAGTTCGCAATCTCAGATAGCGATCAAGCTGAACGCCTCGATTGAGGACCATGCGCGCCTCATCTACGCTGCGGTCCAGATCAAATCCGCCACGCGAACTCGCGCGCAAGTCTCTCACTGCGCGTCGAAAGTCGCGCACTTCAGCTATAGCGTCGCTGTCGACGGTTCGGACCGAGAACGAAAAGAGACCACCCAAAACTCGGCGCTCTCTGCCTACGTTCAGATCGCCTTGCAGACGCGCGCTCGAATTATCGAGGCGCACAATCGCGTCATGCAAATCGCGGCTGTCGGAATTATTATCATACGAACGCTCGTAATAACGATTGTAAGTCTGCGCCGAAGCCACAACTGGAAGCGCCAAAATTAGGAGAGCTATCGCCAACAACAATCTATTCAATGTAATGTTCCTCATTGTTTCCTCCAATCATCGGGTTTGCTGATAATAATTGCTGCTAATACGATGCCGCCGCCCGCGCATAGCGCGCAGAGCAAGACAAACGCCGAACGATCACAACAAACGCCTTAGACTCTTAAGATTTATGTAAGAGAGTGCGAAGGCATTCTCAAGGTTTGGATGGTCCCGCCCGGGCGCGACTAAGTATTTTCGATTGATCGATGTCGGCAGTTAAGCTAGATTTGATTTTTCTGTCCCCTTCAATCGATGAGATTCTCTGTCATCATCCCCGCTTACAACGAAGAGCAGTATCTGCCGCGGTTGCTGAAATCGATCGAGATCGCGCGCGCGAATTACTCGGGCGGGCGCAACCAAGTCGAAATCCTCGTCGCCGATAACGCCTCGACTGATCGCACGGCCGAAGTCGCTGCTGTCTACGGCGCGCGAGTCGTTCACGTGGCCAAGCGTCGCATTGGCGCTGCGCGGAACGGCGGCGCGAGAGCGTCGACCGGCGAGATCCTCTGCTTCATCGACGCCGACTCCGCCGTTCATCCGCAAACTTTCGACGCGATTGATCTGGTCATGAAGACTGGCAAATACGTTTGGGGAGTGACCGGCGCGACAATGGAAAGGATGTCGTTTCCCTTATTCATTACTTACTGGACGTTTCTGCCGATGGTTTTGCTCACGGGCCTGGACATCGGCTTGTCGTTTTGCCGGCGCGAAGATTTTGAAGCAGTTGGAGGTTACGACGAGTCGCGGCTATACGCCGAAGACGTTAAGTTCCCGTGGGCGTTGAAGCGCCTCGGTCGAGCGCGCGGTCAACGCACTGTGAGGCTGCCGCAAGTGAAGGCTCTGGGTTGTACACGCAAGTTCGATCAGTTTGGGGACTGGCATTACTTCTGGATGCTTGGTCACATTTTCAAGAGTCTTCTGACCTGGAACTGGCACGACGAAAAACTGGCGGATCGTTACTGGTACAACCCGGGTCGATAGACAGGACACTTCCTCTTTTTGCAAACCGGCAGTAGAATCTCGCTCAATTTAGCGTTGACTTAACTGTTCGCCTCGATGCCTGACAAGATCAAAAGTCGGAAACATCCAAACGCCGATCTTCGTGAGCGGCTGTGGCGCGCGCGGAAATTCATCGACGAATGTTACGATCAGCCGCTCGATCTCGCTGAAATCTCAAAGCAAGCCTGTCTTTCTCGCTATCATTTCCTGCGCCTGTTTCGCGAAACCTTCGACACTACGCCGCGCCAATATTTGATTAAGCGACGCATCGACAAAGCCAAGGAATTATTGCGCGCTCCCAGCTTGAGCGTGACTGAAGTCTGTTTTGAAGTCGGCTTTCAAAGCCTGGGATCCTTTAGCTCTCTGTTCCACAAGAGCGTCGGGCACGCACCCATCAACTATCGACGACGTGAACGTGAATCGCTGAATAAAGTGCCCGGCTGCTTTATTCAGATGTTTGGTCTTGGGGGCTCTCTCCCTTCTCCAGTTGGGAGAAGGGCGGGGGATGAGGGGCGAAGCTGAGCGCGATCAAGCCCTCACCCTGACCCTCTCCCAGCGGGAGAGGTAAATGATCTCTTTAGCAATTTTCGAGAAGCATCCTGTGCCGAAAACTCTTATCCTCGTCCTCAATAATTGAGAAGGAGAGAAACAAACTATGATTACACGAATGTCGCACGTTCTGGTGTGGGTAAAAAACCAGCAGGAAGCGCTGGAATTCTATCGCGACAAGCTGGGCTTTGAAGTCGACACGGACGCCAAAATCGGCGAGGATTTTCGCTGGCTTACGATGAAAATTCCGACGCAGCCCGGTTTTGAAATTATTTTGATGGAGCCAAATCCAGGGATGATGTTGGATGAAGAGTCCGCGGCGCAACTGCGATCCCTGATCGATAAAGGCATGCTGGGCGGCGGCGTGTTCGAGTCTGACGACATCCATAAGACCTTCGATGAATTGACGAAGCGCGGAGTAGAATTCAAAGGTCCGCCGAGCGTTCAATCATGGGGCACGGCGACGGTGATGAAAGACAATTCAGGCAACTGGTTTAGTCTGGGCCAGGACAAAGAAGCGGCGACGACTGCCTAATACGTGAGGTTAAAAATTGGCGAAGAGCGCAAGCAAAGCGAAATCAATTTACGGCGTTCATCCCGGCGTGTTGATGACGCAAAAGTGGATCGCCGAATTGAAGCAGAAAACCGGCCGCACGCTGGATGAATGGATGAAGTTCATCAAGAAAGAAGGACCTCACACCGAACAAGCGCGTCGTGATTGGTTGAAGCAACAGCATGGTCTCGGGACCAACGCAGCCTGGTGGCTGGCGGAGCGTTCTATTGGAAAAGGCGAAGAGATGGGCGACCCCGACGCATATCTGAACGCGGCCGAGAAGTACGTCGAGGTAATGTTCGCCGGTAAGAAGGAACATCTGCGGCCAATCTACGAGGGGCTTCTCAAACTTGGTTTATCGATCGGTACAGACACCAAGGCTTGTCCGTGTCAGACGATCGTGCCGCTTTATCGCAATCACGTCTTTGCGCAAATCAAACCGACGACGCAGACGCGAATCGATTTTTGGACTCGCGCTCGGCGACACCAAGAAAACTCCCAAGCGCTTGATCGATACCGGCGGCTTTGCAAAAAAGGATCGAATCACACATCGTTTTGAAATAACTTCGCTGAATGATATCGACGACGAAGTGAAGCGATGGGTGAAAGTTGCGTATGATCGAGATGAATAAGTTAGCCCCGTTAGGGGCCGGATGTTTATAGCTACAAAGCCTATCTTAGGATAACGCTCCTTTAGGAGCGCAATGTTGATGTTGGCGTGCTAAACATTTCGCTCCTAAAGGAGCTAATTCCGCAATAGGGAAGCAGGGACTATAAACATGTCGCTCCAGCCGGAGCGATTCTCAAAGACGACCATGCCCAAAGAACAAATCAAACCTCGCATGAGCGACGAAGCTGTCGAAGCGAAGACGGGCAAGACTTGGTCGCGCTGGTTCAAGCATCTCGACGCGGCCGGCGCGAAGAAGATGACGCACCAGGAAATTGTCGCGCATCTTCGCGACAAACATGATGTGCGGCCGTGGTGGACGCAGATGGTTGCGGTTACTTACGAGCAGGCGCGCGGACTGCGCGACGTACATGAAAAGCCGGGCGGCTTTGAAATCAGCGTCAGCCGCACAGTCGCGGCGCCCCTTTCGAAGGCGTACAAGGCATGGACTGACGAGAAGACGCGAAAGAAATGGTTGCCGTCGAACGTGACGATTCGCACGGCGACTATGAACAAATCGCTGCGCCTCAACTGGGAAGACGGCAAGACGATTGTGGCCACAGCGTTCCTCGCCAAAGCCGACGGCAAAACCCAGGTCGTGGCACAACATAACAAACTGCCTGACGCGAAGGCTGCCGCCAGGATGAAAAAGTTTTGGGCGGAAGCTCTCGATGGCTTGAAAGAATTGATTGAATAACAACGATGACGCATTATTATGCGCCATGCGCTCATCTCTGCGATTCATTGGGACTCTGTTACTTGCCGGCCTTCTTGCATTTAGTCTTTTTCAGCTCGAATCTTCCGCGCAAGAATCTTCAACGACAAAACTTGATCTGCTGATTCTGCACGGCAAGCTCGTCGACGGATCCGGCCAGAAACCGCGAAAGGCTGACGTCGGCATTCGTGGCGATCGGATCGTGTTCGTCGGCGATGCCGGCAAGTCGCAGGTCGAAGCCGCCCGCGCGATCGATGCGACCGGATTGATGGTCGCTCCGGGTTTCATCGATCCGCACACGCACACGCTCGGCGATCTGACCAGCGATCAAACGAAAAGTAATCAAGCGTACTTAATGCAAGGCGTCACGACCGTGATCACCGGCAACGACGGCGGCAGCGTCATTAACATCGGTGACACGCTGCGCAAGTGGGACGATCAAGGCATCGGAACGAACGCGATCTTACTCGCCGGTTTCGGCACGATTCGCGGCAAGGCGCTGGGGTCAAGTGACTCGCAACCGAACGCGACGCAACTGGAAGAGATGAAGCAGTACGTGGCCCGCGCGATGGATGAGGGCGCTTTCGGATTGTCGACGGGTCTGTATTACGCGCCGCAGAGCTATGCAAAGACCGAAGAAGTGATCGAACTGGCGAAAATCGCAGCAGCGAAAGGCGGTGTGTACGACACGCACATGCGATCTGAGAGCACAGCGGGAATCGGTCTACTCGGTTCGATCAAAGAGACGATTCAGATTGGCCGCGACGCAAGGATTCCGGTGCACATCTCGCACATCAAAGCGCTCGGGCCTGATTCATGGAATCAGAGCAAACAGGCGATCGACTTGATCAAGAAAGCGCGTTCGCAGGGAATTTCAGCTAGCGCCTGCCAATATCCGTACACGGCCTCAGGCACGAGTTTGCAGGCGTCGCTGATTCCGCGATGGGCCGAAGTTGGCGGGCGTGCAGAGCTGCTCAAGCGCATCGACGACCCGCAGGTGCGTCCAAAGTTGATTGCCGAGATGCAAGAGAATCTGCGTGGCCGTGGCGGTGCTGAGTCTTTGCTGATCGTCGATGCGCGCGATCACGCTTTGGTGGGCAAGCGTCTGAATCAACTTGCGCAGGAGCAAAACAAACCCGCGGTCGAAGTCGCGCTCGACATTATTAAGAACGTTGGCGGCGCGGGTGTCGCGTCCTTCAACATGAACGAGAAAGATATTCGTCGGTTCATGAAAGAAAAATTTGTGATGACATGTTCAGACGGATCCGCCGGTCACCCGCGCAAGTTCGGAACCTTTCCGAAGAAACTCCACGACTATGTTTTTCAAACGAAATTGATCTCGCTGCCTTTCGCGGTGCGAAACAGCAGCGCTTTGACTGCAGAGTTCTTTCGCATTCCTGAACGCGGCTTGATTCGGGAAGGCTACTTCGCGGATGTGATCGTGTTCGATGAAAAGACTCTGGCGGACCGCTCAACTTATGAACAACCGGAATTGCTCGCCGTGGGAATGCGTTACGTTATCGTCAACGGAAAACTAGCGGTTGAGAACGGAATTTTCACGGGCGTGTTGGCGGGGCGAGCACTGCGGAAAAGGATCGTCAGTCAAGCCCGATAGGAAGTACAGGTTCAGTTTGAAGACGGATAGCGTGTGTAACTATAAGCCATCTTTAGATGGCTTACCCCACAGGGTTCCTAGGCCAGCGCTTTTAGGAGCCGTGACGCATTCGATTAAGAACGTTGGCAAGACAATAATGAAAGCAGTTATCTTCAACCAACACGGCGGGCCTGAAGTTCTACAGCTCGCCGAAGTTCCCGATCCGCAAATAAAAGCCAACGAAGTCTTGATCGAAGTGCGTGCCTGTGCGCTGAATCATCTCGACGTGTGGGTGCGAAATGGCTTGCCGGGAATCAAGATTCCGCTGCCGCATATTCTCGGATGTGATGTTGCGGGCGTGGTGCGCGAAGCCGGCGACTTGGTCACCTGGGTCAATCCTGGTGATGAAGTGATGATTCAGCCCGGTGTCTCATGCGGTCATTGCGCGGAATGTTCCGCCGGACGTGACAGCATGTGCGACGAGTACGACATCATCGGCTATCGACGCGATGGCGGTTATGCGGAACTTGTCGCGGTGCCGGGCGTGAATGTAATTCCAAAACCGAAAGCATTGAGCTGGTCAGAGGCGGCGGCACTGCCGCTCGTGACACTAACAGCGTGGCACATGCTGGTCGCGCGCGCGCAGGTCCAGCCCGGCGAAGATATTTTGATTCACGCGGCCGGCAGCGGCGTTGGGTCGATCGGAATTCAGATCGCCAGGCTGCGCGGCGCGCGCGTAATCACGACCGCGAGTTCAGATGAGAAACTCGCGAAGGCGCGCGAACTCGGCGCGGACGAAACAATCAATTACACCCGCGACGGTTGGCCCAAAGAAGTTAGACGGCTGACGAACGGCCGCGGCGTCGACGTTGTTTTCGAGCACACCGGTGAAGCGACCTGGCCGGGTTCGATTATTTCTTTGAAGAAAGGCGGGCGGCTGGTCACCTGCGGCGCGACCAGCGGCTTTGATGCGCGCACGGATTTGCGGCACGTTTTCTATCGTCATCTGACGATCCTGGGATCCATGATGGGATCAAAAGCAGATTTACTGGCGGCGATGAAATTTATCGAATCCGGCCAAATTCGCGCAGTCGTCGATCGAACCCTGCCGTTCGCGGAGGCTCGGCAAGCCCACGAATTGATGGAAGATCGAAAACAGTTTGGCAAGCTCGTCCTCTTGCCTTAGAATGCGCGTCACCCGGCCGCATTTCAAATTCTTAAGTCTCTGGAGAACTACCATGAAAAGAATCCCCAAAGTCTCAGTATTGTTGCTGGCACTCTCGCTGTTACTTTTAAATTCGATCCTCGCCTTCGCACAGAATCAAGTAACGCTGCCGAAGGGCATCGAGCGCATCACCTCGGTCGAAGGCATCACCGAATATCAGTTACCGAACGGACTGCGCGTCTTGATGTTCCCTGATCAGTCCAAGCAGACAATCACGGTTAACATCACTTATCGGGTGGGCTCAGCGGTGGAAGATTATGGCGAGACCGGCATGGCCCACCTGCTTGAGCACTTGTCCTTCAAAGGCTCGACCAAGCACACAAACATTCCGCAGGAGTTGACCGCGCACGGTGCGCGCCCGAACGGCACCACTTGGTCGGACCGGACAAACTATTTCGAGACCTTCGCCGCCACGGACGAAAATCTTAACTGGGCGTTCGATCTCGAATCGGATCGAATGGTCAACAGCTTCATCGCAAAGAAAGATCTGGATAGCGAGATGACGGTGGTGCGCAACGAGTTCGAAATGGACGAGAACAGTCCTTTCCGCGTTCTGCTCGATCGCGTAATGTCCACCGCCTACCTGTGGCACAACTACGGTAAAGAGACCGTAGGCGCGCGCTCGGACATCGAAAACGTACCGATTGAACGTCTGCAGGCCTTCTACCACAAGTACTATCAGCCGGATAACTCCGTGTTACTCGTGGCTGGCAAGTTCGACGAGACAAAGACGCTGGCGCTCGTTGATAAATACTTCTCGCCCATTCCGCGCCCGACGCGCACGCTGCAAAAGATTTACACCGTCGAGCCGACTCAGGACGGCGAGCGATCGGTAACGCTGCGTCGCACCGGCGACACGCAGATGTTGCAGGCCATCTATCATGTGCCGGCCGGTTCGCATCCGGACTTCGCCGCCGTAGATATCATCACGCAGGTGCTTGGCGATGATCCGTCCGGGCGCTTGCATAAGACGCTGGTCGAGACAAAGAAAGCCAGCTCTGCCTTTGCCTTCGACTTTCAGTGGCACGACCCAACGGTGGCAATCTTCGGCGCAGAGGTCCGGCAGGGAGATTCGCTTGAGGCGGCGCGCGACACGTTCGTCCAAACCATCGAAGGCATCGCCGCGAATCCGCCGACTAAGGAAGAGGTCGAGCGCGCCCGCGCGCAGATCCTGAAGAACATCGAGCTGCAACTGAACAATTCGGATCAGGTCGGGTTGACCTTGAGCGAGTTTATAGGCGCCGGCGACTGGCGTCTGTTCTTTCTGCACCGCGATCGTCTCCGCAAAATTACGACCGAAGAGGTGGGGCAGGTCGCGGCTCGCTACTTCAAGCCTTCGAACCGGACGCTTGGAATGTTTGTTCCTACTCCCAAACCAGATCGCGCCGAAATTCCCGCGACGCCTGATCTGACCGCGATGTTGAAGGATTACAAAGGTGACGCGGCTGTCGCCGCCGGAGAAGCCTTCGATCCATCGCCGTTGAATATCGAATCGCGGATGACGCGGAGCGAGTCGAGTGGCATCAAGCTCGCGCTGCTGCCGAAGAAAACGCGCGGCGGCAAAGTGGTCGCCCAGATGGTGCTGCGTTACGGCGACGAAAAGAGTTTGATGAATCGCGGAACCGCGGCGGATATCGCCGGGTCAATGCTGATGCGCGGCACCAGCAAGCACACGCGGCAGCAGCTTCAGGACGAACTCGATCGCTTAAAGGCGCGTCTGTTTGTCTTTGGCGCCGGCACACAGGCAACCGTTTCGATCGAAACGACACGCGAAAATTTGCCGGCGGTCATGCGTTTAGCGGCCGAAATTCTGCGCGAACCTTCGTTTCCCGAATCCGAACTAGCGCTGCTGAAGCAGGAAGAGCTGGCCGGCATCGAACAGCAGAAGAGCGAGCCGACGCAGATTGCCTTCACTGCTTTCAATCGTCACATCAGTCCCTATCCAAAAGGAGACATTCGTTACGTCTCAACTCCTGAGGAAGACATTGCGGAACTGAACGCCGCAACGCTCGATCAGGCGAAGCAGTTCTACAAAGACTTCTACGGCGCCTCGAATGCGCAGTTGACGGTGATTGGTGATTTCGATCCGCAGGAGATTTCAAAACTCGCGGGCGATTTGTTCGGCAACTGGAAGAGTCCGAAGCCGTTCACTCGCGTGCCCAGCGTCCTCGCCGCGGTGAAACCTGTCAATCAATCTTTTCCGGCGCCGGACAAAGCTAATGCGTTCTTCGTCGCAGGTTTTCTGTTCGATATGAAGGACGACAATCCAGATTATCCGGCGATCACTCTGGGCCACTACATGCTCGGCGGAGGCTTTTTGAATTCGCGTTTAGCTGCACGCATTCGCCAGAAAGAAGGATTGAGCTACGGCGTTGGTGCGGGAGTCTTCGTGAGCGCAATCGATCATTACGGACGATTCACGGCGACGGCGATCTACGCGCCGCAAAACGCCGCGAAGCTTGAAGCCGCGTTCATGGATGAAATTGCCCGCATGCTGAAAGACGGATTTACGGCCGAAGAGGTCGCAGCCGCAAAGTCTGGATACCTGCAATCTCGTCAGGTCAGCCGCGCCCAGGACAACGAACTGCTCGGCCGCTCGAACACGTACCTGTTCATTAATCGCGACTTCAAATGGGACGCGGATTTTGAGGCGAGGATCAAAGCGCTGACGCCCG
The DNA here is from genome assembly GCA_003222895.1 of Acidobacteriota bacterium. Lineage (GTDB taxonomy): Bacteria > Acidobacteriota > Blastocatellia > Pyrinomonadales > Pyrinomonadaceae > UBA11740. The sequence continues at coordinate 83,140 of QHXI01000056.1, read as the reverse complement.
AACAAATCAACGCCGCGATGCGCAAATATGTGGACCCGGCGAAGATTTCGATCTTCAAGTCAGGAGATTTCGAAAAGAATCCGCCAGCGAAGTAAATCGCCAGTTGAAGCGTCGTGTCAGAACCCCGAGCGGTAGCGAGGCGGATCTACCGCTCGACTTGATTGGATGATCCGGTCGCTACAGCTCCCGGTTCTGACATGCACCGCGAGTTACTTTCCTGAATAATCTTCGATCTTAAATCGCTTTTGCAGCGCGGCGAGTTGCGGGCCTTCGAGCGGAAAGTTCGAACCGGCGATCACACGATTCTGATCTGTCTTCACCCAATCGACTACCTTCGACGCGTTCGTGTGTAGCGCGTCAGAATCTTCCGGCGTCAATTCTTTTCCATCTTTGCGCGTGAAAACCCAGACATAAGCGAAGTGGGCGTCGCGGACATATTTCAGGTCGCGTTCGAATTGCGTAGCCGGCGTGGATTCTGGCCGATAGGTCGAAGTGTCGGGAGTCTCGTCATTGGATGAAGCGCCCCGGTGACAAGCCGTGAAACCAATTGCCGCGATAAGAATCAGAATGACGAACGCGAAATTCTTAAATACTTCTCTCATTTGTCTAACTCCAAAATCTAGGGCGAATTATCCGCGTCACCGTTGTCTTTGTCATCATCATTCTTCTTATCTTCAGGCGGCGGCTCGCCTTTTTGATCGCGGATGTGCAGGATGGTGCAATCCGACTCGTCATGAACGCGATCGAACCAGCCGCTTTTCAGCGCGTTGTCGATGAAGGACACGTGATCGTCGGAATTGTCGGTGAAAATCCAGCGGGCCCCGAAACGATCGCGAATCTTTGGCCCGGGATCTTCGTCATCGCCGGTTGTGATTTTCACGTAGAGATCGGACAAATCCCGGTTCTGATCGTGCAGATATGTCGGATCAAGTCCCGAAGTGTAAACGTGCGTTGGATCAAAATAAAAGAGTCGCGGAAAATCGTCCCAATCAGTATTGAAGATCATCTCGCCGGCGGGAACGTTCGCGCGCATCCAGTAGATGCCCTTCGCATAGTGTTCACGCGGATCGCTTTCGCGAATATCTTTTGCCGTGCGATAGACGTTCGAAAATAGCGCCGCTCCCAGACCAATCGCAACGATACCGGCTTTGATCAGCCGCCAGTTTTCTTTTTCCTTCTCTTCTTTTTTGACCACGGCGGCGTCCTCGCGATCGAGGAACGGTTGCAAGTCAGCCATCACATCCTGCGGCAGATGAGTGAACACGGCCCTGCCGCGCCAGAGACTTTCGAGCGTGAATGCGGCAAACAAGATCGCGAACGGCGGAAAATATTCCGCGAAGCGCTTCCACCGAGCAATCATCAGCAGTAGCGTGGTTGCGAAAATCAGGAAGAACAACGGACGCTGCGCTCGTTTCCGATCGCTCCAGTCAAACGTGATGTAACCGACGAGCATCGCGGCCAGCGCGACATAGCAATTGACTACGAATTCGTGAGTGTCGTACGGATACCATTCCTGCCCGACCTTGGTGGCAAATCCGCCCGGGGTAATCTTGACGCGCGCATGTTCCCAAAAAAGATAAAGGTTGTGCGGAAAATACGGATTGATCATCAGGCCCAACGCCGAACCGACGCCGACGCACACGAGCGGCCGCCATTCGAATCTTTCTTCGCTCCAGCCGATTACAATCGTCCAGATGGCGACGGCGACACCCAATAGCACGAACATGTCGTAAGTCAGCGCAAAGACAAATGCCAGGGGCAGCAATGGCAAATATTTCTTTTCGAACAGGAGATAAGTGCCGAGGACCAGAAAGATGATCGCAAACGGCGGCGCCTTCGTCATGTTCATTCGATACAAAAACGGCGCCGACGAAGCGAGCAACGCGAGCAGCCAGATTAGCCGATAACGAATTTCATAACGAACCACCAGCCAGTAGCAGGAGAAGACGGCGAGACTCGCGAATAAAACCGCGGAGACTTTCGCGCCGGTCTGCAAATCTCGAAACCAGGTGAAGGGAATCAGAATGATGTGATACAGCAGATGATGATCGACGTAGTTCTTTGGATTGAGGGTCGTCAGCGGCAGCCAGGGAAAGGCCGGAGGAAAATGGCCCGCGCGCAAATTGTCCCAAATCAGGCGCGACCATTTGATGTGATAGTAGCCATCGTAATCTCCGCAGCAAATCGCTTCGGTCGAATATTGAAGCCACCAAAAAATCAGCGCGATAACGATCGCTCCGGCGAGAAGATCCGCAGCGCGAATTGCTGAATCAGATTTGATCCAACTGTTGAGAGTTGGCTTGCTCGTGCTTTCCGGAACTGCCGGTGATTCCCGAAGCTCTTCCATCGCTTACGAGCAAGAATGCCGGAACGATCGAAACAAAGCAACTGGTTTGTTTGCGAGTTAGTCGAGGAGTTCCTCGACCAGGTTGAGCAACTGCGATGGGTTGATTGGTTTCGTCATATGAGCATTGAACCCCGCGCGTAGAGATCGACCGCGGTCGTCGTAGTCAGTGTAGCCCGTCACTGCGATCATCGGAGTCCTGCGATATTCGTCGCGCGCGCGCAAAGACTCGGCCAGTTCATAGCCGTTCATCTCAGGCATGCCGATGTCAGAGATAACCAGATCGAACGGAGTGTCGGCGGCCAATTCAACCGCGGCTTTCGGCGAATTCGCCGTCGCCACGTCATAGCCGGCGTGCCTGAGGAAGAGCGCCACCATCTCCGTCACGTCGGTGACGTCGTCGACCACGAGGATCCTTTTGCTTGACTGCTTCGTTTTGCGCTTGCCCGCGACAGGGGTTTTTGACGGGGATCGTTTTCGCGGATTATTGGCGAACGCCTGGTTCGGATTGAAGCCTGAGGCCTGTTCCGGTGCGTGAGAGCCGCGTGGCTTACGCGTGATTGTCCCGAGATTGTGACTCAACACTTTTTTAGACAGGCGTAGAAAACCCAAGGGGGGATCGGATGAAAAGGGAACTACCGCAAACTAAATCAAATAACTTGATTAAGGGGAAAGACCAATCTGTGTTCAGGGGGACTAAATTTAACCTAAAAGGCGCACCCTGTCTAGGTTTGAATGTGCTGAGTTTATAGAGAGAGCGTTGTCATAAAAGCGCGGCTGATTAGCCTTGCAGCTTCTTCAAACGCTCCGCCGCCAGCATCAGCGTTTCGTCTTTCTTGCAGATGCAAAACCGAACTTGCCGTGAACCTTTCAACGGATCGCTGTAGAAGCTCGAGCCCGGCACGCACGCGACGCCGATTTCGCGAATCAAGTGCCGCGTGAATTCAATATCATCTTTGAAACCGAACGCGCTGATGTCGGTCATGACGTAATAAGCACCGTCCGGACGAAAAGTCCCAAAACCCGCTTTCTCCAATTCCGGCAGAATCAGATCGCGTCGCGCTTCGTAATTCTCTTGCAGTTGATCGTAATAGGAAGGCGGCAGCGAGAGCGCGTAAGCGCCGGCGGCTTGCAAAGGCGCGGCCGCGCCGACGGTCAGGAAATCATGTACTTTTCGAATCGCCCCGGTGATCTCAGGTGAAGCGATGCAGTAACCGACGCGCCAACCCGTGACTGAATAAGTCTTGGACATCGAGTTGACAATGACCGTGCGGTCGCGCATGCCTTCGATCTGGGCCATCGAGATATGCGCGATCTCGGCGCCCGCACGCGGATAAAGAATGTGTTCGTAAATCTCATCAGTGAAGCAGAGCGCATCGAACTCCTGGCAAAGTCCGGCAATGAATTCCATCTCGTCACGCGTGAAAACTTTGCCGGTAGGATTGTTCGGGTTGCAGATGATGATCGCTTTCGTCTTTGCGTTGAACGCCGCGCGCAGCTCTTCGCGATCGAAGCTCCAATCCGGCGCACGCAAAGGAACGTAGCGCGGCTTCGCATCTGAAAGGATCGCGTCGGGCGCATAATTCTCGTAAAACGGTTCGAAGACGATCACTTCTTCGCCCGGATCGACGGTCGCCATCATCGCGGAGATCATTCCCTCGGTCGATCCGCAGGTGACTGTGATTTCGGTTTCGGGATCGATCTCAAACCCGAGGTACCACTTCGTCTTTTTCGCAATCGCGTCGCGAAAATCTTTTGCGCCCCAGGTGATCGCGTATTGATTTACGTCGTCGGCGATCGCTTGCATGGCGACGCGCTTGATGTCGTCGGGCGCGGCGAAATCAGGGAAGCCTTGCGACAGATTGACGGCGCCGTACTTCATCGCTTCGCGAGTCATTTCGCGAATGACGGATTCGGTGAATTGTGATGCTTTGCGAGAGACGCGCCGAGATGATCTTGGTACGGGTGAACTCATAAGATTAGCCACAGATGAACACGGATTAGCACAGATAAAGGACTGAGAAGCGGGCTGATTATTCCACTTGCTCTTATCTGTGTCTATCTGTGTGAATCTGTGGCTAATCTTCCGGGCGTTCAGATTTCAATTGGTCAACGATGGATTTTACGGCGGGCGCGAGAGATCCGTTCGGCGCCAGACGCAGATAGTTTTCATAAGCTGTGATTGCTTCCGCGCGGTTGCCGCTCTTTTCGTAAGCCGCCCCCAGCATCTGGTAAATCACCGGCTCAGTATCCGAGAGCTGTTTGATGGCGATGGCGAATTCGCGTGCGGCTAATTCGTACTGACCCTTGTCTTCGTAGACGCGTCCGATGCCGACGTGCGCTTCTGGTTGAAAGCCGTGCGCTTCGCGAATCGCGCGATTGAAAGCGCCGATCGCATCGTCGGTCTGTCCGGTCTCGCGATAGATACGGCCTTCAACGGCGGACGCCTCTGGATACACGGGTCGTACGTGGCGCGCGGCATCAACTTCCGCTAACCCTCCATTCGTGTCGTTGAGCTCGAGCAGCACCCGCGCCAACCCAACATGCGCAGCGGGAAAAGCGGATCGAATTTTCAACGTGCGCCGGTAGAGTCCGGCTGCATTCTGACGCGCGGCGTCGTCTCTCGCAGTTTCGCGCGCGGCTTCGGCTTGTTGGAAGAGTAATTCAGCTTCTTCAGTCGTGCGCATCAGACGCACACGGATCTCACCGCGCTGCGTGGCGGCGATCGGCGAAGAAGATTCTTTGAATCGGTCCGCTCGAACGCGCAACGTGTGCGCGCCCGGGGTTAATGTTACCGATGACAACGTTCCGTGGGAATCTGTCGTCCCGCGGCGGATCTCATCGACCCAGACGATCGCGTTCGGTTCCGTGATTACAGTTATGCTTCGCGCGCCCTCTGCGGCACTGATTATCCGTGTTCTTTGCGCGCTGCAAACTACCGGGAACGCCAACCACAAGACTGCAAAAGCTAAAAGCCTGAGCTTCATTTGCAGTACCTTTACCGCAGTAAATCATGAACCTGCAAGCCCTCTTCGCGAATTCAAATCTTCTATTAGTATTGCGCCGCGGCGGCGTCTGGGTGTAATCTTCGCGGGAAATAAACACAATGCGGTTCTACGGGAACTTGTCGTATTTGCTCGCTTATCCATGCGGTACGCACAAACTGCTGATTAGTCTGGAGGATCTATGCTTATCGAATCGACGTCTCATATCGGTGTGGCTTTGGGAATGCTCGACGGGGTTTTCAAAGCGCCGAGTGGCGAAGAGATTTCTCATATCGTTCTGCGCTGGCTGCACTTTGTGGGCGGCATCACCTGGATCGGACTGCTGTACTTTTTCAATCTGGTGAACGTGCCGCTGCAGAAGAAACTGGACGGGGACACAAAGAAGAAAGTTAATCCCGATTTGTTGTTACCCGCGCTTTGGTATTTTCGCTGGGGCGCAGTGTTGACGGTGCTGGCGGGGCTTGGTTATTACGCGATGTACATTGCCCGGCCCGACGTGCGGCTGGCGAATGCAACGGGCGCAAACGTCAGCGGCCGGATAATGTTAATTGTCTGGTTCTTTATTCCGATCATCACGTTCCTAATCGAGTTTCTGCTGATCAAGAAAGTTCCGGCGCTGATTAAGAAAGGCTGGGTCTTTGCAATCGTGGCGTTTATTCTGACGGTGGTGATGGCGGTGGTGATTCTTAAGTGGCTCGACTCGAGTTTGACTGTTCACGCGCAGCACTTCGCCAGCAACAAGACGCTGTCGATCGGCGTCGGTGGCGCGTTCGGCATCATCATGTTGTTGAATGTGTGGGGCATTATCTGGCCAAACAACAAGCGAATGATCGGCGCTCTGACGGGCGGACCGCCGGCCGCGCCGGAGTTGGCTCGTCAGGCTTTCATCGCTTCACGCACCAACGCGTGGCTGTCGCTGCCGATGCTGCTATTCATGGGGACCTCGCACGGCGACTGGTTGATTTTCGGCGGGCACTAACTAATGCGATAACGAATCCGCAGATTAGAGAGATTTCGGCGATGGGATTTGCATGGCTGTTCGATTGATATCTCTTAAATCTTGGAATCTGCGCAATTTATGGAAAACTGTTGAGGGCGGACTTATTCCGCCCTTTTTCTTTGCAACAGTATTGGCTCATCCTCTCCATCGCTTCGCCACAATTTCGCCCGACAATTCAGCGGAAAATATTTCGCATGCGTATGCGATGCTGACTTAAATCATGCTGCATTTTTAGGAGGAAACGATGGGGCCAACTTACAAAGCGCGACAGTTCAATCTCAGCAATTTGAAGGGAATCTCGGATGAAACGTTAGAGATGCACTTCAAACTTTACGAAGGCTATGTGAAAGAGACGAACAAGCTGAACGAGAAAATTTCCGAGTTCGTCAAAGGTGGCAAGGTCGATCAGGAAGAGTTCGCCGAATATTCCGAGCTGAATCGCCGTCTTGGTTTTGAATACAACGGGATGGTGCTGCACGAATATTATTTCGACAACCTAAAGACCGGCGGCGGCACCGGCGACGCAGACCGCAGTTCGGGATTTCGCAAAGCCGCGGAACAAAGTTTCGGCAGCTACGATATTTGGAAGGCCGAGTTCGTCGGCATCGGCAAGATGCGCGGCGTCGGTTGGGCCATCTGTTACGAGAATCCCGCCAATGGCAATCTCTCGAATCACTGGATTACGCTGCACGAGACCGGAAACGTCGCGGGATTCATTCCCGTGCTGGTGATGGACGTCTGGGAGCACGCGTTCATACTCGACTACAAGCCTGCGGATCGGCCGAAGTACATCGAGGCATTCTTCACGAACATCGATTGGCAAGCTGTCGATCAGCGGCTGATGAATAAGATCGAAACTCGCGCCGCCGCGTGATGCGCGCCGCAGCCTAAACGAAGTGAGGCACCGGCCTTTGGCAATAGCGTCAGTACTTGAATTCTACTGACCGAAGATCGGACCTCACTTTGCTTAGCTGAGATTGAATCTGGCCGCTTAACTGATAAGCCTGGTAATTCAGCTTAGGGTCCAGTTGCTTGCGGAGTTCGTTCATTTTCCTTTCGGTATCGACCAAGCCCGAATAAGTCTCTTTGAATAGCGCGTCGGTTTGCGACCTGGCTTTGCTATTGGCTTGCAAGACCTGAGAATTAAGGTCCTGTATCTTCTGATTTAGTTTGTCATTTTCCTTCTTGAGACCATCCGACGTTTTTTGCAGAGCCTGAAACTGCGCACTGACATCGGTGTATTCCTTCAGAGCCGCCTGCTGTTCCTGAACTGCGTGCGCTCGCGCATACTCCGCCACCATTGCCATCTCGTCCGCCTGCTTCCGCTCCTGTTCGGCGCGAGCTTGGGCTGATTGTGCGTCTTGCACCGCTTTTTCCTGCAAGATTTTCAAATAACCAGTTTGCTGCTGAAAAGTGATTGTTCTGTTTCGCTCTCTGATAATGAGGAAAGCCGTCAGACCGATCGCCAGCGCCAGGACCAAACTCGCCAGCGCAAATGCGAATACCTTTCTTCGCTTTCGTTTTTCGATTACTTCCAGCTTGCGCCGCTCGATTTCCGCATTTCGCTCGAACTTCTTCCGTCTGATCCACGGAACCAGAAACTCGCTGACGATGTCGTAAAAATAAGTGTCATAGCGGCGCTCGCGGCGGACCAACTTAGTTTGCTGAACCAACGCCTGACACGCTTCCTTCACGCGATCTTCGGGAATTCCCTCGTCTTCGCAGACCTGGGAAATCAGATCGTATTCAGAAACGATGTTGCGCGTTCCCGACGGAGTCACCATGCGACTTAAAAGCGCGACCGCCGGATCACGGAGGTTTTCTGGAAGTCGATTGAGCGAATCGGAAAGATAATCTTCCAGCAATCCCTGAACGCCTTTCGCTTTGAAAAGCACTTCCGGGTCGCCGGCTTTCCACAATTGAAGACAGGCGATTTGTACTTCCGAAAGATTCAGCTTGCCGCCTTCGTTGCGGGCTTCAAGCGCGGTCACCAATTCATCGGTCAGGTTCGCCGACAACTCTTTACCGAAGCTGCCGGGATATTTTTCGAACGAGCCGCGAATGATCGTGGGCAACGCGTCCTTGCTCGGAGGCGTCAGTCGTAAGCTCTGGTCAGAGAGGTCGGGCCACAGCGAAATTAATTTGCTCAGCTTGGCCAAGTAGTCTTCACGAAACGAGAACAGCAGCTTGACCGGCAGCGTGACGTCGCGCTGCAACTCCACGATAAGTTTCAAAATGGCTTGCTGCGCTTGCTGCGCAGATTCAATGTCGTCTCCGCGCGGAGCTTCTTCAAACAGAGTGGCGAACTCTTCGAACTGATCGAAGATTAACAGTGGCCGGCGCGTCGGTGACGAGGCGCGCAGTTCTTGAAGACGGTCTCTGAGCTTATCGGTAGAAAGGACGACGCGTGAGGCTGAGTTCTCGTCACCGATGAAACTCGAAGGAAGGTAAGGCGCCTCGCCAGTGTCTTTCGTCGAAATGCGCTCAACGATGATCTCTTCGCCGGGCTTGGGTTGCACTCTCAGGCGATCTGGCGTGAAGCCCTCGTCAATGATGGCCGGGATAAATCCGGCATTGATTAGCGAGGATTTTCCGCAACCTGACTCGCCATAGAAGAGCACGCCGCGATAGACGGCGACATATCGCAGGAGTTTGCGCGTGTCTTCGTTGCGCGCAAAAAAGATCGGCTGGTCGACGTAGCGAAACGATTCGATGCCGCGAAACGGCGATTCGGGTAGCGCGGCGGGGACCAGTGTAGCAGTGGCGGTTAGCATTGTTTCGGCATCTCCTCTCCGGTGACCATTTGATAAAGGCTGGGCACGAAAGTCCACACATCCTGGGTGATGAAGTTGATGTAACGCTGCCGGTTATAGTAAACGTCGACTATCAACGGATCTGGAGCGATATCAACCGAGTAAGTGTCCGGGAAGATCGACGGATCGATCTTCCAGCGCAGCGTTTTGAAAAGCAGCCGAAGGTTGTAATCAAGCAAACTGTAGCCGACAAATAACGTCGGCCATTTCGTAAAGAAAAATCGAAACGTAAGCGGCACGGGATTGAACGGCTCTTTGTCGCTCATGCGGAGCACAAACTGAATATAGTCTTCGTCCGTGATGACGATTGATTCAGGACTCTGCACGTCGCCGTGAACTTTTACGACGAAGGGCTGATTGGGATCGAGATTGCCCGGATAATCTCGCGTCGGCTGGTCTCCGGTTTTGTTGTATATGCTGACGAGCGGTGTCTTGCCTGCTGACTGCAAAGCACTTTCAAATAACTGATCATAATTAGTCGTGATCACTAAAGGAAACTTGAGTCGGGCCAGCGCGCAAAGAATTGGCGAGGGCCTCTTGCCCATGAAGACAGCGTCCGAAACCTTCTTAACCAGGTTTTGCCGGTTCTTCTTTACTTCGTAGAACAGCGACACCCGTTGCAGATTGGTAACGCCTTCTTTTGGAAACGCTTTTTCAAATTCACATTCAGTCGCCAGCGACCTGGATAGAGCGCTACCCAACGGCGGACGCAGTGCCTCGGGATAGGCGTAGCCGGACGCTTCAGGCGGCGGATAATGCGCGCCCGCGCCCAGGAAAAGTATGCATTCGCCTTTCGTTACTTTGTCGGCGATCGTTTTCAGCGTGGTCTCGTCAATTTGAGTCATGATGTTCAAGTGAGATTGTGTTTCGGGACATGCCCGCATGCCGATGCAGACGTGGGAAAACGAGCCTTTGGATCTGCGGCTTCCAGCCGCCCTTCAAGTGGGTGCATGATAGCAAAGGGTTTCGCAGCCAACAATAATTTCTGTAAATCCGAGAGGTTTGAGTTGCTGGACACTACACACACCGCTCGCTCGGTCTTGAGTTTCGGGGTTATACTTCAATCAAACCGAATTTAATAAAAGGAGACCGGAGATGCTATCCACGAAAGGCATGATCCTTAAGGGAGTTTTTTCTTTGGCTGCAATTCTGGCGGTCAGCGGATGCCAGCCGGCGCCCGACAACGCGAACACGACGGCGACTACGGCAGCGACGCCGCCAGGCGCGCAAGAGCTGACGCTCGTCTCGCGGCCACAGAAGATCGAACAGATGATGAAAGATCGCGGCGAACAGAATCAGGCGAAGCCAACGCTGAAAATTGTTTCGCCCGCGAACAATGCGACGATCGACGGATCGACCGTCGAACTGAAGCTGGAATTAGGCGGCGATCTAAAAGGCTACATGCCGCACAAAGATCCGGCGACGCAGAAGGGCAATCACATTCACGTGATTCTCGACAACGAACCGTACGAGGCCTACTACGAAATCGGCCAACCGTTTGAGTTGCGCAACGTCGCGGCCGGCAAGCACACGTTGCGCGTGTTTCCGTCGCGTCCGTGGCACGAAAGCTACAAGAACGACGGCGCGTTTCAGATGGTCGAGTTCACCGTGAAAGGCGGCGGTGATGCTTCGAAGCCGACCACGACGAAGGACGGACAAACGATGGCGAGTCCGACCAAGAGTCCGGCTGCGACTGCCTCGGCGAGTGCGACACCAGCGCGCGAAGGGAAGAGTTACGGGCAGAGTCAGGCCGGCAACGTCGATCCAAAAAAGCCGTTGTTGACCTACAGCCGTCCCAAGGGCGAGTACAAAGGCGAAGATGCCGATCCGATCATGATCGATTTTTGGCTGTCTAATGCGAAATTGAAAGACGATGGCGGCGATTACGAAGTGCGTTATTCAGTCGATGGCGGGCCATCCCATTTTCTCGATAAGAGGGAACCGATCTGGTTAACCGGATGGATCAACGGCAAGCATCGCGTGACAGTCGAACTGATCGATCCCAAGACTGGCAACGTCGTTGATAACGGCGGCTACAACTCAACCACACGCGATATAACAATTACGAAGTAGCGAGGCTAACGGAAAGCGCAAAGGGCAAAGAGCGAGGGGCAAAATGCAAAGAGCCCTTTGCGCTTTGCCCTACTTCTTTTCGTCGTGTTGTAAACTCGCAAACGCATGCAGCCGCAGGATTACGTCTACCTTCATCAACTCGAGGATAACTTCTGGTGGTTCGCAGGCATGCGCGAAATCGCGGCGGCACTGCTCGATCCGATTTGCTCAAGCGATAAAAAAGATTGGCGCGTTCTGGATGCGGGTTGCGGCACCGGAGCAAACTTAGATTGGTTGCGCCGCTACGCGCAAAACGGAGCTGTCGTTGGAGTCGATGTAACCGTGGCGGCGCTGAACTTCTGTCGAAGTCGAGGCAATTTAAATCTCGTTCAGGGTTCAGTTACATCTCTGCCATTAGCCGACAATAGCTTTGATCTTGTAACGAGCTTTGATGTCCTGATCTATCCGCCCGGAGCAAACGCCGATGATTCGGCATTGCGAGAGATGCATCGCGTGCTGCGGCCAGGCGGAATCTGCTTCACGCGTGTCGCTGCCCACCAATGGCTGTATGGTGAGCACGATAAGGCGACGAACGCCCTTAGACGCTACAGCCTCGACACGTTAGTTAAGAAAATTGAGCAGGCAAAATTCGAGGTAATGCGCGTCACTTACGCTAATAGTTGGCTGCTGCCACTAGCGATCGCGCGAAGGTTAATACTGAAGCCAATTGGGTTTGATCGAGGTTCAGAAGTGAAACCTTTTTCTAGCGGGCTCAAGTGGATGAACGATCCGCTGCGTAAGATACTGGCAAGTGAAGCTCGCTTGTTGAGCCGTCCGAATTCAAAATTGCGGTTGGGTCTCTCAGCGATTTGCATTGCGCAAAAACGAATACATAGCTAGTTACCGCCAGTTGGCTCACCAGCATACTCGATCCGATCAGTAAATATCTCCGACGAAAAAAACCAAGCCCGCAATACATGCCTGCGCGGCAAAAAAGCTGAAATCAATAAGCGTTCGGGTTACGTTCGTGACGGTAAAAAACTGTGACTTGCCATGCAGTCGCGGATAATGATTCACTGCAACTTCGGCGAAGGCGGCGTCACTGGAGTCAAGCTTTCGCACCAATTGAACGCAGGCCGCGCCGCTGTTTGGAAGGTCACCAATTGCCCGCAGCGCCCGCCGGCGGATAAGTCGAAAATCACAATCGACATCTCGGATCGGCAGTTGAAAAATTTTCCGCGCAACGCGGTTGTAAAGCTCGCCAACTACTCTGCGGCTGCGAGAATCTGCGCGGCGCAACTTGTAACCGTTAACCACATCGACTGCGTCGGTCATTAATGGAACTAATCGCCGCAGCTCGCGAACGTCGTATTGACCATCACCATCTGTGTAGAAAACAAGTTCTTTGGTTGCGTGACGGAACCCACTCCGCAACGCCGCTCCATAACCTAGATTGTTCGGGTGGTGTATTGCTCTTACCTTAGGAAATGCCTCGGCGAGCTTGTCGATGATCTGTGCAGTGCCGTCCCGGCTGCCGTCATTGATCACCAGCACTTCATAGTCGTTAGTCAACTCAGGAAGAACTTCCAACGCGGTACCGACCAACGAAGAGATAGTCTGCTCATCGTTGAAGGCAGGAAAGAAGACACTTATACTCCGTTGGCTGAACTGGGCAAGCATTACTTTTCACTGGTGGGGAGCGCAGTGTAAGCAAGCAACGCGGTCCAATGCAAGAAAAAAAATTAGGTCGCATTTACTCTTGCCAGACATTCTAAAATTTGAATATGCGAAAGCGGCAACAGACCTCCGTTCGCGAACATGAAATCCACAAGAATCGCCGGGTAGTCTATTGGCTTGTCGCTCTGTTCGGTGCGTTTGTGCGACTGGTCGTGGGGCTGGCAACTGGAGGCATTCGTCATCCCCAACTCCTGGAATACGATTGGATTGCCCGATCGATGATTGCCGGCCGCGGGTTTCTGTTTCCACACCTCGACGTCAATTATTATTCGTTCGCCGCGCCGTTGTACTCGTGGCTTAGTTTCGCCGGGTATTGGTTGTTTGGATCCATTGTCCCGGTAATGCTGATTCAAATCGCCGCCGGCGGAACACTCGCTGCGATTGCTTCCCTAATAGCCGAACGTTTGTATGCAGGTTCAATTGCCGGATTTGCTGCGGGACTTCTGGTCGCGCTTCATCCGGGGTTGGTAATCTACGGCGCAACTAAAGCGCATCCATTGATCTTCGATGCGCTGTTCTTTGCGTTAGCGCTGCTTCAAACTCTCCGTATTGCCGAGCGCCCCGCCTTACGACGGTTTGTTATCTTTGGATTGATAGTCGGTCTGGGAACATTGTCACGCGGCACGATTGTTATCTTCCTGCCAATCGCAGGCCTCTGGTTATTAGCGATTACGCCGAAACGAAAATGGCCCAACGCGATTCGCAGTCTGATCGTGGCCGGCTTATGCTCGGCCGCGATTCTTGCTCCCTGGACAATTCGAAATTCAGTTCTTCACCATCAATTTGTTTTTCTTCTGACTACGGATGCGGAAGACTTCTGGCGAGGCAACAATCCGCATGCGACCGGCGGATCGTATCTCAACAATGGCACGCTGGTCATTGACACCTTGTCGCCGCAGGAGCAGTCGGAAATGCGCCGACAACCAAACGAGATCGCTCAAGCGAATTGGTTCGCGCAAAAGTCACGCGAGTTCATACGTGCAAGTCCGTTATCGTTCCTGCGGTTGTTCGTCACGAAGCTATATCAATTCTGGTGGTTTGCGCCCGAAACTGGCGTCGAGTACCCGAGCGCCTGGCGGAATTTGTATCTGCTGTACTATGCGCTCGCGTTATTTCTAGCGATAGTTGGGCTGTGGCGCACCATCAGGTTGGGCCCGCCGGCTTCGCACCTCGCAACGCTCATCGTTGTGTTCTTGGTGGCCTTGTCAATTCTACAGAGCCTCTACTACGTCGAAGGACGGCATCGATGGGGAATTGAGGCAATCCTGCTCGCGTTATCCGGTGTCGGATTCGCAACCCTGGTTGAGCGTATCCGAGAGCGGCGGAAGTCAATCGAAGAGACAAGCTAAGCGAGATGGGCAAGGTGAGGGTTGCCCGATCGCGTATTAAGCCGCACGCATCTCAGCTTTTCTTGCCACCGTTACCGGATTCCGGCGGGGCAGTGGGCTTCTTCACCGTAGTCCGACGCTTTGCTTTCATTTCGACGAGAATAACCTCGAAATCACTGTCTGAAAGGTTCTCTGGCAGATGCTTTCCGGCCGGAGTCCACACCGTTTGCCCCGCCGTGAAATTTTGTTCCCGACTCTTGCCACCCGGCAGATTGAATTTGATATGCGCGTCGGTGACTGCGACCGCGACAGCATTCGGATGCGAGTGCCACACTGACTTTTCGTGTGGTCCATAGTGGATACGGAGAACCCGAACCGTGGCGTTCTGGAATTCTACTTTGTAGTGCTTCGGATCAGCCTTCACGGCGTCCTGGGCCAGCGCGGGAACGGCGCACGCGAACACGAACAAACAAAGGTACAATACTCGATGCATAACGTCTCCTCGTGATGTTTTGGGGAATAGCGCGGCCACTTTTATGCGAATGGGTGTGAGAAGTCAATGATTTTGATGACCAAGGACAATCTGTTTCACGGGCTGGTCGCCCAAGCGGCCAACTGCGTTCGATGTCCGGAGATGTGCGAGCGAGCTGCTGTCTTGAGCGAACTGAACGGATCGATTAATGCGCGGGTGATGTTCATCGGCGAGGCCCCGGGACGTAAAGGCGCCGATCGAACGCGGGTGCCATTCTCGGGCGATCAATCGGGCAAGAACTTCGATCGATTTCTCGATTCAATTGGTTTGAAGCGATCGGAAATCTTCATTACCAGCGCCGCGCTCTGCAATCCGCAAAAAGAATCGGGCGCAAATCGGCGGCCAAGTGCAAATGAGTTGCGAAACTGTTCCGACTTTCTGCGGCGCACGATCGAGCTAATCGATCCGTCGATCGTGGTGACACTTGGTGGCGTTGCGCTTGAGACGCTTAAGCTGGTTCACTATCATGAGTTCAAAATGAAAGATGACGCGGCGAAGGTGCTACGTTGGAACGATCGGATGCTGATTCCGCTTTATCATCCGAGTCCGCAGGTCTTGATTACCAGTCGACATGAACGCGCCCAGTTGCGTGATTACAAAGTAGTGGCGAGAGCGATTAAGTTAATGGCAGCTTAACCTCGTCCGCGACCGATGAACTACAACGAAACGAGTGAATCCAATCGTGCTGCCTATTCCGCCGTACGCGACGGCGGCGCAGGCTTGATAGATCTTTCCGCACGCGGCCGCATTCTGGTGAGCGGCGCGGATGCGCAGATGTTTCTCAACGGCCTGATCACCAACGACATGAAAACGCTGGCGCGGAATTCGTGGATGCCGGCGGCATTCGCGAATGTGCAGGGGCGTCTGATCGCCGTTGTGCGCGTGCTTCATCGTGAAGATGGTTATCTGATCGATACGGAAGCAGCGACGCGCGACTTTGTGATCAAGCTGCTCGAGCGCTTTACGCTGGCGGGAGATTTTCGAGTTACCGATGTGAGCAGCGAAATTGCGACGCTTTCATTGCAAGGGCGCGAGGCTGCCGAAATCATCGCGTCAGCCTTTGGAAGAGAATCATCTGAGATCGGGCATAACGAAGCTAGTAATCTGAAACTCGGTGACGGTCCGACAGTCACAATAATACGCGCGACCAACACGGGCGAAGACGGATACCATTTTTTTGTTGAAACGGCCGACGCTCAACGGCTCGGCGATTTACTAAACGCAACCGGCGTTATGCAAGTCGATGAAGAGGTGGCGGAAACGTTGCGCATCGAAGCGGGCATCCCGCGCTTTGGCATTGACATGGACCAGACGACAGTCATTCCTGAGATTAATCTCGAAGAGGCGGTGAGCGACACGAAAGGCTGTTACCTCGGTCAGGAGATCATTGTTCGAATCAAGCATCGAGGTCACGTCGCAAAAAAGTTAACCGGCATCGTTTTCGAAAACGAGCATCAAGTTGAAAAGGACGCAAAGATTTTCTCGCTCGACGATCAGGAGATCGGTCGCATGACCTCGACGACATTCTCACCGCGACTCAGTCGGCGGATTGCCCTGGCCTATTTGAAGTATGATTATTTGACGCCAGGCATTGAGGTCAAAGTGTTAGCTCAAGGCGAAAAAACTGCCGCCTCCGTCGTCGAGCTTCCGTTTGTGCGCGGCAGTTGGTATCGGGATTGAGCTCCGTTAGGCGCGAAATATTTATAGTCGCGTTGTCGCATTTGTCAAAGTTCCTTTAGGAGCGGCATGTTTCATTCAGCCTCAGGATATTTCGCTCCTACCGGAGCTTTGAGGGAATTTAGCAGATCGGTGGCCTATAAAGATTTCGTCCCTACGGGACTCTCAGACAATGTCTGACGATCAAACCGACACCGCTGAAAGCGACCTTACCCAGGTGGAGTTAGCGCATTCGATCATCGAATCGTTGCTCGATCACACGCGCGTCGTCAGCGACTTGGTAGCGGTGATGGCGCAGGCACTCGATCAAGATACGACCAAGGCCCTCACGTTAACGCCGCAGTGGCAGGCTTACCTTGAGAGCCGTCGAAGAATGGAACGAACCCGTGAAGACGTTGAGAAGTTTGCCGACATCTTGCGGGCAACTCCGCACCCACGCGATGCTGACCAATCCAACGCCGAAACTTAGTCAGGCCGCCGAGCGTTCTTCCGTAGCACGTGATGACTCTGCAATCGCCACTCCGGTTTTTTTCGTGAACACTACGCTTATTCCTTGGCCAGCTAGCATCGGCCATCTGTAATTCCATTCCAATTTGTCCGGCTCTTTTTTGAATTCGTCGTGATGTGGACCGAACCAGACGGTAGCATTTGCTTCCAAATGATCAGGCAGACCCTTTATTCTGAGAGTTATCGTTTTTGTGTTCGTCGCCTCTTCGGCCTGCGTTACGATATCCGGCATGATGACGATGTACATGCCCGGAATGAAAATTTTTTCGAACCTGTTCGTGATGATATGTGCGGATTCTCCGCCTGACAGGGCGACGGGAATTTCCACTATTCCCAAATTCTGATCGTAAATCTGTGGCGAGTTCTTTCCGTATTCAGTCTTTGCGCCCTCTTTGATCACAGTAGCCGAATTGAAACAAGGAACGCGCAACCCGTCGTCCCACATATGGAAATCCAGGGCGTGACGAACCCAGACGCGTTCGGACGTTCCCACATATCGAAACAGGTCATACTCGTAATTTACTTCAAGTACGGCGACACCTTCAGGAACAGCAATCGTATTGCCATCGTCATCCGCTAGCTCCCGCCGGTACGTTATCGTGATCTCGACATTTCGGCGGGTCAGGTTGCGGTGAACTATCTGGTCGTGAATTTCTCGCCACATCTCCTTGGTGGTGAACGAGACCATCGCAGCGTTAATGTATTCGCGCAGCTCTGTAAGCCTGGCGCTGCGTCGCGTGCCGCCCTCATAAATGATCGTAACGAGCGGCGCAACGAGCAGGGCTATCCCGACATCCCTTGCGAACTCAGCGGGTCCGTGCGATTTCCAGCCGAATGGTGAGGGAATCTTTGAAGCCGCGATGAACAAGAGTCCGAGAGCAGCGACGATAGTGGAGAAGGTCCATAGATTTCGCGGAGTCTGTGAAAGATCATTCCAAAGCGACTTTAGCCAGGTCTCTTTAGGTGGATCAGGCATTTGGTTCTCCTTTCGGGAGAGATTTGAACCTTTGGACCGCGCGAGGGTGAGTCAACTGAGAAAAGGATTCTACATCTACCATGAGCAAGGAGCGACGATCATTACAACTTTTCGTTCACGCCCGCCGTCGAACGTGCCGTTTCCGGTTTGCACTTAGTGTTTTTCGGGTCTTTGTGATTAAGACAGACTGTTCAGAAATCCAACTCAAACTTGCCACGTACAGACGTGCCCAAGCTGTTGAAAAATTCTCCGAGGCGCGAGCTGCCCAGGTTATTCTGCACATCGCGCGGATTGAAATGGTTGGTGATATTGAAAACGATTACGCCAACCCGCGCTTTCTTGTCGAAGTAAGGAATAGTGAGGCTTTTTAGGACCGTCGCGTCCAGCGAAAGGTAGATCGGAAAACGCGCGCGGTTGCGAACGCCGACGAAATCCAGTTGATCGTTCACGAATGAAAACGGAAAGCCAGAACGAATTTCCAGGGCCGGCATCACCGTCAAGCCAAAGGGAGCTTTCACTTCGCCATAAGCCATAAAGCGGTGCGGTATGTCGAAAGGCAGCGTTCCGTATTGGTTCGCTCGCACGACGAAGGCGGGAAAGTCGCCGAGGAAATTGTCCGCCGTATTCAGGCTGCCCTCTGCTTTGGACCATACATAGGAAACGTTCCAATTATGGAACCGCTGGTCATCATAGAGCGCGAGTAGCTGGAATTCATTGTATCGCGACACGCCTCGACTCTTGAGGACAAGAAATGCCTGGCTTGTTGTTAGCTTTGGACTTATTACGGGTTCGTTCTTCGTGAAACGATGAAGATAACCGGCCCGCAGCGTCAAATGTTTCGCCAGGCGGCGGTCAAACTGAAGGCTCCATCGCAGGCTCCGTGCGTCTCGCAAAGGATTTCTTTCCACGTTCATGAATTCGCGCGGCCCGTCGACGACCGTTTGGCCATCGCGTGCGTAGGTTGTGACCACCCGCTTGGGAAAGCTCGTCTGAGAATTGAACCCTAATCCTGGTCCAACAACCGGGTCGTCATCCTCAGTAAGGTTTTCAGGCTCGAAGTATCGAGTCGATAAGGCACTACGATCGTAGAAAAGACCAATCCCGGCGCGAATGATCGTGCGGTCGTTGCGGAAAGGACGATAAAGCATCGAGACGCGGGGCGAGGTGTCATATTGATGCGAGATAGAGTTGCGATCAAAGCGCAGGCCCCCATCCAGCGTCAGTCTCTGATTGATGACCCAACGATCCTGGATAAAGCTGCCCAACTCCGTCAGCGATCGATTGAGGTCGGTCGGCCCCTTGAAATCAATTCGCTGGCTAAGGGTTTGGTCGCCTCGCCGGATCTCAATAGGCCGGAAGTTAAATTGTCCGGTCAGGTTAGTAAGATCTAATTCACCGCCGAACTTGATTGAGTGCTGACCGAAGAGCGTCATTGTGCGCGCGAAATATTGTTCCTGCGATTGCCAGCGCTGGGCCGAACGGCGCGTGTCGGCAAAATAACTCCCCGTGTTTCCATCAGGAAGCAGCACCAGCGGCTTTGCTCCCTGGCCAAAGACGTCGAAATCGAAAGTCTTGTAAGCGAAAAGCGAGCTGAGAAAAGATTGATTTTGAAAAGTCGCCTGTTCGGAAACTGAAATCAGTACTCCGCGCTGTTTGGTGTTCGGAGTGGTTTCCTGCGGATTGAAAGTGTTCAGTCCGACGTAGCGTTTCTTTTCCGGAAAGAAAGCAGCCACAAACTTCAATCGATTCGCACTGTTCACAGTGAGATCGAGTTGCGTGAAAGAGTTGAAGGCCTCAGAGGTTGAATTGTCGCGCGGCGCCGACAGGCTCGGCACGTAAACCCTCGAGAAGCGATATTCGAACGATTGGAGAAAGTTTAGCCGTTTCTGGATTATGGGGCCTTCGAAAGTCAGGCGCGGCCGGAAAGAATCGACCTTGCCGCCGATGATGTTGTGAAAGACTGGAAAGATGCGCGCCGCGCCAAACTTAAACTTGTCTCCGCCCGTCTTGGTTTCCAAATTACTCGCGCCGCCCGTGGCTTTGCCGAACTCTGCGGAGTAGGGGTTGTCCTCGACGTGCACGTTGGCGGCTGCTTCCAGCGGAATATCAAAAGCCAAGTTGCCGCTGACAGGATCTGTAACGTCCGCGCCATTGAGCGTATAGGTGTTCTCGCCCGCGCGGGTGCCCTTAATGTGGTCCCTTCCAGCAACGTCACGGATCACACTGGGCGTAAGCGGCAAAGCACCCTGAACATTATCAGCACGCAAAGGAAGCTGCTCGAGCTTCTGGGCGCGCACCGTATTCGACGTAACCGTTTCTCCGGCGCTTAGTAACCCCTCTTCGTCACGGACCGTGACCGATTCGGAAAGCGTCGCAGTCAGGATAATTTCCACGACCAGGCTCGCGCCCGTCGTCAGATGAATTTCGCGCGTGACGCGAGGGAGCGCGTTGGCTTCGACAGTGAGGATGTAGTAACCGGCTGGCAGTTCGAGAAATCCAAAATTACCCGTGTCGTCTGAAACGGTTTTGAAGCTGGCGTTGGGCAGATCGCGGTTGACGAGAGTCAGGCGCGCACCGGGAACTAGTTCCGGCTGAGTTGTGGTGTCGCCGGCCGTTGCGCTAACTGTGCCTTTGATGCTGCCAGTCACGCCCTGAGCGTTCGCCGGTCGAGAGACTGTCGCCAACTGCAAAAGAAAAGCGAGCACACACAAGCAACTGAAAGTCAGCCTGAGCCTCCTTTTCAGATTTAACAGTTGTTGGCTACGGCACGGAAGGAACAGATCAGTCATCGCAAAAATCTCTGAACAGAACTCTCGCACGTCGCAAAAAAGGGCGACCGGAACGCGGACTCCCCAAATTATCTAGAGAACACCGAACGGATTGACCCACTCTTGGGAAACTTCTAATGCAGGCCTTGTATCCTAAAAGAAAAATCAGTTTGGTTGAGTCACTTGACTGGGGAATGTTGAAGGGGGAGCTTACGCCTGATTGCCTTCACCTTCAAGGGAAATCCCGCTTCCTGGAGACTTATTCTGTTTGAGTATTCAAACGTGTTTGCCGTGCTCTTCGAGAGCCCCCCACGCAAGGCCCTCGCCTGGAGTCTCAGTACGTATTGATACTCAAGCGATGTCATCGCACGATCATGACCACTTTTCGTTCACGCCCACCGTCGAACTCACAAAGAAAAATTCCCTGCCAACGGCCCAGCAGGAGTTTTCCATCGGCAAACGGAATTGTCACGCTCGGCCCGACTAGACTCGCCTTGATGTGCGCATCCGAGTTTTCCTCGCCATGATGAAAGCCCATGCCGTGTTGCGGAATTAGCGTGCGCAAAGCGTGCAACATGTCGCGCGGCACGTCCGGGTCGGCATTCTCGTTGACCGTCAATCCCGCCGTCGTGTGCTGAACGTAAAGCACCACGACGCCTTCTTTCGCGCCGGTCTCATGCAATTTCTTTTGGACTTCGTCGGTGAATTCGACGAGTTCTTCGCGTTGATGTGAACGAACTTTCAGCGTGTACATGTTTGGTCAACTCACTTGATTTAGTTCTCTCGTAGAAGCTTGATTCGATTGCGCGGCAGTATCAATACGCAGTCGTGGTCGACAGCGAGATCGGTTCTCAGCACCAGCGCTTCCAACTTCAAACCATTGGCATTGAGCTTGACAGTAGTGGTTGCGCCGCTGAATTCGATTTGCTCGACGCGCGCTGCAATCTGATTCTCGCCAGCGGCTTCGGTTGGTAAAATCGAGATCGCTTCCGGCCTGATCGCGAGGATGCACGGTTTGTTCACCGGCAAGTGCATCAATTGATCGTGCGTGGCTTCAACTATGAGCGGGTGTCCGCCTTCAAGAGTCTTGAATTGTGCGATCGCGTCGTTGCTTGAAGTCAGCCGCATCGCCCGAATCAGGTTGTTGCGGCCGAGAAACTTCGCAATCGTCACGTTCGCTGGCTGCTCATAAAGCTCGCGCGGCGCACCGACTTGCAAGACACGTCCTGCGCTCATTACCGCAATCCGATCGCACAGCGCAAATGCTTCTTCCTGATCGTGGGTTACATAAACCGCGGTTAGATTGAGGCGTCTCACCAGTGCGCGCAGCTCGCTCCGGGTTTCTTCACGCAGCGCCACGTCGAGATTTGAAAGCGGTTCATCGAACAACAGCAGAGACGGCTCGATCGCAATGGCGCGGGCAATTGCGACGCGTTGTTGCTGCCCTCCCGAGAGTTGATCCACGCGACGCTTTTCGAAGCCGGAGAGTTGAACCAGATCGAGTGCCTGATTGACTCTGTCGCTGGTTGTAATCTGGTCGCTAGTACTGCCACGACGCGCGCGCAAACCGAAGGCGACGTTCTCGAAAAGGTTCAGGTGGGGAAACAGCGCGTAATTTTGAAACACCATGCCGAAGCCGCGATGTTCCGGCGGAAGGTTTGTGATCTCACGACCGTCGAACTCAACGCTGCCAGTGTCCGGAGTTTCCAGTCCCGCGATTATTCGCAGCGTGGTCGTCTTTCCGCATCCCGATGGACCAAGCAGGCCAAAGAACTCGCCGCGCTGGACAGCGACGGAAACGTTATCGACCGCCGCTGTCGCCCCAAAGCGTTTTGAAATCGATTTGAGAGAAAGAAGAGGCATCAATTACGGAAGTTCAAGTTCAGCAACCACGGGGACGTGATCCGAGGCAAGCGTGTCGACGATCCAGGCGCGTTGCACTCGAATCCGATCTGTCTGACGCGTCAGGATGTAATCGATTCGCTTCGCCGCTTTGTCCGCCGGATAACTGAATCCGTCGTCGCTCGCGCGGGTCTGACTCCAGGCATCATCAAATGATTGGCGCATCAACTTAAAAGCTTCACCAGCAGGCACGTCGTTGAAATCGCCGACCACGATTAGAGGGCTTTTGACATCTTTCATCGCCGCCAGCAACTGCTGAGCTTCGAACACGCGGCCATCCTCGTATTGATAATCGAGGTGCGTCGTAACGAAGTTTACAAGTTGACCGCCGATATGAACCTCGGCGCGAATGAATCCGCGGCGCTCGGCTTCACGCGTGTTCAGATAGAGATGGTGATCGGTAGCGAGAATCGGAGACTTCGAAAGAATCGCGACGCCGTATTGTCCGCCCTGGTACTTCAAATTAAAGGCGAACGCATAATCCATTTTCGTCAGGTTTGCGAGTTCGGCGATCTCATCGATTCGCTGGGTGCGCTCGACGCCGCGATCGACTTCCTGAAGTCCCACTAGATCGGGATGCTGTTTCTTAATTACGCTCGCGATGCGCGCGAGGTCGAGCTTCTTGTCCATGCCGACGCCGACATGAATGTTGTAGGTCATCACGCGAATCGATCTTCGTGAAACGGGGGATGGCAATGCGCGTCGCGCCGCCGGGCGCACAGAAAATCCAACGACCGGCAGCGCGACAACGATGATCAGCAGTAGCGATTTGAGATGCTTCACTCGAACGATCTGCCCTCTCCCTCTGGGAGGGGCAAGGGTGAGGGGTTAGCGGGCAGTAACTTCGTCCCTCACCCCAATCCTCTCCCAGAGGGAGAGGGAGTTAAGAAGGACTACGGCTGCGTTTCAGCGCTTTCCGGATTTACCGTTTCCGCCGCTTGAAATCCAATCTTGCTGTGAGTGCCGTCACAGAAAGGTTTGTTCGACGAAGCGCCACAGCGGCACAGCGCGATGCGTGGTCTGTCATCGGTCGGAATCTTGTTTCCGGCCGTGTCATAAACATCGACGGCGCCTTCGATCAAATATGGACCATTTGGTTTCGGACGAATAGATACATCTGCCATGCTAATTCCCCCTGAAAGAATTTAATGAGAACGTGAGCGCAATTATGAGCGAGCAAAGGGCCAAGAGCAAAGTGCGGAGCGGATTCATTCATTTAATCATTTCTTCATTGAATCAATGAAGGGATCAATGAACAAATCCCCCTTCGCTCTTTGCGCTTTGGCCTTTGCGCCTTATCCTACCGCGCATGCCTTTCATTTATGGCGTCGCGATGTTTCTCGCCGCATTCTTTGCCGGCGTCGTAAATTCGATCGCGGGTGGCGGGACGTTGCTGACTTTTCCCGTGTTGATTTGGTTGGGCCTTGATCCGAAAGTGGCGAATGCGACGAGCACGGTCGCGCTGTGGCCGGGACTGTTCGGCGGGCTGTTCGGTTATCGTCGCGAGATGAATGACAGCTCGATGATGTTGATGCGTCTGGGCGCAACGAGCGTTGTCGGTGGCGGACTTGGGGCGTGGCTTTTGATCGTGACGCCATCGGCAACCTTCGCGCGGCTCGTGCCATTTCTAATTCTATTCGCCACGATTCTGTTTATGCTGCAAGCGCCGGTGACGCGTTGGCTGCGGCTGCCTTCGCCGACCACAGGATCGCAAACAAGCTGGTGGACGATCGCGATCGTCGTGCAGTTTTTCTCAGCGATATATGGCGGATACTTTGGGGCGGGCAACGGAATTTGGATGCTGGCGGCGATGGGGCTGCTCGGCATGAACGACATTCATCGCGCGAATGGCATCAAGAATTTTCTGGGCATCTGTATCAACAGCGTCGCGGTCGTGGCGTTCTCGATCACGCATTTGGTTTCGTGGCCGCGATCGTTATTAATGGCGGTGGCGGCATCGCTGGGCGGATACTTTGGCGCGCGCACGGCGCGGCGAGTCGGACAAGGATTCATCCGTCGCTCGATTGTAGTGATTGGATTTGTGATAACGATCGTGATGCTGTGGCGGATGAGGTGATTATTGATATAATCAGAGCCAGGGTATTCACAAATGACGAAGCAAGCCCAAACAAAGAACCGCCGCAATCGTCCAGAGCCGTCGCCGGAGAACTCACGTGATGGCGAGATGAGGAAAAACCGCCAGGATGAACAAGACATTCAAGACGCGCGGCGTGCTCTGAAAGAAGCTCGGAAGAAGGGCTCGATCCCCTGGGAGCAAGTCAAGCGCGAAGTTGGAATCTAGATCGTGGCCTATTCCGTCTCCCTCTCACCCGCCGCTGTCCGCCAGTTCCGAAAATTTCCAATTTTGATTCAGCAGCGACTGAAGCAGCATATCGATCCTTTAGCGATCATCCCACGCCCTGCGGGAACAAAGAAAATGGAAGGTGAACCGAATCTCTATCGTATTCGCGTGGGTGACTATCGAATTCTCTATTACGTTTGGGATAGCGAACAAGAGGTGCTCGTGGCGAAAATTGCTCATCGGAGAGAAGTGTACCGATGACTGCCATGAAACTTCCTCGCGAATTCTACACGCGCTCCAATGTTCTCGAAGTCGCGCGCGATCTACTCGGCAAGAAGCTTGTGGTGCCGAATCGAAACGGGTCGCGCGTCGCCGGAATCATCGTCGAGACCGAAGCCTATCGCGGCCCGGAAGATCGCGCATCGCACGCGTACGGCGGACGACGAACGAATCGCACCGAAACAATGTATGGCATCGGCGGCACGGCGTACGTCTATTTTGTCTACGGCATGTACAACCAGTTCAATGTCGTGACGAATGTCGAGAATATTCCGCACGCGATCCTCGTTCGAGCTTTGGAACCGATTGAAGGGTTGGATGTCATGCGCCGCAGAAGAAAAGGAAGATCGGAATACGAGTTAACGAGCGGCCCTGGTCGTTTGTGCCTGGCGATGGGAATTGATCGCGGATTGGATAAAGCGGATCTGCTTGGTAATCGCGTCTGGATCGAAGCAGGTGTTTCGATCTCGCCGCGTCAAATCGCTCGCGGTCCGCGGGTTGGAATTGATTATGCCGAGAAGTGGGTGACGAAGCCGTGGCGGTTTTGGGTCAAGGATAATCCGTTCGTGAGCAAGCGATGAGATTAACCACAGAGGTCACAGAGGAAAGCCACTCGGCAAAGAGCAAAGTTCTAAGCGCGATGGCGGGCGCAATGAAACTCGATTAAGGTGCTATCACTTGGCTCTTTGCCCTTAGCTCTTTGCCATTTCTTCCTCTGTGTCCTCAGTGGTTAATTTATGCCGGCCAGCTTCTTCCAGACACTCACCTCGCCCTGATTGCGAATCATTTCAGTGACACTAAGATAAGCCTGAGCGTAAAGCGCACGCATGTCTTGCTGCGATCCTGGCCGTTCAAGTCGCTTTTCCAATTCTTCATTCGATAGCGCGCCACGCAGCTGATAATGCGAAAATAGTTTCCCTTCGCCCGCGAGATAAATCGCAAAACCTTCTTCCAACCAGCGCGGCGCGCGATTGTTGCCGGCCGAATCGATCACGACGAGCGCTAGCTCGTGACGAAGAGTCGTGAACAGAACTCCGCGTCGTTTCAGAATCGCGATGGGCTGTAACTCGATCCGATTTCCCTTCGTCGCCGCTGCGGCCCACCAGGGCTGGCCCGTGCGGGCCGTGAAGTCGCCGGTGCTTTCATTGAACCGGATATCGAGATTAGGAACGTTAACTGAGATGGATGCTACTGAAGCGCGATGGAGGTACTCGTTGCGGGTGACTTCCAGAGTTTTCAAAACCTGATTAGCATCGAGGCGATCGACATCGGCAGGATAGGTGACGGTGAAGTGATCGCTTGAAATGGTGATGAATCGAGCCCGTGAAACAACCGCCGCAGAGCGGCGATTGAGTTTAGCCCGTCCTTTCAAGGCCGGGAACAGATCGTCAGACCAATCGATTCGTCGCGTTAGCGACGCTTGAAGCGACGCGACTTCATACGTCGCTGACGCGACGCAGTCATCCTTATTCGTGTCATTCCCGGCCTTGAAAGGCCGGGCTAAACTCACAGCGCCACTCCGCGGCCTCAAACGCGTTCCCGGAAAATATTTCTCCAGAATCTTCTGATAACCAGCGCCACGCGCGGCCATCACATGCGCGCCTTCCTGACAAAGGCCTAGGCCGTGACCAAAGCCGCTGCCGTGAAAAATGAAATTAGATCCGCTGCGGGCAATTTCGAAGCGCGAACTCTTTAAGACATTCCAGCCGAGCACGCGACCGACGATGATCTTGAAATCCCAGCCACGGACCGTCTTACGATTTTCACCCTCGAGCGTGATCCATTCGGCGCGACCGGTTTCGTCGCGTTTGCTAATCAGAACCTGTTCGAGTCGATTGCCGATGTCGGTACGTGAATCGCTCTTCAGCGCGCGCAGCAGATCGCCGCGCTTGATCGTGTCGATCCAGGTCGCGTGTGGCCCGGCATCACAATACTCATCGCGGACACCGCGCAGATACGCCGGAGGAGTAACGCCCCAAAGCTCACCGATGTTCGCCGTCTCGCCTCCACACGAAGCGCCAAAATATGAATCGATCGGCTGCCCGCGATCATCGAGCAGCGCCTGGCCTTCGGTCGCGCGAACAGCATCGATGGCCGCCATCTCGTTGCGCGCAGGATGCGCGCGACCCGCCCGCAGAGATGCGGGCGCTCCGACAAACCTTTGACAGTGTGTCGTCGAACAAAAGTCGTAACCATCCTTGGCGTGACGTCCGATGTTCTTCAGCGCATACGTTCGAATTGCAATCGCCAGAGCCTTCAAGGCTTCAGGCTCAGTCTCAGTCGTGCCTTCGGCGCGCATCACGCCGAGCACATAATCTTCAAGCGAGAGTTCTTGCGTGATGTTGTCGTGAACGAGATGGACACGAATCGTGCATTGCGAATTGCGGATTGCGGATTGATCAGATCGACTGTTCGTTCGATCGGAACCGGACTCCTGGCTTAGCGGCCCTCCCTGACCGCCCCCACCCCGCCGGGGCTGCCCCGCCGGGGACCCCGGGTCGGGCTTCTGATACGCGTTTGCGTAAGTCTCAAAGATTGGCTTTGCGACTTCAGCCGCTTGCGATCCGTGTGCCCGCGCCAGCAGCACCAGTACCGCCAGCTTCACATCCGTCGGATCGAGTTGTCGATTACTCTGAAATGCGCCGGCGAATCCAATGAACCACCCATTCGTGCGAAAACCTTTCGGCGGGTTTGCCGTGCCCGTCTTGCCAATGATGGTCAGCGGCAGAGCATCGAGCTTCGCAGATCGCGCGGTTCCGTATCGGACCGCGCCGGCCATTCCCTCGATGATGATAGCGCGATGTTGCGCGGCGATGTTGAGTCTGGCGCGCTCGACCGAATCGAAGTTGTCCGGGCTCGCGACGCGTGGCTCGTACAAGTGACCACCGTTGACCAACGCCGTGTACGCGCTGAGAAGTTGAATCGGCGTGACTTGAATATGATCGCTCTCGCCGATGGCCTCGCGTGCGCCGCAATCAGCTTCTGCGGATGCGTGGTTTGCTTCAGCAGTGCGAACGCGGGCGACGTTTCCCATTTCACATGGTCGCACGATGCCGCTGACTTCTTCTGCTGCGATCCCCGTCGGCTGACCAAAATCAAATTCGCGGAGCGTGGCAATCAACCGGTCGCGACCCAGCCGCTGACCCAACGTCGCAAAATAGAAGTTGCACGAATAAGCGATCGCCTGCGCTGGTGAGAAAGGCGGCAGGTGGTCGGCGTGCACGCACGACAGCGAGAAACTTAATCCGGTAAATCGTCCGGGACAAACCGTGCGCGAATCTTCATCGATCAGTCCCGCACGCAACGCGGCCAGTGCCGTGAACGGCTTGATGGACGAACCGGGCATCAGCGCCTGCGCACACGCGCCGTCAGAGTTGACGATGGCCCGCACTCGTCCGGTTTGCGAGTCCATTACTATTACAGTGCCGTCGCGCCCGGCGAGCGCGGATGTGGCCGCGTCTTGCAACGCTGAATCAACTTCGGATTCGTGCTGCGTGGAATTATTCGGCCCGAGGCTTATTAGGCCGCCCGCGAATCGTTGGCCTGGAAGATTGAAAAACAGAATGGCCACGCATGCGCACGTAAGTAGCAGCGCGTGCTCTTTGCGCACGCGATCAAACGCGCGAACACCGACGCCGATCAAAGTCACGCCGCCGCCTCCGCCTCCGCGGGCTGGGCGATCGCCACCGACATCGCCGGTGCGGTTTCCGTGCCGCTCTTGGTGAGGGCGCCGACTGTCACGACCCATCCAAAAAAACTGAAGAGATAGGCGAGTACCAGCCGCAAAACAAAGACCAGGAACTCTGTCTTGTTGCCTTTTATGTTAAAGGTGGGCACCAAGACGAAATAAGGCAGCACAAAGAAAATGATCAGACCCAACGCATAAATCAAAACTGATTCTGATGCGAAAGCGCGCGCGACCGCCGAGCCGATGCGTTTCAGAAATGCTTTCGCGCCACCGGCGAAGAGCGATCTAAGTTCACCACCGGCAATTGCGATCCAAACGTGAATCGCGGCGAGCGGTAATGCCACCCCAAGCAGCACGAAACGGAAGGTCGCGAACAGCAGACTGGGCCAGTGAAGAGGTTGAGTTTTCGGCGGACCCTGCGTAACCGGCAAAAGCGGAACGGCCGGAGCCGGAAAACGCAAAGCGATCTTGTTCAGCAGGTAATACAGCAGCCAACCCAGCAGCAGGATTGGAATCGTCGCGACGAAAAACTTCACTGCGTCGATCATAATCGCGCGCCAGCGGAACTTTTGGTCGCGCACTCGATCGATGATCGCGGCCTGGAAGATGAAGAACTCTGCGGGAATCAGGATCATGAACGCGTAGGTGAACAGGACCTGCCACAGGGTCGCTTCGCGAATCCAGATAAAGCGGAAGAACGTCGCCAACAGAATTGCGTAAATAATCGCGAAGATCAGCAAGGCGCCAACGTTTGTGATCGTCGTCTTGATGGTATTCAGAAACAATTTGATAGTACTCATACGACTTCCTTCTCAGGCATCGCTGCCTGTTCTGAGTCATAACCTAGGATTCTTCGGTGAATGCCGCTCTTAAGCACTGCGACATTGAAGTTAATTAAAAGACCGAGCCGCCACCCACCAATGCGCAAATAAGTTAGAAGCTGCGCATCATGAATTGGAGCCAATGCTTCCACTGATTTGATTTCGACGACTACAGCTCCAGCAACTAACAAGTCCAACCGATAGCCGCATCCGAGGTGGATCCCCTTGTATTCAAGCGGCAATGGCTTCTCCCTTTCAAAAGGGATTCCTCGAAGCACCAGCTCTCGACAAAGACACTCTCGGTAAGAAGATTCAAGCAGGCCCGGACCTAACTGACGATGGACTTCTATCGCCGCGCCAATTACTTCACGCGTGATTTGATTGAGTTCTGTAACGGCCCTCGACATTGAAGGAATTCACCACAGAGACACAGAGTCCGCACAGAGGCACAGAGTCTCCGTGTCTCTGTGTGATCTCGGTGCCTCTGTGGTGGACCTATCGTTCATTGGCGTTAGCTCGAACAAGAAACGACCACTACTTCTTATCCAAAATTCTCAACCGGTCATTCGATGTATTCGCTTGCACGGTCGGTTGATACATCAGTTCCGCGCGCGCCGGCGCGATCTTGAATTCGCCCGGCACTTCGACACGCATTGCGTATTGCAGCGTCGCGTCGCCGTCAAAATAATTCATGAAGATCGCGGTGCGGTTGTCGCGGAACTCGCGGTTGCTGTACCAATCGCTCCATTGGCCCAACGAGTAGTTCAGATAGATGCCACTGACCTGCGCGACTTGTTCGGCGCCCGCCGGAATCGGATCTTCAATCATCAAGTACTGCGCGCGCGGACCGGTCAGGTGCAGACGCACAACGATCATATCGCCCGAACGCAGCTCGCTGTTGCCTAGCGGTTCAATCTTCCAGCTTGGCTTGCCGCTGTCGTTTTCAGTCACGTGCAGGCGCAGATATTCGCGCGTGAGCTTCAAACCGGCAGATGAATTCGCCGGAACATTTTCATCGGCCGTGAAGTATTCCAGCGCGCTGGAAACATATAGGGCGCCCTTGCCGTGCTTCACGATCCGGATTTGGTTCGAACCGCCGACTTCGTTGCCCTTCTTACTGATCGTGATTGTCTGGGCGTTCGTCGCTTCGCTCGCGCCAATGTGTTGTCCGGCCACCTTCTCGCCGTTCAAGTAAACTTCGAATGAGTAATCAGGCGAAAGTTCCTTGCTGACTTTCAAATAATCAGTCAAGCCATAGATCGCGAACGCAGTCTCCTTGGTCGAGAGCCAGTAGTAACCATTGCGCCGGTTCTTAACGAGCCAGCGCGCGGCCTTTGGGAGCAGCGACGAACCGGGATTAATTTGCGAGAGCGCCTTCAACGACAGTGAAGTCGCTTCGGCGTCGAGGTACACGTCCCGACCGTAGTCGTTCACGCGCGCCGTCTGCCAATGCGCTTCGAACTCGTCCTGTTGCGTGGAACCCTCGATCAACTTTGCGATTTCGCTCGCGCGGCCATCCTTCCGCTCCTGCAAACCGAGCGCGAGCAACGCACGCCCATATGGTCCCAGGTTGTTACGCTTGCCGTAGAGATCGTCGAGGAAGTGCGTATCGCCGTCGCCACTTTCGGTGAACGCGTAGATCATGTAAGCACGCGTTTCATCGTCGATCGGATTGCCGTTGTCATTCTTACCGGCAGTGAGCAACGCAGAAAGCTTCTGTCGTCCCTGCGCGTGCCGCCATCCGTCAATCTGATAACCGGCGCGGCTGGCCATTGTCAGACCATCAACCACATACGCGGTCATGAATGGATCGCTCTTATCATCTTTCCACCAACCCCAACCGCCATCGTCGTGCTGATAAGCGTACAAGCGATCGAGACCTTTCTGAACTTTCTTGTCGAGATCATTCGAGGCGCGAATCTTCGCCGTCGGAATGTCTTTGAGGGTCTGCGCAACGACGACGTTAGGCAGGAAGCTCGACATCGTTTGCTCGGTACATCCGTACGGATAACTTGTCAGGTAATCGAGCGCGCCGAACAACGCGCCGGCAATCGAAGGCGACGCTTCAATGCGCAGATTTCGCGCTTGCACGTCAGCACGCGCGGGCAGATCGAGATTGAAAGTCTGCTCCGCGTCGTTCTGCGTCACGGCGGTCGTGTTGCCAGCTGTTTGTTTCAGGCCGTGCGGCACGATGTCCATGGTCATCTCGACCGCATCGGATTCAGTGTCGGTCAGAGCCTTTGCCAGCAGCGTCAGTTTGCCGACCTGGTTCGCTTGCACGCGCCAGTCGACGCGGTGCTCACCGTTCTGTTTGATCGTCACGGTTTCCGTTGGCGAGTCGAGCAACTGCGCGCCATTCAGTTCGAGCGAAATCTTTATCGACTTGTCATTTTTCAGGAAGTTGTGCACGACGCCAGAGATCGTGACCGTGTCGCCTTCAGTTAAGAAGCGCGGCATCTCGAGCCGCATGATCACGTCCTTGCGCGCGATCGTTTTTTGCACCGACGATCCGACGCGCGTGTCAGCGGTCACGCCGCGCGCAGTCGCCCGCCAGGTAGTCAAGTTGTCGGGCAGTTTGAAACTGACGGTCGCCTTGCCATCGCCGCCGGTGACGACGTCAGGCTGCCAGAATGCAGTGTCTTTGAATTCCTTGCGGACAGTTGGTTCGGCGTAAGAACTTTCGTTCTTAAAATCGGCGAGCTGATACCCGGATTTATTCTTTGCGAGGTTGGCGGGCTTCTCGCCGGCGTAACCGGTGAACGTGTAATGAATCGCGAGGCTCGTTTGCACTTCGTCATAGCGCTTGCCATAAAACTCGCGCTTGATATTGCCGGCCGTCTCAGGCTGGATGCTATAGATGGCTTCGTCGACGATCCCCAGACTTACTTCGGTGTTTGCCGCGGGCGAGCCGTCATCGTTCCGAGCGACGATTGTGTATGACGCGACATCGCGCGGCTTGAACTCGCTTTTGTTCGGAACGATGTCGAGCTTCAGCATCTTGTCGCGCGCGGGCACAGCGAGAATCTGACTCTGGTTGTACATGTCATTGTCTTTGACGAACGACACGTCGAGGTAGACGTTGGGCTCGTACTTGCGATCGATCGGCACGTCGATGACGATGCTGCGACCGGACGCATCGATCTGTTGGACCGTAAGAACCTCAGACAGTTCAGTGGTGACCAGCAGGTGAGCCTTGTCTGCCGGTAGCATCGCCAGGACGTGCGCGGTCTCGCCCGGCTTATAAGATTTCTTGTCGGGCACCAGCTTGATCGCCTTCTCGTCGTAGTCGCGGTACGAAAAGTCCGACCACTCGCCTTTTTTGTCAGGCGCCCAGAACGAGCCGCCGCGATTCACGATCTGCTTACCGTTTTCGGTGATGATTGCTTTGACGTAGATGTCGCCTGGCGAGGGAACTGTGAAATCGTAAGTCGCGACGCCCTGGCTGTCCGTGTTCACATCAGCTGATGCCAGTTCGCGCTCATGCAGAATGTAATCGTACGATTTGTACTTGTAGCCGTTGTACTCCTCTTCCTTTTCTTTCTTCTCGTATTTCTGTTCGATGAACTTCAGTGTGACCTTTTCTGAGACAGGTTTGCCCGCATAGTCCGCAGTCTTCACGCGAATCTTTGCCGAGTCGCCTTGATAATAGAGATAGCGCTCGGGGTAAGCGTCGGCGACAGTTTTCCCGCGCGTGCCGATGAAAGAAGCCGCGCCTTGCATCTCGCGACGCGAGGCGTCGGTTACTTGCGCTTCGAGCCGATATGAATAATCCCATTCTTCCTTGTCTTCCGGCGCCGGCACTTCGAACTCAACCGCTGCCTCGCCCCTTGAATTCAAAGCAGCGTCGCCTTCGGTAACCAAATCGTTGCCGTAGTAACCCGAAGTATCCTCGTCGCCGCCTTCATTCTCCGGCCCGGCCGCGTCGTCGATTTCATCGCTCGATTGGTCGCCCCACCACCAGTGGTAATAGCGTTGTTTGTAAATGTAGTAATGCACGTCGGCGTTGGTTACCGGCGCGCCGAAAAAGTAATTCGCGCTGATCGTGAAGCGAACCTTCTCGCCAACGGCCGCGAATTCCTTCGGGCCTTTCACCGTGACTTTGAATTCCGGCTTCTTGTATTCCTGAACCTCGAAGTAGCCGGTGGATTTTGCCTCGCCGACCGAAGCCGTGACGTTGTAACTGCCCAGCGGCGCTTCATCGCCTAAATCGATCTGTCCACTGAATGTCCCGCGATCGGAAAGTGGTAGATCCTTTTCAAAGAGCTTGCCGTTGTTGGGATCTTCGACGACAACGTTAACGGTTTTGCTGTCGAGCAGCTTGTAACCATTGGTGGTCCATTGACGCAGAATGCCTTTGAAGAAAACCGATTGCGCAGGCCGATAGATTGGCCGGTCGGTATAGATGTAGCTGGTGACGTCTTCGCCGGTCAGCACGTCGTCTTCGCCGCCACCGCCGCCGAAGTAGAACGATTCAAGATCGGAAATGACGAAGTTGTCGCGCTCACGCGCCATGATCAGAAACGGATTCTTCTGCGACTCTTCGGGATTGACGTCTTCGGCCGGTGTCTCAGGCGTTTCCGGAACCTTAACATCAGTCTTGTAGACACCGGTTTTATCTGTCTTGCCGGTCGCCAAAGTATTCTTCGCGTTCGTAACTTCGACGGCGACGCCTTCGTGCGGCGCGCCCGTTTTGCGATCGACAATGTAGACCACGACCTGACCGTGCTTGTTAGTCTTTTCGATCATGGTCAGGTTCGTGACGATCGCCAGCGAGTAAGCTCGCATCCCGCCGCTGACGCCTTCGATCAAGTAGACACCTGGATCGACTTTGCCGAGCGAGATCATTCGGCTGTCGTATTCATTCTCGAGGGCCGGCAGTTTCTCGCGCCAGTCCTTCACCTTCTGATCCGGATTCAGCAAAGGCACCCGCGCGTAATCCGCGACGTTCAGCGGCGTTCGTGTGGCTTCGGGTTCCTTGCGATAGTTTTCATTGAATCTTGCGCGATGATCTTTCAGCAGATGCGTGCGTACATAATCTTTGACGGCAGAGAAAATCGAAATCTTCAAACGATGCGTGCGCTCGAGCAGAGAAACGCGCGCGCCGTAGCCCTGGGCGATCTGTTCCTTTTCCTTCTCGCCCATTTCGTGCGGATCGTCGAGCTGCTTGAAAAATTTGTTCGGATCCTTGATTCGATAGACACGGAAATCCAGGTAGTCGATATTTTGATAGCTGGCCCACAGCCGCGCTGATTCGTTCGGCGAATAAGTCCGATTCGTCGTCAGCGAGAAATAAGGCTTCGTGCTAGAGACCGTCGGCGCCGGTGTTTCGCCACTGAGCTCGGCGCTCGCCAAGGTGGTGCGCGCGCGCATCATGTTGAAGCCGAAGACCGAGGCGACGAGCGCGAGATAAATGACGGCGGTCGCAACGTAGCGACGAACGCGGGGATTTGTTTCAGACATGATTTTTACCCTCGAAAGAGGTCGCTTGATTAAGAACTCTCACCACAGAGACACTGAGTTCGCACAAAGGCACAGAGTCTCTGTGTCTCTGTGGTTCTCGGTGTCTCTGTGGTGAAATCTCATTTGGAGCACGAAACCTCACTGCAAAATCTTCAATCGATAAAACCCCAGAAAATTCTTGTTGCTTTCAACGGGCCGCCAACGCGGATCGGGATGATGATCGAGCACGGACAGCTCGACCTTCTTCACCGTGCCTTTGTCGTTTGGCGACGAACCGGTGTGATAGACGACCCAATCGTTGGCGCCGTTTGACGCGATGTGCGCCGACCCCAGAAAAACCATCACGTGATAGGGAAACTTTTGGACCCACGGCTGATAAAAGAAAAGCAAGTCGCCGGGTTGAGCTTCGCGTCGATCACGAGTTACGAATACGCTGTTGAAATTCTTGAGCGATCGGCCGTCAGCGAACTCGCTGAATCGGCCATTACGCAAATCACTTTCGTCGAACGATCCAAAATCAGTGCGAAATATCTTCTCGCCGAGCGGGTTGTGATCGAGATCCAACTCGCCAACGTCCGGCGCGACGGTTTCATAACCCGGCCCCATTTTTTGAAACCATGCGCGATCGTGATGGCGCAGCGCTTCGCGAATCGAAAAGCGCGCCAGCCCGGCGCAATCCCGTTGCTCAGCGTTCCACTGATCGCTCAGTTGATAAAATTCGGTTTCGGCAATCGCGGTGAACCACCGCCGGAAGCTGTCGCGATCCTGATAGGTGTGCAACTCGATAACGTCAGGAATGCCGTCGTTATCCGAATCAATTAACTGCGTTCGGGAAGTTCGATCCGATGACGAAGATGATTCCGACCCCCGGCCTCCGACTCCCGCCCCTCGTTTTAAGGCGGGTGCCCCTTCAACGTTCGCGATGCGGCGTAGTCGCGTGAAACCCCAGGCGAGCGATGCGGTGGAAACAAAAATGATGCTCGCCAGCGCTAACCAGCGTTTTGAAGGGGCACGCATTTGCAGGGGCTCTAGCATTGCCGCCTATTATTACGATGTGTTGGGTTCACCAGGCACGCGGATGCTATCACGTCTCGCCTCGGCCAACCACTGTTATGTTTTGGTTAGTACAACTCGCGGAATGTGGATTCCCTCAGTCGCAAATCGATGCTAAGCTGCGCGACTGTCCCGAGGCGCACTTAGAGTTTGCGCTGCCGCTTGTGTCGCAACGAGCCCTTGCTTACGTGCGGGCTTCTGACACCGATCCCGATCGTGGAACCATACACACGGGATCCTTTCGCCATCATGCCGAGAGTGAGCACGATTCCCGAAGCGATTCTCGAAGCGATCAAGAAGATCGATGTTCTCTCTGAACTGCTCGAAGACAAAAACAAAAACAACCTGAAGATGATCGCCGAAGGCAAAGAAGCCGGCGGCAAACAAATTGGTCCGTATGCGCGCCTGCTTACCTACGCGCCCCGCGAAGTAGTGATGCGTGAAGGCGATTGGGGCGGCAACACGTTTTATTTTTCGCTGGATGCTGAGTTGGAGGTGTTTGCCAGCGATGACGATTCCGGTAAGAAAAGAAAAGTCGGTGTACTCCCGCCCGGAACGTGTTTTGGCGAGATGTCGATTCTCGCCGGCGTGCCGCGCAACGCCACGATCATGTGCTCCGACAACGGTCGCGAAGCAAACGTGATCGAGATGGTGCGGCCGGCGCTGCGTCTGCTGCGGTCACTGAAAAAGTTTGCCGAAAAAGTTGACGACACCTATCGCGGTCACGGATTAGCACACACGATCGGCGAACTTCAGGAGGCCGCCGGCGATGCCTTAACTCCAGTCGATCTAGTTGCCGTTGGTAACCTCGCCCACTTTCTCGCTTATGGAAAGCATCATCTTTTGGTCAAGGAAGGCACCCAAATCGACAAAATTGTTCTGATTCGCAGCGGCTGGTTGCGCCGCGTGCGCGGCGTGCCCATCTACAAAGAAGTGACCGAAGGCGCAGGGGCAGCCTCCAGCAGTTTGATTCCGGAAGATTTCCTGGGCGCGGGAAATTGTCTCGGTCTTGAAGCGTTAAAGGGACAAGCGACATGGCAGTACTCGGCTGAGTTGATGGCGCGGAGCGAAGTGCTCGAGATTCCGTTGACCGCGTTGCATGCAGATCCGGCGTTGTGCGAACGAGTGGGCAAAGCCTTCGCGAACTTCTCACTCGCAGATGACGACACGCGCGTTGAAGCTCTGACAGACAAGAGTGTCCGAGCCGCCGCGGAAAAAGAAATCGCGACCGGAATCGTTGACGGCGTCAATCTGCTGGTGATGGACATGGACTTGTGCGTGCGTTGCGGCAACTGCTCGCTCGCCTGCCACAAAGTCCATGGACAGTCGCGACTACTGCGCCGCGGAATTCACATCGAGCGTCCGGTGAAGCCCGACAGCGCGAACACTCAACATGTGTTGTCGCCTTCGGTCTGCATGCACTGCAAAGATCCTGAATGCCTGACGGGCTGTCCGACGGGCGCGATCTTTCGCGATCCAAGAGGCCACGTCGACATCGATCCGCCGACGTGCATCGGATGTTTCGATTGCGCGACGCAATGTCCTTATAACGCGATCTCGATGGTGCCGCGCAATCCGCCACCGCCGGCGCGAACCACTCCACTCACCCGACTCAAGAGAGTTTTTAGTCTCAAAGCTCCTGAACCCGCGCCCATCGCTGAAGCAGACGACATGATCGCGATCAAGTGCAACCTCTGCGAAAACACACCGCTGAATCCGAACGGTGCGAAACGTCCGGCCTACTCATGTGAAGAGAATTGCCCCACGGGCGCGCTCGTTCGCGTCAATCCTCATGAATATTTTGATGAGATCGACAAGACGCTGGGCCTGGTGTTTCGCGATCAGACGCACGCGATCGGCCGCAATATCCACCAGAGCGATCCGGTCGCGCGGCTCTGGCACATCGGCGGAATCGCGGGAACGTTGGCAGTGACGATGCTGATCGCGTGGGCCGCGATGCATTACGGATTCAATCAGCCGCTGCGCGGAGTCTGGCTGACGTTGCGCTGGTTGACAGGCTTGGTGGGACTCGCCGGCATCGCCGCAGTGATGACGTATCCGGTGCGCAAAACAATCTATCGCCGGCGCGCCGGAGCGTTGCGTTACTGGCTGCTCGCGCATGTTTACTTCGGTGTCCTGGCCGGCATCGCTTTGCTGTTTCATGGCGGCAGTCACGGCGGCGGATTGCTGACGCTGATCCTGATGCTCTGGTTTGACGCCACGATTCTCACCGGATTGTTTGGAGTTTTCTGTTACCTGATTGTGCCGCGCATCATGACCAGTATCGAAGGCGATCCGCTGCTGATCGAAGACCTCGAAGGCCGCCGCGCCGAATTGCGTAATGAGCTCTCATCGATCGAGAGCAAGGCCAACGAAGTTACGCGCCAGTTGATCGAAAACAAGGTGCGGCGATATTTCTCCTCGATTGGCTATTTGATGAAGGAATACTTGCGACGCGAAGAGTTGACGGCTGCGCTCGCGAAAGCCCGATTTTATTTTAAGAACGAGATGGTCGCTACGAATGACAAAGAACAGCGAAATCTGTTGTTAAGAGCGATCGAACGATTCGCGATGCTGCGTCGCGTCGATGCGCTAATTTATCTTCATCGACTGCTGAAGATTTGGATTGCGCGGCACGTGATAGCTACGTGCGTGATGCTGGCGCTGATGGTCGTGCATATTGTGCAAGTCGTTTTTTTCAACGTCAGATAGGAGCGCACGCATCCTGCGTGCGGTCCGCGAGCATCTTGCTCGCCGTTCTAAAACAAGATTGCAGGCAGGATGCCTGCGCACCGCACGCAGGATGCCTGCGCTCGAATGGAAGCAACCTTCATCATCGTCCGCGAAGACTTGCAGGTCGATCCGGTGACGATCGTCGCCGAAGGTGTGCTCATCGGTCGGCTGCCGACTTGTGAACTGCTGCTAAATCATCCATCAGTTTCTCGTCTTCATGCCGGCGTTACCTACGCCGACGGCGAGTACTATGTTCGCAACTTGCGCCCGGGCAATCCGATTCTGCTGAACGCAACAAAACTGGAAGAGTACGAAGCGCTCGCCGATGGGGACGTGCTCGGGATTGGCCCATTCGCGCTCAACGTCACGTTTGCGCAAGGCTCATTGACGATCAAAGTTTCGCTGCAGCCGCTCCTGCAGAAACCGCCGGACACAAGAAGAAAGCGCTCTCGCGCAAACCGAAACCGGCTGACGCAAGCTCGAAGGCTCTCGACGTTTTTTGGGACAAGCGAATCACCGCGGCTACGAAAACGGTGAAGCCTTCGCCGCTGTTTCCTTTGACTGGCAGGCCGAGCGGCAAAGCGCAATCCGTCTGGTCGCCGACAACTGATCTGCGCAGACGCTGGCCAGCCTCGATGCTCTTGTGGGGAGTGATTCCCGTCGTATTACTGTCTATCGGCGGCGCGCTGATTTATGCGCGAGCGTTCGCGCCCGCGCCAATCTCGGATGCGCACGAGCGCGCGAGCATGAATCTGAAACCTCCCATCGCGAATCACGCAAATGCCGGGTCGTGTACGTCATGTCACGCATGGAGCACGAACATGGAGAAGCAATGTTCATCGTGCCATACCACTGACGCGTTTAAGGCGACGGTGATCAAGCCGCACGTGAGCGCCGGCATCGGTTGCATCGATTGTCATGCCGAACATCGCGGTTCACAGTTCAATGCGATCGATGGCGCGTTGTTGTCTTGCTTCGAATGCCACAACGATCGGAACAAGAAATTTTACAACGGCAAGAGTGTTGCGACTCCGCACGGCGGCACGTTTGGTTATCCAGTCGTGAACGGACATTGGAAGTGGGCGGGGTTAGACGCCGACGAGATGTCTGTGCGCAAAGATACTTTGAAGCTGGAACGCTTACCGAGCGACACGGAAGATCAATGGCGCAGCAAACAATTTCACGCGGTCCATCTTTATCGAGTTCGTGCTGTCGGAGGTTTGCCGGGAAACAAAGAAGGCGAGCTGAGTTGTTCGAGTTGCCATGCCACGCGCGATCCGATCGATCTCAGGACGCCGCGAACAACCTGCGGCAAGTGTCATAACGGTCAAGTGGATGCGCGCGCGGGCGGACAGGTGATTGCGTCCGACAAACCGAACTGCACTTCATGTCACGTGCAACACTTGCAGGACAAGCGGCACTGGAATCCGGGACTCCTATCCACAGATTACGCAGATTACACAGATAGGAAATGACAGTGTGCTAAGTATTGTTCGCAACTGCAATCACTCCAAAACACTCACCACAAAGTCACAAAGGACACAAAGGAGATTTTAGAAAGTAAAGCGAACTCATTTCGAGTTGCCGACTTAGTATTCTTTGTGTCTTGGTGGTCAATTCGCGACCAACGTTTTGCCCTGATTTTTTCTTGTCTGGGTAATCTGCGTAATCTGTGGATGCTGCTCTTACTTCGCAACGTGACACTTCCCACAGCCCTTCGGATCTGATCCGGAAATCTTCTGAGCCAATTCGGGCTTCGCTTTGATCGCAGCGTCATGACACTCAAAGCAGTTGATGTGATATGCGTTCTCGTTATCCATCTTTACCTCCTTTCCGTCTTTCGTAATCACCGGAAGTTGCTTGCTGTCGTCGCCGGCTTGCAGGTGACACTGGCGGCAGGTCTTGACCGGCGTGGCGGCCGCGTCCTTCAAGACATCGGCGGTTAGCACGACGTTGCGCTCTGACGTAGTTCTTGGCGGCTTGAGATTTTCTTTCGGCTGATCGGTGTGATGACAGAACGTGCAGGCTGTGACGCCCGCGCCGTCGGGATTGTATTTCTTGACTGAGTGAGTTTCGTGATCGAAGGCGACTTCGCCCCATTTGTCGTCCAGGCTGTCCGTATCGAGCTTTACTTTGGTCGGCTGGTCTTTGCTTTCTTTGGGAATCTGCTGCGGCACCGGCGTGCGCGCGCCAGTGGTCAGAACTAACAACGCCACGGCGAATAAACCAACGATTAGTCCGATCGGAACTCGCTTCATCTCACCCTCCCCATTCTCGTCTCAATGTTGCGTCGCATGTTAGGGAGACGCTTGCCGCTCTGTCAATAAGATTAACCACAAAGGACACAGAGGAAACACGAGCAAAGGGCCAAGCGCTGAGGGCAAGGAGCAAGTGCGAACGCGCCAGATGACTTCAACGGGGACAATTCGACTTGGCTCTTTGCACTTACCACTTGGCGATTTGTTCTTCTCTGTGTCCTCGGTGGTTAATCAACTCGTGCGAAAGCTCGCTCCCTCATGACATCGCCGGCACGCCTTGAAATCCAAATCGCCACCGAAGGATCTTCGGCCGTTATGACAAGTTGCGCATGAATTGTTGCCGCTCGGGAAATGTTCCTGCGCGCGCGGCGAACTAACCTGGCGCCGCTGCGGCAAGCCCACGGTGTAGTTGTGGCAATCAGAACAGTTTAGTCGCTGTCGTGTGCCGTGCTCGGCATGATTGAACCCGATGCGGTACGCAGGCGAGTCGGTCTGAGTGCGCGCGTACGACTTTGTCGCATGACAGACACCGCACGAGGCGAGGTCGCGCCCGTTCGAAGTAGCGTTCGGCGTATGGCAAGAGTAACAACCATCGTGCGCGCCCATTCCGTTTGGGATCGACAACGCCGCCCCGCGACGCAAAGGCGAGCTGTGACAAGCGACGCATCCGTTCTTCGGTCGCGCGGCCGCCGTCATGTGCTGCGCATGATCGAACTTCAGGTTGAAGCTCTCTTTGAATTTGTCCGGGAAAGCTTTGCGCGGCGGATCGTTCCCGTTGACGCTCTGATGACAGATCGAGCACATCGGCAGTATAGGCGTCGTGAATTGCGTAAGGTGACAACCCGTGCATGACTTGTGACCTGGGAAACTCGGTCGGGATGAGTTGTCATTACGACGATGACATTCGTTGCATCCTATCGACGCGTGCTTGGAACTTGTATGCAGGAATTTCGAGTAATCCTGATCGTTGCCCTGCGCGTAGACGAAACTGAGCAACGCGAAAGAAAACAAAATCAAAAATGTTGCGCGAACGATCATCTGCTCTTACTTTTCTGACCTCTGACCTCTGACCTCTGACCTCTGACCTCTGACCTCTGCTTCTACTGTGCCGCCGTTTCATGACTCGGCGGCGGCCTTTTCTTGCCAACTTCGGCCGTGTGACAGTAAGTGCACTCGCCGGTCTTCTTGTTCTGTGCAAATTCTTCTTCAATCGTCATAGCTTTCGGATACGTCGTCTTCTTGCTGTCTTTGTGACAGGTCGTGCACGCCGCAATGGGCACATCAGGCGTCAGTCCCCGCAACGTGCTCGCGCGCGTGATGTTGATGTGGCAAGTCGTGCATTCCATGACGTGCCCGCCTTTGCCCCCTGCGTGCGCGAACTTTGCAGAGATACGCTTCGGAGCTAGAACTGCAATGAACGTCGCCGAAGCTTTGTGACAGCCGCCACAGTCGTCGCTCGTTGGCTTCAGATTTTTCCAATGACAGTCAAAGCACGCGTCGTGGCTGTGCGGCATCGACTTGAATGGATAGAGCATAGCCGGATCGGGCGACGATATTGGCAGGGGTGCGATCGCGAGCGTTTTGTTTGGTTGATGACAGATCGAGCAGTTGTTGTAATCGGGCGCCTGATCGTCCACCGGTCCGGTGAAAGATGCGACGACGAATCGAACGCTCGAAGTGGACGCGATCGCGTTCTGATGTTTGTCGTGCGGAAATTCGATCGCGAACTGGCGTTCGTCTTTTGGCTTCACTTGCTGGTCCGAATTGTTAGGCCGGCCAAACGCAAACCGGGCGTCTTCACGCGGCGCGGCGCGTACGTGACACACCGTACAAATCGCCGGACCCGTTCCGATCATCGCTTGTCCGGAAAAGAATTGCGAACGATGACAGCGCACACACGCGTCGTGATCCGGAAAATCGGCGACGTCGGGAAATGTGCGCTTCGCATTCCACGCAGTCGGAATCCTGTGACAAGCATTGCATTGAAGGCTCTTGTGCTTGTCCGATGAATGAAGAAAGGCAGAATACTTTATGGTGGATCGGCGGGGCGCTTGCGCTTGCGGCGCAGGTCGCGTAGTGCCTGGGCGACGGCGAGTCTGGGCGCCAGCCTCGCTCGACATTCCGAAGTGGCACGAGAGCATTACTGTAACGAGCCAGCACGCGCCGACAAATCTTGTTTTGCAAAGCGCTGTAGGCGCGAAATATTTATAGCTCCAGTTCACGAAATGAGTTTTCATAGCCCATTTATGGGCGCAATGTGGATTTCGCTCCTAAAAGGAGCTGAGAATTTATCTCCTGGCGGCGGTACTATAAATATTCCGCCGCTACGCGGGTAAAACCCTTCGCGATTATCTAGCACCACAAACCGGCAAGGGCCGTTCAATCACTTCGCACTTCACCTTCGGATCTTTTTCGTTCGACAAGATGAACGGCCGCTTCATCGCGATCGTCAGGTCCGTCGCTTTCACTTCGCGTTCGCATACCCACAAAATGCTGCTCTTGTTAGTTTCGCTTCCGACCAGATTTGAGATCGTATAGACGCCTGGATCGATGTCAGTCAGATAAGCAGTCCCTTTGCGATCCGTCATGATCGACATCACGGGTTTCCCGGTCGCGGTCTCGGCCTGCTTCACCAAATTCGAAATCGTTTGCTGCTTCGCGGTGTAGAAACCATCGCGAATCTCAGGCGCGAGATAATTCGGCAGCCATCGCCGCGCAATCGCCGGCGCCTTCAATTCGCCCAGCGCTTGATCGTACGCCGCCTTGAATTCCGGCACGGCTTCGCGGCCTCCGGTGTACTTTTCTTCGATGGCGCGGCAATAAACCGATTCACAATCATTTTCGTTCAGCCACTTGATCAGCGCGTCACTTGCGCCGTGGTTCCGGTAATAACACTCGCGCGACATTAGCGGTGTCTGTTTGATTTGTTCGACTAACGATTTGTTTTGATCGATCGAGCCATTAATCAGAAAGAATCGCTTGCGCGGCAACTCTTTGGTGACTTCGCTCGATTTGTATTTGACTTTCAAACGAATGACGCCGCGCGCGGCTTGGGGAGTTTGCGTGTGCGCGACCAAAGAGAAAGAGACAGCCAGCAGGCAACAGACTAAAGCGAAGATGACTCGTGTAATCACCGACTACAAATTGGGGCTGCGTGGAAACTTCAGAAACGGCAGCCGCACGCCGCGCACCAGGACTTGATCTGAGCGAATGTTCACTGGCGGCGCGAAACCTGCGCCTCCTCCGGCAGCAATCAGATCGTCCTGATCGACTCCGTCACCGCTGATGCCAATCGCGCCAACCAGCACGCCGTTTTTATATAACGGCACGCTGCCGGGAAAAATCTGAATGCCATTTGGCAGATTCGGAATCGACGTGCAGGGTGCCGCGCCGCCGCTCAGAACCGTCTGCAGATTGGTCTTGATTAGATCCAATTGCAGACCTACGTTGAAGACACTCCACTCGTTAAGCTCGCGACTGAATGGTCCGGCGGCGCTGTTGTTGATGCCGTCAGGGAAGAAAGGTCGATGCAGAAATCCTCCCGCGCGATCCGTGAATGCAACTGAACCATCAAGTTTCAAACCATCTGCCGACGCGCGATCGACATACGATCCAAAGCCGGCGCCGCGC
Source organism: Acidobacteriota bacterium (assembly GCA_003222895.1). Lineage (GTDB taxonomy): Bacteria > Acidobacteriota > Blastocatellia > Pyrinomonadales > Pyrinomonadaceae > UBA11740. Next base: position 38,275 of record QHXI01000056.1, on the reverse strand, counting down.
AGCAAAGCACCGGCGTTGCCGCTTGAATAGAACGCCGCCGTGCGAGCTTTCTGAACCGAAACGTCGAATCCAAACACTGGCGCATCCTGTTGACGAAATATGCCGAGCACGACTCCGTTCGTATCGACGACCGCGATCGAGACGCGCGCATTGCTGCCGAGCGGCTGGCGAATTGCGGCCCGCGTGATGTTGGCTTGTTGCGCCGCGTGCGAAATGATCGTGTTGACGTCGGCAGCCGTCAACGAATTCGCAGTCACCGTGGGACTGCCGGCGAACGGGAAGAATCTTGTGTCGACTTCGCCGGCGATGCCGCCGACAATCGCCGGTGTGAATTCCGAAAGTTGCGCGGCGCGAATTGGAAACAAAGGATCGACCGCGCCCGGTAAACTTCCAAACGCGATCGTCGCTGGCACCGGCGCGTTCGTGACGTTTAGATAAGCCAGTCGAATTCCATCGACCAGAATGTTGTCCCCGCGAATCAACGAAGGCGCCTCGAAACTTCTCGTCGCCGAAACGGCGATCACTTCTTCGAACGGTTGATCGAAATCTGTCGGATCGCGATCGACCGTGTAGGCGCCGTCGCCTTCGATGCCCACGCCGCCGACAGCTTCACCGTTTTTGTAAATCGGAGCGCTGCCCGGATCGCCGCTGAGTCCGAGCGGCAAGCCCGGGGTCTTGATGTCCGAACATGGCAAGGAAGAGAACTGGACTCCGTAAAGCGGGCCGCCAGATCTGAAATCAACGCCGGGCGGAAAATGTTCCTGGATGATGAAGCCGGCCGTGCGTGACGTGAACGCATTGCCCCGGGTGCTGAACAAAGCCGCCGTGCCGGCTTTCGAAATTGCGGCGACCTTTGCCGGCACAACGCTGCCGTCCAAACCTGTCGCGACAAATCCTGTAATCGGATTCGGCGCCAGGGTTGGTCCTGGTCCACCGCCACGAAGTTGTGTCGTCGCCGGCGCGCCGGTCATACGAAACACGCCCAACGCATTTCCTTCTTTGTCGGTGACGGCGACCGTCACGGCGCGGTTAATTGATGCCGCCGCGGAAACTGCCTGCGCAATGATCGTCTGCACGTCGCTGGTGGTCAGCGTCCCGGCGGTTGCGGCCGGCGCCAGAGAAGGTGAAATTGTTCCCGGCGTCGGCACTGCTCCTTTGTCGTCCGGCGGTCCATCGCCAACATGACCAATGCCGACACGGACTCGATTGGAATTCGATCCTTGATAACTGATACCGATCAGCACGTCGCCGAGATCGCCCATCTGATCGTTGAGGCGCACGACCACTGCCGTGGCCCAATCCTGCTCAGGCACCGGGCCGACGTATTCAACTGTTAACGGATACTGCTTATGCGATCCATCTTCGGCCGTGGCGCTGATGTCCGCTGGCGACGCGTCGCGAGCCAGTCCCATCGCGAACAACATCACGCGCGTGCGGGCGTCATTGCCCCAGGTCACTTCTGAAGTTGTTTGGAACGGCTCACGCTTCAGGGTCACTGAATCAGCCGCGATCGCGCGCGTCGATGTTTCCTGGCTGATCAAAACCAGTTTGGTCGCTTGTGCGTGGCTGCGCGTGAGCGCAGAAGCAACGACGAGCGCAGCTATGGATACCGACAATGCTAGAACGAGGTGCCCGCGCCTGACGGATGCTTTGGCTGTCATCGACGTGCCACGACTGCGTGTTCGCAACTGAAAGTCCGGAGGATTTGAAAATCTATCATTAATCACCGGCAAGCGAAACGATTTTCTTGGCGAAAATTTTGATTGATAGCGGATCGCTCGTATGCTACAAGTCAACGTCGATTAATTTTCCTTCTTATGATCGGTCGCAAACCGAATGCGGTGGCACGATTCATAGCGGTCGCGGCTGTGTTGCTGATTTCGGCGTCGGCATTCGGGCAAAAACGCGGCGCGATTACCGGGACGATTACTCCCGCGACTGCGAATGTCATCGTCATCGCGGCCAATCAAGTCACCAGCAAAGTTACGCGCACCGAAACCGACGGCTCGGGAAGGTACGCGATCAAAGTTCGTCCGGGCGCGTACCGCTTGAGCGTCGCGCCGCCTTTCGTGGCGAGATTCGATAAGACAAGACCCTACGGCGAACATGCTTTGATTCGCGACGATTCGATCGAGAACGTCATCGTCAGCGACGGGAAAGACACGAAGATCGCTTTCGCGATTGAGAAGATCGAAGAGAAACCAATCGCAAACGTGCCGGCGCGCAAACCTCTCGGCGCTGCGGGAAACACGAGCGTCCAGTCAAAGCCTCAGAAGCAATCAGATCGACGCGAAGTGCGCGATCGTTGGCGCATCGGCTTTCCCGAATACGATCGATACGGCGACAAGGGCGCGCGCGGCCGCGACATTCCTTTTCGCCGCGGACGCTGGTACGACCCGTACAATCAGAGCTGGCTGAAAGGCGATTATCCGATCATCGGCAACAAGGTTTTCATGGTTCTTTCGGCGGTGAGTTCGACTACGGCCGAGTTAAGCCGCACGCCGAAACCTTCCGATGTCAGCAGTGCGCGGCCGGGCAGCGCCGAGTTTTTCGGAAAGTCCGAAGCGCTCGCGGTCAATCAACTTTTCCAGCTCACGTTCGAATTGTTTCATGGCGACTCGACGTTTCGGCCGCGCGATTGGGCCATCAAAATTTCACCAACGTTCAGCCTGCCGAACAATTTGAATGCGCGTGAGACGGGCGTTGTGAACATCGATGTGCGGCGCGGCACAAATCGCACCGATACCCAGTTTTCTTTTGAAGAAGCTTTTGCCGAGATGAAGTTGACTGACGTGAGCGAGAACTTCGATTTCGTGTCGGCGCGGGTTGGCATTCAGCCGTTCGTGTCTGACTTTCGCGGGTTTATCTTTTCCGATAACAACTTGGGCGCACGCATCTTCGGTTCATTTGATAATAACCGTTATCAATTCAACGCGGCTTACTTTGCGCAGCTCGAGAAGGACACCAACAGCGGACTGAATCGCTTCGATCGGCGACCGCAGAACGTTTACGTTGCGAATATTTTTCGGCAGGACTTTATTAAGAAGGGCTACACGATTCAGGCCAGCGCGCTTTACAACGACGATCGCCGCAGCCGCAAGTTTGATCGCAATGGATTCCTGGTGCGGCCGGCTTTGATTGGCGACGTGCGGCCGCACGCGATCAAAGTTGGCTACCTTGGAATCAATGGCGATGGACACCTTGGCCGTTTGAATCTGACGAACTCCTACTACCATGTCTTTGGCCGCGACGATCGAAATCCAATTGCCGGACGTCCGGTTCACGTCAGCTCGAATATGGCCGCAGTTGAAGCATCAATCGATCACGACTACTTGCGATTCCGCGGCTCATTTTTCTTCGCTCAGGGCGACAAGAACCCGACCGATAGTCAGGCCAATGGTTTCGATGCAATCTTCGACGATCCAAATTTTGTCGGCGGCCAATTTTCGTTTTGGAGTCGGAACGGAATCCGTTTGACGCAGACCGGCGTCGGTTTAGTTCAGCCGAACAGCATTCTGCCGTCGCTTCGCAGCAGCAAGATCGAAGGGCAAGCGAACTTCGTCAATCCCGGAATTTTGATTTATAACGCGGGCGTCGACGTGGAAGTTACGCAACGTCTGAAGGCTGTCTTCAACGTGAACTATCTTCGGTTTCATCGCACTGAGCCGCTCGAATACATTTTATTTCAACCGAATATTCGACACGAGATTGGTTGGGACTTGAGTTTGGGCGTCGCATACCGGCCGCTGCTGATCAATAACTTGACGTTGACGTTTGGCGCGGCGACTTTGAAGCCGGGCCGGGGCTTTCGCGACATTTATACGACTGCGAACACCGATTGTCCGGCGAACCTGGCAGAGTTCTGCACGCCTGACAACGTCAACATCAACCCAAGCAAGCCGCTGTTCAACCTGTTCGGACAGGTGAAGTTTGTTTTCTGATAATTAGCCGCAGATTTGCGCGGATGCACGCGGATGAAGAACAAACAAATCAAATCGCTTTTTGGCATTTTGCCTGAGTTCTTATCCGCGTCTATCCGCGTTCATCCGCGGCTGATTCTCGTTCCGGCTCTGTGCCTCGGCGTCTCTGTGGCGATCATTATTTCATCGCGTGCGCAACAGAAACCGACGACACCACCAACCCTCGAAGGCTGTCTGAAGTGTCATGACAAGATCGAGCCTATGCATCGCTATGGTCCCACCGTGGCCGGCGCGTTGGACAAACTCGACAACGGAAAAGACGGCCTGGGTTTGGCGTGCACGGCGTGTCATGGCGGCAATCCCGTCACCACTACCAAAGAAGAGGCGCACGTGCAGCCGCGCTTTCCGCGCGCGTGGATGCGCGACGGAAGGTTTCGGGTGCCCGAGAACTCAGGGCCATTGCTCGCTCGCGAGAGCGACGAATTTGTTCGCTTCATCAATCCCGGCGATTTCCGCGTCGCGACCAAAACGTGCGGCAGCTCTGAATGTCACACGAGCGAAACAGCGAATGCGACGCGCAGCATGATGACGCATGGCGCGATGCTCTGGGGTGCGGCGCTTTACAACAATGGCGGTTTTCCGATCAAGGACACGAATTTCGGCGAGAGCTATAACGCGAGCGGCGCGCCGCAGACCTTAATTCAGATTCCGCAACCGACCGATGAGCAAAGAAGACTTAAAGGCATTCTTTCGTTTATCGATCCGCTGCCACGCTGGGAGATCTCGCAGCCGGGAAACATCCTGCGTGTATTTGAGCGGGGCGGAAAGCGGCGGCTTGAAACGGCGCTGCCCGACAGAGATGAAGACGCGGGCAAGCCTGACAAAGGCCTGAGTGCGCGCGGGCTCGGCACGGCGCAACGAACTGATCCGGTTTATCTCGGATTGCAGAAAACGCGTCTGCTTGATCCGACGCTGAATTTTCTCGGGACGAACGATCATCCGGGCGATTATCGATCGTCGGGTTGCACGGCTTGTCATGTGGTCTATGCGAATGATCGAGATGTCAGGCATTCGGCGTTCTACGGTTCGGCCGGCAATCTGGGAATGTCGCAATCAAACGACGCCAGTATTCCGAAAAACGAATCGGGTCATCCGATCAAGCATCAACTTACCAGTCGCATTCCGACTTCGCAGTGCATGATCTGCCACATGCATCCGGGCGAAAACATGGTCGCGTCGTACCTGGGCCTGACGTGGTGGGACAACGAAACCGACGGCGACAAGATGTACCCCGCGCAGCAACACGATCCTTCGCCGTCTGAAGAACAGCGAAAACTCAACAACAATCCGGAAGCGGCGAGTTTGCGCGGCCTTTGGTCAGAACCGGATTTTCTAAACAAGACCGGCACGCCGGAATTCAATTCACAACTCAAGCGCACCCAGTTCGCCGATTTTCACGGGCATGGTTGGCTATTTCGGCAGGTCTTCAAACGAGATCGCGAAGGAAATTTGCTCGATGCGAAGAATGCGATCGTTTCGTCCGACGATCCGGATCGCTTTAAGAAGACGGTCCATCTGAACGACATTCATCTAGAAAAGGGGATGCATTGCGTCGACTGCCATTTCCGGCAGGACGCGCACGGCAACGGCATGCTCTACAACGAACCGCGCGCGGCGATCGAAATCGGTTGTATCGACTGTCACGGCACGATTCGTGAACGCGCGACGCTTGTCACCTCAGGTTTCGCGTCTGGTGTTGGTGTCAAAGACGGGAAGATTGTTGAAGGTACGGGCCGCAATCTCGCGGCGATTCGTTTTCGCGATCCAGAAGGTGGGCGCGTGCTGCTGTTCCAAAAAATTCCGACTGATAGAAAGAAGAAAGACGATAGCGGAAACGAAATTCAGTTGAAAGCCGGCGACATCATTCAGAATTCGATGGTCGTGCCCGGCCGTTGGTGGCGCGTGAAGCAGACCGCCGACACGATCAATCCGAATGCGCCGCACGCGGAGGACTACAGCGTGAAGTCTCGTTATGCGAAAACGATGCGCACCGATGCGACTACGTGGGGCAACGTGCCCGCGGACGACAAACAGCTTGCGCATCGCGATTCGAACATGACGTGTTTCGCGTGTCACTCGTCATGGATGACAAGCTGTTTCGGCTGTCACCTATCGATGCAGGCGAATCGCAAGACGCCGAACCGCCATAACGAGGGCGGCGATTCCCGCAACTTCACGACCTACAACTATCAGGTGCTGCGCGACGATGTGTTCATGCTCGGTCGCGATGGAACAGTCACCGGCAATCGCATCGCACCCGTGCGCTCGTCGAGCGCGGTCCTGGTGAGTTCTCAAAATCAAAATCGCGAATGGATTTATTCGCAGCAGCAGACGGTTTCCGCTGAAGGTTATTCCGGCCAAACTTTCAACACGCACGTGCCGCACACGGTGCGCGCGACTGAAACAAAGACGTGCACCGACTGTCACGTGTCCAAGAGCAACAACAATAACGCGTGGATGGCCCAGGTGCTTCTGCAGGGAACTAACTTCGTCAACTTTATGGGACGATATGTTTACGTTGCGGCGAACGATTCGCTCGAAGCTGTCGTTGCGACTGAACGATCAGAGCCGCAGGCGATCATCGGCAGCACGCTGCAAAAGATCGCTTATCCAGGCGACTATCAAAAATTCGTAAACGGCGATCGCCAATTGCGTGAAGCTTATGAGCACAAAGGAAATCCAAGGGCTTTACAAGTTCAACTGCGCGGCGAGTACGCATACGTCGCCGCGGGTGAAGGCGGCCTCCGTGTTTACGATGTGGCACAGATCGATCAAAAAGGATTTTCGGAACGTATTACCAGCGCGCCGGTTTCGCGGTTTGGGCAGCAGTTCTGGGTCAAGACAAAATACGCGACGGCGGTCGCAGCGCCTTCGACGCTCGCAGTCGATCCCGCGCGCTGGCGAATGACTACAGACGCCAAAATGGTTTCGCCCGATGAAGCGCGAAGACTGCCGCCCGAGCAATTGCTGAATCAGGAGCAGCCGATTCATCCGCTCTACGCTTATCTTTACATCGTCGACAAGGACGAAGGATTGATTGTGGTGAATGCGGCGACGCTGCTCGACGGCGATCCGCTAAATAATTATTTGAAGCGACAACTCAACGAATCGAAATATCCGAATGGCGCGTTCAATCCTGACGGCGCGTTGACGGGCGCGAACAACATTACGATTGCCGGAACGAGTGCCTACATCACAACCGAGCGCGAGTTAGTGGTTGTAAGTCTCAATGATCCGTTGAATCCGAAGATCGTCGATCGTCTTGCATTCAAGCACCCGCGCGCAATCGCGATCCAATTTCGCTATGGATTTGTGGTTGACGATGAAGGACTGAAGACTGTCGACGTGAGTTCGCCTGAGCAAGTTCGTTTCGAGGGCGTATATCTTCCGTTAACCGACGCCCGCGATGTTTACGTGGCGCGAACTTATGCCTACGTCGCGGACGGCAAAAATGGCATTGCAATTGTCAATATCACACAGCCAAATAACCCTTGTCTCGATCAGACATACAACGCCGGGGGTGCGCTGAATGATGCGCGCCAGGTAAAGATCGCAATGACGAACGCGAGCCTGTTTGCTTACGTCGCCGACGGCAAGAACGGCCTGCGCGTTTTGCAACTCACTTCGCCCGAGACGATGCCGACTTACGCCGGCTTCAGTCCGCGACCGCAACCGCAATTGATCGCGACTTACAAAACAAGAGGCGAAGCCCTGGCGGTTTCGAAAGCTCTCGATCGCGATCGAGCAGTCGACGAAAGTGGAAATCAAATCGCTGTTTTCGGACGCCGCGGTGCTCGTCCATTCACCTTTGACGAAGTGCAGCGAATGCTGCGCACGAACGAAGGCAAAGGGGACTACTTTACGGTCAGCGATGATCCATTGACCGAGCCGCGGAACTTTACGAGCGCGAGCGCAACCCGTGTCTGGTTAAGTCTGTTAGTTGGATTCCTATTTGCATTGGCGAGTTATGGTGGCATGAGAAGGGCAAGGGTCAGAAAGGCTCCGTAAGAGCCTAATATTTATAGAATAACGTTCCTCTTTTTAGATCGTGTGGCGGTCAGGAGCGGGAAGCTTCTCGTTCTTGACCGCTTCTGAAAGGAGTCGCTATCGGGGCTATAAATATTCCGCGCCTAGCGGCGCTAACACATTGAGCCTTGCGCCATAATGTCCGCAAAACGTCGCTTTTCAATTGAAACTTTGCGCTTTGCCGAGCGTGATGAGAAATGTTATTTGCAAAATACCAAAGCGCCCATTAGATTGACCCAAGCAATTCGAAAACGCATTGGAGGTAGCGAGTAGTGCCGACCGGAACGTGTCCCGAATGTGAAGCCGAAGTTCACGTCGATACTGATACAGACAAGGGCGAGACCGTCGATTGTGAAGAGTGCGGAGTGCAGCTGGAAGTTGTCGGCCTCGATCCCGTCGAGCTGGATCTGGTGGAAGAAGGCCTCGACGACGATGAGGACGAAGACGAATTCTAGCAGGCGGTAGGCAGGAAAACGGAACTGCTCGTGACTCATGCCTACTGCCTACTGCTTCCTGCCTTCTGGCTTTGATAACCTGCGCGGCTTTGTCGCAACGTAAATCCCGACGGACCTTCAACGCGAATCGTGTGCAGCTTCCCGTCCTTGCGGTTTTCCGCCGGCGGATAAAATCCGATCACATAAGCTGACGCGACCTCTTCCGCGATCGCCCGGAACAGCGGCCCCAGGTCTTTCTGATTAGCATAGACGCTGCGACCGCCCGTCTTCTCGACCAATCCACTCACATCCAAAGGCGTGGGCAGGGGCGTCATCTGAGTCGAAGCGAGCATTCGTGTGTACGACGGCATCGTGACGACATAGACGCTGGTGTCGGCGGCGTTCGCGCGCTCAATGACCGTATCAGCCGACACAGTATCGCCGACCGGAAATCCATCTGTGATTACTACCACCGCGCGCTTGATCAATTGATGCTGGCGCGTGAGGGGCGCATGCCGGGCCAACATGCGCACGGCATCGTCGACGGCATCGTATGCGTGAGTCGACATGCCGTTCGGTTCATGCGAAAGACGCTCGAATGCTCGATCGAGTTTCTCGCGATCGCCGGTCAGCGATTGAAGAGTCTTGACGTGCATGCCGAAAGTCATCAGCGCGAACACTGCCGGGTGTGAGGCAAGCTGTCGAGAGAATTCGCGCATTGCGTCAGTGACGCGGTCGACTTCTGCGGGCGTCATGCTGCCGGAAAGATCGAGCGCGAAGACGATGGCCACGGGCCGCGGCGAGCCTTCGATCTTTTCAACGTTGAACGAGGCGATCGGCCGCTCCACGCCGTCTTCAAAAAGTTTGAAATCTGCCTTTTTCAGGTTGCGGACCAAACGACCCTTGGCATCGGTGACGGTCACATCAACCGGCACGAGATCGGTATCGATCTTGATGACGTCCTGCGGATCGCTTTCAGTCGGCAGCGCGCGGCGAGGACGCTCTTGCTTTGAAGCGTCGGTCTGAGCGAGAGAATGAACTGATGCCGACAGCGTGAGCAATAATGCGAGCAGGACAAAAACAAATTTTCGGGGCACGTGAAAATCATTAAAGCTCGACATGACGTTTCGGTAATTATACGCTTGCGCCGATTGCGCCGCTATATTTCGGGGCAACGTTAGTTGCAACGAGAACCTCATAAGTTCCGTTAGGAACGAAATATTTATAGACGACAACCATCCTTTGATTACTTAGTCGGCAAGCGACATCGTGATGTCGCTTGCCGACTAGATCGATGAGGGAATCTCGCGTTCTACAAATATTTCGCACCTATCGGAGCTGGGAACCGCAGCGCTCGCCGAAGGGTTCGTCCTCATGATAATGTCGAGGGTATAGGAGTAGCCATGACATTTAGTAAACCGATTTTTGCAGCCAGTCTTCTCGTGTTTGTCTGTGTTACTGTCGTTGCGCAGGACAAAAACACTGCCTCGATCAAAGGCAAAGTGCGCGTGGAAAAAGGCTCGGCCGCGGGCGTCGCAGTGGTGCTGCTTCAAGGTGAAAGGGAAGTGGCTCGCCTTGTGACCCACAAGAGTGGTGACTTCGTTCTGTCGCGGGTTCAGCCCGGAACCTACAGCATCAAGCTTCGCAAGGCCGGCCTGAGCGTCGGCACAATCGACGACGTGACCGTCAAGGCAGGACAGACGCGCACGCTCGGCGATCATCTTTATTTGACGATCGATGAAGGTTCGATCGTTTTCATTCGCGGCAGCGTGTTCACTGAAGATGGACGCAGCGTCCCCGGAGCCCGCGTGGATCTGGTTCGGGTAATCGACGAGAAGTCGGTGCAGAAACTTGATTCGCGCATGACCGGCGAGACCGGCGAGTTTGTTTTTCGTCTGCCGCCGAACGAGGCGAAGTATCGTTTGACATTAAAGGCGGACGGCGCCGAGTCAGTTTCGAAGGATGTCGATGTTGAGAGTGCGGCCGTCTATCGCGTGGCGCTGCCTTACAAAAAGAAATCATAGTTTCAGGTTTCAAGTTTCATGTTTCAGGTTGAAGACGAACCTGAAACCTGAAACTCAAAACTTGAAACCCAATCCATGTCCGATCGCGAAGAGTTTCTGACCGCGAAACAGCTCGCCGAAATTTTGCAGGTGAGCGAATCGACCGTGCGGCGTCTGGCCCGGAAGCGACGCATTCCGTCCGTGCGCCTGACGCCACGCATCATTCGCTTTCATCTCGACGCGGTCCGTGAAGCGCTGGATGTGCCGCGCGTTTCCAGCCCGCATCACTTGCAGACCGACGACGCGCAGTTGAGTTTCGAAGATTTGCTTTCGAGTTGATTTACGCGCGTCGACCACCCAGCGGAATCTCAATCCAATTTCCATTCTGATTGACGAACGCGCGAGTCTTCTTGATGGGAAACTTACGCGCAAAAGTCGGATTATTTTTGAGGAACGAATTGATAGTAGCGGTATCGCCCGTAGCCACGCGCCATTTTCCATCTTCGCGAATCAGATATTGCTGCACGACTAGTTTGCCGTCAGCGTCGAAAGGTTGTTTGACGTGCGCATACATCGTCGTATCGACGACGGCGATGTTTCCGGCAACCCGTACGGCGCCGATGTCGATGCGCTGAAGCTGAAACATGCTCTGACTGCGGCGCAAACCCTGAACTAATTTGTCGCGCGAGATTCGCGCCCGCGAAGCAGACGGCAGCGAATCGTAAACCGCTTCGTATTGACCGTTCTTTAGTTGATCGAAGATGTGCTGAACGGCGCTCCGCACATCAGATTCATCCGAGGCAGCGAGCGCGGTGTTGAGCAAGCCTGCGAATGCGAGGCCGCCAGCGAGTGCAAAGGTCAGTAATCCAATTCTAGTTTTCATTTGACTGGTCATGCTCTTCTTCTGATTCGTCATCTCGCGTTTCCGTTGTCGCTCGCAATTGACCGCGATAACTCAGGAACCAGGCGCATGCTCCCAAAGCAGCAGTCACGAACGCGGCAGACAAATTGTCTCGCCAAAGAAAAACCGCTGCCGCGATTAGCAGCAGCGCAGACAGAAACATCCACAGGCGCGTCGCCGTCATTTCGCATCCACGTTGACGGGATAGGTTGCGTGTAAGGTCGCCGGCGGGAAACATTTTTCTTCGTCGCAGGCCTGAACGCGAACTGAAATCGCCAGAGATTTCTTTCCGGGAGAATGCGCGACCAGGAGAAGCGTGACATTGACGTTGCCTTCGTACACGGCGAGCGGCTGATCAGCAAATTGAAATTTCCTCTTTACGGCGGGCGGGTAAATCGGTTTGCCAACGTCGAGCCCTTCGACTTTGTCTGTCGTGACTTCGGTAGCGATCAGGTAAGAGAAGGTCGCCGGGTTGGCGTTGACGTGATAACCCGCGTCGATACGTATGGGAATTTCAATACTGCCACTGCCGGGTGCTGAAAACCCGACGCCCGCTCCGCCCAACCTGACAACATTCTCAGACGAGGTAACCGGTGGCGGACCACCGGAATTGATAACTTCGCCCGAAGGTTTCGATCTGGGGCAGCCGGTCAAACACAGAAGCAGGAGGCAAAAGGCGGCGGCCAAAGAAATCGATTTCATTCCTCACCTTCTTCCTTTCCGTCTTTCTCGTCCGGCCGCTTAATTCCAAACTTTTCCAAACGATATTGTAGAGTGCGGAACGTCAGACCCAGCAGCTTCGCAGCCTTGGTGATGTTGTAGTCGGTCTGATCCATCGCTTGCAGAATCAAATTCTTTTCGACCTCTTCAAAGTTGATTCCTTCGGCCGGCAATTTGAATCCGCCCGTGGCGACGCTCGAAGATTCCTGACGAACTTCAGAGGGCAAATCTTCCGGCGAGATCAAGTCGCCTTCGCACAAGAGAATGGCGCGCTCGATCGCCGATTCCAATTGGCGCACGTTTCCGGGCCAACCGTAATCATGAAGAATGCGCTTGGTTTCCGGCGCGAGGCCTTTGATCAAGCGCGACGTGTTCTTGGTGTGCTTCCGGACAAAAAAATCGATGAGCACGGGAATGTCTTCGCGTCGTTCGCGCAGTGGCGGCACATCGATCGAGAGCACGTTGATACGATAGTAGAGATCGTCGCGAAAGCGTCCATCGCCGACCATCGCACGCAAGTCGCGATTCGTCGCAGCGACGACGCGCACATCGACCGGGATTTCAAACGTGCCGCCGACGCGGCGAATGCGACGTTCCTGCAGCGCGCGCAAGAGTTTGGCCTGCATGCTGATGTTGAGCTCGGCGATTTCATCAAGAAAGAGCGTGCCGCGATCCGCAACTTCGAACAATCCCTTTTTTTCGGCGTGCGCGCCCGTGAACGAACCTTTTTCATGGCCGAACAACTCTGACTCGAGCAAGTTCTCGTTAATCGCCGCACAGTTCACGGCCTGGAACATCTCTGACGATCGCGGCGACTGATTGTGAATCGCGCGCGCGATTAATTCCTTGCCGGTGCCCGACTCGCCGCGAATCAGAACGGTTGAATTTGAGCGCGCGACTTTCAGGATCATCTTCTTGACGGCTTCCATCTTCGGCGATGCCGATATGATCTCCACGTCGATCTTGTCGAGCGTGCCCAGCGCGCGCTTGATCGTGTGCAGCAACTGATCGCGATCGAACGGCTTCTGCAAATAATCAAACGCGCCGCGTCGCAGCGCTTCTTTCGCAGATTCGATCGTGCCGTGCGCCGTCAAGAGGATGACGATGATGGACGAATCGAGCGCGAGCAGGTGCTGCAAGAGCTCTATACCATCCATGCCGGTCATCTTCAAATCGGTCAACGCGAGATCGAAGCTGCGCTCTTTCGCAAACTTCATCGCCGCCTCGCCCGATGCCGCGGGCGTAACGTCGTAACCAGCATCAGTCAGAATCTCAGACAGGATGTCGCGTTGTGGTTTGTCGTCGTCAACTACGAGTATTGATTTTCGTGGCATAATCGTTTCAAAGTATCGCTACGATCCGGTCGCATCCACCACCCCACGCGGGCTGCCCGCGCGGGGACCCCGGTCCGCTCCCGGTTTTGACACGATGGTTCGCGCCTCTGACGGCAGCGTTATCGTGAATGTTGTTCCTTCCCCTGTTTTAGATTTTACCGTAATCGTGCCGTGATGATCGTCGATCGCCTTCTTCACGATCGCCAGCCCAAGGCCGGTGCCCGTTTCCTTCGTCGAAAAATAAGGCTCGAAAACCTTTGAAATATCATCCGGCGCGATGCCCCGACCGGTGTCGCTGACATCGATGCGCGCGCGTTTGCCTTTATCTTCGCTCGACAAAACAATCGTCACTTTTCCGCCGCTGCCGTCCATCGCCTGAAGGCTGTTAATGATCAGATTAGTCAATGCCGATCGCACCGATTCCGCGTCCGCCGTGACTAATGGGACCTGACCCTCCGCTTGCACGCTTGCGTCAACGTTCGTTTCGGTCGTTTGGACTTCAAAAATGCGCAGTGCGTCGCGCGCTATTTCCTCGAGATTGAGCGGTTCAGGATGCAGTTTCGGCGGGCGCGAGTAGTTGAGAAATTCAGTTATTCGGTAATTGATGCGCGCAACCTCGGACTTGAGTTGCTTCGTCAGGCGATCGAATTTTTCCTGCTTCCGAGGATCCGCAGGTGCGAATGTTGCGCGCAAATGATCCAACGTCAGATTGATGTAGTTCAGGGGATTGCGAATCTCATGCGCGATCGCTGACGCCAGACGGCTGACGACGATTGCTTTTTCGGCATTGTAGAGCTGGGCTTCGAGTTCACGGGTCCGCGCGAGCTTGACCGTCATGTCGTTGAAAAGCTCCGTCAGCTCACCCATCTCATTTTGCCGTTTCATTTCGGGAACACGATATGAAAAGTCACCGACCGCGACGCGACGCGCGGCAATCGACAAGGACTTGATCGGACGAGTGAACTGCCAAACTACGATTGCCGTCAAACAAGTCATCGCCAGCAACACGGCAAGAGTATAAAGTAGGGACTGACGAGCTTGGCGTCTGAAAACTGCCGACATTGTGTTCGCCGAATCGAGCACGACGATCACATAGCGGAAACCATTGGTAGTATCAACCGGAAAGTAGAACGCGCCGGCCGAGCCCGCCCGATTTTCCGGCACCACATTCATGCCCTCAGGCAGCGGCGTGTTGTCAGCGGTTAGGCCAACTGTGCTGTTGAGCGGCGGCAGCGAAATATCCTTCACCTTTACGTGGGTGATTGACTTGTCTGCGTTATAGCGCGGGACCTGATTCTTATCCAGGCTGTCCTTAATATTTCCCTGCTCATCAACGATGATTATGTTTTTTACACGCTGCCCCTGATCAGCCTGCTTTGCTTCGTCCCGCATTTGGTCGAGGTATTCGCCGCTGGTAATAGCCTTGACGCCCAGAGCGACCCCAGCAAGGATGGCTTCTCGTTGCTCAATCATGAACCGCGTATTCGTGCGCGCGGATCGAAGATTGACGTAGTACTGCGCGGCGAGCGTGAGCACCAGTAGTGCTGCCAGCAAAAGCAACAGACGAACTCGGAAGCTGTTTAGTAATCTCGACAAGGCCACAAACCACAGCAAAATACGCGCCAATCGTCGTATAAGCACCGCTGATTTTCGTATTGCTGTTTCGTTATGGCGATGTTATAGTTGGCCCGGCTTCAAAGCAAACCCGACCGAAGCTGCCCGCGGGAAGCTGGTCCCGCCTCATGTCAGGCTGCGGTGGAATTTCGGACTCGATGGTTTTGATTACCGGAATTTAGTTACCCTTAACGGTTTCTAAAGCTTACAAGGACGAACATCGCGCGTCGCCCCTCGGCGCGCAATCAAAGCAACGAGAGTTTTTTCGTTCCGCCTCGATAGTGATTGTTTTGCCGAAAATATTCACGAGGGAGATGCCAATGAAATTTAATCGTTCCCCAAGGGTTGCACTCATATCGTTTAGTCTCTTCATCCTCTTTGCACTAATTGGTTCAAATTACTTACAAGCTAACGCACGTCCCAAGCATCAGCGTGGCCGGGCTGCTGCCGGCCGCGGCCGGGCCGCTTCGCGCAGAGTAGCGCGGGGCGGGAGACTTTCCCGGCGCGAACGTCGCGAGTTGGCCCGCGGGGGACGACGCGGCGGCCGCGTTCATTTATCGAAGCGCGAGATGCGTGCCGAGCGTGCGCGAAGCGCCAGGGATCAATCTGCTTATATCGCGAAACTTCAGAAACGTTCGGGCCGCAAATTGAACAAGCGCGAACTTGCCGCAGAGATTCGCAAGTTTCAGCGCACCCATCGTCGGGACTTGGAAGAAGCTCGACGTCGCGCCGAAGCGGCGCGGCAGGCCGCAATCGCTCGGCAGCGCGCAATCGACGAAGGTATGCGCAACGAAGCCGAATCAAATATTGCCAAAGACGACACCATCGGCGAGGATTTGGAAGTTCGCAAAGCGGCGGTCGCAGCACTCGGCCATCATGCCGGAACAGTGGTGGTGATGGATCCGAAAACTGGCCGGGTCTACACAGTGGTAAATCAAGATTGGGCGCTGCGGCGTGGATTCAAGCCGTGCTCAACAATCAAGTTGGTCACCGGTGTCGCTGGCATTTCTGAGAAAGTGATTCAGCCCGTCGAAACAGTTAGTGTTGGCGGTAATTACAGCATTAACCTGACCGATGCGTTGGCACACTCGAACAATCAATACTTCCAGCGCGTCGGCGGCGAAGTTGGATTCGATAAGATGCTTTCCTATGCACGCGAAATGGGCCTGGGCGAAAAGACCGGCATCAACTATGTGAACGAGTACGCCGGCCGAGTGCCGCTATTCAAATCGGGATACGCGGTAAACCATATGAGTTCACACGGTGACGACTTCGAAGTCACCGCGATTCAGTTGGCGACGCTCGTTTCGGCAATGTCGAACGGTGGCAAACTGGTCGTCCCGCACGTGCCGCGCACAGTCGATGAGAACTCGAAATTCAAAGCCGAAACTCGACGTAGGATTAACGTTGACGGTCAGACCTTTAATCGAATGCTGCCCGGCATGATCGGCGCGGTGAATTACGGCTCGGGACGCAAAGCTTATCGTCCGGAGCAAACCGTTGCCGGCAAAACCGGCACGTGCATCGGCCAGGGATCGTGGTTGGGCTTGTTCACATCGTATGCTCCGGTGGTCGATCCGAAGCTGGCGGTCGTCGTGATCACTCGTGGCACCGACGCGCACAATCACTTGCCGGCGGCGGTCGCGGGCGACATCTATCGCGCTCTAAGTCCGCGGTTCGGCACTCAAATTAATTTCCAGGTCGCCCAAACCGACGACGACTCGACGCCGACGAAGGACAAGAAGGCCGCGGCGCTCGATGAAGAAGCTCAGGAAACGAAAGCTGCGACCGAAGCCGAAGAAAACGGCGACGCGGCTGCGGCTGAGAAGATGAATTCAAACACGGCGGACACCAAAACGAATGTCACCGCCGCGCCTGAATCAAAGAGCAAAGTCAAAGCGACCGTAATGCCCATCGACAATAAATCGAAGGGAACAACCAAGACGGCGCCGGCGTCTAAAAAGCCGGAGACGAATGAACCTAATGACGGTCGGCCACGGCGCATCCAACCCGATCAGCAGTAGCACTGCAAAGCGTATCGCTGCGCGGTTTTTGAACGACTAAATCCCTGCCGAACTCTCGTGAGTTGTTTGCGAGAGTTCGGCATTTTTCATGCGATCGCGCTGCGGCGGAATGTCGAGTGATTTCAAGCTTGACACCTGAGCCGGTGTTGCATGATTATTGCCGCTTTGCGTCGCAAGTAATCCCCGGAAGCAAGTCTGTAGTTGGCTGTAATGACAACGAGCGGCTCGCCAATTGCATCTTAAGAATCGCGCCGTAAGGCGAATGCAACTTCGCCGACGTTGCATTAAGACAGATGGAAGAATTCGATCGGAGGCTTTTAGCAAACACGATGAAACGAACGATCAAGATTATGGCACTAGCTGTCGCGCTGGCAGCGTTCGCTGTTCCCGTATTGGCGCAGTCGAAAGAGTGCAACGAAGAAAACAAAGCGGCCTGGTACAAGACATTTTACGATAACTTCAAGGGTGATGAAGCGCAGCAAAAGGCTGCTTATGACGCGGCCAATACCTACATCGCGGCGTGCCCTGCTGATCCCGCCGACCAGCAGCGGCCGTACATGGAGAAGTGGGCCAATAAGTACAAGGCCGTGAAGGACAAGGCTGCGCTGGTGAAGGAGTTCGAAGACGCGGTAAAGGCAAATAAGTATTCAGATCAAGTTAGAGTCGGCAAACAACTCCTCGCAACCGATCCGGACAACCCCGGCATAAATATAGCGCTCGGCATTGCCGGTGTGGGCGACCCAAACCTTCTTCCCGAGTCGGTCCAATATGCGAAGAAGTCGATTGAATTGATCGAAGCAGGAAAGTCTATTGCGCCTTTCACGTCCAAGGATCAAGTGCTGGCCCGTTTAAACTACGTACTTGCTAAGAATGCTAAATCAGATCCGAATACGGCGATTAATTATCTGGTGAAGGCTGCCAAGTACGACAGCGATCTCAAAAAGAACCCGTTGCTCTATAACGATCTCGCGACGGCTTACGGCGAAGGTCCTGTCGCTAAGTTTTCCAAGGATTACCAGTCGCTCGCAGAAGCAGGAAAGTCGGTGGACAGTCCGGAAGCCAAGCTGGTTGTGGCGAATTTGAATCAAGCGCTCGATCGGCAAATTGACGCCTTCGCCCGTGCCGCAGCCGTCAGCACAACTCCTGCGGACAAGAAAGCGTTCATGGATGTGCTCGCTGCAGTATATAAGGATCGCAACAAGAAAGATCCGGCTGAGACCGAGTTGAACTCCTTGGTTGCGTCCGCGCTATCTAAGCCGGTGCCTGATCCGCCTACTCCGATCACTTCGCTGCCGGCACAATCAGGCTCAACGCCCGCCACGACTGGCGGAACTAATGGAACCAACGGCGGAACCAACAACGGAGCCGGCAAGCCGGCGCCAAATAACACGACTACGACCAATGGCCCTGCGAAAACCGGAACCGCAACCAATACTGCCGTGCAAGGCGGATCGGCCAAGCCCGCCTCCAGCCCGACTCCGATGAACAAGCGGCCGCGGAGTTAATCGAAAACGATAACGGCGCGCGCGCGTTCTTTCATGCGTATCAACGCCGAATGCATCGTCAGTTTCGACGCTGCGTTCGGCGTTTTGCTAAAATCCACACGAGTGAAATCAAACGACCTCGAAAATCCGGAACAGCTCGAAGAAATTCTGAATTATCGCTTTTGCGATCGCGGGCTCTTGACGCAGGCGATGACGCATCGTTCGTGGGCGCACGAGCAAGTCTCGCCACGCGCCGGGACGCACGCGCGCAATCTGCACAACGAAGCGCTCGAGTTTCTTGGCGATTCAATTCTCGGTCTCGTCGTGGCGGATTATCTCTTCAAAGCAAATCCGAACGCGAGTGAAGGCGAGTTGTCACGCATGAAGCATCGCCTGGTGAGTGCGCCCACGCTCGCGAAAGCGTCAGATCGTCTGCGACTTGGCGAGTACCTGCGCTTCGGTCGCGGAGAAGAGAAAAGTGGTGGCCGGCGCAAACACGCTTTGCTCGCGGATGTTTTCGAGGCTGTTACCGGCGCGATTTTTCTCGATGGTGGATTGGAAGCTGCGAGCAATTTTGTGCAGCACGTGCTCGGCGAAGAATTGCGCGCTGCCGACCCAGTTGCGGCGGCGGCGGCCGATCCAAAAACAATGCTTCAGGAAAAACTGCAGGCAACGCATGAGCCGGCGCCGCAATACACGGTCGTGGAAACGCTGGGCCCGCCGCACAAGCGCATGTTTCATGTCGAGTTGAAATGGAACGGCGGCGTCGCGCGCGGCGAGGGGCAAACGATTAAGGCTGCAGAGGCGGCAGCGGCGCAGGAAGCTCTGAAGCAAATGTCATTGAAAGAATCGGTCGCTTGACCGGCTAATGAGCAACATCTACGATGGCCGTGATGAATGAACCGGTGACGACAGAGAAGAAGATTGTAGAGAAGCCGGAAGTGTTTTCGGCTCGCTCGGTTCGTCCCAACGGACGCGAACGCGATCTGAAAGTCGAAGCGAAACCAGCCGGCCCGCCGAAAACGGTAATTCGCGAATACTTCGAATCGGCAGTCGTTACCGTCATCATGGCTTTATTCGGAATGACGTTCGTGGTTCAGGCGGTCAAGGTTCCGACGGCGTCGATGGAAAATACGATCACCGTCGGCGATCATTTGCTGGTCAACAAATTCATCTTCGCACCGGGACCAACTTTTCCGCTCTTGCCGCAACGCGAAATCCGTCGCGGCGACATCATCGTTTTCAAATATCCCGGCAATCCTTTTAATCAGGAACGCGACAAAGACGAAGACAACATTCCTTTCAAGGTTAATTACGTCAAACGAGTTATTGGTTTGCCGGGCGACGAAGTAGAAGTGAGGGGACTGAAGGTTTATGTAAATGGCAGTCCCTTGCCGGAACACATAATCGCGGTTGACGGACGGGTGGCGCAGGGTAATCAGAAGGCCCCACTGAAAATCGTCGCTGAAGAGCCGCGTAAGCCTGAAGACCGTTACGATGTCTATTATTTTGAGCAGAATGTCGCGGCAGAGCGGCAAGGCCGCAAGTTATCGCCGAGCCCGGACTTTAATTTTGCCGTGAATGGCAAGCCCGCGAGGATACCGGCAAATTCTTATTTCGTGATGGGCGACGATCGCGATAACAGTTTGGACAGCCGCGCCTGGGGTTATGTGCCCCGCGATTTGGTCATCGGCCGCGCGATGTTTGTTTACTGGTCATACGACGAGACGAAGCCCTTCAACAGCCCAATCGATTTCTTCACCAACACGCGCTGGAGTCGCACCGGAACGATGGTGAAGTAATTGCGAGGACCCGCGCGTGTTCCAGCGATTGCTTTCGAAAGATTTCTGGATTCGAGTTTGGAACCGCACTGAGCAAGATCAAGTCCTCGGTCGCGCCGCGCAACTCTCATACTTCTTTCTGCTCGCGCTTTTTCCGCTGCTGATTTTTCTCATCACGCTGTTTGGCTATTTCAACGGCGCGGGATCTCGTCTACAGCACAAACTTATTTCCTATCTCGGTAACGTGATGCCGCCGGCGGCTTTGCAACTCGTGATTGCGACGCTGGCTGAAGTTACGAAAGCGCGCGGCTCGGCAAAGTTATCGTTCGGCCTCCTGTTCGCGCTGTGGGCTGCCTCGAGCGGAGTGAACGCTTTGGCCCAAGCCTTGAACGCTGCTTACGACGTGGCCGAGACGCGTCCCTGGTGGAAAGTGCGTTTGCTCTCGATCGCGATGACGATTGGGTTATCGCTGCTCATCGTCTCGGCGTTATTGATCGTTCTGTATGGCGGGCACTTTGGTATCGCGATCGCTGCGTTGATTCACGAAGGCCGCGCGTTCGCCGTCATTTGGCGCATACTGCAATGGCCCATCGCGCTCGGGTTCGTCTTTATCGCATTCGATATGATTTATCGGTTCGTGCCAAACGTGAGCGCGAAACGAAAAGGCAAAGGCTTGCCCAATTCGGATTATCGACGGAGATGGTTTTCACCGGGCGTGCTCATCGCGCTCGTTTTATGGCTCTTGGTGTCGCTTCTGTTTCGTTTGTATCTCCACTTCTTCAATTCTTACAGCGCGACGTACGGATCGCTGGGCGCGCTGATCATCATGATGCTTTGGTTTTATCTCACCGGCGCCGCGATCCTGATCGGCGGAGAAATCAATTGTGAGTTTGAAGCGGGAGAGACTAGAGATTAGAGATTAGAGATTAGAGTTAGACGCAAAGCGTAAGCATGGTCTAACCCTCAAACGTAGGAGTTTCCTCGAACCTTCCTGGAAAATTATTTGGCGAAGTTCGCAGGTTCTTCATGACTAATCTCTAATCTCTAAACAACCGATTACACGCAAGCTTTTGCTGATAATTATGCGGCATGGTCGTTGCACGATAACCCCATAGTCTGGTCACAGTGTTCTAAGAAAGGACGGTCAAATTTATGTTGTGGACAATTCTGTTGGTGCTGCTGGTCTTGTGGTTACTTGGTTTGATTGGTGGTATCGGCGGCAACTTAATACATCTGCTCTTAGTCGTGGCCCTGGCCGTGTTGATTATTCAATTGATTACCGGTCGACGGGCAGTGGTGTAGCGTCGAATCTTTGTCCCGACGGAGCGAACTAACAAGGGGGAGGCTATGCGTTACGAAGATGAGATAAAGGGCAAAGGTAAGCAAGTAAAAGGCGCAGCTGAAGCTAAACTTGGTAAGTTGGCCAATGACCAAAACCTGGAAGCGAAAGGCCGACAGGAACGGGCAGAAGGAAAGCTGCAAGAGACGGTGGGAAAGACCCGGCGTAAAGTCGGCGATGCCGTGAAAGAAGTGGGCAAAAAGATCGCCAGCTAACGGTGAAGCTGGCGATTCTTTTTGTGGCGTGGGTTTCAAAAGGGAGAAGCGACACGATGAAAAAAGATCTGTTGTTAGCCGCGATCGTTCTGTTCGGCGCCGCACTAGTGGCTTGCAATAATGCCGAATCGAACATGAATGCCGGCGCGAACGCGAATGCGAATAGCAACATCGGCAGGATGAGTCAAGCTTCGCCGGCGGCGACACCAACGCCGAAGTACACCGAAGAACAAGCACGCGAAGAACGCGAGAAAGCTAAAGCGAACAAAGAGACAATCGGGCAATCATTGGAAGATGCCTGGATTCATACCAAGCTCGTCGCAAAACTAATCGGCGATACCAAGACGCCTGAGAGAAAGATCAATGTTGACGTAGTCGATGGCGCGGTAACGTTGCGTGGAGACGTCGATACCGCGGCAGCCAAAGCCGAAGCTGAACGCGTCGCCAAAGAAACTGACGGCGTGAAGAAGGTGACTAATCAACTGAAGGTCGTGCCGGCAAAAGCGGCGAACACGAACGGAAACAAATCCGCGAACGCAAACACACCCGGCATAAAGAATAAAGGCAAGACACCTTATCAGTAGCAGTAGTTTAGCGGTGGGCGTTGCCCGCGTTGCACTGTAGTGCGGCGGCTTGAGTGTCAGAAGCCCGACCGTGAGACAGGGCCCCTCACTTGTCAGACCCACTCAATCGCCGAGTGCCCTTGCTGATGCGCGGGCTTCTGATACGTTTACGATGAACAAGCACCCCGATCTACACGGCAACGCGCCCGACAAATCAACCATTGCGCTGCTGCTCATCGATGTAATTAATGATTTCGAATTTGAAGCAGCTGAAACTCTCTTCAAACATGCCCTGCCCGCCGCAAAGACGATCGCCTTACTGAAAAAACGAACTGACAAAGTAGGCATTCCCGCAATCTACATCAACGACAATTTCGGCAAGTGGCGATCTGATTTCCGCACCCTCGTTTCGCACTGCATCGATGACGACACGCGTGGACGCCCGATCGTGGAACTGCTCAAGCCGCGCGACGAAGATTACCTCGTGCTGAAACCAAAACAGTCCGGGTTCTACTCGACGACGCTGGACCTGTTGCTAAAACATCTGGGCGCGAAGACCTTGATCTTGACCGGATTCACCGGTGACATCTGCGTGCTGTTCACGGCGATCGGCGCGCACTTGCGGGACTATCATCTGATTGTTCCAACTGACTGCGTCGTGTCGCAAGATGCTCGAGAAAACGAACGCATTCTGAATTATATGGAGCGCGTGTTGGAAGCCGGTACGCGACCGGCGAATGTAATTGACTTGAAATTAGCCACGTATCGATGACCACTCGTTAACTAACTGTAATGGCATCGTGATTGCTCATGCAGCGTATCTAAGCAAAACAATTTGTTCGGTAAGGATGCAGCGCGCCGCGTTTCGTAATTAGGCGCGAGCAAATAACGTTCGATTACAAATCTCAGGAGGAAAACATGGAAGGTCCATTGCGCGGATGTCTGGCGGGCGCGGCTGCCTGGAAATGGGGCGGCGGCTGTCTCTCGACAATCATTATCTTCATCATCATTTATATTTTGCTTGGTCATGTGAAGTGCTGAAGCGGGAGTGATCGGTGGGCGGGCATCCTTGTCCGCAAAGCGCCGCGGGGCTCGACAGTTTTCGTGCTTCGCACTCATTCGGACAAGGATGGCCGCGCTCCCGCGAGAACCTCTCACCGCTGTTTTATCTAAAAAATCTTGCCACTTCGGCGTGATTTTCGTGGTAGGCTATCAGCCCGCGCATGACCGAAAAGATTCGCAAGATCCTCTCGTTTCCATCCCCTGTTCCAGCCAAGGCGGATTATCAACGCGTCAAATCAAGTTACTCGATTCGCGAAATCAAACAGATGTTTGGTTTGAGCGATCGGACGATCCGGCGCTGGACCGAAGCGGGAATTATTTACGGCGCGCCCGTCGGAGAAACCGGAGATTACACTTACGATTTTCAGGCGCTGACTTTGTTTCGGCGCGTGCGCGAGATGCGCGCGCAAGGCCTCACGATCAAACAAATCGAAGCCGAGCTGCAAGGTCAGATGAGTTTGTTCCGTCAGGAAACCGGCAAGGTGCAAGTCTCGCGGTTGTTGACGCCGTTTGAAGAAGCGCTCGTTTTGCACGAGCAGGGCGATATGACCGCTGCCGAATTTTACGAGCAGGCAATCACCGAAGGCGACAACATCGCTGAGGCTTATTGCAACCTCGGGATCATCGAATTGGATCGCGGCAATATGGTGGGCGCGCTCGAGAACTTTGCGCAATCGCTGAAGAACGATCCACGACACGTCGAAGCGCATTACAACCTCGCGAATCTCTACTACGATGCCGGCGATTTTCCGCTGGCGCGTCTGCATTACGAAGCCGCGATTCAGATCGAACCGAATTTTTCGCTGGTCTTCTACAATCTCGCGCTCGTTTACCATCGGCTGAATAACGTCGAAGGCGCGCGGCAGGCTCTCAACAAATACAAGGACCTCGAGCCCGGCGATGAAGAGATCGAACTCGTCGATCAGCTTCTGAAGGCGATGGATACCGGACGACCGAACTAGTGGCGGCTTAGAGTTTCTAGTTATGGCGAGCGAACTTGAGACTTGAAACTTGAAACCTTAAACTGGCATTTCGTTTGGCGGGGTAGCTCAGATGGTTAGAGCGTGGGATTCATAACCCCAAGGTCGGCGGTTCGATCCCGCCCCCCGCTACCAACTTTCCTAATTGCTCAATAACTTAGAAGCTTCAGCCGATTTTTGACAAACCGCTAGATCGAGTTTTGTTGTAAGCTTTTACTTTCCGAAGTGGTTCCGAGCAAACAGAATTCTCGAAAAGTTCATCATTTTTGATATACGTAAGTGCGATTCGCAAGTACTTGGGAGTAAAACCTCCACGTTCTCCGCTCGAGCACGCAGCCTGTTGAGTTGTTTTGGAGTTACGTGCGCGTGCCCGCACGTAAAGCAATTAACAATAGTGAGAGCTATCGATATTTAGGCTGTTTCGCTCTACTAGAACAAGCGCGAGTGATTAGAGATACATCGGACATTCCCTCGGCGAATGACCAGCCGAAAGCATTGTAGGCCATCGAAGAAAAGCATCGAAGAAAAATTGCTATTGACATAACCGCCTTAAGTCCCATAGAGTCCGCCGCGCAGTTCTAGCATTTTGGAGCTTGGCCTTTTTTCGGATCTGATCCTGAAGTCTCGACAAGGATATGCACGGCTTCCCGACTTCGTATCCAACACATTTGGGAAAATCAGTTCTGGCAAGCTCTAAGAATTGATTAGTTCGAGTCATGGGCCACGCACCTTCTTACCATCGTAGCCCGGCCCCAGGTAAGTCCTTGCGACCCTCAACGTAGATAGAAGGACCAAGATCATGAATCCCCTTGCCCCCGTGCGTCTTTTCGCACTTCTTAGTCGTCTTGTACAGAGAGCACACCTTGACACGCCGAGAGTGAGCTGGAGATCAATCTCACGCCAGTTACTTTCACTGCTCTTGGCTTATGCGCTGCTTTTGCAATTGGTCCCCCGCGTTGCTACGGCCAGACCGGCCAACCCTTCAAAGCCTCCACGGGAGAAGCAGGCTTCGGAGAACGGGGCCGAAAGGTTCGCTAAGGCGAGCGTGGACGGGTTTGTAAGCGAGACGCTTCCACCAATCCTCAGCGGAGGTGATGTTTTGCCCGCGACCATCACCGACGCGGTCGTCACGCGTCACAAACCGACTCTGAACAGCGGACGCATTGACGGGACATTACGGATGCTGTTGCCTGAG
Organism: Acidobacteriota bacterium; assembly: GCA_003222895.1. GTDB lineage: Bacteria > Acidobacteriota > Blastocatellia > Pyrinomonadales > Pyrinomonadaceae > UBA11740. The sequence goes on along the minus strand of QHXI01000056.1, from coordinate 12,620 downwards.
TCGTTTACCATCAACGGCAATACTCAGATTACATCCGATTTATTCTTGCCCGGGTTGCCCACGATCACGTCGAGCGGCGGCTCGCAGTACGGAGGCGCTGTTGCCGATGAAGGATCGGCAACGCCGACGAATTACACGCTGACGTTGAGCGGCGGAGTCAACCTGCCTGGCAAGATCCATACGCACGTTGATGCTATTCAATTGCCGGCAGACTTTCCTAATTCTGTTCCGTCTCCGGCTGGCACACGGACTGTCTCGGTATCTTCGCAATCGGGCGTCGCCAACATCGGTAATTGGCAGACAGTGCGCGACCTGAACGTGACCAGTTCGCACATCACCATAGACGTCCCGCCGGGAAACTACGGAACGTTCACAGTAAACGGAAACAGTCAACTGAACTTCACGGCCGGAACCTATAATTTTTCAAACACCTTCAATCTCGACGGAAGCGCAATTTGCAGACGGCAGGTTTGGTGGCCATTAACGTCGGTCAGAATCTCACGATTAATAGCGGCGCCGTCGTACCCGGCAGTTACACTTCTCCGGGAGACGTGCGCGTGAATGTGCTTGGCTCGATAGTAAACATCAATGGAAGTAGCCAGGTTACGGGTTTGCTGCGCTCGTACAACGCCACGACGACAATCAGCGGAACCGCGCAAGTTCGCGGTCAGGTCATCGCGAATGCTTTAGTTCTCAATGGCAGCGGCAAAGTGATTGGGGCAGTGTGGCCCGCACAATCGGCGAGCTGTCCAACGATTTTCGGTCCTCGCCGTTTTGATCGCACGACTGGGCCGCCAAATCAATATCTCGAACAGTTCTCTCTGCCTGCCGGATTTACATCTCCTTTTACTCTGCACATTCAGAATGGCGAGGCCGATGCCACTCACCGTGTTTCCAGTGCGACGGTCAAACTAAATGGCGTTGATATTCTTTCGCCGAGCGATCTTAATCAGAACGTTGCGGCTGTGGATCGAACCGTCAACCTGGCGGCGAATAACCAGTTGGATGTTCGGGTGGCGAGTGATCCCGGCTCTTATCTCATCATCAATATTTGTGGAACCACGCCGACCAGCGATACGACGCCCCCGGTAGTTGCAATTACTTCACCGGCTGATAACTCAACGACGACAGTGACTGCCGTTACGGTCAACGGAATGGCCACTGACACAGGGCCGGGCGCCACGGGCGTCGCGCACGTCTATGTGAACAATGTCGAAGCGGCTTACAACTCGGCAGCCGGAACGTGGACCATTTCAAATGTATCGCTGGCTCTCGGAAGTAATCAGATTTCTGCGCGCGCGGTCGATCAAGCGGGCAATCAGGCGACTGCCAGCATCACCGTCACGCGACAATCGCCAACCAATCACGCGCCGACTGCCGATGCCGGTCCCGATCAGACGCTGACATTACCGCAGACGGCGTCGCTGCACGGTTCAGCGACGGACGACGGTTTGCCGAGCGGAAGCACGTTGACCACGACGTGGACCAAGGTCACTGGGCCAGGGACGGTGACCTTTACAAATGCGAACGCCCTCGATACCACCGCAAGTTTCAACCTGGCCGGAACGTATGTGCTTCGTTTGACCGCAAGCGATACGGCGTTGTCCACGACCGACGACATAACGATGACGGTTCAGCCGCAGAATCAACCACCCACGGTTAGCGCAGGTCCCGATCAAATGATCGCCTTGCCGCACACCGCAACCCTAAACGGAACTGTCACCGATGATGGTCTGCCCGTTGGCAGCACGGTAACAAACACGTGGAGTCAGGTGAGCGGGCCCGGTACAGTGGCTTTTGAAGATGCGACCCTGACCGATACGAACGCCACGTTCAGCGCGCCAGGAACTTATGTGCTGCGATTGACCGCGACTGACGGTGAACTGTCCGCGCAGAGTGAGGTGACGATCACCGTCCAGCCGGAAAACCACGCGCCGACTGTGGGCGCTGGACAAAATCAAACGGTGTCGCAGCCGAATGCCACAGCCCAGCTTGCGGGCTCGGCTTCTGATGATGGATTGCCGTTCGGCAGCTCACTCACAGTTTCCTGGAGCATGTTGAGCGGACCGGGCTCAGTTGTGTTCGACAATCCGAACGCTACATCGACGGTCGCGCATTTTTCCGTCGCGGGAAATTATGTTTTGCGATTGACGGCGACTGACGGCGAGTTGAGTAGCACTGCGGATGTGACGATCACCGTCACGCCGCCGAACCAAGCGCCGTCAGTTAACGCCGGCGCGGATCAAGCCATCACTCTGCCGAACGTCGCCAATCTCAGCGGCACGGTCAACGATGACGGATTACCTCTGGGCAGTAGTGTGTCCACTCTTTGGAGCACGGTCAGCGGACCGGGAACGGTCACGTTTGCGCACCCGGCCGTCACCGTAACTACTGCATCCTTCAGCGCGGCCGGAACTTACGTCCTTCGTTTGTCGGCGACGGACACGCAGCTCTCGAGCAGCGATGAGGCCGTCATCACGGTGACAGCAGCAAATCAAGCGCCGGTCGTGAATGCCGGCGCCGATCAGAGTATTAACTCGTGCACGGCCAGCCTTCAGGGCAGCGCGACTGACGATGCTCTTCCAGCGGGAAGCACTCTTACGATTTCGTGGAGCAAAGTCAGCGGACCGGGCAGCGTGACTTTTGCGAATGCGTCCAGCGTGACCACCGCGGCGAGTTTCAGCGCGGCCGGCAGCTACGTTCTCCGTCTGACGGCTAGCGATTCTCAGCTTTCCAGCAATGACGATGTGGCGATCTCTCTCAATTTCGTGAGCACGACTCCGGCGCACTATTTCGATCCGACACCCTACCTGAGTTTTCAAGATAGTCCGTTCCGAAACGCTGCGTTGAATTACTTTTATCTGGAAGACTTTGAAGACCATCTCTTGAATACGCCCGGCGTTAGCGCGGACGCGGGTGGGGTGACCGGCGTGATATTCGGCCCCGGCTATCATGATTCAGTCGATGCTGATGACGGAGTGATCGATGGCCACGGTGGTTCGGGAGATTCCTACTTCAATATCAACGGCTCGCAGGGCGTTAAGTTCACTTTCGACGCGAGCGTGCTGGGCTCTCTGCCAACGCACGCAGGTTTAGTTTGGACAGACGGCGCGGGCCAGGTTTACTTCGAAGCCTTTGATCGCAACGGAGTCTCGATGGGGCTGCGTGGTCCTTTCAATCTCCCTGATGACGTCTACTATGACACGACCGCCGAAGATCGATTCCTGGGCGCTTACAATCCTGACGGCATCTCCGCGATCCACGTGCTCAACACCAGCGGAGGAATCGAAGTCGATCATCTGCAATATGGTTTTGGCAGCAGTAATGCCGCGCCTACTGTTAACGCGGGACCGGACCAATCGATTTTCGCTCCGAGTACGACCGCGGCATTGAATGGCTCGGTTACGGATGACGGTCTGCCCGGATGCACGCCGCTTACAATTTCATGGAGTCAGGTCAGCGGCCCCGCCCCGGTTAGTTTCGCAAATGCGAACTCGGCGGCGACAACAGCCACGTTCAGCGCGTTGGGCACTTATGTTCTGCGACTTACTGCAAATGATTCTGCACTGACTTCAAGTGACGATGTCACGATCAATGTAACAGCCAATCAACCTCCGGTGGCGGACTTCGCTTTGGCCTCAAATAACGGGCCGGTGCAACTGAGCACTGTTTCTTACTCCAGCTACCACAACGATGGATATGAGACCTATCACCCGAAACAATTGCTTGACACCAACACGGGTAGCTATTGGCAGACTTCGTCAGGGCAGGTGAGTAATCAGTTTGCCGTGTTTCGCCCCACGAACGGACAGGCGGCGCTAATTGATCGAGTACGTTTGCAAAACGTGTTTGGTCCGGATGGGACCAATGTTCAGTGTGCTCATCGGCTCGCTGCCAAACAATCCAACGCCCGTCGAGTTTGTTTTCCCGGGAGGACCGGCAACCGCGCGCTTCATCAAGCTGGTAGTCGTTAGCAATTACGGAAGCTCGAGCTTTGCAAATCTGAGCACGTTCCAAACGGTCTCGGCCGGCGGATTAGATTCGATAGTTTCGTTCCTCGGCAAGCCTAACTCCGCGTTGAATCAATCTCCAGCGCTTGTTCCCAGCGGTGGCGCGATCTATGACTTCAGCTACGGCGGCGGCACCAACACGCCGGATCAAATGCTGGGCTATGCGCGCGGTGGTTGGGTCACCACCTCTACGGCGAACCAGTTTGCGATTATTCAACTTGGGGGAAACAAGCCTTACACGCTGGACGGAATCAAGATTGCTACCTGGTACGATTTCGGCTACGGCTATGGGACCGGGGTCAAGGACTTTGAGGTTTGGGTATCTTCAACGACGCCAGATGCTTCATCGTTCACGCGCGTCTTGTCCGCAACTGTAGTCTTCAATCCACAATTGCAAACATTCATCTTTCCGGGTGGTCCGGTGCAGGCGAGATACGTCAAGTATGTGCCGCTGAATAACGGGGGCGGCGGCGCCGTTATCAATACGCCGGACTTCGATGTGATCGCGGAAGGTGTCGCTAGGGTAGTCTCTTCTTCAGGTCAATATGAATTTGCAACAACTCCGCCGGAAAACGCATTTGACGCCAACGTAAATTCTTATTGGTACTCGCAGAACGGCGTCGTGAATGACGTCTGGGTCAAAACCTCGCTCGAGGATGAGAGCGTTCATAAAGTTTACGGGGTACGCATCAACCCGGCAAACGACTGGTCCGGCCCGCACGGGCCGAGGGACTTCGACATACGTGTGTCGACCACGACAACTGACGACAGTGCCTTCGCCACCGTGTATTCAGGAACCTTGTCGGGTGCCCTATTCAGCGGTCCGCAGGAGTTCTTATTCCCGAGCACCGTTGATGCCAAGTACATCGAATTTTATTGGAAGAACTCCTACAGCGGATCGAATATCGGAGTATCCGAGCTGGAGGTTCTGACTGACTCGACGCATGGATCAACGCTGCTCGGCTATTCAAGCACTTCCGATCCGACTTCACAGGGACCAGCGAATGCTTTGGACATCGATACTAGTTCTCTCTGGGTTACCGCCAACGGTCAAAATACAAATCAATGGCTAAAGCTGAATCTGCCCGGGACCGATCTGTTTACAATCGATCACGTCGCGCTCATGCCGGGCTCTGCGCGCTGCGGCTTTAGCTGTATCGAATTCAGCGTCTCGCCAAAGGATTTCGATATTCAGGTTTCAACCACAGATGCCTCTGATGCGTCGTTTGCGACCGTGTTTTCAGGAACGTTGGTTAACACCGCGACCTTACAGCATTTTTCGTTTCCACCGGTCCAGGCGCGTTACGTCAGGCTACTGCTCAAGAACAACTACGGCTCCGGCTCGATCGCATTGAATGGTTTCTATGTTTACACGACGGATCACGCCGGCACAGAAGTGCGCTTCGTCGATCGATCAACCGACAGCGACGGGCACGTTGCTTCGTGGGCGTGGAACTTTGGCGACGGCGGGACTAGCACCGAAGAAAGTCCATCGCATCATTACGCGGCCGCGGGAACTTACACTGTTAGCTTGATCGTCACCGACGACGGAGGGCTGACGGCCATTCACCAGATGACTTTCAAAGCATCTGGATCGCCAATCGCGCCGAACTTCTCATTCTCGCCGGTCATCGCGAATGAGGGCGCCGAATTCGTACGGTTCACCGATACGTCTGAACTTCTCATGCAGCCGGTCGGCCATCGGATCTTTGATTTTGGCAATGGCTCTGCGATCACCGATCTATTTCAGGCGACTTATTATCCCTATCAATTTCCGGATAGCGGCTCTTTCAACGTGACGATGACAGTTGGTGACGACAACGGCTTGAAAGCCAGCGTGACAAAGACGATCACGGTGCTCAATCTTCCACCTTCAGTCACTGTCGAGGCGGGCAAGACCGTTGTTTGGGGCGAGAACTGGATCAACGCGCCGCACATTTCCGATCCCAGTTCGATCGATAGCCAAACTCTGCATGGCGTATGGGATTTTGGCGACGGCCAGACTTTTTCTTGTAATAACTGCAGCAACACGAGCGCAACGGCAACCCATGCTTACGCTGTGCCCGGCGTCTACAACGCCACGCTCACGATAAATGATAAAGACGGTGCCGTTGGATCCGCGATGGCCACTTACACAGTGAATAAGCGGCCGACGGCGTTGATCTTCCAGAATCCGCCAGCCCAGACGTCTAACGCGCCTCTGGTCATTCACGCCACCTTAATGGACACGTTTGCGAACCTGCCGTTGAGCGGTAAGCCGATTCAGTTCGTTTTGAACGGCGCGACGTTCAGCGCGGTGACTGGAGCAGGTGGAGTTGCCGAAGTATCCGTGCCCCTGCCGGCTGGAACCAAGATCGACATTATCACTGGAGCTTTTGCCGGCGACTCGCTGTATTTGAATTGCGGCGGCGTCGGCGTACCTGTCACTGCCGGCGGCACTCCGCCCAGCGGTACGCTCGGCAGTCAGGGAACAAACTTCTGGTTGATGTTTCCGCAAAGCTATCAAGGCAGTCAGTACTTGTTCATCAGCGCGGCGGCGACCACCAACGGTACAGTGACAATTCCTTCGCTCAATTTCACTCAGAACTTTACGGTACAGGCTAACAATGTAGTAAAGGTGCAATTACCCTACACGGAAACCTACGAGTCGGACGCGGTCAGCCAGCATGGCATCAACGTAACCTCGCAGCTGCCCGTTACGGTTTACGGAATGAACCGGCGCTTTTTCAGCTCGGACGCTTTTCTTGGCTTGCCGGTCGATGCGCTGGGAAAAGACCACTACATTCTTACTTACAGCAATATGGGTTTCGCGCCCTCGAGTGAATTAGGAGTCGTAGCGACCGAGAACGGCACTACGGTGACCATAACTCCGGCCGTCACCACCGGCGCCAGATCGGCCGGCGTTGCTTACAATGTAGTGCTCAACCGGGGGCAAACCTATCTGCTCCAGAATACGGTCCCGACAACGGCTGGCGACCTTACCGGAAGTCGTGTCACCGCCGACAAAGCGATCGCTGTGTTCGGCGCCCATCAGGCGGCAACCATTCCCGCTGAGGCAGGTTGCTGCGCGGATCACTTGCTCGAACAACTGCCGCCGACGACAGCCTGGGGCAAGCGCTTCGCGACTATTCCTCTCGCGACGCGCATCAAGGGAGACTTTTTCCGCCTAATCGCTGCCCAAGATGATACCGAGGTCTATCTGAACGGCAGTCTCACCGCCAAGCTAAATCAAGGGCAGTGGGTTGAACGAATAGTGCAGAACCCCGCTGAGATCATCGCCACCAAACCGATCATGGTTGCTCAACTGGCTACCAGTGTCTTTTACGACTATCCGACGACTGGCCAGGCTGATCCATTGATGATGATCATTCCGCCATACTCGCAGTTCCTCAACCACTACACCGTTAGCACGCCGCCGACAGACTTTGTAATCAACTACGCGAACGTGGTTGCGCCCACGGCATCGTTGGGCGGCATCACTCTGGACGGGACACCCATTCCGGCAGACAGCTTTGCGCCGATTGGTGTCAGTGGTTATTCCGGCGCGCAGGTTCCGATCGGCGTTGGCATGCACAATCTCGACGGCCCGGCGAGCTTTGGAGTTTTCGTCTATGGCTTTGCCAAGGATGAAGGCTATGGCTATCCGGGCGGAATGAACATGGCCGCGACGGTTCAGAGCACCAACGTCGTGTTGGCGCCAGAGACTTTGGCCCGCCCGATCAATGGACAGGCTTGTCTCAAGGCTACTGTCACAAATCAGGATCAGTTTCCGCTGGGCGGAAGAACAATCAGCTTCACCGTAACCGGAGCAAATGCTTCCAACTCTTCGGCTACGACTGATGCCGCCGGCCAGGCGCAGTTCTGTTACACGGGAACGCACCTGGGCAGCGACCTCGTGCGTGGCGCCGTAGACTCGGCTTCGAGCACCGCTTCTGTTCAGTGGTTAACCGACGTACCCAACCAGCCGCCCGTGGTTAACGCCGGCAGTGATCAAACAATCACTCTGCCGGCGCCGGCGAGTCTGCAGGGTTCAGTCACCGACGATGGCTTACCCGGCTATGCACTGAGCGTTAGCTGGTCCAAAGTCAGCGGCCCCGGCTCTGTTACGTTCGCGAACTCTGCGTCGGTTTTCACCACGGCGACGTTCGCCGCCGCCGGTGTCTATGTCCTGCGCCTGACCGCGAGTGACACAAGCCTGAGCGCCAGTGATGACGTTCAGATAACTGTGAATCCAGTGCCAACGAATCACGAGCCGACGGCAAATGCCGGAGCGGATCTGTCCGCGGCGATCAAGGGCAACTTAATCGTTAACCCCGGAAATGATCTGCCACTGGTCAACGGCCATATCCCTGGATGGGTCGTAGAACAGGGAACCACCTGGACTCAGGGAAATAGCAGCATCGCCGGTTTACCCGATCCGCATCGTGGCAACAGTTTCTTCTGGGTCGGTACCGACGGAGGATATGCCGAACTGCGTCAGGATATCGACGTCTCGCCGTTTGCCGCCAGCATCGCGGCCGGCACGCAGCAATTCGAGCTTCAGGCTTATATACGTCAGGTAATCGAATGCTTTATTCCGGATGTCCCGCAAGTCGTTCTCGAATACCGTAATGCACAAAACGACGGCATCATCGGCTCGCTTCAATCCTATTCGGGTTACGCGCCAAGCTGGAGTTTGGTGCAGGGAGTAAACACTGTTCCCATAGGCACAGGCTGGATTCGTGTGCGCTTAATCGCGCAGAACAACTGTCCTCCGACCAACGATGCTTACTTTGATTCGATCAGCTTACGGCCAGTGGGCAACACCGCGGTCAAACTAAACGGGGCCGTGACTGATGACGGATTGCCATTTGGCAGCAGTGTGTCCGCGAATTGGACGCAGGTGAGTGGTCCGACAGCGGTCTCGTTCACCAACACGAACACAGCAAACTCAGGTGCGCTCTTCACTACGCCCGGAACCTACGTACTGCGTCTGACCGCGAGCGACGGCCAGCTAAGTGCGAACGACGACGTGACGGTCACGATCAGTCCGGTGAACCAACCTCCGTCAGTCGGTAGCGGCACGCAGCAAACGATCACGCTGCCCGATACTGCTCCTCTCAACGGAATAGTCAGCGACGATGGTTTGCCCGTGGGGGGTACTGTGTCCAGTCATTGGGCGAAGAATCAGGGCCCGGGGATCGTAACGTTTTCCAATCCAAATGCGGCGAGCACAACGGCGAGCTTTAGCACACCCGGCTTCTATATTCTGAGTCTGACGGCTGACGATTCCGAATACGCGAGCACTAACTATTTCTATGTCAGCGTCAATCCGGCAGCAAACAATCAACCGCCGACCGTCAACGCCGGCCCGGATAAGACGATCACTCTGCCGGCGAATACGGTGAACTTGAACGGCGCCGCCGCGGATGATGGTCTGCCGTCGGGCAGCACGCTGGTGGTCCAATGGACGCAGGTAAGTGGGCCCGCGCTCGCTACCTTTGCTAATCCCAACACAGCGGTCACAACTGCGCAGTTCAGCACAGCCGGCACGTATGTCTTGCGCTTGAATGCGAGCGACGGACAACTAACCAGCAGCGATGATGTGACGATCACTGTGAATGCGCAGAACCACGGGCCAACGGTGAATGCCGGCGCGGATCAAACAACGATCCTCTCGGCGGGAGCTCAACTGGACGGCAGCGCGAGTGATGATGGCCTGCCGGTGGGTGGTGCTTTGACTACCACTTGGTCCAAAGTCAGCGGCCCGGGCAACGTTACGTTCGACAATCTTCACGCGATCATTACCGGCGCACATTTCAGCGCGATTGGAACGTACGTGCTGCGTTTGACGGCGAGTGATAGCGCGCTGACCTCCAGCGACGATGTCACCGTCATCGTTAACGACAATGTTCCTGGGCCGACAGTGCAGATTACTGCGCCGGCCGACGACGCCAGCGTTACTGAGCCGACGATAGTTACAGGTTCAGTCAGCGGCGGAGCGTGGATGCTCGAATACAGTCTGGATAGTGATGACAACGCGAACAATCGCGTCTGGACATCTTTGGCCAGCGGCAACGGCGCCGCCAGCGGAACCCTGGGCACCATCGATCCAACGATGATGCTGAACGGCTTGTTCGACATTCGTCTGTCGTCCACCGATCAGTTTGGACAGACTTCGCGCACGCATATCAGCGTGATCGTCGAGCGCAATCTGAAAGTCGGCAACTTCACCGTCTCGTTCACCGACCTCAGCATCCCGGTCGCGGGAGTGCCGATGGAAGTAACACGCACCTACGACAGCCGCGACAAACGCGTGGGCGATTTCGGGTTTGGCTGGACCCTCGGGCTGCATAACATCCGCGTCGAGAAATCCAGCGTCGTCGGTCTCAAGTGGTACGAAACAGTTTCGCAGGAAGTCTTCCCGAATTACTGTCTCGAACCGGTCGGCTCGCACGCAGTGACCGTGACGTTCCCCGGCGGCAAGGTCTTCAAGTTCCAACCCAGCGTTGCGCCGCACTGTCAACGCAACGCGCCGATAACGAGCGCCAACATCAGCTTCACGCCGATGTCCGGGACCGTGGGCAAGCTGGAAGTCGTCGGCTCATCTGATGTCCAAATCGATGGCAGCGTGCCCGGGCCGGTGAACCTGATCGGCTTCGGCGGCGGCGTGGATATCTTCAACTCGTTTGTCTTCAAGTTCACTGCCGAAGACGGCACGGCTTACATCATCGATCAGCGTACCGGCCTGCAAAGCCTCGCCGATCCAAATGGCAACACTCTGACGATCAGCGCGGGCGGGATTGTTCACTCCAGCGGCAAGAGCATTATCTTCAATCGCGACATCGTGGGCCGCATCACCAGCATCACCGATCCGAACGGCAACTCGATGACCTACGGATACGATCCGAACGGCGATCTCGTCTCGTATACCGATAACGAAAACAACACCTCGACTTACACTTACGACTCGAACCACCGGCTGCTGACGATTCACGATCCGCGCGGCATTCAGCCGATTCGCAACGACTATGACCCAAGCGGCCGCTTGATAAGTCACACCGATGGCTTCGGTAAAGTCATCACGTACATTCACGACATTCCGAACCGCACTGAGACGGTCACTGATCGTCTCGGGCACCCGACTGTCTTTGAATACGACGAACGCGGGAATGTTCTGCGCAAGACAGACGCGCGCGGCGGCGTGACTTCGTTCACCTACGACGCCAACGACAACCTATTGACTGAGACAAACGCGCTCGGCAAGACGACGACTTACACCTACGACAGTAACGATCATCTGACGAGCATTACTGATCCGCTCAACAACGTAACGCAGTTCACTTACAACGTACTTGGTAAGGTGCTTTCGCAGACCGATCCGCTCGGCCACGTAACCACCAATACTTACAACTCGGCAGGTGAGCTGCTAACGAGAGAGGATGCGCTGCACAAGGTTACTACCTACGTCTACAGCGTCTTCGGCGGTCAGCTAATTTCAGCGACCGACGCCTTGAATAACTCAACGGGATCCGAATATACGAGTGGCTACTTGACTAAGGTTACGGACGCGCTCGGCCACGCGACCACCTTCAATTATGACAATAGCGGCAATCGCGCAAGCCAGACCGTCACGCGCACCAACGCGCAAGGCCAGCTCGAAGCAATCACGACGAGCTATGAATACGACAAATTGAACCGTCTGAAGAAGACAACCTTTGCCGACGGTTCATTTACCCAGGTTGAGTACAACTCAATTGGTCAGCAAAGCGCGACCATTGACCAACTCGGCCGGCGGACTGAATTAACGTACGATGACATGGGACGTCTAACCAGGACCACCAACCCTAATGGAACGCTCGAAGAAGTAACCTACGACGCTGAGGGTCGTAAGCTGACGAGCAAAGACCGCGCTGGTCACGTAACTTCCTACGACTATGATGAGCTCGGACACTTGATAAAGACCACCTTTGCTGATGGAACGTCTATGCAGACCAGCTACGATGCAATCGGGCGAATCGTGGCGACGAAAGACGCACGTGGTAACACCACAACTTACGTATACGATCCCAACTGCGGCTGTAGCGGACGGCGCTCGAAGGTGGTTGATTCCCTCGGGCATATCACTTCTTTCACCTATGACGCGAATGGCAACCAGATTTCCATGATTGATGCGTTGAACCATACGACGACTTATGAATATGACGCCAACAACAGACGCATCAAGACCAACTATGCAGATGGTACCTTCGAGACGATAGCCTATGACGCTTCGGGACGGCCGATAAGCAAGACTGATCAAGCGGGCAAGACGACTCAGTTTGAATACGACGCCTTAACGCGTCTCGTCAAAGTGACGGATGCCCTCGGGCAGGAGACGCGCTATGGCTATGACGAAGTCGGAAATCAGATCTCTCAGATCGACGCCCTGAATCGCACGACTCGGTATGGCTACGATCAACTTGGTCGAAGAGCGCTGCGGGTTCTTCCCGGTGGGCAGTCTGAGACCTATTCCTATCTCCCGACGGGCAGGTTGCAAAGCAAGGTCGACTTCAACGGAAAGACGACTTCCTATGCGTATGACCTCATGAGCCGTCTGGTGACCAAAACACCCGATCCTCCGCCGAACCA
>QHXI01000046.1 GCA_003222895.1 Acidobacteriota bacterium | reverse complement strand
ACGGCCAACCGTAATTTAAGAGACACGCTGTTGAGCAAAGGATATTCGGTCCACTACACGGAGTTTAACGGCAATCATGGTCTCCTCAATTGGCGCGGGACGCTGGCCAGTCACCTGATCGCGCTCATCGGTATCAAATCCGAACCGAAGATTTCTGAGCGGGACAGAACGCTCACAGCGCGATCCTTGATTCCGAAGAAAGCGATCGCGATATCTCAAGTCAAACCGCCTCCTGCTCTATTGCAGCAGTACGTTGCCAGATACGAACTTGATCCCAAGTTCGCGCACGATTTTGTCATCTATGTAAGCGTCAAAGATGGTTCTTTGTGGGTCAAGCCTTCATATCTGAGACCGCGCCCAGTCATCGCCGAATCCAACTCCGGGTTCCGTGACAGTGAGATTCCGGATCTGCATCTCGTCTTCGTCAAGGACGAAAATGGAAACGTCACTGGCGTCACTCTCAACAGCGGGCAGGGAGACGTGCCAGTGAAGAGGATGCCACCAGCCGTGCCCAGTCTCACCGGCAATACGACTTTTACTTTAGCTGGGCACACCGACGCGGAGGCGGTGGCCATCTACGGGTCGTTCAATGATTGGATTCAGACTAAAAACTATTGTGCAAGAGAAGGCGACGGATGGGTCTGTCACGTTGATTTAGCACCGGGCAAATACACCTACAAATTCCTGGTAGATGGGATAGGTCTGAACGATCTAACCAACTCCGCCACTGAAGATGACGGAAATGGCGTCATTGATTCGGTAATCGTCGTCAGACCGAAATAAGAGTTTCCCGGCGAACGCCGTTACAAGCTCTTTCACAAGCTGTGCCATAAAACTAGAAGGCCACCGCGATGGTGGCTTTTTCTTCTAAAGAAATTTGGCTCCCACACTGGACATTCTTCGCAACTTTTTTCTCGTGCCAACCGCGGAAATCCTCAACGTCTTTCAAACGACACGAGACGTCGTATTTTAGAAAATCAATGATTCGGCCTTGGGGTTATGAATCGTCTGTCCGCACCTGCATACAACGCTTTCCAAAGAATAAACGGTATTGTTCCGCGGAAAATCAGCCATTTGAGCAGAACATAAAGAACCACAGCGCATATAGAGCACGAAGATTACAGCAAGTTTACAACAAAGACCCGGAGCTTGATTTTCAAACGCAAGAGATCCAAAGAGGAGTCTGTCTCGCGAATTGGATCAAAGCCTTTGCTTCTTGAATTGTAAGTAAGCTTCGTAAAATCGATCCGACTCTTTCATTATGTATACTTGGGCTGGGTTACCCGCAGCATTCACCCGCGAATAATCTTTTATGTCATATGTTTCGCTCCAGGCTGGATAGCCGGGATCACGGGCAATCAAAAAGTTGCTGAAGGCAAGTAGGTCTTTGTCGGACATCTTAAGTTTGTATTTCACCCACAATGTGTCTCTGATCGCTTCATCCGTGTCGTCGATGCCCTTTGTGTCATCCAGAGCGGTCACGGCCGAATCGAATCGTCCGTGTTCTGCCCATTCGTGCTGGTCCTTTTTACCGTATCCGGCCGCCCGCATACGATCAATCGCGCGCGCGAGTGCGTCCATTGCTTTAAGGCCTTCCGGCGATGCTCGAAGGCGCACGGCAGCGCGATCCAGATCGCTCAGGAGCATCCACATCGCATCGAAACGTTCGCCCCTGTGATCAATCCTGCCAGATTCTCGCGTCGGATCGTATTCATCTATGATCTCGACCATGCGAGGTAAGGCCCTCAATCCGTCGCGCAGAATGTATTTAGAAATGAGAGCACGTTGTTGGTCTAACACATCATACTTGTGAAAGGCCTGCTCATTCGCATATTCATCTACACGTTGGGCGGGCGTCAGCGCGGCAATTTCAGATTCCGACTTGTGATGATATTGCGCGCAGGTGTTAACAAACGGCACGAGGCTGAAAACCCAAAGAAGAAACAGTCGCCTTGCGAATAACCTGGTTATCATGTGCCGGCGTTCTCCTTGCCGCGCCCGTAACAGTTTCAGCGGCGCAGACGAAGTGTCAGACCGGTTTGTGCCGTAAAGGCTTAAGATGGTGGCGCGTTTCATTCTCTAACTTCCGGCGCTCACGAAGCGACGCAGGGAATCCGACCGGGAAAGGCCCTGCCTCGCTTCGTCTCAAATCGTTTGAGATCATTCTTCGTCAACGTCAGAGACAGTCACAGTTACTACCTCAATCTCATAGCCAACGACTTCTCCATAGCCGCCAGATCCAACTTCGATTGAATCAACCCAATCAAGAAAACTCCACATTGAACCCCACCAACTGGGATATCCGCCGAAGCCGACGTAACCGCCGTCGCCTCCACCGCCCCCGCCAACGACATGGTCATGACGACTTGGACTTGCAACCTTAATCCCAGCGTTCTTGCCACATTCGCGGAGAATCGCATTAATCAGATCTCTCATCTGATTCGAATTAAGGTGACCATGGCCGCCTAACACATTGTAGGTATCGTTTGCGGCGCGAACGAATTTGTCGTCACCGATAATATGATCGACGTCAGGGTTTCCTTCCAGCCATTTGATGGCCGAATCAATACCGTGACCAAACGGCAAACTGAACCAGCACGCATATACGCAGAAAACATTCCCATCTCATGTTGTAATGTTTTCTCGTCCACGAAATGAATATCTGCTGAGGGTCCTACGCCGACCAGACCTTCTAACCAATTGGGCCAACTGGTTGCGGCAAAGGCTTCTGAATCGGCGCCGCCGGGCTTGTCGCCTGTAAACCTGGCGAGTGTGTTTGACTCTCTCGCACTGTGACCGGTAAGTCTTGCCAGGAACCTGGTCATTGCTTCATGAATACAAGGCGCGTACAAGCCGGTCGGATCCGTGAGATTTACGGGATCATTCTGCACATAAGTATAGCGGTTAAAGCTTTGCGGATCGGTCAGCGCATAGCTGTGCCCGTGCGGATCGGGCTGATCAAATCGTGAATGCCAACGGTTATAGCGACGGAACATCGCATCATCCGATCCATTGGCGTCGCGGATGTAAGTGGTGAACTTTCGCGGTTGGAACGCCGCATTCCAACTCCAATTGGCATCTCCGCCCCATGGGTCGAGTTCAATTGCGCTGACAACATTTCCGTACATGTCCGTGGTGCGTTTGCTCTTGGTGATCGGATCTTCATGCATCCAGTAAACGCCGCCTTGTTGCACCGCCAGCAGACCACCACCCTGATACACAAAACCGCGCATCCAGTTGCCGCTACCGTCCATCTCGGCAACTATTTGCCCGCCGAGCACGCTGGAACGAAGGTAATAAGTTGTATAGCCGTTTTCATTCTTGCGGGCCCGCAAGCCATCGCCATCATAATCCTGCTGGACGGACATGTAACTGGCGAATGTCTGTTGTCCGGTCGCGTCATAGGTGAAAGTCTGTCCCAGATCGTTAGTCAGATTGCCGGCTGCGTCGTAGGTGAAACCATCGCGACGATTGTTGGTGAAGGTCTCATTGATGTAGCTGGTTTGGTTAGCGCCACCACCCTGTACTTCGCCGCCCCAACCGTAACGTTGCGTCATGTTTCCCCATTGATCGTAATTAAATCCCAGCGAATAGGGACCATCCATCGTGCCCCATTGGCCGCTGAATGCGTGCGCTCTCGCTTCGGCGCCGGTATGAGAAACCGCCAGCCGGCCGAAGTCATCATATTCATAGCTGCGATCGAGGCTTGAATTGAAATTGCTTTGCGCGTAAGTGACACGGCCAGTGTGCTCGTTAAAATAATCGTACGCGTAGCTATAACTCTGCACATTCGACACGGTGGCGGTTGTAAGCCTCAGACGATTGTCGTAGGCCGTGGAAAGCGTCAGCCCGTTACCGTAGGTCATTCCTTTAATGGCGCCAAAAGCGCGGTACGTAATACCGCTCGCATAACTGGAAACATTTGCGTAGCCGGCGCCGCTCACCCCCGTTAATTCGCCAATCTTATCGTAGCCGTATCCCACCTGCGCGCCCCACGGATTGGTAATGCTCGTCAACTTGCCCGTGAGATTGTAGCTATAGCTAAATGTATATGAGCCCAGGGCGTTGAATGTGCGCGTCTCAGAGGTCAGGTGCGACAATTGATCATAGGCATAACTAGCGGAACCCAGGCCGTCGCTCATCGACGTTCGATTTCCCGCCGCATCATAGGCAAACGAAACATTGGCTGTCGCCGCAACGCCCGCCGGCACGCCATAGGTGATTCCAGTTACCAGGTGACGGCCGTTATAGGAGAAGGTGCTGCCGGCCCCGCGGGCATCAGTCATCGTCTGTATCGTGTCGTCGGCAAAGTAATTGTAGCTAGTGGTCCCCTGCTCCGGCGTAGTGCGAGACTGCAGCCGGCCATAGCCATCAAATACAAAACTTCTCGGGAGGCCTTGTTGGTCGATGTTCGTCAGGTGGTCAAGAACATCGTAGCTGTATTGCGTCGTGGAGTAGACTGAGCCGTCCTTATGCAACTCTTCAACCTTTGCGAGACGGCCCAACGCGTCGGTGGTCGTGCGGCGCAACCGTCCAGCTTCTTCCCGGGCAGTGATTACGTCCCCGCCCGCACATCCGCAGCCGTTGTAAGACATGACGATCGTAGTTCCATCGGGGTTAGTGGTAACTGTCGGGCGGCCGTTCCAGTCGTAAGCTTGGGCAGTGTAGGTCCATCCAGTCAGTTCATCGTCGCCACTGGCAATCCACTGTGACGATATCTCAACCGAGGAGTTGGTCTCCGCGGCACTCGACTGCTGCGCAACTCGACCCATGTTGTCGTACACCACAAACACTCCGCTATAAGGCGTTGGACCGCTGGTGCCGGTCGGATGATCGTGGGCAGTTGCCCGCACGCGCCCATCGCCATCCATCACTTGGATTGAAAATGCTTCACCGGCTCCGTCCTGGATCGTTGAGAACTGCTCAACCCACATTTGGCTCGGGCTATAAACCAGCCGAGTGTAAGCGCCGCTGGTGGTGTTGGTTACTTGCGATAGCCGGCGTGCGCCGTCGTATTGACGTGTTTGTATAGGTCCCTGCGAGAATCCCTGGGCCGGTGGGGTCTGAATCGCCGTCCTTAATCCCATGTCGTAATCATATTGAAAATTCGAAACGTGGCCGTCAGGATCAGTCGTACTTGTGGGGGCAGAAAAACTGTTACCGCCATTCGAGTCGTTGTAGCCGATGGTCGTCGTATGGCCAGATGCGTCCGTCGATGAAACCATTGCGCCCGCGACGTTGTAAGCCGTGGTTGAAGTGGTCGTTTGCGAAAGATCGTTTGC
This sequence comes from Acidobacteriota bacterium, assembly GCA_003222895.1. GTDB lineage: Bacteria > Acidobacteriota > Blastocatellia > Pyrinomonadales > Pyrinomonadaceae > UBA11740. Next base: position 15,707 of record QHXI01000046.1, on the reverse strand, counting down.
GTTGAATCGAGTTATGCTGGTGAGATTCGCGCGGCCCTGAATAAAGCCGCCGTCGAAACTTGCATCATGTTGGACAATTCCACCGGGATCCTGCAACCCGCTTTCGTCATAATGGAAATCAGAGCGCGAGTACAGTGTGCCGCCGCCGTCATAAGTTAATGTGCTGCTCATCAGTCCGATGATATTGCGGCTGAGGTAAGCTGAATCGAGATTGTATTCGGTGTGGATGCGCCGCACCGGGGTAGCGGCATCTGCAGCATATTCTGTGACGTCGCTCGGCAGGCTGCAACTCGATCCGCTGGGCCTCGTGAAGCTGGTGTAATTAATCGAAACTCGCCGCTGGTTTCCATTCACATCAGTCACGGTTGTATCGACCAGACGCGGGTCAACGGGATAGCCCAGAGCAGGATTATCCTGCGTCCATGAGAATGTGGACCATTTTTGTCTTACTCCGCCGCTCCACACTTCGTCTAAACTCGGCAACCCGTTCGCAAATCCGGAAGTATTGTAGAGCTCCTTATAACGGGTTCCATCAGGCGTAATCATCACCTGGCCGCCGTCAGAATCGACCCCCAATTGCGTTACGGCCTCTGCTCCGTTATTCCAATCGCGGGCGAATTCGTGCTGCTCGGTGAAGCGTGGACAATCGGATTCGGGGTTCGAAGCGTCCGTCGGAAGATTGTAAGAGGTGTGGCCCATTGTGCTTCCGTCGGGCGCCACGTGCGTTATCTGATATATCTGCCCCCAGCTGTTGTAGGTAAATTGATATGACGATCCGTCGTCCAAATTTACCTGCGTGGGCACCGCCAGCAGACTGCTATTTTGCGGTGCATCAACTTGCATTCCCGGAAAGTTGTAATTGAAAAAGACGCTGTTGTAGTCGATTGTCGCCCACGTATGGGTTTGGCCGGCCCAGTTCTGAGTGATTGAAGAGAGGAAGCCGTTCGTGTAGTTGAAATTCACGACTCGTCCGGCTGTATCGGTACAACTGATCGGCAAATTGCCATTGTAAGCAACGCTGATTACGTTCCCATTTCGATCCTTGATTTCAGTGCACACAAAATTTGCGCCGGTGTTGGTAAAACTCATCTGCGAACCACCCTCAGACGTGATAACCAATCCGCCCGCACCGTTATCGGTCAATTGCGTATAACTACCGTCATAGCTCTCATAGATGTTTGAACCCCCGACTTGCCTGAGTTCAACTCGGCCGCCAGACGGCGTCACCATCAGGTATGACCAATATCCCGTATCAGAATTCTGAAAGCGCGGTTGCACAATCGGAAAGCCTAAACGAAATCCCGGTCCCGGAAATCCATCATCAGGATTGAACTTCATTTGTCCGTTGTCATAAATCCAAACGAGCGAGTTATACGTCAACGTCAGATCCAGACCCAGGCCGGCCCGGCCGGCGAGTGAGACCAGCGAGGTACTCCAGTTAAAGTTCCGCGAGCCTAAAGTAATGCCCGGCTCTCCCGTTCTGTTGTGAGGCTCCGTTCGCGGCGTTGAGAAGCCGGGATCGTTTGGCGCCGGCGGCTCGCAATCCGGACAACCGCCGCAGTCGCTGCCGATGTCGCAGATGGGTTGCTGCTCAGTCCTTGGTCCTCCGGGCTTAACGACTGGCGGCAAAACCTGGAGCTTCCTTACCAGATCCAGATTCGGCAAACTCGGTCCTGGTGGAAGGCCGGGTGGATGGACCGCAGGCGGAGTCGGCAGCGGAGTCGCCGTCGGTGATGGAACTGCCGGCGCCGCGGACGGGATCAGGGATATAGCTCCAATGGCCCAAGGGGCCGGCACCACGCCGACACCCTCAGTCGGAGGACCAGACATAGACCAGGCCATCGTCGTCGTCGGGCCGTGGCCTGATCTCGTGCTTCCCGCCCCGATATCATAGGCGTAACCACCTCCGACGCTGATTCCCGGGGTCGCAAAGTTGCCATCCCAACGGCGAACCTGCGGCGAGACGGGACTGAACGACCCGGCCGTAGAACCAGTAGCTAGGTATCAACTACTACATCGGAGCTACCGCTAATCACACTTACGTTTGCGGACGAGCTTGCCAACAGCCTGGACGGCTGAAAGGTACCGCTGTTAGTGGCCATCAATCCTGACCGCTGCGTTCGCAGCGGACTGCTCTGATTCACTCCGGAAAAGGAAACCGATCCACCGACGACGTATGTTGTTGGCGGACTGATGTTAACGAACACACTATGACCAGCACCAGAGGGAGGTGACAACAGTTCGAACATCTCCACGGCGCTTTGTTGGTCTGCTGAGATAACAGTACCAATCCGAGATAATGACGTTCCGTTGAACGTTACGCTCGTAACCCTGTTCGTCGAACTAGGAGGACCGTTAGTTGAAATACTTACGATCAGAATTCGATTGGCGCCTGTTCCGACAGGATGAATCCAGCCTAAAGCGCCTCCGGCCGAAATAGCAGTATAAGTCCCACTATTGCCGGCGGCCGCGTCAAAAATGATCGTTTGAGCTTGTGCTTGGACCCGGGTTTGGAAAAACCGAGATTGTTTGGGAAAGCAAACCAGCAATGAAAAAGAAATGATGATCGAGACAAGACGAGCCCCAGTTCGGGAAGTCGGGTAACGGCTATTGAGCATGGCGCGGAACTCCTGGCAAGAAAATTAAAAGCGCGGGGCCGTTGGAGTTTTGATTGGGGTGGAGGATCTGATTTCTTACGATAACTATTCGGAATGATGGTTGTGGAATTATTGAGTCTCAGTGATCTTTTCCGATGCGTTGGGTCACCGGCCGAGAACCTGTTCCTAACAGTTGCGGACAGGAATCCCAAACTTAATGGTAGTTATCGGGTTATGGAACAGCCTGGTGAATCTACTTAGCGGTTATGGAATGATTATGGAAGAGTCGGTTCGTTTATTCAATTGCGAAATCGGCGCTTTGCGAAGTTGTCCTGCCCGTAATGCGGTCAAGAACAATCACCTCCAGGACATAATCTCCAGAAGGAAGGGAATTCAAGTTTAATTCCACGCTGCATGGAATTCGGGCGAGGTCTGTCGAGTCGACAATCAGAGTTTTGCGTTCGGTAGTTGTGGCAATCTCCCGGCCATCGTTCCCAAGAACACGGGCTCGTACCGAAATGTCAGGACCGGCATTCAGCCCGGACCCGTGTGCAGCATTATAAACAAACACCAAAATGTTCAGTGGTACTGTTCGGCTGAATCGTCGATCTACGCTGGACTGCACCTGAGGAGATTTGACGTCCGGCCCGCTTGATCTCACCTCTTGCACATCAAAAAGCAAGCTGCTGAGCGACAACCTTGTTAACGAAAGATCAGGTATTTCGATCCACTGCATGGCGCTACCAACTCGTTCGCTCTTGCTATCACGGGCTGCAACTCTTACTTGATAGATGCCTGGCTTAATTGGCGCTCTATATTCGTAAATCACGGCCGCACGTTCCGGATCTGTCTGGTCCGAGGGCAAAGGAGCGACCGTGACTCGTGACTTGAAACTTGCGGCCTGCTTGCCCAAGTCGTTCAAGACAACTCCTGCCAAGTCGATCGCTACCGGTTCTTTGCTGTCATTAGTGCCATTTAGAAATGCCGTGCGCACTTGCATCGAGGCAGTCAATACTAGTCCGTGATTCGGTGTGTCCAAATACTTGGCAAACAGGAGAGTCGGCAAGCCCTTCGTTGGCGAAAAAGCGGTAAGCGCGGTCTGCAAGGCTTGATCGGAAGACGACGAGTTATTAGCTGTCGTCACCGGGCCTGATTTTGACCTGCTTTTCCCGGCGCGCACTGAAAGCCCCTCTGCATTGAAGTATCCCCGCGAAAACCGCACGGTAAGCTCCGGGTGATCCTTTATGCTCAATTGGATCCGCTGAAACTTTGTGCTCTTTTGCGCTTCGCTTTGAGGCCGCCACGCCACGAGGTAGTAGTTCGATGTCTCTTCGAGCGTCTGACTTACCCAGTCGCTAATTGAATTCGAGTTGCGCAATGCGCGCCCTCCGGTATCTGCCGCCAGGGCATTAAGCGCGTCTTGCGAAGCCGGAATTTCTCCGATGTTGGCGCGATCCAACACGCCATTACCGTCAACCAGATTACCGGTTGCATCCGACTGCCCTGAAATCAATCCACGGGCATCAATTGAATAGATCAGGGTTCCTGTGCGCCGCGCCGTATCCGTGATACGCGCTAACCCTTCGTAAGAGTTCTGCTGGCGATCTCGTGGGCTTAGGTAAAAGCCGTCTGATATTAGTAAGACAATCTTACGCCCTAGTAATTGCTCTGATGAGCCCATGAGACTTTCAAGAGACGAAAGCGTACCAAACGTGACCGCAGAGGCTTGACGAAGAATCTGGCGCGCACGATCTTTAACCACTTCCACACACTTGCCTGGGGTGTATCCGGGATTCTCTTTTAGGCATCGCCCCATGTAATAGGCAGCCGCATCGCGATCCCTTTCTTCAATTTTCAGTGCCATGTATTCAGACATTGCCGGATATTCAGTATCTAATACCGTGTATGCCTGATATTGGAGACGGGATACGGCCGCGCGTAGGACAACGCGATTGTTGGTAAGCTGCTGCAGAAACCCGATCCGGCCTGAAGGCGACGCGATAGCGACCTGATCGAGCATGCCCATTTCCTTATCGATAAAGCGACTGAGTGCTAAGCGCGTTCGGGCCAAACTGTCCAATGACAAATGTAGATCGTCTATGAAGAAGATTATTGTTCGTCCGCGCACGACGTGACTCAGATCTGATTTCAATGGTGAGGGCTTGTTTCCACTCAGGGCTGCTATCTGGATCTCTTCGATGGAGCTTCCGCTAACAACCGACTCGAAAAAGGAAACAGGTTGTGGCTTTCCATCGACGAGCAACTGGAATTGTTCGCGCTCGAGGCCGGCCACGAAACGTCCTTTTTTATCGAACACAGTTGCATTCGCCTGGACCAGTTCGGTGGTAATGCGCACCACATCATTTGGTCGATCAGACGCCGGGTTCTGGATCCCTTCCTGTGCCAGCGTGATCACCGCGCAGGCGCAAAGCGCTGCGAAGGCGATCGCACGACGTTGGAACGCGGCAAAGACGATCTCGATCATGGTGCAGTGACGCTTCGATGGGTAAAGTCTCGCTGAAGTTGTCCCCATCAATTCCGCCTTCTGCGCGCGCGATGAAGTTTGGCTCCGCAGGTCAGATGTGGTGTCGAACTTCCGGATCTTGTCGCACTGCGAAGTGTATGCCAAGTGGCATTTTTCTCCTCGTAGCTTCTTTAGCTGCGAGGGGGAAACACCTTCTCAAAGACAAACCAACGAAGGAGCGAACGACAATGGAGAATCAAATACAGACAACCGACATCCCGAAATGGTCAGCTTTACTCGTGGAAGCAGTCAACAAACCCGGAACGATCATGAAGGCGTATAGCGCGTTCTGGAATTACTCCATGGGAAATCAAATCCTCGCTATCCTGCAATGCCAATTGCGCGGCATTCAGCCAGGGCCAATCAATACGTTTCCGAAATGGCAGACGTTGGCCGAGTCGTCAAACGCGGCTAGAAGGCTTTGACGCTCTGTATGCCATTGACGCGAAAGAGGCGGGACGACGAATCAAAGGATAGCGACGCATCAGGCAACGAACAGACCTATACGACTTTTGTTCATCGCGCCAGATGGTTTGTAGTTAGCCAGACGTTCGGCAGCGAACTTGGCCCAGTGACGATCCCCGAGTGGGACGCCGAACGAGCGCTAAAGACGCTTTGCATTGAGCGGATCCCGTTCGATAAGACGGACGGCAACTGTCAGGGTCCTAAAGCCGCATCATCCCACGGATGCCAGCCGAAAAAGCCGCCGCGCCCAATGATCGGATACCAGGGTTAAGCTGAACATTGCTGAACCGCAAGAATTCTCGCAGACTATTGGTGTTCTTTGGCATGGTGGCCGTACTGTCAGGGCTAAAAGCTGAGCACTCGTCAGGGAATACTTCAGATTCCTTACAGCCTTGGACTTTGAATGTATACGTCCTTCTTGCGAACGCGGGCTGAATCCTGAAGCTAAAGCCGTGGCTTCGAGGTGCCTCGATCTCAATCTCATGAAACCCGACCTCTGATTTTGGAGGAGGAAAAGAATCCGTAAACATAAAATGGTACTTATCAAATTCACTGCTGGCCGACCAACGGACGACGATGCTACCTTCATTGTGCAGGGTAGCTTGATGTGGCTCAATTGAAGTTATGACGGGAGCTGCAAGCGCTCCGGGAGAGGGAGGCAGTACCGCTCGTGTAGTGAGGGGGATGACCGTACAGAATGAATCGAAAGGCTGAGCATCAATATCAGGATCAAGTACGCCATTGGTCGTGGTCCTGGGACAAAAATGAAGAAACAAGAAAGCCCCAGCCTGAAGGTGCAGGATTGTTGAATAGCCGACGTGTTCATTTACCTGAAGTTCAACCTCATCCTTCAGGTCTGCGGGTGTCAATGATGTGTCGGAGCGGCCACTGGCATATATCTGCACTAAGCTGTCCGGGAAAATCAGCCCTAAGACATCAAACGTAACCAGAACGTCGGCGACTCCAGTTTTGATTGGCTCAAGTTGCTTGAGTTCCTTGACCTGCACTAGTGTGGGCATCACCTTTACTTCCTTTCCTGGCAGTGTTTTCAAAGCGCTATTAACAGCTTCGCTTCACCGCGGATGTCTTGCCATTTGCTTCTGCGGGTCTATTGCAAAGCAATCAGGATTGGAATCATGCCCTGGCCTGCGTTCAGAGGACGCAGGGCTTTTCCGATCACTGATCCAAACGCTTGTAACGGATCGTTAGCCTTCATCGCATGGCCTTCTGTGGCGGATGTAGTCAGGAGATCACCGACCTCGATAGGCCCGAATGCCGCGTCCACTTTGCAATAAACCTTCCCCACCAATGCTAGCGGTAGTCTAATAGCAGTCGAAGGCCGCTTGTCCAGTACAATACCTGGCTTGTAGTCGCCCGCTCCCGAAAGGACGCCCGTGACCCTCCTGTCGTAAGCACGCTCACACGGACGCAAGGCTCCTGCTTTATCGATTACCATTACGGTACCCGGGTCCACCACTTCCAGGCCCGCTATCTCAAAATCTTCCGCACAATCACCGCCGCTCAGTTCGACATCGAACGCCTTGATGTTGCCGTCGCAAGTGACGGTACCGCCAAACGACGACGTCCCTTCCACTCTTAGGTCGCCTGACGAGGTGCCAGGATTACCTTGCACATGAACGTTCCCGATAAAGCGACCCGCAAGGCCTTGATTCCCACTATGCGATATTCCTTGGATGCCAGCGCCTTCGGAGAAGCTTTCACCCTGTACGCCGACACCATTCGACGTATCACCCCGCACGCCGAAGCCGTGACCGTCCTTGAAGTTATTGCCTCCGTAGACGCCTGTTCCTGTGTCACTGGTGCTAAGACCCATGACTCCCTGCATGTCACTTTCACCGTACACCCCCGCACGCTGATGGAACACAGGATCGCTCCCACCCAGAAAACCAAGTGCGCTATTGGATAGATTCTGGCCTAGCACGCCGTGACCGTCGCTGGCTCTCGTACGCCCTTGAACACCGTCACCGAAGGATTCGGGTGCTATGCCGGTCACTCCCGCTGTCAACGAAATGCTCGGATCATTAATCGAACCGAATAGAGGTGGAGATGGTTGCCCGCCTATTACTGCGCTCATAAGATAGTCATCCTTTCGATCTCATTTCTGTACGATTGGTTGAGTGTACGCTTACACCTGAGAGCGCAAGGATACCAGTGACAGTATCTTCAAGCGCGTAGCGACAAGGCCCATCTGCCAATTGGATTCCGCTTGCGAGAGGGGGCAAAGCGCAGCTAGCTTTTGATTTCTGATCCAGTTCAAGAGGGCCACCTATAACATCCTGGATAGCGTCGCCCGATTTTGTCAGCGAACTTTAGAGACAGCGCAATAGGGACTTTCACGCTGTCAACCATCAATCCACTGAAACCACAAGCAGTTCTTGCCCGCCCTTTTCAAATTGTAGATTGAATCGTCAACGTGACCGCAGGCGCTGATGGTCGCAGGACGGCCCATCAATAAATTCTTATTGGCGTGATTGAGCTCCCTGTCATCATCATCATAGGCATCGGCATTAGAGACCTCAAAGATCCATGAACTGGCGAACGGGACGCCAAGCGCGACAACCTCGGCGAATGGCCCGCTGACATCGTCATCGATCCTCATTATCGTGCGGTAGCTGACGATACTATGTAAACCGGAAAAGACATGCCACCAACGAGCGGCATAGTTCTTAAGATCAAATCCAGTGGGGATGACCTCGCAGGAATGGATAATCCAGTAGCGCAAACGATGGCCGGCTCCCCCATAGCCAGTGCTCGGGATATCGGTGATGTTCACTATGTCCCCATTATTCATATAGGTGGTGAAAAGCCACCAGTTTCCATGCGCTTCCGTGATTGCCACATTGACGTTGTTAATTTCGGGGTTGGCTTTGCCGACAAATTGGTCAGGGAACGCCCATACGTTTTGAATAAGTGTGAATCGGCTGGAGGTGCTAGTAAGGCCGTCGGAGAATTCTTCTGCGTCATCGGACCAGTTCTCGTTGTCATTGCGCACGATGTAACAGCCAATGGTTGGATCGTCGGCACTAACTTGTTGAATCAACGGAGGGGTCTGAGCGACAGAATCGAATGGTGATACTTCTTTGATCGAGGCCCCCGGCGGCGATGTGGGCTGTTGCCTTGGTGAACGCAAGAGAGAAGGCAGTTCTTCATATTCCCGGCCAACATGTACGTACCCGATTAGGTAATCATCGTCCGTCAGCGACTCTTTCTTAACCGGCGTCTGGAGGTGATGATTTCTAACCGGTCCCGTCTCCAGGTGATGAACTCTGGAAGTAAATCTGTAGACTGGCTGAAGGTACCCCCGATTCGCATCGTAGTACCCGACTTTCACGCTCAGGACTTCTACGTCAGAATTCCTCGCGGCCTGTTCGAGCTGGGTTCGGATCTCTCTGGCCACCTCGTCGCGGCTCCTAGTTTCAGCAACGGTGTCAGACACGGCGGCAATCTTCCAGCGGCGGATAAATCCCTGAAGGGACGCGCCCTGGCCCAGCGCCAGTAGCGCGCGTGAGCCTGGGCCATAAACTGCATAGCGATCAACATAACGACGGAAATGAACGAGGGTCAGGTAGTTGGCCTTGCCCATCAATGATGTGCGAACGCCGGTCGTTGATTCATTAACTGCCCGTTCACGCGCAAGCATCTGTACGTTGCCGGCTGTTACACGAGTTTCATCCTTTCCGATGACCCCTGATCGGGAGATGAGATCCTCCGCCAGTCTAGTGGCATTTGCTTCGTCAATTCCTCTGAGAGGTTTGAGCCTGGAGATTGTCGGAAGGACTAGCGCGTCGCCTGACTCCAGGTCGGCGTAAGCGGCAAGGTGATCTCCATCGACTGCTCCCACCAGGTTCTCCGAATTTTTGGGAGGTATCTTCCGATGTATGGATAACTGAGCGAGCGGTTCTAGCTGTTTGGCGTTGGGAGCGACTGAAGGCAAGAACCGTTCAATAAACTCAGCAGGCGCTCGTTGCGCTGTAAGACGAAAGACGCGCAGCGGGAAATCGATGGTCGGAATCTGCTCCACCGAGAGTCTAATTGAGCCTTTAGTGGTTTGCGTCTCCATAAAATGTAGGCTGCGGAATGCGGTTGTCTCGACAGCGGCCCTTTGAAAAGAGGCTAACCCTGTAGCCACCAACAATGGCACTGAGAATGTTAGAGCGACACGGAAAAACGTGATCTTGTGGTATGTCATAGCTTACTCCACTGGGTGATCCGAATAGCCCGCGCAAACAATCGTAGGTGGACGGAAGTTAAGGCAAATCCCATATAATCGTCTATGAGCTAACACAAAGAGGGCGCGCCTACCGAGACTCGCAGTGACTTGGGTTCCATCGCCGGGCTCGTTCGCCTAGTGTCCCATAGTTCTCGATTCAGACCCAATTATCGGCAGGCACATGAAGGTGCTGCGCACCTGAAGAATTTGGACACAACTCCAGGTCGAGCAATCCAGACTAGATGAAATCAATAGTCGGCTGGATAGAATGGAAAGCGACATCCAAGGTCAGTGGCCTGATGGGAAGCTTAGTCTTGAATACTTCGCGATTTCAAATTGGGACACTACCCAACCACAACCCCAAAAGAGAATAAGGCTCTGGAACCTAAGTCGTCATCCAGAGCCAACATTTTGTGACTCAGTTGTGACAGGCCTTGCCACTCAATCCGCTAAGGCCTGTATATACAATCAGCTACGTTAAGGAATTGGCTCCGCAGGTAGGACTCGAACCTACAACCCTTCGGTTAACAGCCGAATGCTCTGCCATTGAGCTACTGCGGAATACCGTCGCGCGATTGGAAATATTGACGGGCGCGAACGAATTTTATAACAAAGCCGATTCAATGCGGTCAAGCGAGTACCTGCCGCATACAAAACCAAACCGTCTAACGAGACGGAAAGACCCCATTCATTCTTCGTTCGTATCCTTTGCTTTGCTTGGCTTGCCTCTTTGCTCGCAGCCCTTTACTTTTCCTCTAATGACAATCCGCCAATGGAGAATCGCGCGACGTTCGCTGTCTTACGGCGAACGGACGCTCGTCATGGGAATTCTTAACGTCACACCTGACAGTTTTAGCGATGGCGGCGAGTTCCTTTCGCTTGATCGAGCCCTGGCTCAAGCTGAACAAATGATTATCGAAGGCGCGGACATTATCGACGTCGGCGGTGAATCAACTCGCCCCGGCTCGGAATTCGTTTCCGAGCAGCAGGAGATCGATCGAGTCATTCCAGTGATTGAACGACTTTCGTCGGACACAGCGATTCCAATTTCGATCGACACCACCAAATCGACAGTCGCGCGCGCCGCGCTGAATGTCGGCGCTCAGATAGTCAACGACATTTCGGGGCTGCGTTTCGATCCGGCGATTGCAGACGAAGTCGCACGCGCGGGCGCGGGCCTGGTGCTAATGCACTCGCGCGGAACACCAAAAGACATGCAACAGCTTCCACCGGTCGAAGATATTTTGAGCGAAGTCGCGAGCGGGTTACGTGAAAGCATTCTCGTCGCCAATCAACGCGGAGTGGCTAACGAGAATATCGCGATCGATCCGGGAATTGGATTTGGAAAAGCTGCCGAACAGAACCTCGAATTGATCGCCAACCTCGATCAGCTGGCGCGGGAGTTCGCCGACTTTCCAATTGTGATCGGCACTTCACGCAAGGCCTTCATCGGAAAGTTACTTGGCGATGCGCCGCCGGATGAACGCCTTCACGGCACGATCGCAACAGTAGTAGCTTCAGTTCTAAACGGCGCACACATTGTGAGGGTGCATGATGTAAAAGCGACGGTTGAAGCAATGCGAGCCGCGGATGCAATTAAGAATCCAACTGAACCTCGCTAACCGAGTGGTCTATTAAGATTTGCTTATAGGTTGAGGAACAAACAGCCTATGGAAAAGCTCAGCCAAACGCTCTTCGGATGATTGACTATCACGTAACTCTTTAGATTCAGGGGCGGCTGCGCGATCGGGGTCAGTCGCAAACCTTTCAGCCAACAGCCGTTCGTATTCCTCAAGGTCCGCAGGATCGGCTTCCGGCCTTATGGCAAGCAGGTTCTCCTTTATCTCTGGTTTTAGCGGTTCCATAGCTTACCTTGAGATCTTAGCACGGACCCGATCCATTAGAAATTGTCGCGTGATTCGATCATGCTGACAATGCTCGGGAATACCTCCTGGCGCCATCCAATAATTATCCATCAACGCTGGGAAGGCCGGCGTAATTAGCTCACAATGATACGACTGCCACGTCACCGGGTAACCAAGACTATCCCTGATCGGGTCACTCGCCATGACTACACCGTCATAAGTAGCAAAACTTGCGGGTATTGGGCGTCCGCGTTTGTTATTCAAGCCCAGTTTGCTGTCAACATAAAGATCCAATACAGCCCCGTTGCTGTAACTTGATAACGCGTGCCCAAATTCATGAACTGCGGTCATCGACGTAGCGCTCGAATGGATAGCAATGGTTCCCGGCGTGATATTGCGATGCCGATGCGAGAATGTCTTTCCGTCCAAAGTGAAGTTGTTACCCGGTCCCGCATCATCATCGGTGGTAAACCACGCGCTGGCTCTTGTGTGACTTTGAGATAACGAGACTGCGTATGCCACATCTGCCTCAACTCCATGTTGCGCCAAGAATGGTTTGAAGTTATCCCGACGCGGCACTAATAGGTTACTAACACCATCCTGCGCGACCAAGGAATTTTGATCCCCCGAAGGAACTCCGGGATCGAATACCGATAACACACGGACTTTAGGAGCGATCGCCAGATCACCCAATAGCCGTTCAGCTTGTCCCGCTAACCCGCCAAATAACGAAGCAACAATATAATTGACACAAGAATCGAAAGCCGGCTGATTCGTCCTTATCGGATCCGGGACAAACGTACCCGAGTTCCACGGTGCCTCGAGATAAGGGTTCGCAATGATCGCGACCGTGAAAGGATCCGGCTTGGTTGTGTCGCCCACGCGTATCGTCTTCGTCGGCATTTGAGTTCCGGTTACTTGTTCTCCTTGCCTCCCGTTTCACTTGATTGCGAAGGCGTCCAAAGATCCTTAACTTTGAAAGTTATTGCGAGGGCGAACCGAGTCGTCCAACGTTTCACAGGCGTCGGAGTTGCGAAGTTCGCCGGAACCACTTGGCCGGATCGAGTGAAGCCTTGCGGGAAGTCGGCAAACTCGCCGATGTGAACCCCCGGAGTTATATACATCAACTGCTTCAACCGTATTCCTACTCCACCAAAGAGCCCAAAGCGAGATGTATCTGCCTTTCCGGCTGATATATCGAATACCGGCCCGACAGCCAAGGCCGCGCCGAAGTCCTTCCGTGTCGCAAACGGTAAGTTGTAGTTGAGCAGGGCCGTCAACGCGACCCTGGCTCCCGCACCATAGTCGACGTTCAATACCGTCTGGGTTGTTGTTGGATCAGCAGGATTCGGCGCCGCCACAGCGGAATAACTACGCGCCGCAAGCTTCGTAATCATAAAACCGGCGGACGAAGTGATCGCGACGTACCCGGCGCCGAGGCGATACTTCTTAGTCGCCGCATTAGTCGACTGTCCGTTGTAAAACTCGTCAACGTCGATTTCATAGGCGTTACTCGAATCGACTTCATATGGGCGTTACTCGAATCGACTTCATATGGGTAAGCAACGACCTGTGATGAGTTAACCAATGCGTCTACAGCGAGAAACGCTTTACGAGCGTTTCGGTAGTTGATTAAAATTAGATCGTTAGCTGTTTTTATGTCGCCACAGGTCGAATCATACCCTGCGCTGGTGGTGTCGTTCATGAGAGTGCGCAGGGCGTCAATCTCTCGCTCGAAATCATCAAACTTGCCCGGAACCGGAGCCCAGGCATGTAGCGTGGTTTCCAGCGACACGCTCTCCACTTTCTCGCCTTTTTTTCCGGGTTCTAACAGTGCGAGTGCCTCGTCCAAGGCCGTGGCCTTTTCTTTTACCTTCGCGATTTCATCTGATAATGCCTGACAATTCTGTTCGGCGAGAGTCGCAAATGATGGCGCTTTGGCAGGTGGCGCGGGAATAACACCTTTGATAGCAGTCACTGAGTCAGCCAAGATTCCCAGCGGCGTGTTCGGAGGGGCCGTCTCCGTCACATGTGGCGGTGAAGCATTGCCGTTTCGCCAATCCAGGAAAACGGTGTAGTAAGAATTGTGACTGGGCGTAGTGCATCGCTCCAAGTCAACTGGTGGACGCGTTGGATAGCCGGGCTGGTTCGGATCAGTCACCACATGGATTGCCTGATTGAAGCGTTGCAGTTCATTCCCAGTAAGGACTGGTGCTGCTGTTGCGCTCGCGATCTCCATCGTCCCAAGTGCGCGTCCGGCACCAGGACGTATCCACGGTGACGCCGCCTCAAGGTTTCCATTAGGAATCGTCCGAACTTCGCGGTTCAGAGCTAAAGGTCCCGATAATTTGACGGCGAATCGCCATCCGCCCGTGGTATTTGAAGCAGGGTAACGCGCGACTCGATATCTCTGCACTGAAGCCGTCGTACTTAATTCCAGAGAATGTGAATACCGCAAATTCATCGGGCTGTTCTGGGTGCGTCTCGAGTCCGCGGATCTAATCTCGACAACGACCTCGCTGACAGTCGCGGATGACGTTCCCTGAATCATGGAATCTCCAACTGTCATTGCATCGAGAGTGATGGGTGCCGGCGTCAACCGCGCGGATCGGCTCACTCCTCGTGCGGGCGTCACGACTTCTGAGCCGCCACCGCTTCTGACCGAAGTTACGGCTCGTGGTCGCACAGTGTTAACTGAAGACTGGTAATTCTGCGATGTGCGTGCCAGCGACGTCACTAACCTATTGCGAATGGCCATTAGTTCGCCGTATCGTTCACCATTGGTGTCACCCACACTTCCCAACTGAGCAATCCTCGTCGTGACAGCTTCAAGTAGCTCGGTCTTTTTAGTCGCCAGCCTGCTAATGTTGAGGTTGTTGTCCGCAGTTTTTACATTCTCGCGAACGATCGCCTCCCACCTTTGAATTTGTTTTTGCAGATTGTGTATGTCAGCGTCGAGCGAATTTTGGCCGTTTGCGGACGCAGCCAACAAAACGAAAAGACAGGACAGGAGCGATAAACGAAGTTTCATGGTAGACATCTCCATTCTGAAGATCAGCGAAAGTCAAAGGACAATGCGCTGCTTCGAAACCCGCACGTTACGAGCAAGCTGCTGTCTTGTTTGATTTACTACAAGGCTGGTGCAGCGGATGCGACGTTCGCAGGCTCTGAGGACCAGCCGATCGGTATCTAATGCGGCGGATAAATATCCCAGTTTGCCTCACGAGTCAAGGCTTTTTTGCAATCCACTTGCAAGAGGCTGCCGACGGAAGGTCTGCTAAGAGTTAGGACTTGCACGAACAGAACCGTTGTCCACCTTCGCGTCTTGCGAGGAACAGGAAGGACACCCCGAGGATGAATATTACGCTGCTTGATCAGAAGCCGCCTTCATCAGCCGATGGCCCATAAATCGATGGCACTGGCACATCAAGCAGACGCAAGTACACGCCGAGCTGCGCGCGATGATGAATCAAGTGATTCATCACAAAGCCGCGCATGACTGCCGTACGCGGCAGTGTGAAGATTGTCTTGCCGCCCATGAGTAAAGACCACTTCCCTTGCCAGTTTTCATCGGTCGCGGATTCCAGCGCCTCTCGAGCTGAAGCAACATTTTTGTCAAACAATTCGAGTATCTCGGCGCGCGAATTTGCTTCCGGCATCCGGCGCGGCGGTTCGCCGACCGGGGCGATGTCCAGTTCGCTCCGATCGAAGGTGTGCGCAGTCCAACTGGG
This sequence comes from Acidobacteriota bacterium, assembly GCA_003222895.1. Classification (GTDB taxonomy): domain Bacteria; phylum Acidobacteriota; class Blastocatellia; order Pyrinomonadales; family Pyrinomonadaceae; genus UBA11740. Next base: position 294 of record QHXI01000046.1, on the reverse strand, counting down.
AATGTTGGCCAGGTGCGTTGACAGACCGCCGAGCGACGTAGACTTCTCGTGCGGCTTCCACGAAAACTTATCATCGGGAACGCGCTCAAGAGTCTTGCGCGTGTTCGCCATTTCGTGTTCGAACTCAGGTAAGATTGTTTGACTGATCGGCATTGCTTCCTCCCGCTGAACTCACGATGAATTGTAAGGGCGAGCGATTATACAAATTCTACCTGCGAAGCTATAATCCCGCTCTGGAGATCCAAAATGAGTACTACTGGCCAAGAACTCTTGAAGTCGTTTGAACATCTTCCT
>QHXI01000045.1 GCA_003222895.1 Acidobacteriota bacterium | reverse complement strand
CGGTGTGGCTCGGCCGTTGACTTCTGAGCTTCGTTGCGTTTCATGGTTTCAGCTTTCGCCGTGGTTTCTGCTTTGGCGTCATGACGGTCTTGCGCATATCACGATGCACTGCATGAGCGTCGAATCCCGCCTGCCGTAAACGCTTCGTCAACTCGTTCGCGACCATAACCGACCGATGTCGTCCGCCGGTGCATCCGATTCCGACCGTCAGATAAGATTTGCCTTCACTCTGATACTGCGGCAGCAGGTAGTAAAGCAAATCCGTGAAGCGCCGTAACGTCTCCTCGACTTCGGGCTGATCCTTCAAGTACTTGACCACGCGCCGATCCGCGCCGGTGAATGGTCGAAGATTCTGCACAAAGAAAGGATTCGGAAGATGGCGCACGTCAAACAGCAGTTCCATTTCTCGCGGCGCGCCGAAGCGATGACCAAAGCTCAGGACTTGCACGCGAAGTGCAACGGCTTCGCCTTTCGGGCTGAACCGATCGAGCAGAAGCTTTCGCAGCGAATGAACCGTATGATCCGATGTGTCGACTACTTCGTCAGCGAGCGCGCGGACGCGTTTCATTGCCTCGCGTTCAGTTCTGATTGCGTCAGGCAAGCCTTTGCCGCGTTCGGCAGGATGTGGCCGACGCGTTTCGCTGAATCGCCGCGCCAGAATCGCGTCCGAGGCTTCGAAAAAAAGCACTGAGACATTCAGGCCGCGCTTGCGCAACTCCTTAAATTGCTCGGCGAAATCGGAAAGGAAATGACCTTCGCGAAAACTGATCACGAGCGCGGCGCGATCGATGCGTCCGCTCTCGTCTTCGGCCGCGCGCACCAATCGCGCGAAAGTCGGCAGCAGCGTCAGCGGCATGTTATCGACGCAAAAATATCCCAGGTCTTCGAACGCATTGATTGCCGACGTCATGCCCGATCCACTCAGACCGGTGATAATCATAATGTCGGGCGCGTTATCGCGACTGTGTTTGGCGGCTGGCATGGCTCGGGCGCAGTCTATCTAAATAGAAAAGGAGCAGCATCCCTGGACACTGCTCCTGGCTTGAGTTGATCAAGTTGAGAGTGAATCACGGTTCGATTAAGCCAAAGTTACCATCTTGTCTCTTGTAGAGCACTCCCACCCGGCTCGTGTCAGCGTCGCGAAACACAATGAAGTTGTCAGGCCTCGACGAAAGGTCGAGCGCGGCCTCTTCCGCGGTCATCGGCTTTACGCTGTAGCGGCGAGCGTTGATGATTCGCACCGGCGCCGGCGCGGCCTTTACCTGGTCATCAGGATTGCCAGCCGCCGCCGATGCCTTTGGCGAATTATGCTTGCGGTCGATGATTTTTTTCTTCAGCTTGAGCGCTTGCTTTTCAATTTTCGAAATCGCTCGACTCAACGCCATGTACATGTCGGCATTCGTATCGGCCGCTTTCAAAGTGTGGTCCAACCAGTGAACAATCACTTCGCCGGTTTGCCGGTTCTTTTCGACCGCCAGGATTACGTGCACCGGAACGGAATTGCCGTTAAAAAGCGGCGTCAGCTTTCTGAATTGCTCTTCGACATGACGACGAATTGCCGGCGTAACTTCTACGTGCCGGCCCGTATATTCAAACGTCATTCTCGTTCTCATCCTCCCGTATCGCGCAGTTCGTTAAATTACTGCTCGCCGCTCGCGCGAACCGGGAATGTTCATTTGGTCCCGGTACTTGGCAACGGTCCTGCGCGACAATTTGATTCCGTCTTTCACCAATATTTTTACCACTTGATCATCCGTGATCGGATTGTGAGAATCTTCTTCTTCTATCAATTTTTTGATCTTTAGTTTGATAATACGCGTTGAAACCTCTTCGCCTTCTTCGTTGAGCATACCTTCGGTAAAGAAGCGTCGCAGCTCAATCACACCCTGGGGTGTGTGCGCGTACTTCCGATTGACGACACGCGAAACTGTGGACAAATGCATGCCGATGTCTTCGGCGATATCTTTCAACATCATCGGCTTGATGTACTCAACGCCCTTGTCGAGAAACTCTTTTTGCCGATTCACAATCGATTCGACCACCCGATAGATTGTCTGCCGGCGATGCTCGATGTTGCGCAGCAGGTCGACCGCGGATCGCATCTTCTCTTTGATGAAGTTGCGCGTTTCCTTCGTCGTGGTGCCCTGCGAAAGCATCTGTTGATAAGTCGGATTGATCCGCAAACGAGGGCTGCCATCATCGGCGAAGTAGATTATGTACTCGCTGTTTTCTTCGAGCTTTTCGATGTAGATTTCCGGCGAGATTAGAATCGGCTCTTCCGACGTGTAGCGACGTCCGGGATACGGATCGAGCTTTCGAATGAACTGCAACTCCTCGGCGAGAGTTTCGATGTCGACGCTAATTTGTTTTGCGAGATGCGGCAGCTTGTGCTGCTGCAACTCAGGCAGATGATCGCGAATCAACCGCGTGGCCAATCGATCGGTTTCGCCGCGCGCTTCAAGCTGGGCCATCAAACACTCGCGCACGTCGCGCGCGCCACAGCCAACCGGCTCAAGCCGCATCACAACCGCGCGGGCACGCTCGACAGTTTCTTCCGACCAGCCCCCTTGCATCGCAATTTCCTCATTCGTAGCGTTCAGCCGGCCGTCTCCATTTAGGTTGCCGATCACGCACTCGGCCGCATCGCAAACCTCGCCCTCGGCGCAATCCATGTGAAGCTGCCACGCGAGATGTTCGGAAAGCGAAGGCGCCCTGGTCAGAAACTGTTCGAACGTCGGCGCGTCTTCTTTGTATTCGAACTCCTGTGTCTTATAACCAGGGTCCAGGTAATCCTGAAACTCGCGGCCGAAATCAACTTCTTCGAATGGATCGCGCGTCGCTTCAGGTGCGAGTTCCTCGCCGGCTTCCAGGCTCGCTCCTTCAGCGTCGGCATTAGCTGCAAACTCTGTTTCGCTTTCTGGTAAGAACGAACTTTCCGCTTCAATCTCGCCCGAGCCGTTCGATGATGGTTCACCGCCTTCGGGAGCGTTCGTTTCAACACGCGGCGCATCGAAGTTTTCGAGTTCGCCGCCGCTGGCCATGTGGTCGAGAATCTTCTCGGCGAGTTCGCGCGCTTCTTCCTGCGTCGCAACTTCCTCGAGAACAGGATTTTCAGTGAGTTGTTCCTGAATGAGATCAGTCAACTCGAGGGAAGTCATCTGCAACATCTCGATGCGCTGCCGCAGCTGCGGCGTGAGTACGAGACGTTGTGAAAGACTGGTAGTAAGCCTGACCGACATAGATCAATGAAATGCTTTCTAAATTGCCGGGGAAAATTTTTGCGGATGACCGCGCGCAGCGATTATAACCCATCACGAGCGGATCGCGTATCGCGTTTACATGCGGAACTTTTCGCCAAGATAAAGCTTTCGAACTTCCGCGTCTTCAGTGAGATCGCGCGGAGCGCCTGAGCGGAAGATCTTCCCTTCGGCCATGATGTAAGCGCGATCCGTCACACCCAACGTCTCGCGCACGTTGTGATCCGTGATCAGGATCCCGATGCCTCGACCGCGCAAATAGAGAATTACACTTTGAATATCGTCAACGGCTTTTGGATCGATCCCGGCAAAAGGCTCGTCCAACAGGATGAACTGAGGCTCGGTCGCCAGGGCGCGTGCGATTTCAGTGCGGCGACGCTCGCCACCGGATAACGAATCGCCGCGCGTGTTGCGAACGTGCTCGATGCCGAACTCCTGAAGCAATTCTTCCACACGCTTTAGCTGTTCGCGTCGACGCAATCCCATCGTTTCCAACACCGCCAGGATATTTTCTGCCGCGGTCATCTTGCGGAAAACCGAAGGCTCCTGCGGAAGATAACCGAGACCGAGCCGCGCGCGCAGATACATTGGCAGCTTCGTCACGTCCTGACCTCCAAGTAAGACGCGGCCGGCTTCCGGAGTCTCCAATCCGATCACCATGTAGAACGTGGTCGTCTTGCCCGCGCCATTCGCGCCCAACAATCCGACAACCTCGCCAGGTTCGACGTGCAGGGTGACGTTGTCTACGACGCATCGTCGGCCGTAGGACTTGCGGAGATTGAATGCAGCCAGCGCATGCATCGAAGGCTTCTGAACTTCAGGAGCACGCGATGCGACCTTCGACTGTGTTGTTTGCGCTGCTTCGATCGTTTGCGACACGCTAGTTCCCTTCTCCGGCGCCTGACGCTTCGCTCCGCAGTTTACTCGTTCGCACAGCGTCCACAAACTCTCTCATTCGCTTCGCGCTCTTCTTTCCCGGCGAAGTCTCAAGCGAGCTGCATGCGTCAACCGCGTAAGGATGGACCGCCGCGATTGCCGCGCCGACGTTTTCCGGGGACAGTCCACCGGCCAGAAACAATCGCGGTAATTGTTCCGCAAGCTTCTTTGCCGTGTTCCAGTCAGCCAGTTTCCCGGTGCCGCCTTTCAGATTTGGATCGTGCGCATCGAGCATGAGCGCTTCGGTCGGGTGTTTACGAAAGTGAGCGAGCGATTCTGCGGTTGATGAGACTGCCTTGACCAGGAATTGCTGTGGCAACAGTCCTCTGAGCTGTTGGCAATACGCAATGGATTCGTTGCCGTGAAGTTGGATGCCGTCAAGATTCAAGTCCTTGGCAATTCGCGCGACTTCGTAAATCGATTCGTCGACAAACACGCCGATCATTGAAAGTGTTCGATCGGCCTCCCTCGCTTGAGATCGAATTGAGCGAATGATTTCGGAGGCGGCTTCAGGCGCAATGAACCGGGAACTCTGCCGATAGAAATTAAAACCCAGCATGTCCGCTCCAGCTTCAATCGCCGCGTGCGCGTCTTCAATGTTTGTGATGCCGCAAATCTTCACCCAAACCTGTCGGGTAGAGTTCAAGCCGTCCGGCCGTTCGGTAAACTCGCGTAACGTCTTAGCCGGATCGTCCGATCTCATTAAAGTCTCGCCCACGAGAAATCCGTCGTAGCCGGCAGCCCGCAGGTTTCGAACTTCTTCCGGATTCAACCCACTCTCGCTGACGAGAATTGCGTCACGAGGCGCGGCCCGCGCAAGCAGATGTGAAGTCGCGGTCGAGACATTGAAGGAGTGCAGATCGCGATTGTTCACCCCGACGAGTCGCCCTCCGCACTTTAACGCGCGATCGAACTCGGCTTTGGTATGCACTTCGACCAACGCATCCATGCCCAACTCATCTTCCGCAAGCGTGCGAAGTCGGGTCAGTGTCTCGTCATCCAGCGCTGCAACGATTAGCAACAATGCGTCTGCGCGGGCGGCGGCTGACTCGTAGACCTGATACTCATCGATAATAAAGTCCTTCCGCAGAATCGGGAGTCGTGTCACCAGACGAATTTGCCGCAGGTCCTCCAGCGTTCCATCGAAATAATCTTCTTCGGTAAGAACTGAAATCGCGGCGGCGCCGGCGGATTCGTAAATCGTTGCCATCGTCGCCGGCTGAGCGCGTGAATTGATTTTGCCTTTCGAAGGCGATCGGCGCTTGAACTCGGCGATGATGTTGATTCCACTGTCGATGCGCATAGCTCGAGCAAACTGATGCGAAGGCGATGTCGATCGAAAGTCAATCGCTCTTGTCTTAAGTTCATCGAGCGGCACGCGAGCCTGTGCCGCCGCGACGCGTTGTCGCTTCATGCCAATAATTTCGGAAAGAAAGTCCATACTCGCCGTCAATCGCCCATGTTCGTCAGGCGAATCAGTTCACTCAACTTTTCCGCAGCGCGACCGGTGTCAACACTCTCTGCTGCCAGCTGCGCCGCCTGGCGCAAATTATCTGCAAACTCTCCGACGAACAAAGCTGCCGCTGCATTGATCAATACCAGCGAGCGTGCCGCATCTTTGCGATCGCCGGACAATACTGAACGAATGATCGCGGCGTTCTCTGCTGTGCCTCCTCCGCGCAAGTCATCAAGCTGAGCGCGCGCGAGTCCGAAGTCTTCCGGCTTAATTTCGAACGTGCGAATCTCGCCGTCCTTTGCTTCAGCGACAAACGTCGAATCTGCGATCGTCACTTCGTCGAGTCCGTCGGCGCCATGAACGATCCAGGCGCGCTCAGTCCCGAGCAGCGCGAGTGTGTGGGCCAACGGTTCGATCAATTCTCGATTCCACACGCCGATGATTTGTCTTGGGGCACGCGCAGGATTCGTCAGCGGGCCCAGCAAGTTGAATGTGGTGTGCACGCCCAACTCGCGTCGCACTCCCGCGACTCGCGCGGTGGCACCATGATAGAGCGGCGCGAACATGAAACAGATTCCGATTTCGTTGAGGCATGCTTCAGAAACCGAGGGCTCTGCCTGAACATTCACGCCCAAGACCGACAAGACATCTGCACTTCCGCATTTACTGCTCGCCGCGCGATTGCCGTGCTTCGCGACGGGCAGGCCTGCGCCGGCAATCACAAATGCCGCGGCCGTCGAGACGTTGAAAGTCTTGGCTGAACTTGAGCCTGTGCCCGCAGTGTCGATGAAACAAGTGTGATTGGTGTTAAGCGGAACAGCACGTTCGCGCATTCCCTCGGCAAAGCCGGTAAGCTCTTCAACCGTCTCGCCTTTCAACTTTAACGCAATTAAGCCAGCGGCGATCTGCGCTTCGGTTAGATTTCCGTTAAAGAGCAGGCGGATCAACTGACTTGCACCATTGCGCCCGAGATCCTTGCCGTCGAGTAATTGCGCCAAAATTGTTTGAAACTGATCGGCCATTGATCGGCTCCCGTTTGCGAGTCACTTCATCTCTTGACCGTAAAAGCCCATCCAAACAACCGTATCGCGCGGAACAAGGAAACTACCTATTTGCGGGCTATACAAAAACAAATACTTGTCATTGGATGCGACCATCCGGAGATTTCTATATGTAAAAGTTGATTTGTCTGTGCCGATCTCAGAAGCCGTCAAACCAGGCAACAACTGTTTGCACTGGACCGAAACGAACGGGACCGGCTCAGCCAAAGGCTTATAACCTGAAAAGCTTCCGCTGAGTTGTTTATTCGCGAACCACCGGCCTGTTGCGGGAATGGTGAAAATTGCCAAAAGCAAATAGACGGAAGCCGCCACATAAACTCCGGGTTTTTTAGGGAGATCCTTCAGACGCTCCAATTTCGCACCGGATAACAAAAAGCCCGCGCCCAGAAAAAGCATTAACACTGAGAAAATTGGTATAAGCAACACGGCGCTCATGATGAGGACGGTTTGGGTGGACAAGCCGATCAGACTCACGGGCAGATTAAACGTGCTGTAGTATCCAGTCAGGAATAGATAACCAGTGAGGAAAAACAGTCCCGTCAGCGCTGTTAGAATGGCTGTAAGGGCGCCCAGAATTGCGCCTAAAGAAGAACCTTCCTTTTTGTTATCTGACACGACAAGAATGTTTTGTTTGCGCATAGAGCGGGCTCCGTCTATGACTATAGGTTCAGGAAATTTTCTAACAACTGCTTACCCTCACGGGTCATGATCGATTCAGGATGGAATTGCACGCCTTCGACTTTCAGTTCGCGATGGCGCAGACCCATGATTACGCCATCACCCGTTGCAGCAGAGATTTCGAGACACGAAGGCAGCGTCTCGCGTTCGACAATCAACGAATGATACCTGCCGGCGAAAAAGTTTTGAGCCACGTCCACGAAAATCGTTTTTCTATCGTGCGCAACTACGGAAGACTTTCCATGAAAGAGCTGCGGCGCGCGCACAACCCGGCCGCCAAAAGCCTGGCCGATGGATTGATGTCCAAGACAAACCCCAAGCAAAGGAACTTTGCCGCCAAAGTGTCTGATTACCTCGAGCGACACTCCCGCTTCGTCCGGCGTGCCGGGCCCGGGCGAGATGACAATTCGATCCGGTCGCACCTTTGATTCGATTTGATCCACGGTCGTTTCGTTATTTCGTCGCACAACAATCTCTTCGCCGAGTTCACCGAGATACTGAACCAGGTTATACGTGAACGAATCGTAGTTATCGATGACTAAAAGCATAGAGCAAAGGGCAAAGGGCTGAGCGCAAAGAGCGAAGCGCAAAAAACATTTGCACTTTGGTCTTAGCTCTTGGCTCTTGGCGCGCCTTCGGCGGCGCGCAAAATCATCACGAGACTCCCTCTTCCATTCTTCGCCGCCCATCCCGCCGCCGTCACTCCGTCGACGTCTTTGAGGCGCGCATCGGCCCCCTTTTCGAGCAACATTCGCACGGCTTCGGTTTCACCGTACGAGGCCGCCCACATCAAAGCTGTGCCCCCGAGTTTGTTCTTCACATTGGGATTCGCGCCGGCATCGAGCAACGTCCCGAGAATCGCCAGCTCGCCGAACCACGCGGCGCCATGTACCGGCGCGTCGCCGTCATGATCCTGATGATTCACGTCAGAGCCGCGTTGAATCAGTCTGCGGACCGCGTCAGGACTCTTGTGCCACACAGCGAGCATCAATGCAGTCATGCCTTCAGGCGTTTCGGCCTTGAGGTCGAGGCTCGGCTGGCCAATGAGGACATCCGCAACTTCACTACGTTCTCCTTGCAGCGCCAACAGAGCGGCGGTCCACCCATTTCGTCCTTTCGCATTCACATCGGCGCCGCCTTTGAGCAACGCGTTTACGATTTGCACATCGCCCCGGTCGGCTGCCGCGGTCAAAGCGGTGTCATCGTTTTGGTCCTTTGCGTTTGGATTCATTCCGGCGCTAAGGAATCCGTTCACGGCCAAAGCGTCTCCAGCCGCCGCAGCTTTGAAGAATGAAGCTTCGTCGAATTCATAACCTCGTAATTTGAGAAAGCGCTTCGTGGCTTCCGGCGTTGCCTCGCTCGGCCCTTCGTCAGCACAAGCTGAGAAGCACAGCAGGCAAGCAACGAAAATCAACCTATGTTTGCGTGAGAACCGAATCATTCGGGTTACCTGCGACATGGGGCAACTTCGGCGCGCGTAATGCGAACCGGCACGTTGGGCTTCTCGCTTTCGGCGGGCGCGCGATTGATGGCGTCGGCCACTTCAATACCGCGAATTACGCGACCGAACCCCGCGAATTTCCCGTCGAGATGCGACCCTTCCCCGACGAGGATAAAGAAATGCGTCGTTGCGCTGTTAGGCTCTTCGGTCCGCGCCATCGAAACAATTCCGCGCACGTGCTTCAGGTCGCTGGGTTCATCGGGAAGATGTCGCGACATGCGGGCGGCCAACTCCGCGCTCCATTTCTCGCTGGTCGAAAGATTGCCGCCTTGAATCACGAACCCCGGAACGGTCCGGCTGAACGTCGTCGAATTAAGCGCACCACTCGCCGCGAGATTGAGGAAACTTCGCACCGTTTCCAGAGCTTTCACCGGCAGCATCTCAATCACGATGGCGCCTTGCTCCGTCTGGAGCGAGACGCATTGGCCGGTCATCTTCTCGATTGAAGCTCCATCGAAAGGATCGGATTTGGGTTGAGGTTCGGCGGGTCGCGCGTTGGCCTTCTTCATCGTGTCCGTGTTCGGGGCAGGATTTTGTGCAGACGCGACAAGTACGACCGCAAGTATGATGATGAAACCCTTGAATCCGCGACCCATGACTGACTCTCCCGTTGAAGTGATTCTACGTGATTCTGTGCTGATGCTGCTACAGCCCAATTAATTTCACACTCGCACCCGCTGTTCGCTCGTTGCGCACAAAGCTGCTTGTCTTTCACGATCAATCGGATTATTCTCGAAATGTCCCCGGTTGTTTCTCTTCTCAAAAATGGTAAGGACAAGATCATGAAAGTTTCACGGCACTTTCTTATTCTCGTGGTTGTGCTGGCGGCGGCGACTTTTGCCTTGGGGCAAGGCAAGGGCGTCGACTCACAGAATCAGCGGATCAGCGACAACAGCGCCAATAAGGCTCCCGCAAATAACGGGACGAAGCAGGACACCGGCACGACAGGTTCTGGAATAAATTTTGGCAAAGACAAAACGCGAACTGTGTCACTGCTGCCGAATCCTTACCGGATGACAGCGCGGCGCGACGTGCTGATCAAAGCAGTCACCGACGTGATGCGGGATCGCAAATTGATCCTCGATGAAGCCTCGTCAAAGCCAGGCGAAGGCATCCTGGTCAGTCAACCCTACACCTTCATCAAGGGCGCAGTGGTTACTCAATCTGAGTTGAATCGCTATGCGAGTATTGTCAACTCGGACAGTCGCGGTTGGACGCGGGGGCGCTATACGATTACGGTTGAAGTCCAGCCGATTGACGGAACTAGTGCGAACGTTTCCGTGAATGCGAAGATCGAAGGGCGAACGGATGGGCCAACTGGAGCGGAATGGACCACGCTGCCGAGCACGGGCATTGCCGAACAGGAATTCCTTAGTGCTTTGATCGAAAATGTGACCGGTGCGGCGCCCTCAACTTCGCGCAACAAGTCAGATTTGAATTTGAAATTTTCGGTCGTCGTTGCAAACACAGGTACGAAAATTGTTAGCGTCGACGCAACTCCTAAATCAGTTGTAATCAATGCAAATCCTAAATCAACTCGAAACTGAACCCATCTCTCTCGAAGAAGAAGAGCGGCGCCATACACGCCGGCTACTCCTCGGAATTCTTTGCGCGCTGATTCTCACGGGCAGCGTTTTCAGTGGATATATTTATCTGCGGAAACGGCACGAGCGCCAAATCGCGGCGACCGAAACGACGGCAGCGGAGGCGAACCGCAAAGCTCCGCCCAAAGTCGAAGTGCTGGTCGACGACGCCGTAACCAACGGCGGCAAGAGCGTTCTGGCAGGCACCGTCCATAACATTTCCAACGAGTCGCTGCACAACGTCGCGGTCGAATTGCAGTTACGGAAGCGGACCGGCGGCGCCACCGAAACGCGAGTGATCACGCCCGATTCGAACGAGCTTCCGCCCGACGGCCGCGTGCGTTATCAGGTCGAAGTGCAGGTACAGGATTACGTTTCGGCGACCTTCCTGCGCGTCGTGAGCGGAAGCGATCGCGCTGCAGTCCCCGCGAAAGCGATGCCCGGCGCACCGCGTCCCGCGATGGATGCACCGGCGCCAAAGACAATCATCGTCGGCCGCCCAGCACCCAAAGAGGGAGAATTCCTTAACACCGAAAAGAATCCGCAGAAGGTTCCCTGAGCCAAGTGATGATTGCCGGATGATGAGTCATGAGTGATCGTCACCGACTTACTTTCGCTCAACATTTGCATCACGCGGCATCCAGTGCTCAATATTTTCCCCCACGCCGGCCAACGTCTCTTCGTTTTCGTTCGTCACAGCACAGTATCGCGTGCTTGAGCCGGGACTATCATTCGGCTACGATTGGCGCGATTCTTACGATGCTGTCGCTCTCATTTCATCGACAGACTTTTCGCGCGTTGTTGCTGACGGCGGGTCTGTTCCTTTTCGCGAGCCCCACTTCGGCGCAAACATCGCCGCACCCTGGCGCGTCACCTGCTACGGATCCGACTCAGAACAGTTCGAGCAAAGACGACAAGGACGTGAATTTCGGATCGCCCGAGAACGAGATGCGGGCGAAGATGGAAATCAAGGAAGACAAAAAGAAGTATGATGAGCATCTTGCACGAGCACGGGAAGTGTCACAGCTCGCGTTGCAGCTTTCCGACAGTTATGAAAAGAGGCAGTCATTCGTTGGCGAAGACGCGAAGCGGATGGAGCGTATGGAAAAGCTGACAAAGAAAATTCGCAACGACGCCGGCGGCTCGGAAGCTGATATGGATGCCGACATCAAAGACATACCTGCGGATATGAAATCGCTGGTTAAGCGCGTCGGTGAACTCGCCGACGAACTGCAAAATCTTGTCGAAAAAACGCCGCGGCATGTCGTCTCGGCTGCGGTCATCGGCCAAGCCAACCGGCTGTTAGGGTTAGTTCAGCATCTGAGAGAGGTCAGCCGATAAGTTCGTGAAACTCGCCCGGCCCATAGCAATTCTGATCGCGCTTGTTGCTTCAGCTTCGCTGTTTCTACCTGCCCACCGTCTAGAGGCCGCCCTTAAGCGGCCAATTTCCGACCGGACAACTTCGCTCTCGAATCGGCTGAAACAAGATCAATGGTCGCAGGATCAAGACGACGACGTAGTCCGCGTCAGCACCGATCTGGTAGTAGTGAATGCGACCGTGATCGATAAGGACGGCAAGTTCGTCACCGGGCTAAAGCGAGGCGACTTTCAGGTTTTTGAAGACGGCGCAGCGCAAAAGATTTCGACGTTCAGCGCCGAAGACACTCCTTTCGCCGCCGCGATTTTGCTCGACACATCCGGCAGCATGGAGTCCCGTCTCACGCTCGGCCGCGGCGCGGCGATTCATTTTCTTGACGGTCTCCGCGATCAAGACGTCGCGGCCTTCTACAACTTTGATACGAAGGTTGAACAGCTCCAGGATTTTTCTCCCGGGCGCGATTTGCCCGCGAAAGCGTATGGCTTGAGGATTAGAACGATGACGGCGCTCAACGATGCGGTGTTAAGAGCCGCGGACGATCTCGGGAAGCGCGAAGAGAAGCGCCGCGCGATCGTAATTCTGTCTGACGGTGGCGAGAACTACAGTCGCGCCAGCTCCGACAAGGCTCTCGATAATGCGCTCCACGCCAGCGCCACGATTTACGCCGTGAACATGGCCGAGCAAGGTCCGGCGCGCGACGTAGGGGCAACTTCGATTCTTAAAAGATTTGCCGAGAAAAGCGGCGGCCGCTACGTCGACACGCCGGGTGGTCAGGAGTTGCGCGACGCGTTTGCAGAGATTGCGCAGGACCTAGGACGGCAATACACGATCGGTTATCGTTCGACGAATCGCACCCGTGACGGCAAATGGCGCGCGATCGAGGTGAAGCTTTCGCGCGCTGACGTTACGGTAAGAAATCGCAAGGGCTACAAAGCGCCGAAGGGATAGCTCGGGAATCTTCTTCTTCTTCTTCTCCAACCACGCTTCGGTCAAAATCGAGTATCCAATTCTGCAATTGTGCGCGTTGTCTCCGGCAGCTTCGCTTTATGCCGTGGATAAGCACCTACCATGTAGACACTTTATAGAAGAACTCAATTTGACACTCCCAAATCATGGACGTATCCGCCACTCTGGAGTACGATGAGTACGCAAACAAGAACGTAATGAGCTAGCTCATGGCCAGCCTCCTCG
>QHXI01000044.1 GCA_003222895.1 Acidobacteriota bacterium | reverse complement strand
ATATCTTTATTTGATTAACCAGGGCCCGCTCAGCGGCGACACCAGCACGTACAACGTTTTGTTTCCAGAATTAAAAACAAATGGCGGTTCGCCGAAGGTAAGCGCCGATCAAAAACTTCAGACTGCCTGGATGCGATTCGACGATCATCAAGGCACAGAAAACTTCTGGATGGTTTGGTCTGCCTCGCCGGTGAACGAGCTGCAAGCAGTCACAGACGCCGCGAATGATCAAGACCTCGGCGAAATCCGCGATGCAGCGAAAGCTAGGTCCGTGCGCGACTTTCTAAATGCGCACGCCTCACAAAAACCAGACGTGACGAAAGATTCGGCCAAGAAGCAAACGCTTGTCGCTGGCAAAGGAAACATGCTCATAAACCTGATCGAACTGGAGCATCACTGATGGGAGTTGTAGCGCAAATTGCTAATTTGCGAGTTCGCATTCTTGCACCACAAGGGTTGATTGTTTAGAGGCGGGCTACCGCCCGCCATTTTGGCGATCAATCGTTTAGAAGCCGGACTTGTCCGGCTGTTATCGGCGCACAAGTGCGCCGTCTAAACGTCTTTCCGGGTAGGCGGGCAGTAGCCCGCCTCTAAACAATATGAAATACATTTCCAAACTTCTAATTCTTGGCTCGTTCTTGCTTTCGTGGCATGTAGCTCTTGCGCAAACCGCAAACCCCATCGATCAAGACGACGAGGGGTCTCGGCAAATCGTTCTCGATCGTTTCAACAAAGCGCGACCTTTGTCTGAAGCTACTGCCGGTATCGGCAACGTAAGTAACGCTGTGCGGCCGCCAGTCTATCGTCGTACCGGCGCGATGCGAATTCCGGGACGCCGTGGCGCGCGGACGCCTTCAACGGAAGAAATCGGCATCACCATTTGGCGGCTGCGACCATCGCGCGATACGGATCAGGGTGGACGCGTGCTCGCGCTCGATGGTTTGAAACAGACGCAGTACACACCCGAAAGAATCGAAGCGAATACGCCGTTGAATATCGGCGATCGCGTACGCATCACTATCGAATCGCCGCGCCCGGGCTTTCTCTATATCATCGATCGCGAACAATACGCTGATGGTTCGTTAGGCGAACCAATGCTTATTTTCCCGACAATGCGGACGCGCGGCGGCGACAATCGCGTGATGCCGGGACGCTTGATCGACGTTCCCGCGCAGGAAGATCAGTACAGTTATTTCACGGCGCAGCCTGCCGGCGATCGCCGCGATCAAGTCGCGGAAGTTCTCACCTTCATTCTTGTCACCGCGGCTTTGCCGCTTCAGATCGCCGACCAGCCGATCAAGCTGGGCCAGCAACAAGTCGCCTCGTGGGAAAAGCTTTATGGCGGCGTAGCTGAAACTCTTGAGTTAGTTGGCGGCGCCGGCCGTACCTGGACCAATGAAGAAAAATTTGCAGGTATGGCTAACGGGCGCCAACTCACACAGGGTGGACCACCGCCGCAAACTGTCTATCGGGTCGCGCGCAAGACCGGCAGTCCGCTGCTGATCACTGTGCCGCTGCGGTATGCGAGATAAGGTTCTCTTCTCCCTCCCCCGCTGGGGGAGGGTCGGGTGAGGGCTTACGGCGCTGTAGACCTCATCCTTAATCCCTCTCCCACAAGCGAGAGGGAAAGAACAACCGCGTAGCGGTTGCGGATAGTAGCTGGGAGGTACGCCCGTTACCTTTTGAAGCGCGTGAGTCTTATTCTCCAATAGCCCGCTTTGGGGGCGACAGAAAACTCTGATCACTTCGTGCTCGGCAGCTTTTCAATTAGTGAACGCGATTATGTTAATTCTGCTTAATCTGATCATCCTTTTTGCTCTACAACGGAGCAGCGACCCCGCAGAAGTAAAGTACATTGTCGCTATAATCGCAGCGGTTGCAGCTATCCTAGTTGCCATTATCTCAGCTGTTGTCAGTATCGTAAGTCTTGTGTTTTCGCGAATGAATCAAGGTGCGTTGCAGCGCGAGCAGGCGGAATTAGCGCAACAAGGTAAAGAGCGCGACGCTAGAAGAGACTACCAGTATGACGCACATAAGCGACTCTACTCGGAGTGTGAACCGTTACTCTTCCAACTAGCGGAACTGGCCGAACACGCTTACCACCGTATCTACAGTCTCGCTCGTACTGCTCGACTCGGCGGTTTACCTCGCTGGATGGATGGCCCTGGATATTATCATGTCTCCACTATGTACAAGTTGGTTTGTCCGTTGGTGATCTTTCGTCTTATTCAGCAAAGATTGACGTTCGTTGATTTGAGACTCGATGAGCAGATCGCTAATCAATATCGACTGTTAAAGTTCCTCTATCTTACATTCACTGACAGCTTCGATTTTGCAAGTATCAACCCAGTTATTGACTACCATCCTGACGTCGACAACTGGGAAGAAAAACGAGTGGAAAACCAGCAGAAATACTGGCGTCAAGGGTTATACCTTGGAATGCTTGATAACCTGATCGACGCTCTCATCGTTCCCATGGAAGAGGGAAAAATAAGGTGGAAAACGTATGGAGAGTTTGAGTATGATTTTGCTGATCCAAACTCAACAATAGGACGACAGTTTGTTGGCCTCGCTGACGTTTTGTATGGATTCCATCCCAAGACAAGACCCATACTCTGGCGAATGCTCTGGACTCAGACTCTCATCTACAAAAAGATCATAGAGAGCCAATCAAGCGAACTTGGAACATCCTCCCGCGTTGGTTTGGCTGCCGTCTCACCGAAACTGCCCCCCGGAAGTCTCGATTGGCGGCAAGATCCGAAAGAAGCTTCGGATGAAGAAGTCTTGGCTATTCCTCAACGAGTTGCAGAAGAATATCTGCGCACGCGACTTCCAGAAGTTTTTGGAACAACTCAAACCGAGGTCGAGATGCAAAAGCTCGACTTTAAGGGATGATGATTTCACTTCCACTCGCCTACTAACACAAACGGCGCCCAATAAAACGGCGCGCTGTATTTCTTCCCATTGATCATCGCAAGTTGCGCGTCGCGTAATGAAGCGGCTGGAGGCTGGGGACTTGAGGCCAGCAGACGTCGATAAAAATCGGTCATCAGTTCGGCAGTTGATTTGTCGGCGACGGACCAGAGGCTGACGCCGACGGTCGGCGCGCCGGCGTACATGAACGCGCGCGTCAAACCAATCACGCCTTCGCCGCGCTTCTCTTTTCCTAAACCAGTTTCGCACGCTGAGAGCATCACC
Organism: Acidobacteriota bacterium; assembly: GCA_003222895.1. Lineage (GTDB taxonomy): Bacteria > Acidobacteriota > Blastocatellia > Pyrinomonadales > Pyrinomonadaceae > UBA11740. Next base: position 9,419 of record QHXI01000044.1, on the reverse strand, counting down.
AGCGGCGCGCCCAATTTCAAATTGAAAATCTCATCCGTGCGCAGAAAGCCGTCATTCGATTTATTGCCGACGAGCGAAAGCACAACGCCCGTGAACTGCGGCCGCTCGGCGTCGAGCAGTCCATGGGTCGCGACATGCACGAATCGATAGCCGGTCATATCGCGATTGCGCACGTTGTCTTCATTGGCGTTCAGATCGGTCCAGACGTCCGGTTTGCTGTTGCCCGCCTGCGCGATTTTCGCTATCTCATCTGCTTCAGTGCGCGTGCCTGAGAGACGCGCGAGATGAAGTCCTGATGGTGATATAGCCGCTGCGTCGCCATTTGCCGCCACGTCGTTGACTGCACTTTCGAGTCCCAGGCCGAGGCCGCGCGTTTCCGCGGAAGTTGATGCGCCCGCGGCGCCTTTCGCACGCGGATCATCGGCGCTGAAGACCGGATCGGCGACGAGCAACATCGACTTGCCTGAGGATGAGGCGCCCGATCCGCCTCGAATCGCGGAGATCACCGAGGCCGATGGCGAGTAGACAATCTCGTTTGTCTTAACCAGATAACTCAGCGACGCATAATCCGCACCTTCGCTGTTCTTCACCAGCGCTTCGAACGGAATGTAATTCAGCGCGCCATCCGCGACCACGAGAATTCGTTTGTCCGCAATCGCCGAACCTGCCGGTTCGACAACCGTTTTGTAAAGCGCGTTCGAAGCGGCGACGAACGGAGCGAGATCCTCGGAAGGGCCCTGCACGATCCCCAAACCACGCTGCTGATCGGCAACCACATCGATCCCAACAATGCGGCGTTGCAGCTTTGGCGGAATCAACCGTGCGCGAAAGTCGATGGCGAGCTTGTCGATATCACTTCGCCGCGGCAGTTTGAAAATCGAAACTGCATTGCGGCTGACTGCAAACAAATACGACGCATCATTACCGAGCGCGTATTCGAGCAGCACGGTGCCGTCATCTAAAACCTTCGGTTGCACTTCAGCGAGCGAAAGCGGTTGCATCGCAGTCAACGCCGCGTATTTCGGACTGGCTGTGCGAATCTGATTCTCGATCTGATCGAAATCCGTCTGGAGCTTGTCGAGTTCTTTTTCCAAATCAGACGGCTTATCTTTCGCATCTCCACTGAGCGCGATGCCGGTGAGTTGCTCCGCGATCTGCTGTTGCCGATCGAGATTGTCCTGCTTTTTCTTGAGCAAGTCGGCCGGCACGCCTTCGGTAATTTGCGCGTTGACTTCACCGAGCATGTCGAGCAGCGAGCGCGCGCGGCCGGCTTCGGTGATGCGGAAGGATTCGGCCGCATAGTCGAGAGATTTGCCGGTCAGCGTTCCTCCTGATCCGGTCGCATCCACCACCCCAGGCGGGCTGCCCGCCTGGGGACCCCGGCCCGCCCCCGGTACTGACACCGCCATTTCCGCATTGGCGCTCGACGCTTCGTCGTAAACATCTTTCGTGGTGGCCAGAAAAGTTGTACGCGATTCGTCAGCGCGCAGGCTCCCCCCGCGAATCGTTTCAATCGTTTTCAGCGCGTCGCGATATGCACTCAACGACTGGTCGCGCAACTTGGCCGCGTTGCCCTCTTTTTCCTGCGCGGCTTGCAACCAAAGCGCGCGCCCAAGCCCGCGCTGCGCCGGCCACATCAAATCAAGCCGTTCGTCTTTCTTCGCGCCATCGACAGCGTCATTGAACATCTTGGCTGCATCTTTGAAACGGCCCTCGCGCAAAGCAACGTCGCCCAAACTTGTGCGCGCGGCTGCGCGAAAGCGTCGCGTCTGGCCCAGCTTTGCGACCATCGGCAACGCCCCACTGCCCGCATCGAGAGCGTTTTGAAAATGTTTGCGTGCGGTTTCGAGATCGTTGTTGGCGAAAGCGACGCGGCCGGTGCCCAACTCGTAAGTCATGTAAACAATCGCGACGCGATACTCATCGAGTTCTTTCTTCGTCTCGAGTAAACCGATCGCGGTGCTCGTCGGCGTCGCGACATTCACGTTTCCCGTCGAGATGCTGCTGACAATGCCGCCGAGACCACCAAAACGTCGCGTCGCTTTCGCGGCCGCACTTTCCGGCTTTTTAACATTCATCGATAAGTACGCGGTGCTCGCGTCGGACATCTGGCCGAGGCGGTAGTTCGTGTCGCCGATCTTTGCGAGCATCAGGTTTGCGTTGAAACCATTGTCGACCGCACTCGCCGCGGTCTCGGTCGCTGCGCTGGCGGTGCTGCCCGCGCGGCTCGCGACAGTGTTCGCCGCGGCGGCGCTCGTTTGATCCTTCCCGCTGGCAACGACAAACGATTGATAAGCCGATCGGTAATGATCGAGCGCAACTTTGTATTGCCCCTGGATCAAATAAAGATCGCCGAGTGCATCTTCCGCGGCAGCAATTCCACGCGCGTTGTTCGTTTGCTTGAATGAAGCGAGTGCGGATTCAAGCAGTGGCAACGCTTGATCGGCGTGGCCTTGTTTTAGCAAAGAGCGTCCACGAGAGAGTGAGGTTGATGGGTTTGTTTGCAGTCCGGGTTCACTTAATGCCGCTCGCGCAGAGCGCAGGTGGAAAGATCCGAGCAAGATCAGCGCGATCAGAAGCGCCGTTGGCGCGAAATATTTGTAGAAATGAGTCGCTTTCATTTGAACACCTCGAGCTTAGCGAATCCCGAACACGTCGGGATTCGCTAAGCTCGAAATCAAAACAATTTGCTGCGAGCTATAAATATTTCGCCGCTACGCGGCTTTGAGGCAGCCTCAAACTGATTTCCACGCACCACGGAAAGGCCAAGCCTTTCCGCACATCGAGCGGCGTAGCCGTTTCACTTATGAACCAAATCTAAAATCGTCACTAACACCGGCGCGCTCGTCGAAGCGCTCATACGAATCACTGATGGTTGTGGCGCCGTTTGATCCAGCCCCAGACCACGCGTGGTCGCGATTTGTTCTTTGTCGGATTGCGCCTGACCAGCGGTGTTGCTGGTGACGATCTTGACGTCTGCTTTTGCGGCTTGCTGAATTTTTGTCCAGACGTCGGGCGTCGGATGCCACGGGCACTTGTCTTTGTTGGTGCTGCAAAAATTCACGAGCGCATCAGCCATCGGCACCTCGGCAAGCGGCTCGCGCGTAACGACGACGTATAGATGCTCCGTCGCCGCGTTGCCGTAGAACTGAAACCACTTCAAACGCTCGTCGGTCTCAATTGTTGACGGAACATCCATCGGGACGTGCGCTTCGATCCAATTCTCGCCGGCTTCGAGCCGTGCGTCGGGATAGATCATTTCGGGCGCCCCATCGCCTTCGGTGTGAAAGACGTAGAGATAACCATCGATGTTCGGTTCAAGCGAAATACGAATCCGATCGCCATTATGAAATTCGCGCGTCGGATCAACGCGTACTGCGCGGCCATTGACGTCGCGCATGAAAACCGTGTAGCCAAGCCCGATCGATTCTGTTCGTGACGCAGCCGAATTGCTATTCGCGAAATTCTTGTTTGCGTTGGCGGCTGTCGCCTCGCTGCTGTTGGCATTCTTCGAACCGTTTGCATTCTTCGCCGTCGTTGACCCGCTGCTGTTTGTGTTACGCGGCGGTCGTCGATGTCTGCGGACGGGCGCATTTGAGTTCGTCGTTTTCGGTCGCGTGCTGAGGAAGGCGCCTCTGACTTCATCGTCTTGTTGCGCGTTGACGATCAATAAGAGGCAGCCCAACGTCACCGCAGCTAACGGCATGATTAAGAGTCTTGATTTCATTTCGTTGCCTTTCGCTTACCCTTCACTTACTTTCACCACAAAGTCACGAAGACACAAAGCGATTGTCTGCCGTGATTGCTTTGGGACTTTGTGTTTTAGTGGTGAGCAGATTCATTCATGACAAAGTATCGTCACTTATGCGCAATTCGGACTTTGAAAACAACCGGCGAGCCCTCGGCCGCGTTTTGCGGAACTTTCACCGAAACGAATGGCGACGCGCCGGTTTTGATGGCTTCCGTGCCGAGCAAGTTTGCCTTGTATTGCTCGATCGCATTATTCAATTCCATCTGTTCCGCCGCGCTTAACTGTTTGAGCGCGTCAGCATCTAGAAAATTAGGGGTAGTAAGGGCGGTGCTGGAAAAAATTATTGTGAATTCATCAATACCGGGGTTCTTGTCGAGATTCAACCAGCTTTCGTTCTTATCGACGTTGGCGGGGAAAGAAAAATCCTGACCGCTCTTCACTTCATTACTGTCGACGCCGAATTCGGCAGCGGGCTTGGCAGTTAGAAAAGTTGTGGGCGCGTTGTTCTCGCCCGGACCGATGATATAGACGTATCCATTCTCGCTCGGCGAAAAATGAAATTTGAATTGCTGGCCCGAATTCATCTTCAAATCTTGATCGGCGCGAATCGAATCAGACTTGTCTTCGGTGTTCAGTTGCAACCAGTAGCGACCGACTTCGTGTCCGCCGGCGACGTCTGCGGCTTCAGTAGCTTTCGTCGGATTTGTGGACGACGAAGTATTCGCAGCCGTGCTGCTCATGAAATGCATCACCGCATAGCCGCCGACGCCGGCAATCAACAACAGCACCACCAGTCCAACCCCGAGAAAAATAAGCGGAGACGTCTTGCGCGTTGCGACCATCGGTCGTGCCGCAATCGGTTGCGCGGGCTGGGGTGCAGGCGGTTCGACCGTTGGTATCGGCTGTGCAATTACGGTCGGCATCGTCGCAGCCTGGCTCGGAATTGAAGCGGCCGTCAACGCGGGCTGTTCGATTTCATTGATTCCGGTGACTAGTGTCGCGGCCGTTTGATGCGGCGACGTCGGCACGCCACGCGAACCGCTCGCGCTTTCATCGGCAACGACATCAGGTAGCGAAGTCGCCGGTGATATTCCTTCTGCGGATAGCGCGGCGAGCAAATCTTTCTCCAACTCTCCGGCCGTTTCTTGCCGCGCGCCGCGATCTTTCGACATCGATCGCGCGATCGCGCGGCTGAAACTTTCAGGAACGCCGGCGTCGAGTTCGTGCAAGGGCGACGGCGTCACCGCGATGTGTTGGCGTCGCAGCTCCGCCAGCGTCATCCCACTGAACGGACGTCTGGCGGCGATGATCTCGTAGAAGACGCAACCCAAACTGTAGATGTCCGCGCGTCCATCGATTTCGGAATTGCCGTCGTCCGGCAGCTCGCCCCACTGTTCCGGCGACATGTAGTAAGGAGTGCCGAGCATCTGTCCGGCAATCGTCAGGTTGGTGTTTCCGGTTCGTTCCGCGCCGGCGACTTCGCGCAATTTTGCGATTCCAAGATCGAGCAACTTCACCACGGGTTCTCCGCCCGTCGTGGCTTTCCCGATCATTATGTTTTCGGGTTTGAGATCGCGATGGACGACACCCATCGCGTGCGCGGCGTTGAGCACGCCCATGATTGGCCCAAGCACGGCGACGGCTTCAGCCGCAGAAAATTTTCCGCGCTTGCGCAATTCAACGTCGAGCGTGTTGCCCTCGACGTATTCCATCACGAGATAGATCGTGCCGTCGGCAGACGTGCGCAGATCGTAAACCGTGACTGCGTTCGGATGACGAAAGCGGCGCGCAGCCTGACCTTCACGCTGAAAGCGACGCAGCCATTCAGTGTTGCTCCGCATTTCCGGCGGCAGAACTTTGATGGCAACGCGATCACCGAGCAGGATGTGACGCGCACGATAGACGGCGCCCATTCCGCCTTTACCCAGCAAGGCTTCGATTTGATATTGACCGTCAAGCGCCTTGCCGACAAGCGAACCCGAATCTTCTTCGAGTACCTCGCCATCCGTCGGGCAGAAGCTCACGCTGTCGTCGAATTTTTCGTTGCAGATCGAGCAGTACTTCATCGGTGAAATAGTTTACAACGATGAACGGCAAAGAAGCGAAAGCCAAAAATCCGTGTATACTTTCCGAATCCCAAACATCGGAGGTTCTGTCATGGCTTCGAAAGTACCTTGGAACAAGATTCTCATTGCGCTTCTCCTGCTTGTCATCGCGAGTGCTTTGGTTCTTGTCATTATTGGATCATGGCCGCGTCCAATAACGCCAATCACAATTTTGCCGGGACCAACAGCTTCGTCGGGCGAAAATCAGGAGACTCTTAAGGAAAGGGTCGAGAACTACAGCAAGCGGACGGATGAACTGCAGAAAATTGCGTCGCTGTTGCTCGGGCTCTCGACCATCTATGCAATAGCGCTCGGCATTAGTGCTTACACAAGCGTTCAGGCAAACGTAGATCAGGCAAAGAACTCAGTAAACAAATTGGAAACCCTGACTAATGAGTTTCAAACGCTAAAGTCCACCCAAGCTCAGGCGATGCTGGACATGAAATCGGAAGAGATAAACGCTCTGCAAAAGCTGAAGGATCAGGAGACCAAGGCTTTGCAGGAGCAAAAGGACGCTCAGACTAAGGCGTTGCAGGATCTAAGAGAGACGCAGACGAAGATCTTGGACATAGAGATCAGAAAGTTACAAGCGGAAGTTGACAAGGTCCAAGTTCACATGACTTATGCAACGCGCATCGCTATCGCGACGATGGTGTCCAATTTGACGCTTGAAGAAGGGATAAAGCGACTTCAGATTGAATCCGTTACCGCTTTGTTGGATTTGAGAAACGGAAACTACGTGGCCGATCCTTTCGTGAATCTCCGTTTGGCTCGCTTGTATCGCGCTCTAAACCAACACGACGCAGCAGAGGATGTTTTATCGGAATACATCATACGACGAAGCCGCTCTGACGCTCCCCCTGACGTGGCATTGATTACCGCGCACTTTAACCGCGCGTGCTACCGTAGTTTGCAATGGCGAACAGCTAACGCAGGCGACCGAGACGTGTTGGTCCGTGGAATTACGGAGGATTTAAAGCGGTGTTTTCGATTAGACTCTAGTACAAAAAAAGACGCGCAAACAGACAAAGATTTTGACCATTTGCACGACCAGCCTTGGTTTCAAGTATTAGTGCAGGATTAAGGAATGCCGATGGGTCGTTCGTTCATCACGCTTAAGATTATACGCCACGGTGCCCTTCTGTCAATACGGCGGTTAGTAAATCCGCTCGACATACTCAGCGACCATTCGATCGCTGCTGAATCGCGGCACGAGAGTCTGAACGGAACGCTTCATCATCGCAATCCAAAGGCGCGGCATTCCTTCTTCATCGCGATCGTAGAAACGCTGGATGACTTCCTCGGCCAGCACGCGATAGGTTGACTCAGCATCGCGGAGATCGGCTTCGTCATCGCCTAGTTCACTGAAATCACCAATCGCGAATCCGTTGTCGCTGTCATAGCCTTCCAGCCACCAGCCATCGAGTACGGAAAAATTCAGGCCGCCATTGATCGCGACCTTTTCGCCGCTGGTCCCTGAGGCTTCCATCGGCCGGCGCGGCACGTTCATCCAAACATCAACGCCCTGGACCAACTGCCGCGCGATCTCCTGATCGTAGTCTTCGATGAATGAGACGCGCTGACGCACAGAGGGATCGCGCTGCCAGTCGAGCAACTTCTGCAAGACCTGCTTCGCGCCCTGGTCCTGCGGATGGGCTTTGCCGGCAAACACGAATTGAACCGGCCGCTGGGAATCGTTGATTAGTTTGGTGAGAAGATCCGTATCGCTCAACAACAAATCCCAACGTTTGTATCCGGCGACGCGACGGGCAAAACCGATCGTTAGAATCTTCGGATCGAACATGGTGCGCGCGGCTTCGATGTGAGCTTCGCTTTCACCACGCGCGAGCCGTGCATCAAAAGAATGATCGCGAATGAAAGCCACCAGGCGCTGTTTCAGTAACTGATGCGCTTTCCAAAGTTCTTCGTCTGAAAGATTTTCTATGCCGTAGGCCCAAACACTTGCGTCGCGCGAGCGCTCGACCCAATCTTCACCGACAGTCTCTTCGTAGACTCGTCGCAGCAAAGGCGCGACCCAGGTTTGCGGATGCACGCCGTTAGTAATCGAGGTGATCGGAACTTTGTCCGCTGGAACATTGGGCCACATCTGGCGCCAAAGCTCGCGCGAAACCTCGCCGTGCTTCTTGCTCACGCCGTTGCTCGAGCGGCACATACGCAGGGCCAGCGGCGTCAGCCCGAACCATTCTTGCGAGTCGCCGTTCACGCGTCCGAGTTTCACAAACTCTTCCATCGATAAACTGAGAGCCTGCTGTGGCCAGTCACCGAAACACTTCTCCACCAACGCTGCTTCGAACTCGTCGTGCCCGGCGGCAACGGGCGTGTGCGTGGTAAAGACGCAACGTTCGCGAACGCGGTTCGCCGCTTCGACGAAGCTCAAGCCTTCGCGCTGCATCGATTGATGCGCAAGTTTGAGCGTGAGAAAAGCCGAATGACCTTCGTTCAGATGGAAGACCGCCGGTTCGATGCCGAGCTTCTCCAGCAGACGGATGCCGCCGATACCCAACATCATTTCCTGAACCAGACGCGTCTCGCGATCGCCGCCGTAGAGATGGCCGGTCACCAAACGATCCGTGACTTCGTTTTCAGGGACGTTCGTATCGAGCAGGTAAAGCTGCACGCGGCCCACATCAACGCGCCAAACACGCGCAACGACTTTGCGATCGCGCATGATGACTTCGACGACCAGAGACTGGCCGTCCGCGTCTTTGACCTCATGCACGGCCAATTCGTCAGAATGATTTTCGCGATACTGCTCTTCCTGCCAATCGTCGCGCCGCAGACGCTGCCGGAAATAACCAAAACGATAGAACAGACCGATCGCCACGAGCGGCACATTCAGATCGCTGGCCGACTTCAGATGATCGCCGGCGAGAATTCCCAAACCACCGGAATAAAGCGGCAGAGAATTGTGCACGCCGAACTCGGCACAGAAGTAGGCAACCGGATTTTGTTTAGTGATGCGCGGCGAGAGTTGCAGCTTGGGCCATGGCCGAGTTTCACTCGTGTAAGCTACGAATCGTTCATGGAGCTTCTGAACGCGTTCAGCGAACGAAGGATCCGCAGCCATTTGCGTCAGTCGCAGATCGGAAATTTGTGTCAGCAACAAACGCGGATTCTGCTCGCACTGTTGCCACAGATTTGAATCAAGATCGCGAAATATCTCCGCGCCATCCGGCGCCCAGCTCCACCAGTAATTCCAGGACAATTCTCGCAGCGGCGCGAGCGTGGGCGGAAGTTCACGGCCCGTCATGCTCGCGCCGGTTTGGGAGTCGGTTTTAATGTCAGGGGTCATTTGCTGATCAAAGTGATGATTCGGAATCGGAACAAAAGTAAAGCGGCCCTCGCCGCCAAAAAGAATTTGTGATTCTGCAGAAACTATTGAGCCGCGTCAAACCGGAGCATCTCAGAAGCCCGATTGTCAGGGAGAGCAAGTGGCCCGCGGCAGTAGCCCGGCCGTGAGGGCGGGCGTTTGTCGTATCGTTAAATCACGCCCTCCCTCACGGTCGGGCCACTGCCCCGTTATTCACTAAAGTTTTGATGCT
>QHXI01000043.1 GCA_003222895.1 Acidobacteriota bacterium | reverse complement strand
TTTCAAGTGAGGGTTGCAATAGTACTTGCCCGGTCGAAGAACAGTGTCGACTCCTAATCTCAGTTCGGAAGAATCCACCAGAACTGTTTTGTTCGTAATCTCATCTTGAAGCTGCATGACTGAACCATCGAAATAGCGATCAACCCCTAGGCCAGTGGTGGTTACGAGGTCGCTCGCGGTTATGAGTTGATAGATCATGGAAAACGAAGCGACCGGATACCGCGTACCTAGATTAGGATGAATTGCTACAGTTCCTTTGGGAAACTGGACGACATATCTCTTGGGCTCTGCGCTTGCTAGGCGATCCATTTCGTCGGTTATCCCGTCAAGTATTTTCTCGGGAACTGTATCAATACCTGGACCCACAATACGTCCATTTCGAAGAAATAATCTGAGGACGCCTGGCTCTTCCGGGATAGCAAGCTCTTGCTTTCCCCCGTCGAACTCGAATCGAAAACGGTGCACCCATAACACGGGCAGCAAAGCGTCAACTATGCTGTTCTCCTCCGTCTCCGAGAGCTTTCTCAGTGAAAACAATTGAATGTGGTGCCGTTTAGCAACCTCGATCGCTCCGGACTGAAAACCTGAGGACACGATCATGATTGCCTTGTCAGCGCCGACATCTCGGAATTTGGTTACTAGCGCATCTACTTTCTCCGCTGAAACGGGATTTGCATAATCCTTACATTCGATCACGGTGAGGTATTCGTAGAGTCCGTGCTTGAAGCGAACCGTAACATCAAACTGACGCCCATTGATTGTCTCATTCCAACGCACAGTCGCTCCTTTTTGCTCCGCCATATGAATGGCGGCGACAATGCGCTCAAACATCTTCCATTTCTTATTAACCACGCATTTAAATATACACCACACTGGTTTGCGTGCTGATTGACTTAAGTCCGCGCAGCGGACGACCGGAAATAGCCCAGCGATTCATCGCTGGGTAAGCATCCATCAATAACAATCGAAGCCCGTGAAACGGGCGACAGAAGTTGGTAAACCGCGAGCGGTAGCGACCGGATGCGAGGCGCAACTTGCGCGCTATGGATCTTGGCCTTCGCATCGTCCAAACGGCCTAACAAAGCCACGAAGAAAGCTTTGTTTACCCCAAAGAAGGTTTACCAAGCGATAACCAGAGCTTTCTTTGCCACTAAGAAGGTTTACCAAGCGACAAACAAAGCTTTCTTTGCCGCGAAGAAGGTTAACAAAAGCACCAAGCAAGCCTTCTTTGCGACGCAGAAGGTTAGCAAAGTCACCAAGAAAGCTTTCCTTGCTACACAGAAGGTTAGCAAAGTCACGAGGAAAGCTTTCGTTGCCACCAAGACGGTTAGCAAAGCTATGAAGCAGGCTGTCCTTGCGGCTGTCTAAGTTAACAGAACGACGCAGCAAACCTACAAAATGACCAGGCAGGTTTAGGAAATCACCAATAAACAAAGCCTGCTAAGCAGACGACAAGGGTAACGCTTTCTTTCGCCCGCTAAAGCGGGCTCTGATCATTCTCTCGCTCGTTACCCAGCACTAAAGTGCTGGGCTATTCTCGAACGTCCGCTGAGCGGACGAATACGTCCTCCCTTACGGTCGGGCTATTGCCCCGCGAGACGCTTGCGCCAATTGTTCGGTTTGCGGCGATGATGTTGAATCGCGACGATGATAATTACCTCGCTTCGTGTTTCGTAGATAATGCTGTAGGGAAATCGATGGACTTGGCAGCGGCGCGTACGCCTCGACAGCGGCGTCCAAGCTTCGGGATAATTCCTGATACGCGTGACGGTTTCTTTGACTTCGTCAGAAAACTCGAATCCCAGTCCGGCGCGTTGCTAGTTGTAGTAGTCTATCGCATCTTGGAATTCCGCATCGGCTGCGTCGAGGTAAGTAACCTTCATTTGCCGCGCTGACGATCGATTCGAGCAAATACTTCTTCGGCGGAAACGCTGCCCAACTCGCTACGTTCATATGCATCCGAACGATCTTCAGCTTCTAGTGCCCAGAGCTTGTCAAGTTCCGGATCGGGCGCTTCCTGAAAGGTTGCAAGCAGACGCTCCAGCACTTCCGCACGATCCTGCGGCGGCAAATTCAAAGCTTCTTGAAGAATCTTCTCAGCGTTTGCGGACACGACATGCTCCTGTTCGCCGAGAGTATACCACCGCGAACTTCGGAAGCGGCAGGCCTTCAGTTAAACTGGAGCGTCAAATAGCGTCATGAATTTCAACACGTACTTCCGCCTAACGTCCTACGCCACGATCGGCGCCGCGGCGCTGGCGTTATTTGTCGCGGGCGGAGCTGGTGTCTCGCTGACGATCGCGTTTGCGCTGGTGACGATCGTAGCGTTCAAACTAGAAGGGACGCGCCGGCAATTGACTGAGCGGATTGCGCTCGTTGTCATTCTCATTTCGATTCCCATCTTTTATTTCGATTGGCGCGTGCTCACACCGCTTCTGCTGAACGGATTCGGTGACACCGGTGATCTGGCTCAAGGCGGCGGAATCAGCTCGAGCGCGGGAGGCGCTGCTCACGGCACCATTGAAGTGGCCGTCCTGGCGCACCTGATTCTTTTTCTTTCCGCCGTCAAGCTCCTCCAACGCAAAGCCGATCGCGACTGGTTTTTTCTTTATCTGATTTCATTTTTCGAAGTATTGCTCGCCGCCGGACTAACCGCGAGTCCAGTCTTCCTGGCCACCCTCGTTCTTTACCTGCTATGCGCGCTTTCCACCGTGGTCGCGTTTGAAATTCAGAAGGCGCGAAAGAAGGTCACGGTTACCCAGACGCGACTGCTGGTGCCGCCGGATTCAACGCTTTTCAGAAAACTTCCCATGCGCTTATGGCGCAGGCGCTATCTAGAGACGCGTCGACTGCCACTTGTATCAATTGGTCTTCTCGCTTTAATCGTTGTCCTTGCGTTGCCGTTCTTTCTGATCGCACCGCGCACTGCGTCAAGCGCGCTACGGCGCGGTGGCAATGGTGTCTCAGGTTTCATCGGCTTTTCCGACAACGTAACGCTGGGACAGATTGGACAACTCAAAGGCAACGACGAAGTTTTCATGCATGTGCGCATCGACAACCTGGGTGCGATGCCGTCGAACGGTCTGCGCTGGCGCGGCATTGCACTCGACGAGTTCACGGGAAAGGCCTGGAAGAAATCGCGCGTCGCCGAACGATCAGAAAAGAAAGAGAGTGAAAGCGGTCTCTTTCAAATTGGCACGACGGCGAGCCTCGCGCATCTGACGACGCAGACCTTTTTCTTGGAGCCGGTCGATACACCCGTGCTGTTCGGCGCGCCGCGCGCAATCGCGGTGCAGAGCAAACTGCCATTTCTGTGGGTCGATTCCGAAGGCGGACTTCAGACGCGTCCGCACGATCAGGAGCGAGTTGTTTACAAAGTCTACTCTGACACGACCGAGCCCGGCGCGAATGCCCTGCGCTCCGACCGCCTGGAGTACCTAATTACCGCGGCTCGTTACCTTGAACTGCCAAACAATCTCGATCCACGAATTGCGGCACTGGCGAGAAACGTGATTCAAAAGAGCGAATCGCGAAATGGCTACGACGCCGCGCGCGCGGTCGAATCGTACCTGCGCGAAAGCTACGTCTACACGCTGGACCTGAAAGCCGGTGGTCCCGATCCGCTTTCAGATTTTCTCTTCAATGTGAAGCAAGGTCACTGCGAATACTTCGCGACGGCGATGGCGGTCATGCTGCGCACGCAAGGCATTGCGACGCGTGTAGTCAACGGTTTCCTGCCAGGTGAATACAACGAAGCGGCGGGCGCGTTCACAGTTCGGCAAAGTGATGCGCATTCGTGGGTCGAAGTTTATTTCCCGGAGACGAATTCGTGGGTGACATTCGATCCGACACCGCCGGCTGGCCGCGTCGCGAAAACGCGATCCGGTCTGGCGGGGATGCTGAGCAAATATTCTGAAGCATTTGAGTTGATGTGGTTTCAGTACGTCGTTGGTTATGACAAGGACGAGCAGCATTCGTTGGTAACTTCACTGCGAAGGCAGTTAGTTGATTTGCAGCGCGGGTCAGTGAGCAAATTCGATCAAGCCCGCGCCAAGCTACCTTCGCTCGTCAACCCAATCACGATCGTGCTTAGCTCAATCACCGGCTTGGTAGTTCTGGTTTTCCTAACACGTCGCGTGAGACGCTTTGGTTGGCGGCGAGGGCTCAAGGTGTGGCGAGTCGGAAGTGAAACTGAAGTTACGCGCATTGATTTCTACGAACGATTGTTGAAGGCGCTAGAAAAGCAGGGCATCAAGCGCGAGCTGTATCAGACGCCTTTGGAGTTTGCGTCCGCCGTTGGCGTGAATGAAGCGCAGGCGATTACGAATGCGTACAATCGAGTAAGATTCGGGGACGATGAGTTGTCCGATTCAGAACGCGCGCAGATTGACGATCTGTTGGCGCGAATTGAGCACAGTCGAAGGAATAATTAACCCCAGAGGACGCAGAGAAGAAAAAACAAATCAGCAAAGAGAAATCGGCTTGGTTATTAAGCCATATTGAGTTCTCTCTGTGTCCTTTGTGGTAAATGGATCATATGAATAAAGTTGGATTCATTAGTCTGGGCTGCCCGAAGAACCTCGTCGATAGCGAGGTCATGATGGGCCAGCTCAAACAAAAGGGTTATCAAATAACTGCGGATGCAGAAGACGCGGATACCGTGGTCGTGAATACGTGTGGCTTTATTAATTCCGCGAAGAAAGAATCGATCGACGCAATTCTCGAAGCCGCGCGCCTGAAAACAGATGGTAAGGCTAAGCGATTAATTGTCGCCGGCTGTTTAGTAGAGCGGTATCGCGATGAACTGAAAGCTGAGATGCCGGAAGTCGATGCGTTCATCGGCACGAGCCAAATCAACGACATCCTTAGTGTCTGCGATCCAAATACAAATACCCGATCGCTGCCGGTCGTGCCGCTCGGCAATCAGAGCGCGACATATCTCTACGATGAATCTACGCCACGCGTCCTCGCCACGCCTTCTCATTATGCCTTTCTCAAAATTGCCGAGGGCTGCGATCGTCCTTGTGCCTTCTGTTTCATTCCGCAGATGCGCGGACACTTTCGCAGCCGTCGATTCGGATCGATCGTCGCGGAAGCTCATCAGCTGGCGGAAGAAGGCGTGAAAGAATTGATTCTGGTCGCGCAGGATTCTTCGCGCTATGGTGAAGACCTCGGCAAACAGGATGCGCTCGCGCATCTGCTCCGCGAGCTTTCGCACACTGATGGCATTGACTGGGTGCGCGTGATGTACACCTACCCGACGCACGTCAGCGATTCGTTTCTCGAGGTGCTGGCCGAAGAGCCGAAGGCCGTGAAGTATCTCGACATGCCTTTGCAGCATGCTTCTCAAAATGTTCTAAAGTCAATGAAGAGAGGCGGCAATCGCGCATCGCTCGAGCGTTTGATCGAGCGCGTGCGCGGACGCGTGCCCGGCATTGCCGTGCGCACGACTTTCATAACCGGCTTTCCCGGCGAGACCGAAAAAGATTTCAACGAGCTGCTGGCCTTTGTGAAAAACGTCGAATTCGATCGCGTCGGTGTCTTCACTTATTCTGATGAAGAAGGCACGCCGGCGTTCGATCTGCCGAATAAAGTTGAGCCGAAGATTGCAAAACAGCGGCGCGGGCGTTTGATGAAAGAACAAGCGAAGATCGCGCGTCGCAAAAACAAAGCACGAATCGGCGAAATCGTGCGCGTGCTTTTCGAAGGTGAATCTAATGAAAGCGAATTGCTCTGGCAGGGCCGCATGGAAACGCAGGCGCCTGATATCGATGGTTGCGTTTTGATTAATGATGCGCCCGAGGAATTCGAACCCTTGCCTGGCACACTGGTGGATGTTTTGATTACCGAAGCGCAAGAATATGATCTGGTGGGAAGGATAGTCTAGCCTGTCAGTCGTCGGTGGTCCGTTGTCAGTCGTTCGCCCTTGATGAGTGCCTAATTAACGAATTGTCGTCGATGAGAGAGAAACAACTGACCACTGACAACGAACCACTGACTGCGGTAAAAGAATCCAGCGACGAACTGAATCCTGCCGTCGCGGTTTCGGCAAACGAAATCGCATCGCGGAAACGCCGCACCGCGGGTGATTACCTCGCGTTAGCGATCGCAACCTGCGGCGTTGGTTACTTTCCGATCGCTCCGGGTACAGCCGGATCGCTCGTCGGCGTTGGACTCTATCTCACAATCTGGACCTGGCTCTATCAGATTCTGGAAGCCAGGGCCGAGCGTGGACGGCTAAGTCTCCTTTATATCTTTACGCCTCAATTGGCGCTGATGCTTCTGGTAATTTTCCTGATCACCATGGCAGGAATTTGGGCCGCATCTCGCGCTGAGAAAATAATTCGAAAAAAGGATCCTTCGATCGTTGTCATCGATGAAGTTGCCGGACAGATGATCGCGCTGCTCTCCGGACCGTTCTGGCTGCCGACCTGGTGGAGCATTCTGTCGGCTTTCATCTTGTTTCGCTTGTTCGATATTTGGAAGCCGTATCCAATCCGGCGGCTGGAAGCGCTCGAGTCGGGTCTCGGAATCATGGCTGACGATATTGTTGCCGGCGCTTACGCACTGATCGTGAATTCCCTGATCATCTCGGGATATCTGCTAATCTATCCGCGCAGCTTTTGAACTAAAATCAAATCAGTTTTTATCGATGCCCGTGGAGCAAAGAAAGATCCTCGTTTCTGACGACGTTAGCGAAAGCGGTCTGCAACCGTTGCGCGCTGCAGGATTCGCCGTTGAAAAGACGCTCAAGTTAACACTCGACGAATTGCGCGCAGCGCTTGCCGATCCAGAAGGGCTAATCGTTCGCAGCGAAACGAAAGTCACCGCCGATTTGCTCGACGCCGCGAAGCATCTTCGCGTCATTGGCCGAGCGGGTGTCGGCGTTGACAACATCGACGTGCCCGCGGCGACGGCGCGCGGCATTGTGGTAATGAACGCGCCGGATGGAAATACGATCACAACCGCCGAGCATACGATCGCGTTGTTGGTTGCGCTTGCGCGACGCGTGCCGCAGGCGAACAGCAGTTTGAAATCCGGTAAGTGGGAAAGAAAGAATTTCATCGGCACCGAGTTGCAAGGCAAGACGCTTGGCATCGTCGGCTTGGGCCGCATTGGGCGCGTGGTTGCTAGTCGCGCCCACGGGCTGGGGATGAAGATCGTCGCTTACGATCCTTTTATTGCTTCCGACCAGACACGCGATTTGGAAATAGAAACCGGTTCCCTCGACGACGTTTTGGCACGCGCCGATTTCTTAACCGTTCACACACCGTTGACGGCAGACACGCGCGCGCTGATCGATGCGCAGGCGCTAGCGAAAATGAAGCAGGGCGCACGCATCATTAATTGCGCGCGTGGTGGACTAATTGACGAAGGTGCGCTTTACGATGCGATTGAGTCGGGCAGGATCGCGGGCGCGGCGCTTGATGTCTTTGAGCAGGAACCACCACCTTCCGATCACCCATTGCTGTCTCTCGATCAAGTGATCGTGACGCCGCATCTCGGCGCATCAACGACCGAGGCTCAGGAAGGTGTCGCGTTTACCGTCGCTGAACAGATGCGGGATTTTCTTTTGACAGGAGCCTTGCGCGGTGCGGTGAATCTTCCCGCCATCGATCAGAAACAGTTGACGACGCTGCAACCTTATCTTGCTCTGGCCGAAGGTCTCGGACGCTTTCACGCGCAATTAACAAACAGCGCCATACGCGAAGTTCGTTTGGTATTCGCCGGCGAGCTCGTCGATGCTGACGCCGCTCCAGTTACACGCGCGTTTCTTTCGGGACTGCTGCGCGATGTAAGCGCGCGCGTCAATATCGTAAATGCATTCCTTATCGCCGAAGAGCGCGGGATTTCAGTCACTACGTCGTACGTGCGCGGTTCAAACGCAGTATCTGCCATGCGAACGTCGGTCGTTTCCGCCGCCGGCGAGCAGGCGGCGTCGGGATCCGTTTTCACGACGGCGGAAGGATATCGCGAAGGCCGCATTACGAAAATCAACGGCTTTCGCATTGAAGC
The DNA here is from genome assembly GCA_003222895.1 of Acidobacteriota bacterium. Taxonomy (GTDB): domain Bacteria; phylum Acidobacteriota; class Blastocatellia; order Pyrinomonadales; family Pyrinomonadaceae; genus UBA11740. Next base: position 5,269 of record QHXI01000043.1, on the reverse strand, counting down.
TGTTCCGCGCGGATTCATGCTGGTGATGCACAATCGCGATGTGCCCGGCGTCATTGGCCGCGTCGGCACGATTCTCGGCGATCATGGCATCAATATCAGCGCGTTTCATCTGGGTCGTCAGGAGCGCGGTGGTGAAGCGATGGCGGTGATCGAGGTCGATGGTCCACTGAACGACGAGACCATCACCAAGATTCGGTCATTCGCCCCAGTCATTTCCGCGCAGCAGATTGAACTCTGATCGGAACAGCGCTTCACAACTTTTTACAATCTTTCGCTCGAATTTGCTTGGTTAGTGCGATAGACTCCCGCAGTTTCCTGAACAACTGCGAACATGCCTGGCGCGACACACGATCATCTCGACCCTCACGCCGCCCCGAGCGGCGCGGGGCCGTTGGATCCTGAGCCGGCAAGGATTTCGCGCAAACGAATCGATTCCGTCGATCTGCTGCGCGGCATCGTGATGGTGATCATGATGCTGGACCACACGCGCGACTTTGTTCACTCCGGCGCGCTGCTATTCGATCCGCTCGACCTCTCAAAGACTACGACCTCACTGTTCCTGACGCGTTGGATTACACACTACTGCGCGCCCGTGTTTGTATTTCTCGCGGGCACAGGAGCGTATTTGCAATTAGCTCGCGGAAAAAGCAAGCGCGAGCTTTCGCGATTCTTAATCACGCGCGGAGTTTGGCTGATCATTCTCGAAGTCACAGTCGTGCGAGCCGCCGCGTTCTTCAATCTCGATCCGCGCTTTCTGCTTTTCCTGCAAGTCATTTGGGTAATCGGGTTCTCAATGATCGTGCTTGCCGCGCTAATTCACCTTCCCTTGAGGGTGGTGGCCGCTTTCGGTCTGCTGATGATCGCCGTTCATAACTATTTCGATCGTTTTCCGGCGACACCGTGGCGGGGGCCGGGCACGCCGGTGCCGAGTTGGGGCGCGAAACTCTGGATGCTATTTCATCAGCCCGGCATCTTTCCGATCGGCCCAAAATTTCCAAGCCCGCTCGTCTTCGTTTTGTATCCGCTGATTCCGTGGATTGGCGTGATGGCCGTTGGTTACGCGTTCGGCGCGCTATACAAAAGAGAATCAGCGAGCCGCAAACGTTGGCTACTAATTATCGGCGGCGCGGCGACGATGCTGTTCGTATTGATCCGCGCAATCGACAAGTACGGTGAGCCGCAACACTGGTCGCACCAGAAGAATTTCGTCTTTACGATTCTCTCGTTCATCAACACGACAAAATATCCGCCGTCGCTCGATTACTTGTTGATGACGATTGGCCCGGCGATCATTGCGCTCCATTTTTTTGAGCCAGGCCGGAACGCGATTGCGTCAGCAACTCAGTCGATCGGAACATCGAGTCGGAATTTCTTCGTGACGTTTGGGCGCGTGCCGCTGTTCTTTTATGTTTTGCAATGGGTGACGTCGCACACGATCGCCGTTGTGCTGCACGCGACATTCCACAAGCCCGTCCATTGGTTGTTTCAGACGCCGATTGACTGGTTCACAAATCCGCCACACGGCAATGGTTTCAGTCTCGTCATTGTCTATCTCTCGTGGATTGGCGGAGTGCTTTTGCTCTATCCGCTTTGCAAATGGTTCGCCGGCGTGAAGGCTCGACGAAAGGATTGGTGGCTGTCCTATTTGTAGATTCAGGTGAGGGAAGAGAAGATGCGATTTCTAACTTTGCTGGTTCTGTTCGCGGCGTTATTGATGTTCGCGTGCGCGAATCCGGCGGCAAACAAGCCGAAGGCGTCGGTTTCGAACGCGGCGCCGGAAAACTCGTCAAAGCCTGCCGGCGGTGAGATGCTCAACATCTCACCCGACAATTCGAAGATTGATTTTATCGCCGCGAAGGTGACGCGAAGCCACAATGGATCTTTCAAACGCTTCACCGGCACAATCGGTCTGGTGAATAACAGCGCTGAGAATAGCCGCGTCTCGATCGATATTGAGACGAATTCGGTTGTGACGGATGAACCGGACCTGACCAAACACCTGCAGACCCCGGACTTTTTTGACGTGGCGAAGTTTCCCAAGGCCACGTTCATTTCAACAAAGATCGAGCCAAACACTTCCGGCGGCGGCACGCACACTATCACCGGCAACTTCGATCTGCATGGCGTGAAGAAGTCGATCAGTTTTCCGGCGACGATTCAAATTACGCCGGACAGCGTTTCAGTGACTTCCGAATTTGCAATCAATCGCAAAGATTGGAGCCTGCTGTATCCCGGCAAAGCCGACGATCTAATTCGCGACGGCGTGGTGATTAAGCTCAACGTGAATGCACCGCGAAAAAAGTAATTTCAGGAAAGGATGAACAGGCGGACAAGATACCCGCGAATCGCACGCCGGATGCGTGCGCTCCTTCAAATGCTCAACGAAGCCGTTTCTCATTATCACGAACTGCTGAACGATCGCGACCTGGCCCAATCGTCGCTGAAGCTGCTTGATGAAGGACTCGAGCACGCCAAGCTGATCTTCGGTGGCCGTCGTCTGTCTCCTTATTTGCGCCCGCATTTCGTCAGCGAAGACGACTTCACTCAAGTCGTGCGGGTGTGCGAAACGGTCTGGAGTGCGATCGAGAAGGTCAAAGACGCCGCAGTTTCTGACGAGACGCTGCTGGCCGAACTTGGTCTCACGGAGATTGAACGCGAGCTGGTGAAAATTGATCCGGGCTATCGCGCTGTATCTCCGACGGCGCGACTAGATTCTTTCTTGACGGACGAGGCGTACAGCTTCGTGGAATTGAATGGCGAAAGTCCTGCGGGAATTGCATATGGCGATGCAGCCTTTGAGATTTTCCAGCAACTTCCAGTGATGAAACGTTTTGCGGAAACGTACAACGTGCGCAGATTCGAAGGTCGGCCGCTAATGCTGAAGGTTCTGCTCGATTGTCACGAAGAATTTCTCGGTCGCAAACCGGATCGCGCACCGCAGATCGCGATTGTCGATCTCAAAGGCATGCCGACGCAGAAGGAGTTCGAGCTGTTCCGAGAGTATTTTGAATCACAAGGATGCCCATCGATTATCGCCTCGCCAGACGAACTTGAATTCACCAGCGGCCGGCTGCGGGCTCGCGATTTCGAAATCGACATTGTTTACAAGCGGCTACTGGTGAACGAATATCTGCCGATCATGCGCGAGCAAGCGGCGCTGCTCGATGCTTATCGCGCCGGGTCGGTGTGCATGGTCAACAGCTTTCGCTCAAAAATAATTCACAAGAAGGCATTGTTCGCAGTGCTCACAGATGCGCGCTACACGCCGATGTTTACACCTGAAGAGCGCGAAGCGATCTCCGGTCATGTTCCCTGGACCCGGCGCGTGCGCTCGGGGAAAACGGATTACTACGGCGATGAAATCAGCTTGCTTGAATTCATCGACGAGCGACGTGATCGCCTCGTCCTAAAGCCGAACGATGACTACGGCGGGCATGGAATTTACATTGGCTGGAATACGGACGAGATTGGTTGGGACGAAGCAATTCACAACGCGCTCGCGAATGGTGATTATCTTGTGCAGGAGCGCGTGCCGACGGCGCGCGAGACATTTCCCGCGCTTACTCCCGACGATACGATTCAGTTTGTCGAGCAACTGGTCGATCTCGATCCACTGCTTTTTAACGGCAAGGTCGGATCGGCGTTCACGCGTTTGTCCTCGAATGAACTCGCCAACGTGACTGCCGGCGGCGGCATGGTGCCGACGTTTGTGATCAGCGAGAAGTAGGCAATCCACAGATTACGCAGATCAGGAAAAAGAGATAGCCACGAAAAGGCACAAGAAGCACAAAACGAATTAGAAGAATCGATCTATCGCCGACAAATTTTCTTTGCGCCTTTTGTGCCTCTTTGTGGCCAACTGTCTTTCTGTGTAATCTGTGAAATCTGTGGATCGTTTTTCCGCGTTGACACTCTTACCCGCACGCGTTAAGGTGTAATCCCGTGATTCACACGGGTTCAAATTCCCAACCAAAAGCAGTCGCAGTAATCCCCGCTCGTTACAGTTCGACGCGTCTTCCGGGCAAGCCTTTGCTGAATATTGGGGGAAAACCGCTGATCGTGTGGGTCGCGCAACGCGCGTGCGCAGCATCAACCATTTCGCGGACGATTGTTGCGACTGACGATCCGCGAATCGTCGATGCGGTCAACGCGGCGGGCTTTGATGCGATGATTACGCGCGCCGATCATCCAAGCGGGACCGACCGCATCGCCGAGGTCGCACATAATCTGCGCGCGGACATTATTGTCAATGTTCAGGGAGATGAACCCTTAATAGATCCCGTGACGATTGATCGTGCGGTAAAAGCATTGGCCGAAGATCCGGACGCGCAGATGTCGACGACTTACGAGCCGATCACCGACGCGTCCGAGGTTCTAAATCATTCTGTCGTTAAAGTGACAATTGATGAGCACGGCTATGCGAATGGTTTTTCGCGCAAACCGATTTCGTTTCCTAATCAGGCCGTGGAGAAATACGGCTCGATCGAAGCAGCGCTCGGAGCGGAACCGGCGCTGCTTTTTAGTTTTCGTAAGCACACGGGCCTCTACGCTTATCGCCGCGAGTTTCTTTTGCAGTTCGCTCGTTGGCCGCAATCAGAAAACGAACGAAAAGAATCACTGGAGCAACTTCGCGCCCTGGATCGCGGCGTAAAAATAAGCGTGGTCGAAGCGGCGTCGCCTTCGATCGGGGTCGACACTGCGGAGGATTTGGAACGCGTTCGCGCGATCATCGAGCGCGAAATGAAAGTCACTGCATGAGCGCGATTGATTGGATCGGACTCGGAATCATCGCGCTGGTGATAATCGGCGGGTTGCTCTTGTTGAATCAAATCACCAAGCCCTATGACGTGAAGGATGAAGAAGAGTTTCAACGGCGTAAGCAGTTGGGTGCGCGAACGGCTGGTCTAATGGGTCTGCAGCAGATTCTGGATCCAGCCGCAAAAAAATCGGTCGAGGTGCAGCAAGACTTGCGACGTGGGATTTACGATGACGAGGAAGAGCCGGACGATCCGCCGGAAGCAGGAGCAAGATAACATCAGTACCGGGAGCGGTAGCGACCGGGTCATCGTGTAAATATCGAGGTTGCGGAAAGTTCAACCCGGTCGCTATCGCTCCCGGTACTGATGTTATGAAGCAGCGCCTCCTTCGTGAGTGCTAGACTCACGGCCAGTCGCTCATTCGACATGAGACTGAAAGGAGGCGCTATGGAGACAATATATATCGGCGTTGACTTTCATGCACGACAACAAACCATTTGTTATTTGAAAAC
>QHXI01000042.1 GCA_003222895.1 Acidobacteriota bacterium | reverse complement strand
CTTTTCGATCGACAACCACGGCTCAAGGTCCCGCGCAGTTGCCGTCAACAACCAGCGCCGGAGCCCGCAACGCAGCGCTGATTGCGGCAACGCAGGAAGTGCTTAAAGAGACCAGCGACGTACGCCAACTCACGATTCTTCGGCCCGTGCAAAGTTCGACGCAATCACGCGCCGAGATCGAGCGCGCGGTAATCAAGAATCTGGATGAAGACACCTCGCCCGGCGACTTGCACGCCAGCGAAGCGATGCTCAAGAAATTGGGACTCGCACCGCCGGATTTTCAGTACCGTGCCTTGATGATTCGCCTGTTGACAGAACAAGTCGCCGGATATTACGAGCCGAAGACGCAACAGTTTCATCTCGCTGATTGGATCGATATCGACGGGCAGAAGCCAATCATGGCGCATGAACTGACGCACGCACTTCAAGATCAGCATTTCAACTTACGTCGCTTCGAGCATTGGCCCAAGGGCGATTCTGACGCTGAGCTGGCGGCGCATGCTTTAATCGAAGGTGACGCGACGCTCGCCATGGCGCTGTACGTTGCGAGCAATCCGTTTCGCGCACTCGCGTTTCTGAAGTCCCTGGGCGCGAATGGAATCGCGACTGCAGAACTTGATAAGGCTCCGCGGGCGCTCCGCGAGACGCTGCTGTTTCCGTATCAGGAAGGATTGAACTGGACGCGCGTGGTTTACAAAGAAGGCGGATGGAAATCTGTGTCGGATGCGTTCGCGACTTTGCCGCAATCGACGGAACAGATTCTGCACCCCGAAAAATATTTTGCGCATGAGGCACCAGTGAAGGTGACGCTGCCTGACGTTACGTCGTTGCTAAACGGGAGAGGTCAGCGATCAGAGATCAGAGGTCAGAAATCAGACTCATCACTCATGACTCATCACTCATTACTGCCGAGTTGGAAGCGCATCGCTTCCGATGTAGATGGCGAATGGGGCTTCTATCTGATTCTCGATCAGTTTCTGAAATCACCGGTTGAATCAAAACAGGCCGCCGCCGGATGGGCTGGAGATCGCTTCGCGCTTTACGAGAATGCAAAGGGAGAAATGCTTTACGTGTCAATTTCGACTTGGGATACGGCGATCGATGCGCGCGAGTTCTTCGATGCGTATGTGAAGCGAACTCAACTGCGTTATCCCGACGCGGCTTTGGTTGAAGCGTCTTCGACTAATTCCTCAAAACGTTTTCGAACACCCGAAGGCATCGTGACGATCAGTCTTAACGGATCACGCGCGTTAGTTGAGGAAGGTGTTTCCGACGATGCGACTCTTAAAAGACTTCTGAAGGTGTTGCACTGAATCGTCGCGGACACCGGCGTTGAGAAGCATACTCAACTGTGGTATTTTTCGGATCGATCATTATTTATCAGAAGATGGCAAGCAGTGGCAGCGAAGTGACTTCCGGGTCTCAAAAGCATGCAGGCGTCGAAATTCACCGTCAAACCTCTCTCTAGGCTTCCATTAAAGGCATCGCTCATTTCAGAAAAATCCACTGATGTCGCCGTCCGCGGTCGCTTGCGTCAATTGACGGCTGAGCTTCGCGCGCTCGAAGCAAAACTGCACGCCGGCGGTGGTCCCGACAAAATCGAGAAGCAGCATCAGCAGGGAAAGCTGACGGCCCGCGAACGAATCGATCTGCTGCTCGACAAGGATTCCTATCGTCAGGAAATTGGATTGCTGGTCGCGTACGATCAATACAAACCAGAGATCAGAGGTCAGAGGTCAGAGGTCAGTCAGGGCCAGGACGAGATTGGTCAGGCACCTGCGGCGGGAGTGGTAACGACGATCGGACGCGTCGCGAGCAGGGAAGTCGTCGTCGTCGCAAACGATGCCACGGTGAAAGCCGGATCGTGGTGGCCTGAGACAATCAAAAAGATTTTGCGCGCGCAAGAGATCGCCATGCGATCGCGCGTGCCGATAATTTATCTGGTCGATTCGGCAGGCGTAAATCTTCCTTACCAGGGCGGCGTGTTTCCCGGACAGTACGGCGCTTCGCGCATCTTCTATTACAACTCGATCATGCGGCGTTATCTGAAGGTGCCGCAAATTTCCGCCGTGATGGGTCCTTGCATTGCCGGCGGCGCGTATCTTCCGGCCTTGTCGGACATCATCATCATGGTCGACGGCACTTCGTTCATGGGCTTAGGCGGCGCGAACCTGGTGAAAGGCGCTACGGGTCAAACGATAGATAACGAGACGCTTGGGGGAGCGCGCGCGCATAACGAAATCTCAGGTGTGGCACACTATCGAGTGAAGAATGATGAAGCAGCGATAGCGAAGATCAAAGAGATAGTTTCAAGTTTCAAGCTTCAAGTTTCAAGTTCCAGGACTCAACCGTCAGAAAACAGAGAACCGAAGACTCCTGAAGAGAAACTCTACGACATTCTTCCCGAGGATCATCGACAGCCTTATGACATGCGCGACGTTTTGAATTGCTTGCTCGATGAAGGTCATCTCGATGAGTTTCAAGCCGGCTACGCGAAAGAGATCATCACCGGTCACGCGCAGATTCGCGGGATTCAGGTCGGAGTGATGGTGAACGCGCGCGGCATGTTTCGCGATCCTTCGGGCGGTCCACCAAAGTTCGGCGGCATCATCTATACGGAATCGGCCGAGAAGGTAGCTTACTTCATCGACACCTGCAATCGTCATCAGACGCCGCTTGTCTTCATTCAAGATGTTTCCGGGTTCATGGTTGGATCCGAAGCTGAACATTCCGGAATCATTCGCGCGGGTGCCCGCTTTGTCGAAGCGATGGCCACGGCTGTGGTGCCGAAGATCGTGCTTACAATCAATCACGCATCGGGCGCAGGTTACTACGCGATGGCCGGACAAGGCTTCGATCCAGACTTCATTTTCAGTTGGCCCACCGGACGCATGGGTGTGATGGAAGGCGAGTCAGCGGTGCAGGCCACGTTCGGCAGTCAGCTTCAAGAGCTAAGGGCAAAGGGCGGAGAGCCAAGCGCAAAACTGAAAGCTGAAATGGAAAAGGTTCGTGATACTTACGAAAGAGATCTTGACGCGAAGTACGCCGCGGCGCGCGGCTTTGTCGATGCGGTGATTGCGCCGGAAGAAACTCGCGACGCGTTAGAGCTTGCATTACGCGTGAGTTTGCATTATTCAGGACCGCATCTGGGACAATTTATTTTACCGGCTTCATTAACTTAGCGTTCGTTCGCAGATCTTAAAGATTTTGCAGAAAGCAAAGGAGAAGAACCGTGAGAAAGAGCACCATCTATCTTTTCATCCTGGGCGTTGCCGTTGTAGTGATGGCGGCGATTGCCAGCGCAGGAGTCGCCGTGTCGGCGCAGAATTCAAACTCGTCGACGACCAACATGAATATGGCGAAGCCAAAGCCAAAGCCGTGGCGTCATAAACGAACCGCAAAACCTGCCACAACCGGCGATGCGGCTATGGCGACTCCGCAGAAGAGGGGCAAATGCGATCCAACTCAGCAAGAACAGACCGATCTCTCCGGCACATATACCGGTAAGATGAAGCATGGTGATGAGCCAATGCAGGATGCAACCTTGACCATCACTGGCAACAGCTTCAGCGGGACGATGGGCGGTCAGACTATCTCTGGACGTATCGTCGCGGTCACCACTTGCGGCTACACGGCAGTAACGATAATGCACGAGGGTCACCCACGTGCGATGTCACTCCGTGCAAAAAAGATGGGCGACAACTTGATGCTGACCAGCGTTCCCGGTGAACCAGAGAAGATCATGTTCACCACCGGCGGCGGCATGGCAATGAAGGGCAAGCCCCGCAAGCATCGCGCGAAAGGGAAACCCAAAACCGGCATGATGACCGCGCCGGCGAAGACGACGCCTTAGCGAAGGCTGATCTTAATTTGAGCCGAGACACGGGAACGTAGCGTCGAAGCGGCGGCGAGACAATCCGCTTTGCGCGCGCTTCGATTCCCGTGTCTTGTCATGTTCGGAATGAAACAGAAAATTCGAGTTGCCGCAGGACAGGGATTTTGGGGCGATCTGCCTGACGCTCCGGTGCGCCAGATTGAAGGCGGGCCGATCGATTATTTGATGCTCGACTATCTGGCGGAAGTCACGATGTCGATCATGCAGAAGCAGAAGACGCGTGATCGAGCGGCAGGCTACGCGCGTGACTTCGTTCCGCTGATGAAACGAATTCTTCCGACATGTGTCGAACGAAACATCAAAGTCACCGCTAATGCCGGAGGTGTGAACGTCAAGGCTTGCGCCGCCGCCGTGCGCGAAGTCGCGCGCGAACTAGGTTTAGCCGGCAAATTAAAGATCGGGATCGTTACCGGCGATGACATCCTCGATCGAATCGACGAGTTGATCAGTCGCGGGATTGAGCTACACAACATGGACACAGGTGAACCACTCAGCACGGTTCGCGATCGAATTCAAAGCGCCAATGCTTATCTTGGGGCCGCGCCGATCGTCGAGGCATTGGCGCAAGGGGCGCAAGTAATAATAACCGGACGCGTGACTGACACAGGATTGACCCTTGGTCCTTTGATTCACGAATTTGGTTGGGCCAATGATGATTGGGACAGGCTTGCTGCGGGAACGATCGCCGGTCACATTATCGAATGCGGCGCCCAATGCTCGGGCGGAAATTGCCAATACGAATGGCAGAGCATTCCTGACCTGGCCAATGTCGGTTTCCCGATTGCCGAGGCCTCGGCCGACGCAACGTTCGTGATCACAAAACACGACGGCACAGGTGGACGCGTGAACGTGCCCTCGGTCACGGAACAACTTCTGTACGAGATGGGCGATCCGCACGAATACATCACGCCGGATTGCGTTGCGGATTTCACGACTATTCATCTGGGAGATGATGGGCCGGATCGAGTGCGTGTGTTTGGAATCAAAGGGCGGCCGGCGACTGATTCGCTGAAGGTTTCGATCAGCTATTCAGCAGGCTTCAAAGCAGTCGGCACGTTGGTTTACGCGTGGCCCCACGCGTACGCGAAAGCGAAAATGGCGGACAAGATCTTGCGCGCGCGCCTTGATCGACTCGGATTGCGGTTCGATCAGATCTTAACTGAATTCGTTGGCGCAAACGCGACGCATGGGCTGCTCGCCGGAGCACCGCCGCCAGATCTTGCCGAGGTGCAGTTGCGCGTCGGAGTGCGTGGAAATGATCGCGCTGCGATCGAGAGATTTACGAAAGAGATTGCGCCGCTAATCTTGACAGGACCGCCGGCTGTGACGGGGTTTGCCGGCGGCCGGCCGAAGGTTGAGGAGATCGTGGCCTACTGGCCAGCGTTGATTCCGAAAGCCGAGATTCAGTCCTTAGTTGAGATTATAGAAGTTTGACCGAACCGCGGTCACACAGTAATACGGGAAGTGAAAGTTCAACTTACAAAACTTGCGCACGCGCGATCCGGTGACAAAGGCGACACGGCCAACGTTGGCGTTATCGCTTTACGTGAAGGCTTTTATCCCTTGTTGGTTCGCGAAGTAACTGAAGCGCGCGTCAAAGAGCATTTCAAAGGAATCGTCAAAGGCGATGTAGAGAGATTTGAACTGCCGAATCTTGGCGCGTTGAATTTTCTTCTGCATGAGAGCCTCGATGGCGGGGGCACGGTATCTTTGATGACAGATGCACAGGGAAAAACGTTTTCCACCGCACTGTTGAGAATGTACATTGAAATTTCTGACGACGAGTCGAGCAAACTCGGATTAACCTGATCGATTCCTGTTAACGATGTCCGGTGAGACTCACAGCGTAGTTCTTTACGATGCCAGCGATGGCATCGCGCGCATAACGCTGAATCGTCCGGACAAACGCAACGCGCTGAACGACGAATTGATCGCGGCGCTGAAGGACGCTCTGCGCCGCGCGAATAACGATTCGCAAGTGCGCGTCGTGATTCTTTCTGGATCGGGTTCTGATTTTTGCTCGGGCGCGGACCTCGCGGCGTTGCAAAAGATTTCATCGTTCACGGTCGCGGAAAATCTCAGAGACGCGCAGTCGCTCATGGAATTGTTTCTACTGATTCGAACCGTCAACCCGCCGGTCGTCGCCGCAGTGCGGGGAAGGGCTTTGGCGGGCGGATGCGGTCTGGCTCTCGCGTGCGACATCGTACTTGCCGCGCGCTCCTCACGGTTTGGATTTCCCGAAGTCAAGATCGGATTTGTGCCCGCAATGGTGATGTCGATCTTGCGTCGCAGCGCTTCAGAGAAAAAAGCATTCGAGCTAATCACCACCGGCGACGAAATCGGTGCAGAGGAAGCCGCCCCTCTGGGTTTGATTAATCACGTCATTGACGACGCCGCGTTTGACGACGAAGTTAACGCCTTTGTTCAACGATTTAAGCGGACTAGCCGATCCGCCGTGAGTTTATCGAAGGGCCTTTTCTACAAGATTGATAGTTTGGCCTTTGCCGAAGCCCTCGGGGCGGGCGCGGACATAAACGCTATTGCCAGGATGACCGAGGATTGCCAAAAAGGTATTGCGCGCTTCCTGCGGAAGGAGTAGCATTCGCTCGTTACTCGGAGAACTCTGGATTATCATGCGGAAATCGAAATCCGACGGGGAACCCGGCGCAAACCAAGTCATATACCCGGAAGCCGTTCCGTGTTGGTAGCGAACAACTCTTGTCGCCTACAAGTTTGCTGAACTAAAGATAAGACTAAAACTGGTTCTTGATCACAAAAGCTGAGGAGGCTGACCATGGATACTCAAAATTCGGTCAAGCAATTTCGCTGGGCTGTCATCGGTATTGTGTCGTTTTTAATGGTGCTCACAGTTTTCGCTGTTTCAGCGATCGCGCAAGTAACGGCGAGCGGAGCGCTGAGCGGGTCGGTTTCAGATAAGAACGGAGGCCGGATCAAAGGCGCGACCGTGACGGCCACAAATAAGGCGACCGGGCAGTCGAGAACCGCAGTCACGGATGATAACGGAGCGTACAAGATCGATTTATTGCCCGCAGGCCGGTACGACATCAAGACCAGTGCCTCGGGTTTCGCTGACTCCACCTCCGAGAACGTCGAGTTGCTGATCGGAAACACCAATAACTTAGACGTCACGCTGAATCCTGGCGGAGTGACGGGAACGGTCACGGTCACCTCAGGTGAAACCGAGTTGATAAATAGGGAGAAGACGGATATTAGCCTCAATATCACTCCGCATGATGTTCAAGACCTGCCGCTTAACGGTCGTGACCTGGGCAACCTGGCGTATCTCGCTCCGGGAGCGAAGCCCGTTGACTCGTATGACCCGACCAAGAATCGCATCGCGATTTTCGGGGTTAACGGTTCAAGTGGTCGCAATGTCAACGTCACAGTCAATGGAATTGACAACAAGGACAATACGGTTGGCGGGCCAGTAATGCAGTTTCCGCTCGAAGCGATTCAGGAGTTCATTATTAGCACGCAGCGGTTTTCCGCGGTCAACGGACGTAGCGAAGGTGCCGCGGTTAATGTCGTGACAAAGTCTGGGGCTCGCCAATTTCACGGGTCAGCGTTCTTCCAGTTGCGCGACAAGAAATTGAACACGACTGAAGTTGATCCCAGCACTCGCCAGACGTTGACGATGAAGCCGCCGTTCAATCGTAAGATATTCGGCGGGTCAATCGGCGGTCCAATCAATAAAGGCGATCATCCGACCTTCTTCTTCTTTGCTATAGAACGCCAAAATGAGGCCACATCGATCCCGGTTCCCGCCGACGCAGTCGCGGAGCTGAACTTGGTTACGAGCCTTGGCGCGCAACCGGCCTCCATTATTCCTACGCCTTATCACGATACGCGCTGGAACTTGCGGTTCGATCACACCTTCAATACGAAGCACAGCATCTTTGCCAGCTACAGCGACCAGAAGAATTTTGGACTCAACGATCAGTTTGCCGGTATCGGAGGCAGAGGGGATCTTACCGCTGGCAATTTCACTAAGAACCGGCTGTTATTGGGAAACATCACTTTGAACTCCCTTCTCAGCAACACGGTGGTCAACGCTGCTACGGTTGGTTATCAGTACTGGAACAATCTCATCGACACGGATAAGAAAGTTCCGACATTTACATTCCCCACCGGGATCACGTTTGGGACAAATACGAACGTGCCGCAACAGTCTTACCAGACCAAGTATCAGTTCAAGGACGATCTTTCAATCACCAGGGGCAAGCACACCTACAGAACTGGTGTCGATTATTTGTGGGAGCCGAAACTGGGTGGCTTCTTTGAGTTTAATCCCACATTGGAAATTGACTTCAACACGCTTCCCAGCGCTATCAACGCTCTTCCCGCGAAATTTGCGACGCCAAGTGTTGTGGGCGGCATGTCAGCTACTGCCGGCAATCCCTATTTCAACCTGCCAGGCGGCGCGAAAATGTTCGGCTTGTATTTTCAGGATGACTGGAAATTCCGCCGCAATATCACGCTGAATCTTGGTCTGCGCTGGGACAAGGACTTCAATCTTATTGGCACGAAGGCTCAGGCGCTCAACAGAACCTATCTAGCTCTCAAAGCCATCAACAACTCAGCGGCCAGAGCGCTGCCTCATGATGACAATCGCGACTTTAGTCCGCGCGTCGGGTTCGCCTGGGATATGGGAGGCACTGGGCGGCATATCCTGCGCGGCGGATATGGTCTGTACTACGGCCAGACTTTCTTGAACATTCCTCTGTTCATGATTCAGCAAACCAATCCGACGATCTTTTCTGGCGTGTTTGCGTTAAGTACCGGCGACGTCGTGCCAGGAACGGGAGGAAAAATACTGGGCACTGACTGGCGCTTTGGTATTGATCCAAATCCAGCTATTCCGCCTCCGCCGACGCAACTTACGGCTGGCAGTACGGGCCGCATTATGGATCCGAATTACAAGAACCCTTACACGCAACAATGGAACTTAGGCTATTCGTGGCAGTTCAATTCTTATTCGGTACTGGAGTTTGACTACACGCACGTGCTGGCCTTGCACGAGTCCAAAACGCTCAACATCAATCCGACACGACGATTGTTCGTAGATGCGGCTGGAAATGAAATCACGTCCCGACCGTTGGACGCTGCGTTTGCGGCAGCCGGTTTGCCGGTGCTGGGCCGGATCGACTTGGAAGCGTCAGTGGGCCGATCGCGCTATGACGGTATGAACATCTCTTATCGCCGTCGGCTGCACAATCGTTTCACTGTAAATGCCACCTACACGCTTTCCAGGGCCGTCGCTTATGATGGCAATTCCGCAGCGTTCCGCAATCGCGCAGTCAATCACTTTGATTACCTGGCAAAGTATTCGTTGGGACCAGTTCCGAATGATACGCGTCATCGCTTTTCGATGAGCGGCGTGATCAATTTGCCCAAAGGAATTCAGATTGCTCCGATCATGCAGGCGGAGTCTGCGCGCGCTTATAACGCAAGCTATGGCGCTTCTGTGGATGTACTTGGCGAAGGCAGTGGCCGCGCAAATCGCGTGATCGTTTTCACCAGCAGTCCGAACGATGTGAAGGCCACTCTAACCGCATTCGGGAATCCGGGCACCTCTAATGCGATCCGAATCCTGTACCGCAATTGTTTGCGGGCGGGCCAGTGCGCAATCTTTCCCTTTGACCGTCTGCGCGGACAGCCGTTCTTTCAACTCGACACGCGAATCAGCAAGAACTTCAAGATCAAGGAACGCTACACAATCACGGCGCTCTTTCAAATGTTCGATCTGACGAACCGTGCGAATTTCGGAAACAATTTCACGGGCGATGTCCGGCAAACCAGTTTTGGGACACCGAACGCATTCATTACACCCGGTGGTGTAATCGTTCCGCATAGCTTCTCGGGCGAATTCGGCGTGAAGTTCAGCTTCTAGTCCGAAAAACGGTTCCGAGAAAAACAAACGGCGGCTGAGCAATCTGCCGCCGCTTGCTTTTGGACGCCGTCTTCAAGGAGGCGAATCATGTTTCGGCGAAGCAGTTGGTGGGCGCTTCCGTTTGTCTTGTTATCTTCAATTTCAGTTTGCGGGCAGATGGATAACGCGCCACCCGTCAGCAAAGTTTTTGCGACGCTGTCGAATAGTGTTGAGTTAAGAACGGCAGTGGTTGGCGACGAATTGGCACTGATTACACTTGCCGATCTCATCGTTGACAAGCAGGTTGCAATCCCGAAGGGTTCAAGGCTGGTGGGGCGCGTCGCGGGCGTAGTCCCCAAGGGAAAAAACGAACCTAAGTCGGTTCTCGCAATCCGGATTGAGAAGGCGATAATTGCGCCGGGGCGGGAGATTGAATTGCAAGCGATCATTGCCGCCATAGCGGCACCGCCTGATCCACTGGACTCGGATCCAACCTATGCGATGTTGCATTCCAATGAGCCAAAGATGATCTCGTCTTCACGCACTACCTCCAGTACTGGGGGTTTGCCGGCCAGCAGCAAGGCGAACTCAAATGCGGCGGTCGCCACCGCAGAGATTAAAGGTAGGATGGATGAGCCACTGCTGCTCACGGAAGAATCGCAGGGAGTCAGCGGCTACGAAGGAATCACTATGGCCTGGCATCTGTCGATGCCGCCGCCACTCACGGTTTTTGTTACCAAGGCAAAGAACCTCAAATTAGAAGCCGGTACGCAGATGCTCCTGCGGATGGCCCAGCCGAGAATCGCTAAATAGAAAATCAGTCACGTGATTTCACGTTGTTTCTGATGAACTCCGCTATGTCCTGAGTCGAAGTGCCGGGAGGGAAAATCTCGGCGACTCCCTCTGCCTTCAGTTTCGGAATATCTTCCTGCGGTACGATTCCGCCCAGCACAACTAGGGTGTCAGTCATCCCTTGTTCGCGCAGCAATGAAACGATGCGCGGACACAGTGTGTTGTGCGCGCCGCTGAGAATTGAAACGCCGACTGCATCCACATCTTCCTGCAACGCCGCCGCGGCGATCATCTCTGGTGTTTGTCGAAGGCCAGTGTAGATGACCTCCATGCCCGCATCGCGCAGCGCGCGCGCGATCACTTTGGCGCCGCGATCGTGACCGTCAAGGCCGGGCTTTGCGACGAGTACCCTGATTCTCTTGTTGGCTTGGGCCATGGATTAGTTAGATGGAGGGCTCTTCGTAGATGCCATAGACATCACGTAATGCCGAACAGATTTCGCCGAGTGTGGCGTACTCGCGAACTGCATCGATCGTGGCGAACATCGTGTTCTCGCCGCGTTCAGCAGCTTTCTTCACTGCATCTAGTGTGCGCTCTACGGCACCTTTGTCCCGCATCGCGCGAGTGCGCTCGAGTCTGTCGAGCTGCTGACTTCTCACGGATTCGTCGATGACGAGAATTGGAACCTGCTGAGGTTCGTCCTTCATCGCGTACTTGTTAACGCCGACGATCGTTTGTTCTCCCCGTTCGAGAGCTTTCTGATATTGATAGGCCGATTCCTGAATTTCGCGTTGCGGAAATCCTTTCTCAACTGCTTCGACCATGCCGCCCATCGCATCGATCCGCTCGAAGTAATCCAGAGCGCCTTTCTCCATTTTGTTCGTCATCGCCTCGACAAAATACGAGCCGCCGAGTGGATCGACTGTGTTCGCGACGCCGGTCTCTTCCGCAATTATCTGCTGAGTACGCAGCGCGATGAGTGCAGCCTTATCAGTAGGTAGTGCAAGCGCTTCGTCGTAGGCGTCAGTGTGCAACGACTGCGTGCCGCCCATTACGCCTGCGAGAGCCTGAATCGCAACTCGAACGATGTTGTTGAGTGGCTGCTGCACCGTTAACGAAACGCCGGCGGTCTGCGTGTGAAAGCGCAACTGCATCGTACGTTCATTGACAGCGCCGAATCGATCGCGCATCACTCGAGCCCAGATGCGGCGTGCGGCGCGGTACTTTGCAACCTCTTCGAAGAAATCGTTGTGAGCATTAAAAAAGAAAGAGATGCGCGGCACGAACTGCTCGATATCGAGGCCCGCGCGAACACCCCAGTCCACGTATTCGATGCCGTCGCGTAACGTAAACGCGAGTTCCTGCAACGCTGTCGCACCGGCTTCGCGAATGTGATAGCCGCTAATCGAAATCGGGTTGTACCGCGGAACATGCTGAGTGCAGAACTCAAACGTGTCGATGACAAGCTTCATCGCAGATCGAATCGGATAGATCCATTCTTTCTGAGCGATGTACTCTTTGAGAATATCGTTCTGCAGCGTGCCGGAAATCTTCTTCCAGTCCGCCCCTTGCTTCTCCGCCACGACAAGATACATTGCCAGGAACACGGAAGCAGGTGCATTTATCGTTTGGGAGACAGTGACGTCTTCGAGGGGAATTCCGTCGAACAACATTTCCAAGTCCGCGAGCGAAGAAACCGCAACTCCGCACTTGCCAACCTCGCCCTCGGCAAGCGGTGAATCAGCGTCGTAGCCCATCAGCGCCGGGAGATCGTAGGCGACTGAAAGTCCGGTTTGGCCTTCTTTTAGGAGATATTTGAATCGCGCATTCGTCTCTTCCGGTGTTCCAAAGCCGGCAAACTGCCGCATGGTCCAAAGCTTGCCGCGGTAGCCTGTGGCGTGAATCCCTCGAGTGTATGGAAACTCACCAGGGAAAGACAGATCATTATCAAAGTCTACGTCGGCAATATCCGTCCGGTCGTAAAGGCGGTTGATCTGATCGAGTGAAACCGACTCGAAGGTGGTCTTTCTTTCCGGCTGTCGATTCAGCGCAGGGCGTAACGTCTCTTCTTCCCAACGGTCGCGTTGTAGCTGTTCAGAAGAGGCTTCCTTGAGTTCTTGCATTGCCGCGATTTTCTTTCAGGCAAAGGAATAACAGAATGTGGATATTAGTTGATGCCAACAAGCAGTGTCAATTTTGGGTAGTGGGCTATTAGGAATTGCTAATAGCCCACTACCTAATTTTGGGTCCAGTCGAGGGATCATGATTGCAAAGATGGGTCCAGTCGAGGGATCATGATTTGCAAAGAGAAGGGCGCGGCTGCGAATAATCAACAGCCGCGCGTTTCCGGAAGGACCCAAAGATCGTGGACAGAGCAGCAGGGTAAAGCGGGTGCTATCAGCGGACAAAGGACAACGTTCCCAAACTAGTCGAACTGGAAATCGATTCGATTGGTACAACCACATCGTTGGGCCGCACCATGCCTAATCGTTGTCGGGCTGCCAATTCAATTGCGTGCGAATCACTTGTAAGCCGATTGATTTCAACCTGCAACGATTGATTGGCTTGTCGCATTGAATCAATCTCGGAGGTCATGCTCTGATACTGGGAGGATGACGTCTTGAATTCCGCTCGCGATCTAAATATGACGGTACAGCAAACGCCGCTTGCTGCAAGTATGATCATTGCCAAGACGGCCCATGAGGGGATCGAGTTGGTCCACCGCAGAACATTGCCGAGTACCTCGGTGAGTAAGGGCCCGATTCGCGAGCCAGCCAATCGTAGTTACGTTATGCAAAGAAGCACCTCCGGGTCATTTACTAATGATTCGGCAGCGACCAATAAAGGAAATTAACGTCCGCCGCGATGTCTACTGGGTCAGCAAAACTATTTCCACGTTGCGTATTGCGCGTAGCCGCTTTCTTTGTAAGTAAACACGGAAAGAAGCGAGCTTCCGTCTGCAAGCGATTCGAGATTGAATGTGTCGGGGGCGCCGAGGGATTAGGGTTTTCGCTGTCATATCGCACCGGGTCAATCGATGAAGATCAAAGTTTAACTTCCTCAAACCACAAGATAATCGGCAATGTGGAAGCGTGACCACAAGATACCGGGGGCGATCGCTGTCAATTCCTTGCCGTGGAATAACTTACCGCAAGTTCGGACGGAATGTAGCATTTCACGATCTGGCGGGCAATAGCATTTCTTTGCAACAATTTAACACGCTAACTTCAACATTTACATCAAGTAAGGGCGATTAAGCGCTTAATTTGGCGTACGGGCGGCGAACTAAAAGGTGTGGAAAACAAAGGAAACCATATACGTGCGATTCTGAGCGTAGTACCGACGTCTTCCAGGTCCAGGATGACTCGAATTGGCGAGTCCGACGCAAGATGATACGCGCGTAGCAATCAAACAATCAGTAAATTGGTCAGAAAAGTCGCCAGTCGCCGATAGGCACAGAGGTTGCGAACGTTTTATGCGGTATTGTGTAAATTCCTCCGGGAGCAATTGAGTAATGAAACCTATCAAGTATGCAGAACGCGGACTTGCCGCTGTCGCTGGAGCCATTTTCGATTCGATCCAAGTTGTTAATAAATACAAACCCAATCCATCATTCACGCCTAAGTGGTCTGATAAACCGTTATTGAAGTCGTGGCAGAAATCGAAGCCAACCTTGGGCTGGCCACGCGTTACCGATTCGCTATGTCCCAACTGCGTCATCGAGGCCCGTGAGTCGATCCTCTCTGGTAAACAAGACGTTTCAATGCTGATCGATGAAAAGGTTGGCGAAATCAAGGCTCAGATTATTGAGCGTGAGGGTGAAATTTGGATGGTCAAGGATTGTCCGATCCATGGTCATTTTGAAGACATGATGGCTATCGACTCGAAATTCTTGACGCACATCGAAAGGATGTTTCCTGGCCGCGACATTCCTGCTCACAATGACGAGCAACTTCACAACCATGGTTCCAGCACCATCAAGTATGGGCGCGGTGCGGTCCTGACGGTTGATCTTACGAACCGCTGCAACATGATGTGCGATCCGTGCTTCATGGATGCGAACCAGGTCGGTTTCGTACATGAACTTAGCATGGAAGAGATCCAGGAGATTCTCGACAACGCGATTTCTATTAAGCCGCGTCGCCAAATGTCTGTCCAATTCTCGGGTGGCGAACCTACTATCTCGCCGCACTTTATCGAAGCAATTCGTTACTCGCGCAAGGTTGGATACAACTCGGTTCAAGCGGCGACCAATGGAATTGAGTTCGCGAAGAGCAAAGAATTCTGTCGCGAGGCTGCCGAAGCAGGTCTGCGTTACGTCTACTTTCAGTTCGACGGCATCGGCAACGATGCGAACAGTCACCGGCAGGTGGGCAACCTGTTCGATGTAAAGCTTCGGGCCATCAACAACCTGCACGAAGCCGGCGTTGAGATCGTACTGGTTACGACGTTGGTCAACGGCATCAATAATGATCAGGTCGGATCGATCATTCGGTTCGCTCTCGACAACCCAAAAAAGATTGCCTTCCTGTCGTTCCAGCCGGTTTCGTTTACCGGACGAGACGAGGCGATTACCGCTGAGCGACGTCTGCAACAGCGCTACACGCTGTCGCACTTGGCGCATGACGTTAAAAACCAGGTTGGAATTACTGAGCCCACGCGCGACTGGTTTCCGCTGTCATTGATGGGAGCCTTCGCAGACTTTGCGGATCTGGTGCATGGACCGAACGCAGACTGGGGCCAGGTTTCTTGCGGCTGCCATCCGAACTGTGGCGTCGGCACCGCGGTGATGATTGACAAGGAAACCAAGGAAATGAGCCCCGTGCCAGCATTTCTAGATATTCCCGGACTTGTTACTGATATGCGGAAGATCACTGATGCGGCGCGCGGCAAATGGATGTCGAACCTGATGATGGGCCTTGCATTGCTCAAGCATTACAAACCCCAGAATGCGCCTTCTGAGTTCAATCTCTACGAACTGTTCAAGAAGTTCGACAAGTCTTTCGGCCTGACCGGAAAGGATTATGGCAAGGTCAGCGGCGACCGCAGCAAAGACGACATCCAGAGGCGTCGCGCTGATCGTTGGAACTTCCTGTTCATCGCCGGAATGTGGTTCCAGGACCTTTTCAACTATGATTTCCGCCGTACAGAAATGTGCATCATTCCTTACGGAACGCAGGAGGGCGAGATCAGCTTCTGTGCCTACAACACGGGCATCGGCTGGCGGAATATCATCGAGCACATGCACCAGAACGCGACGGTCGCGAAGTGGTATGAAGACCACGGACGTCATGAGATTTTTGCGGGCGGTAAGAACGTGCCGATGTCTGATCCGACGCACAACTTGAGGCTTAACGAAGTGGACCTCGCGCGACCGAACAAACCCGAAATGAGTGGACCAAAGACGGCGCACGAAGAGATGGTCATGATGCGAAAGCTCTATAACGAAATGGTTTTGAAGCAACAGGCAATCACAACCGACAATGGTGACAAGCCGGTTCAGATTAAGGGACTGGGTCGCAAGAAGGAAGCCGCCGTTGTTTCCGTTTAGGGTCAGCAACAATTAAACAGACCCCGCGCACGGTCCCAACTGTCGCGGGGTTTGTTCTGCGTGCTTGACCACAACGCAAACGCGCGTGTTTAATAGAAATTCGTTCAATGCTGAGTTAGAACAAATTTGATTGGAGAGATAGATGGCAGTAGTTACAATTAATCCCGGTGAATCGATCGAAAGCGCCTTGCGCCGATTCAAGCGAAAAGTGATGACTGAAGAGATCATCAAAGACGCGAAGAAGCATGCATTCTTTATGCCCCCGGGACAAAAGGCAAAGCTGAAATCAGCTTTGGCCCGCAAGCGAAATAAGAAGAAAGGCCGCCCGCGGCCGCGCCCCGTCGCTGCTAAATCTTAGCTGCGCTTCTACACGAGACTCACCAGTTGTTCACAACTCAAAGTGAGATTCGGCCAGAAAGTTTCAAATAGCGAGCGCACGTGTGCGATGGGCCGCGTGCGTTTCTTGATCGGCGATGACTCGGATTCTAGTTACAAATGATGACGGCATTCACTCGCAAGGATTGCAAATCCTCGAAGAGACTCTGAGCGAACTGGCCGACGTGTTCATAGTCGCGCCGGCCGCGGAGATGAGTGGCGCGTCGCACAGCCTTACGCTTTCCCGTCCGCTGCGAATTCGGCAAATCGACGATCGTCATTGGACCGTCGACGGCACACCAACCGACTGCGTCACACTCGCACTTCACAAGATTCTTAATGAAGATGAATTGCCGCACTTGTGCGTATCCGGAATAAATCACGGCGGGAACCTCGGTGATGACGCGACGTATTCGGGAACAGTCGCTGGAGCGTTGGAGGCGACAATCCTGGGCGTGCCGGGGATCGCGATAAGCCTGGTTGCGCGCGACCATTTCGATTTCACCGAAGCCGCGCGTTTCGCGCAACTTGCCGCCAGAAAGATTCTGGCCGAAGGATTGCCCGAAGGAACCCTTCTTAACGTGAACGTTCCGCAGGGCCAGATCAAAGGCGTCAAGGTGACTCGCCAGGGAATTAAGAACGCACGCCCGGTAATTACCGAACACATCGATCCTCGTGGCAAACCTTACTTCTGGATTGGCGAACAATACTTCAGATCCAACGCCGAAGACGGCACCGATTATCGCGCGATCGAAGACGGCTACATTTCTGTCACGCCTTTGAAGAGCGACATGACCGACCATGGCGCGCTGCCGGCGATCGGTTCCTGGAATTACTTAACGACAGCGGAACTCGTTCATTCGTAAACAAAACGTTGAGTTCCACACCTTCACGCCAAACAACACTGCAAGCCGAATATCGTATTCCCCGTGAACGCATGGTCGAGCGCCTGCGCGATCATTATGGGATACGCGAACCAAAAGTGCTCGAGGCAATGCGGACAGTGCCGCGGCATTTTTTCGTGACCGAAGCGTTGCGCGGCCGTGCTTATGATGACAATGCACTGCCGATTAATTTCAATCAGACAATCTCACAGCCGTTCATCGTCGCTCGGATGAGTGAGTTACTTGAGCTGAATAAGCAAATGCGCGTTCTGGAGATTGGCGCAGGCTCGGGATATCAAACGGCGATTCTGGCCCAATTGGCGTCGCAAGTTTACGCGATCGAGCGCATCGGCGAACTGGCACGCGAAGCGCACGATAGAATCCGCGCGCTGGGAATCTACAACGCAACCGTTAAAGCATTCGATGGCACGCTCGGATGGAGCGCGCATGGGCCATACGATGCGATCTTGGTTGCGGCGGGTGGGCCACGCATTCCGGATCCTCTCGTCGCGCAGTTAAAGGTTGGCGGCCGGCTCGTGATTCCGATTGGCGCGACGCGTGAATCACAGAAGCTGGTCCGCGTAATCAAGACTGAAACTAAACCAAAGATCGAAGAGCACGGTTCCTGCCAGTTTGTTCCGCTGATTGGACAGCATGGTTGGGAGAAAAAGTAATTGCATCATTTATTCATTGGTCCATTGATTGATTTATTCAATGATCCAATGACTCAATAAACCAATGATCCAATGACCAAATGATCTCTCGAATCCTTGAAATTATCTCCGCGTTCATTGCTCTGACGATCTCGACGTTGGGTTACGCCGGGATCGTTCTGTTGATGGCGATCGAGTCGGCATGCATTCCGCTCCCGTCGGAAATCATCATGCCTTTCTCTGGCTATCTCGTTTACACGGGCCGCTTCAACATTTGGCTGGTCAGCGTTGCCGGCGCGTTCGGTTGCGTCGTTGGCTCTTTGGTCGCGTACTGGATCGGAATGTATGGCGGCCGGCCGTTAATCGAGAAGTACGGTAAATACATTCTTGTCTCGAACCACGATTTGGATTTGGCGGATCGCTGGTTCGACAGGTTCGGTGAAGTGATCGTCTTCGTCAGCCGTTTGCTCCCGGCAATTCGCACGTTCATAGCGTTTCCTGCGGGCGTGGCCCGAATGAACTTGAAGAAGTTCATCATATACACCTTCGCTGGTTCATTGCCATGGTGTCTCGGCCTCGCGTATGTCGGGCAGAAACTCGGCGAGAAATGGGATAAAGATCCACGTCTAAAAACCCTCTTTCATCGATTCGACTTTGTCATCGCGATTTTGATCGTACTCGCAGTGACATGGTGGATCTGGAGGCATGTCAGACACGCGGGGCGCACTTCCGAAGGTTAATGAGTCACCACGAAGGTACAAGGCACGAATATGCGTCAAATAGACCTCTTCATTTTCATGCCTTAGAGTTCTTCGTGTCTTGGTGGTTTCAATGTCTGTGACCATTTGGTCTTTGCCGTTTGCTTACTTACTCGTGCTAGAATCCAACTCGATGTCGGGGCGTGGCTCAGCCTGGTAGAGCGCTCGGTTCGGGACCGTGAGGTCGGAGGTTCGAATCCTCTCGCCCCGACCATTTCTTTTCAAGCATTTACGGCTGCCGCTGTCGGTGGCCGTATTTCATTTGTGGCCAATTTGTGGACACCTTGGACGAAACCCACTTCTTTCGTTAGTCGGTTAGCCCGAATATACCTTTCGGTGGTTTTCATATCTCGGTGCCCCATGATGGCTTTGATGGTGAAAGCATCGTAGCCTGCCAAACCCAAACGAGTACAAAACGTCGCTCTGAGATCGTGCCACTCAAGATCACGAACCTTCGCTTTGTCACACGCAGTAGCAAACGAGCGCTTTATGTCGGTGTAAGGCTTCTCCGTGTCCGGATTGACGAATACAAACTCATCCGCTCTTTTCTTTCCACAGAGACGAATAAGAATCGGTTTCACTCGTTCGTCTAATACGTCCAATGGTATCTCTCGATTCCTCTTACCCTTCGTCTTGCTGGCAATCACCACGTTGCGGAAAAAGTCTACTTGGTCACGTCTCAGATTTAACTGCTCACGTTTCCTTAGACCTAACCCCAAAGCAACGATTACCATCGGATGAAGATGCGCTCGTTTGTCCACTAGCTTATCCATGAGGGCGGCTTCCTCCTCAGGAACGAGGTAGCGATACCGCTCATTGTCCAACTTGAACTTCTTTACCCTGACACATGGATTACTATCAGCCTTACCGACAGCGATCGCTAACGTGAAAACTCGAGAAAGCATT
>QHXI01000041.1 GCA_003222895.1 Acidobacteriota bacterium | reverse complement strand
GATTATCGCGGCGCCAGCTCGCGATCAAGAACGCTACCAGGGCCGCCACGATCGCTACGCCCATGACGATAACTGAGTAGCGATGCAGCGAATCGAACGACACCCGGCGCGGATCTGCCGGCGAGACTTGATCGATTGGCGCTCCCATCGACCTTCGTAACTCGAGCATATGCGCTGAGATTATCCAATTACTGATGCCAGTCATGATAGCCATAATCGCGATCGAAATCATCTCAGCCGCTCGCGCGATGGCCTGTCGCTGCCGATCGATAAAGAACGCGGTGACGAAAAGAAACAACGCAACTTCGAATCCGCCTTTGTTGATGAAGGCCAACAGGCGCGTCACGATCGATCCGGCGAGTTCGTTTGCATTTACCAGTCCGGCGCCGCGCAAAACACCAAAAAGAGCCGGCGCGACGGCTGCGCCGAACAACATTGCCGCGCCCAGCCACATGCCGAGCAATAACAATCGCAGCGTTTTTATGAATGAAGCGATCACGTTCAATCAGCGACGGGACGCAGGCAGATCACCGGCGGTTCGATCGCCGGCTGTTCAATTTCGCGCGGATCGGGAACGCTCAAAAGCCACGACAGCGCGCCATCCAACTGCGCCTGATAATCATTCAAATCGAGCGACATGAAAACCGTCTGGTTCAACCGCCCGAATTTTTCTTTCGCCATTAGATACATCCGGCGCGCAGCGCCGGGACGGCCGATTTGCAGATGATGAAACGCTACTGCCGATTGAATCATGGCCTGGAGAAAAAGTTTTTCGTCCGGCGCGACTGGCCCCATCCACCTTTCTTCCCACGCGTCGTGCGCGGCGTGATACTCGCCGGCGTTGTACAGATCGATTCCGGCGATGTACTCGATCGGATACTTCAGGAGGTGCGCTTCAGTGTAGTACATCGTCGTGGTCGGCATTGCTAAGATTGTATCGCATGAGTTCGGCGCACGCTCGTAAGTCAATAGGATTGTGAGATTGCGATCAAATTTATGAGATGATGGACGACTAAACTTAGAAAATGGATGAAGGGGAGCGTTCTTATCGAGTCAGGCGGTCAAACACGGGTTTGGGTTTGTTTGCAACGAAATTCATTCCAAAAGGAAAGCGAATCATCGAATATACCGGCCCGCGAATATCGAACGAAGAGGTTGAAAAGAGCAACGGCAAGTATTTTTTCGGTGTGAATAAGCGATGGTCGATCGATGGCAGCATCCGCGACAACATTGCGCGCTACATCAATCATTCATGCCGACCGAACGCTGAGGCGATCATTTCGCGCGGCCGCGTGTGGATTTGGTCAAGGAAAAATATTCGGCCGGGCGACGAAATTGTTTACGATTACGGCAAAGAATATTTCGACGGGATTATTAACGATATTGGCTGTAGGTGTGAGAAATGCGCGAGCGCCCACCATCAACGCAACGGACCCGGCGACGCTAAACCGGATTAAGAATCACAATTTCGGTTCCCGGTTGATCGCGAAGACTATCGATAAACTTGTCGATCTCTTCAGCAATCTTCGCCTCCATCAACTCGTGCTCAATTTTGTCGCGCGCCTGATCCAGCGTCGGCACGATCCGTCCGCTGTTCCGCTGCGAACGATATTCCTTCTCGTATTGATCGGAAATCTCTTTCGGGCTGACGATCGCAAACGCGCGAAAACGAAAATCCAGGTAACGCTCGATCGTCACGCGATCGCGCAGAATCGTATCGAGCTGTTCGCTGGTTAACCCAACTCGCTTCATGCGCTCTTCCAGACGCGCGCGCGAACCAAATGACTGCGCCAGTTCATCGCGCTTTTTCTTTACCTCGCCCTCAAATTCCTTTTGCGCTTCGACTGTTTGGACCAACGGCAGCTTTCGCGCTTCCTGCACAATCAGCAGTTGATCTTCGAGCGTTCGCAAAGCTTCATTCAGATCGTGTGAATTTGGTTGCGCCGTAAACGGCCGGCCGGGTTCGATAGCGAGCTGCCAAACCAGGTCTGAATAAGTGATCAGGTCCGGAGTCGCGCGCGCGCCGTTCGTGACGCTGGCGACGGTCTTGTCCGCGACGACCTGTGCGTTTGCAGTCGAGCAAAGAACGACCAGGAAAAGAGAGAGGAAAAGGAATTGAAAATTGAAAATTGAAAAGTGCAAAGTGAAAAGTTGTGGGCGCCGACGATCATTGATGTTCATGCCGAACTTGACACGGCTGGCAGTCGGCGATTGGGCCGTCACGTCGCTGGCCGCCGTCAATAACTTGTTCTCGCTGCCGGCAACGATCCCCATCGCTTTGTGGCAATCTCCAATTTCTATTTTGCAATTCTCAATTTGCACTTCTTTCTTTTCCTTCGTCCATCAGAATGTCTGCGTAAATCTAAACTGTATCTGGCCCTGGTGCAGCCGGTAAATCGCCGTCGTTGGAGTCGCAGTGTTTAGGTTCTGCGGAATTAGAAAGTTGGACGGATTCAGCAGATATCCGTAATCAACCGCCAACGCTCCGCCGAACGGCGTCTTGAACCGGAATCCGAAACCGACCGTGTGACTCCAACGCACGCGCAGGTTCTGCGCATTCACATCGTTGACGAAATTGCCGGTCGGCGCGATCGGCTTCGGATGCAGAATGTCGCTGACACTGCGAAACACATTGCCACCATCATAGAAGGGCACCACCTGAACATCAGGCGTTACCGGCACGCGGGCTTCGAGATTCATCACCACCATCGCGTTGCCGCCAATCGGAACGGTGAAAGGATTCAAGCCAACCAGGTCTCCGTTCGGCTTACGAAAAATTCCCTGCGGCACGATTACCTGACGCGGCCCCGCTTCTTCGTAACCGAAACCGCGCAACGTCGTTGAGCCCCCCGAGAAGAAGCGTTCGCTGATTGGCAACAAGCGATCGAAGTCATCGATCACCCCGTTTCCGTTACGATCGCGCGGCGAAGACAATTGGGCTAACCCAACGGTCAAGTTTCCCGCAAAGACTGTCTTTCGTAGTCGATCTGTTTTGTAGTACGTGTGATAAGTCGCGAGAAAACGGCTGAACGAAGTATTCCCACCCAGAGCCTTGGCCGCGAAACTGTAATCGGCGGTCAGGAATTGCCCGCCCGTTGCATCGATCTGGTTGTAGCGACAAACTTCGCCACCGCGAATAGTTTCGTCTTCACCCGGTACGGTGCCGGGAACGCGCCGTTCGCAACGCTCGCGGGTGTCGTATACGAATGAAGTTCCGAAACGCGAAAGCCGGACAACTGCATCCTGCTGCAGGATGTCCTTAATCAAGAGACTATTAAGGTTGCGCAAGCGCACGTCTTCATAGTTGTAGCGGAAGAAAATGATGCTGTGCGACTTTTGGCTGAGGACGCGCTGCGTTTCAATACCGAACGTGATTCGATCGATCGTCGGCTGGCTAACGCGATTGCCGAATTGATCTATGGGATTTCCCTTACTATCGAGCCGTTGCACGATGCCGAAGGTGCCACGATCGATGGTCGAGCGGAAGAACCGCGTAATCGTCGAATCGCGCAAGTACTGGGCTGAAATTCCGAGCGGCGCAAACTGCCGCTTGCCGTACTGGAAGAATCGCGGATCGAGGAACTCAACGCGCAGCAATTGCTGCCGCTGACTGGCGCGAATTCGAATCGCGCCCTGACGCAGCTTATTCATGAAATTAACATTCGTCAGTTCCATCAATCCGAGCGCGCCGGTATCAGTCGAATAACCGCCACCGTACTCGATCACTCGTGGACGTTTTTCTTCGACATCGATGATCACGTCGTATCGCTTCACGCCGTTCGTAATGTCGCCGGCGGGTTGCTGACTGATTACGACCTGGCGAAAGGCATCGGTCACGTAAAGCGCGCGTTCGGCTTCAGTGATTCGATCGGCGCGCAGAATATCGCCGGGTGTCAAAGTAATCGCCCGCCGGATCGCGGCACGTTTGGTCTCCTGAACCGATGCGCTTCCGGTAACACCGTTGACGACGATCTCGTTAACGATCCCTTTCGCGCCCTCTTTGATCACATTGAAGATCAAACGCACCTGCTCGTCTTCGCCGCTCTTCGGCAGTTCATCGATCGACGGCCGCACCTCGGCTTCGATATAGCCTTCGCGCGCGTAAAGATTCAGCAGTTGATCGTTGTCGGCGCGAACTTGCGACCGCGAATAAGGCGCGCCTTTCACCGTCATGATCTCTTTTCGCAGGCGATCTTCGGAAAAGGCTTTGTCGCCGCGGACTTCGATTTCAGCGACGCGCGTCAGCGCGCGTTCAGTGACTTGAAAAGTAATGATGAGATTGTCTTCCGTTGGCGAGATGCCCTGAAGCACGTTAACTTCCGCGTGCCGGTAACCGAGATCCTGCATCATCGCGGTGACGGTTCGCTTGTCCTCTTCGAGCAGCGCGGTGCTGGTAAAGCCGCGGCCATAGCCGCCGAGAAAAGGAAGAAAAGCAAAAGAACTGGCTTTGCGAGACTTCAGTTGCGGCGCGATATCGGTGATGCCGAGTTTGTTCGTGCCCGTTATGCGAATGTCGGCGAGTCGCAAGCGACGTCTAAGATTTACGTTGTAGGCGATCTTCACCGAATGTCCGTCCAACTTGGAGGGATCCAGGTTTTGGCAAGTTTCTTCAGTGCCATTATTGACAGTGTCCGGCGACGGCGGGGTTACCGTGCAGACGGGAGTTACGCCGGCGAAAAAATAACCCTGCTCCTGAAGCTGAAGTCTTACCCGCCGTGCGCCTTCATCGATAACTGAGTAGTCAAGATTCCCTTCGCGTTTAATCGGAAGCAGTTTCTGCTGCTGGCTTTCTTTTAAGTTGTAGTTTGGAAACGAGACTTCGACTAACGGACCAACCTTACCTGTCAATTTGATATCGACCTCGTTCTTCTCGGAATCGATTTGGACGGTCGGATCCTCGAGCTGCGGAGCCATGTGGTTCTTCGCAATTAGCGCTTGCTTGATCCGATTTACATCGTCGCCCAGCAGGTCGCGCGTGAAAGGCGCGCCGGCTTGGAGCTTGAGCGACGGACTAACGGCGCTCGCGTCGAAACCCAGAATTGCGATCGCGAAACTACCGACGCGAGCCTGCTGCCCCGGCGTAATCGTGTAAACGACGATGCGCCGCGTTCCCGAAGGATCCGACGGATCCGGATTTTCTACGTGCTCGACGGTGGCGTTGTAGTAACCGCGATCGCGCAAATACGTTTGTATTTCATCGGCGTTCTTTTCAATCGCCGCGATCGAGAAGCGCCGCCCAGGCTCCAGCAGATTCAAACGTGCGCGAATTTCATCGCGGGCGATTGGCGTTCCGGTCGTTGGGCCAATTTGGATCGTGACGCCCGCAATTACCGGTTGCCGCTGGATCACAAAGCGGACTCGGATCGGCGTCAGGCTGCCGCCGGTTTGCGTTTCCGCGATTTCCACCCGCGCGGACGCTACGAGGCCCGAGGCAAACAGATCGTGCAGCGATTGATGAACGTTGACGGCGGAATATTCAGCGCCGGCAACGATCTTCAGCATCGATTTGAATTCGGCTTGGTCGGCCGGGTCAGCGGGCGTGCCTTCAAAGACAACTTCGACTGCGCTGACCGGACGGCCTTCGTAGTCGCCGACCTGAGCGATGGCGGTGGCGCTGACAAGAAATAAAACGACCGAGACGCCAAAAGCGAACTGGCAAACCGTTGATTGGAGTTGACGGAACGAGAGGCGAAGTCCGCGCAGCGGACGATCGAAAATAGCCCAGCAGTTTACTGCTGGGTTTAGGTGGCAAAGATTTCTGATAAGCCCGTGAAACGGGCGACAGAAAATCGATCGTCGCAAACGCTGAAACATCATTCTGCCGTCCGCTGCGCGGACTGGATTTCCTTTTTGCCAGCTAACCCAGCGATAAATCGCTGGGCTATTTTCGATCGTCCGCTGCGCGGACTAAGCTTCTAGAATCTCTTTCGGAATCTGATCTCAAAACTGTAGTTGTTGTTGCGCGTGCTCAGATTCCGCGCCGACCCTTGCTCGTACTGCGCAACGAAGGACAAGCGATCCGACACGCGATACTCAACCGCCAGAACTTGATTCGGATCCGAAGCGATGATCGTCGAATAGGTCACCGCCAGGTCTTTGGTGATTTGCCGCTTTCCCGTCAGACGCGCCGTTGGTGTCGAACTGTTCGGGGTAATTACGGGATTGATTGCCAGACTGAGCCCGAACAGTTTGTTCGTGGCGCGCGAAATCGGTGCGTTGATCAAAGCGTCAGTCAACAAGCTCGCCGCCGTGCCCAGCCCTGATTGCGCCAGAACCGAGGTGCTCGTGTCTGTTGACGACAGCGTGCCCGTCAGAATTAATGAAACGACGTCGGCCTGTGGCAGCGACGGTTCAGAACTAACGTTCGTCGTCGGATGCGACAGCGGGCCCTCGATCATCGCCGTCACGCGATAGCCGCGAATGACCGATTGCGCTTCGATGTTTAAGACCGGATCTGCTCCGTAGCGCGCGGGAAAGTAAATCAATCCGCGGGTGACCTCGTAAGGGCTGTTTCTGAAATTCAAGGTGCCGCGCGTTGCCGTCACGCGTCCTTCGATGATCGGATCCTTCACTGGACCGTCGAGCTGGAGTGATACCGAAGCAACCACGTCGCCCAGGTTGTTGCGCATGATGAGCGCGTTGCGGCCTTCGACTCGCAGCTTGTCAAAGACCGCGGTCTGCGCAAACGTGAACTCGCCGCCTTCCTCGATCGAAGTTTGTGGACGCTGGTTGATCAACTCCGCCAGATCGATGTCTTTGGTGTATTCGGTCCGCCGCACGTGCACGTCGCCACGTATGAATTGAATCTCCTGATTGCCACGCAGCTCGAGGTTGGCATCGACGGTCGAGCGAAAGTCCTGCGGATAA
The DNA here is from genome assembly GCA_003222895.1 of Acidobacteriota bacterium. Classification (GTDB taxonomy): domain Bacteria; phylum Acidobacteriota; class Blastocatellia; order Pyrinomonadales; family Pyrinomonadaceae; genus UBA11740. The sequence continues at coordinate 5,999 of QHXI01000041.1, read as the reverse complement.
TTCAGCGTCATGTTTGTGCCATAGACGTTGAAGAGAAATTGCGAAACCGTGAAACCCGAAAGCTGCGCGCCGCCGCTGGCAGTAAACTTTCCGCCGCCCAGGGTGCCTTCCAGTCTTTCGATCTGAGCCTGATGCGCATTGAACAGCACCGCGCCTTGCAGATTCGATAACTGAACGCGCTGATCGCCGAGATAAATCGAAACTGAAGCGCCGGAAACTGAAGCTCGCCCGGTCACGCGTTGGTTTTCGTAAGTGCCGCCGACGTTCACCGCGAGTTCAGCAATGCCTGACGAGAAAATATCGGGGGAGATTAGACCGAGGACCCTCAGGTTTACTCGTCCATTGATCGACAGAGTGTTGCGCCCGCCCGTGTTGGTCGCGATCGCGCCGCCCAACCTCACGTCGGTCTGCGTGCCGCTGAAGTGCGAGTCATGAAAAACGATTTCGTTCGGTTTCAGATCGACGGCCACTGGTCCATCGGCGGCCAACGCAAATTCGGGTAGATTCAGCGTGAATTGCGTGAGGGTTGCGGTGCCGCTCAAACCTCGCCACGAGAGCACTTCCTCGCCCTGCTCGTTTTCAGTCATGAGGTTGCCGCTCAATTTCAGTTGGCCGCTGGCGCGTCCAGTCACGGCAATCTCGGCTCCGGTTCCGGTCGCTCCAGGTTCGTGCATCCGAGCCAGAATGATTTTGAAGACGTCTGTCAGATCAGCGTCTGAAAAAGTTGACTCGATCGTCGCCGGAAGTTTTTCGTTCGACAGATCTATGCGCGCAGTGACAAGTTGCGGCGTCTGGCCCAACAGACCCGTGGTTGTAAACGTCACGTTCAGTTGCTTGTTCTCGGTGCGCCCGGCGAGCTTAATCGCGCCCGCCGAGCGGCCATCGATCGTCACGTCGCTGCTGTCGCCGTCGAAATTGATTTGATAAGTCGAAAAGTCGGTGAAGATTCCCCTGGCAGTTGCTTTGAGCGATGCTGTACCCGCGAGCTTTGGCAAGTTGGATCGATTGGTAAATGCTTCGAGCCGATCGAGCTTGATGCGATCGCCGCTGGCGGTTACGTCAAAAGCTTTGGTCTGAGTGTCGTACGTTCCATTTGCGACGATGTGTCCGGCATCAAGAGCCGCGTCAATCTTGTCGAAGTTGACGGTCGAGCCCGCGAACGTCGCATGAGCAGTCAAGCTTTGCAGCGGCTCTCCGCCCAGCCTTCCAGCGCCGAAGCGCAAATCTGCAATGCCGGCCATCGCTTTCGGCAAGCCCGTGATTTTCAACGTTCCCGAAACGTCCGCATGAGTGTCACTGAGTTGATTGCGCCAATCTTTCATCGGCAGGGCCGCGATCAAATTTTCCGCGCTCATCCGGTCGAGTGTCGCGTCGATCGAAGCGTTGTTCTCGCCGGTGCGCGGCAGTACGGCCGAGAATTGCGCGCCGCCGCCGTTCGCCTGCGCCAGACGACCTTCGCTGACCCGCGTCTCGGCAGCGGTTGATGAAATGTTCGCGGTCAACGAACCTAAATCGCGACCGTTCATCACGAGCGATCCAAGTTCGGTGTGGCCACTGACGATTGGATCTTTCAACGCACCATTGAGAGTTCCGTTGAAGGCGAGCTTGCCGCCGATCTCGATTCCGTAGGTGCGAAATTCTTCTTCCAACTCGGGAATGGCGCCCGAGGTAATTAGCAAACGCGCCAACTCTGAAGCATCGGTCGAAGCGAGATCGATTCGCAGATTCGAATTCGGTTGATCGATCGAGAATTGACCTGAGGCAGTCAGCCTGGTCGCGGCTGTTTGCAGATTCGCGCGCTGAATTTGGAACAGTCCATTTTTGGCTGTGACGGCAAAATCGCCAGAGAGCGGCGCAACGTCGCTTCCCGCCGCGGCGCCGACCAATTGGACGTTGACGCTGCCGGTTGCGTTTCCGAAATCAGTTCCGGTGAATGCGAGGTCCGCTTTGCCGGTTGCCTTGCTCGCCAGCGGCACGGCGCGTCCGGATAGCGCGGTGATCAATCCACTTAGATCGAAGTTCGTGAAATCAGCGTTGACGCGCGACGCGCCGTTCTTGCGCAGAGAGATCGTCGCGTTGCCGCTCGCGCGTCCGTCGAGCACTTCAGCCACAAAATTATTTAGCTGAATCTGATCGCTTGTCGCTAGAACGGAGGCATGCGCCGGACCCAGCTTCATCGTGCCGAGTACGCCGCCACCTAAACTTAAGTCGGCGCTCGCGCGATAACGGCCCGAAGGCTCGATCGTGAAAGCCGGCCGCGCGAGCTTCACATTCTCAACGCTGCCGTCTTTCAACTTCACGTTGCCGGCGTTGATGTCATTCGTCGTTCCTTGCACGCGCCGCTCCCGAATCGCGAGCCGAACTCCGGCAATATTGATGCTGCCGGTTTGCGCCCCGAACGCATTCGCTTCACCGACGTGCACCTCCTGAATCGTAACGTTTGTCGTATTGTTATCGCCTTTGATGTCGATTGCTTTGGCGGTCACGCCGTTCACGGTCGTTTCGCCTGATTTGATCTTTCCGGCTTTCGCGGTCGCAATCGTTGCCGTCGTCTTTCCGTTCTCAACGCGCACGCGCAGATCGTTTGCCTGGATCCCGTTTTCAACTTTTGCTGTCGAAGTCGTGAAGCTATTGCCATTGAATTGCGGCGCGGACGCGGTCAGCACATCGTCGCGATACTCAGCGCGCGCGTCTCGTAAAATCAGACCGGTGATGGTTGTGCCATAACTTTTTTCTGCGGCCGCGCGCAGATCGCCAATCCAGCGAAAATCCGAACCGGTTCCCATCACGCCGCCGGTGATTTGCACGACGTTCAATTGAAAATCTCCCGCCGTGAGAAGTTGCGCGACGGCGCGTCCATTAAAGTCGTAAGACTTGCCCTGACCTGATCCTTTCGCGCTGATGTTCAGGCCTTGCAGGCGCACGCCGTCGGCAGCCAGCGCATCCGATTTGATGCTCCCGTCAATCTGATAACGATCCCCATCGCCGGTGACGGTGCCGACAAAGTTGCCGGCGCCGCGTAGTGCGGTCTTCGTTTGCAGGATGTCGGAAGCCTGGGTGAGATCGACGGTCGAAGTGACGTTCAGCACGTATCTCAAATTCCGCCAATCGCCCATCACACCGGTCAGGTGCGTTTCAGCGATTGGCGACCGAACCGCCAGGTCCTGAATCTCGGCGCGTATTTGATTTACACGGCCGCGCGCCTCGATGCTGATGTCATTAATCGGATGTCCGTCGTAAACGAACGTTGAATTCGTGGAACTGAACGTGACCGTGTTCATCCAACTTGAGGCCGGTGCGTTCGGGTCATCCGGCTGGATCGTCGCACGCAGATTCCGTGCTTCACCGGACAAGCTGTGCAAAGCATCGCCGTAATGAACCTGAGAGTTTTTGAGTTCGACATGCGCGGTCGAATAAGCAAACAGAATTCGTTGATTCGGCTCAGGCGGCGGCACATGAATGTTGCGGAAGTTCGATCGTCCCTGCGAATCAAAATTGACCCACAGTTCCAACCCTTCGATCTGCAAATCTTTTAGATTGATGTTACGTCGTAGGTTGAGCGCATAAAGATCCTCTATGCGAACCGTGGCCAGTATTCGATCGATCTTGCCGAGTCTCTCGCCAGTTTTTGCGTCATACAGTTCGACGCCCAACAACTCGACCGTCTGCGGCGAGAGCGAAGTGTGAAAATCTCTTATCTCGGCGCGAATACCATAGTTCGACAATGTGTTCTTGATTTGACCGGCAATGTAGCGATCGACATAACCGAGCCGGTACACCACCAACGCGACGAAAGCCAGAGCGATCACGGCGCAGACTAATCCGATGGCGGCGATCACCGTGTTGCGTCGCGTGACAAAGCGACGGCGTTTGCTGGGCGATGGCGACCGCGAGCTCGCGCCGGCTGGCTTAGGCTGGTTGTCGCTCCGGTTATTTTCAGGCATCTATCAAGCCCGAGAAGCAACGCGCTCCATGGTTCGCGCGGCTCTCAAAAAATCGTTGCACGTGTTTGAGGGAAGAGCCCGAAAAGCAGAGATCAGAGGGCAGAGATCGGAAGTCAGCGTATCGCGATAAAAGTACGTGTGACCTCTGACATCTGATCTCTGACCTCTACTCAGTTTGTAAACTGAAAGCGGGGGAATTTCAAGGCGAACTAGAAAGTTCGCTGCATATTTTGCAGATGCCGCAGGGCAGATGTAAAGCGCCGGGCGCCAACGCCTGCATTCTCAGCACTCATGCTAAAGTGTCTCGCTCATGTGGAAGTTTGCGAATCCAATCAAACATTCGATTCCGGAAGCGCATTGGCCGACGGCGGAAGAGGCGCGGCGATCTCTTCTTTTTCAGCCCATCAGGATTGGTCCGCTCACGCTTGAGAGCCGTACCTGGGTGCCGGCGATGGTGCCGTGGCGCGCTACCGAATACGGTCTCGTTACCCAGGACAATCTCGATTGGTACCGACGATTCGCCGAAGGACAACCAGCAGCTTTGGTGGTTGAAGCCACCGGCGTGCGCGACATTCCCAGCGGTCCGCTATTGCGCATTGGCGACGATCGATTTTTGCCGGGATTGAAAACGTTGGTCGAAACTGTGCGGGAAGCGAGCGAGGGCCACACGAAACTATTTATTCAGATCATCGATTTTCTCGCCGTCAAGCGCCGGCCTGATCCGAAGAAATATTTCGGGCGATTCCTTGAGATCAACGATCGTCATCGGCGCGCGTTGTCCGACGTGACTGAAGATGAAGGTTGGATCACAGCGGACGAAGCGATTGTGCGCGCGTACTTGATGGACGCGCCGGTTGAAGTTCTCGATCGCACACTGAGTGAACGCGAACTTGAATCGCTGCGCTTCGGTTATCGCGAACGTGTGACGGACACGCACCTGACTCACATTCGCGAGCTGCCCCAATTCCTGCCGGACATTTTCGCTGATGCCGCGCGACGGGCGCGCGAAGCAGGATTCGACGGGGTCGAGTTGCATTACGCGCATGCGTACACGATGGCGGGATTTCTCAGCGCGCTGAACGTCCGCGATGATGGTTACGGCGGACCGCGCGAGAATCGCGTGCGCTTGCCGTTGGAAGTTTTTCGAGCCGTTCGTCAACGCGTCGGCGATGACTACGTTGTCGGCGTGCGTTTTCTCGGGGATGAAGTTATCGCCGGTGGTAACCGGATCGATGATGCGGTCTTTTTCGGAGTTGAGTTCGCGAAAGCCGGATTGGACTATCTTTCGATTTCGAAAGGCGGCAAGTTCGAAGACGCCGAACAACCGAAAATCGGCCAGGCGGTTTATCCTTACACGGGACAAAGCGGCTACGAATGCATGCCGACAACTCTGTCCGACGAGCGCGGGCCGTTTGGTCGCTCAGTTCCACTGGTCGCGCAAATTAAACTCGCGGTTAATGATGCGGGATGCGGGACGCCGATCGTTGCGACTGGCGGTATTACTACGTTCGATCAAGCCGAAGAGATTTTGCAGCGTGACGACGCGGACATCGTCGGCATGGCGCGACAGGCGCTCGCCGATCCGGACTGGTTTCGAAAAGTAAAATTCGGACGAGGCCAGGAGGTGCGCCGTTGCACGTACACGAATTATTGCGAGGCTCTCGATCAAGCGCATCGCCAGGTCACCTGCAAACTTTGGGATCGCAAAGAGTTGGACGAGCCCGGAATCTCGACCGCTGCCGATGGTCGCCGTCGTCTGCTGCCGCCGAGGTGGGACGATCATTTATCAGCACGTATCGAGACAAAGGAGAGATGAATGCCCGACAAATCTGCTTTCAGCGAAGTCTTCAACGAACTCAAATCGATCTTCAAGCCGTACGGTAAGAAAATGGAGGTCGCATCCGACACCGACTTCTATTACATGCTCAACACGCGATACATCATGAAGAACAAACAGCCGCTATGCTTCGGTGGTGTGCGGCTCGGGAAGGGCTACGTGAGCTTTTATCTGATGCCGGCGTACGCGTGTCCGGATTTGTTGAGAGCGATGTCGCC
>QHXI01000040.1 GCA_003222895.1 Acidobacteriota bacterium | reverse complement strand
CCGGTGGGCGCTCCTTACGAAGAGAACCCCAAGCCGCAGCCTGTCATCGCGCCGCAGTTTCTAAAGGCGACGCAAACGTTGGCCGAAAAGCAATACGCAGATCTCCAGGCTCTCGGCACTGCGCCCAACTTCTTATGCCGGGTCGCAATCGATTGGGCCACGAAGAATCCGAACGATCCGCGCGCGCCTGAAGCGCTGCATCTCGCCGTGCGGGCAACTCGCTATGGATGCACCGATCAGGAAACTGGCAAATGGTCGAAAGCAGCGTTCGATCTGCTCCATCGCAAATACCCCAATACGACTTGGGCGAACGCCACGAAGTACTGGTTCAAAGGATAGGCTGAATTTTCGTGACCGATCACAAACACACAAACGCGCTAATCAACGAGACCAGTCCCTATCTGCTCCAGCACGCGCACAATCCGGTCAATTGGCATGCGTGGGGTGACGAAGCGCTGGCGAAGGCCCACACTGAAAACAAGCCGATTCTTCTGAGCATCGGGTACTCGGCGTGTCATTGGTGTCACGTGATGGAGCACGAGTCTTTCGAGAACGAAGACATCGCGCAGCTGATGAATGAGAATTTTATTAATATCAAAGTCGATCGCGAAGAGCGGCCCGACCTCGATCAGATTTACATGAGCGCGGTCCAGATGATGACCGGTCACGGCGGCTGGCCGATGACGATGTTCCTCACGCCCGAGGGCGTTCCCTTTTATGGCGGTACCTATTTTCCACCTAACGATCGATATAACATGCCGGGTTTTCCGCGCGTGTTATTGAGTGTCGCAGAAGCTTATCGTTCGCAACCCGAACAAGTCGCCACGACAGCGTCGTCGATGCTAGGCGAATTGCGCCGCGTGGGTCTGGCGGAAGAGTCGCGCGATTTGGTCAGCGACGAGATTCTCGACGAAGCCTATCGAAAGATTGCGACGAACTATGATCGAGCCCATGGCGGTTTCGGCAGCGCGCCAAAATTCCCGCCCGCGATGACGCTGGAATTCCTTCTGCACATCTATTATCGGAGCAGAATTCAGGAAGCGCTCGAAATCGTAACCACCACCTGCCGCCAGATGGCTGAAGGTGGAATGTACGATCAGCTTGGCGGCGGCTTTCATCGTTATTCAGTCGATGCGAAATGGCTGGTACCACACTTCGAGAAGATGCTTTACGACAACGCGCTGCTCTCGCGTTTGTACCTGCACGTTTATCAAATCACCAAAGATGACTTCGCCCGGCGAGTTGCGGAAGAGACTCTCGATTATGCCGCCCGCGAGATGACCGATGCGCACGGCGGCTTCTATTCAAGCCAGGATGCCGATTCAGAAGGCGTCGAAGGAAAATTCTTCGTCTGGTCGCGCCAGGAACTTGTTGACGCGTTGGGCGACGATGCTGACTTGTTCGGCGATTATTACGACGTCACCGAGCGCGGAAACTTTGAAAGCTACAACATCCTGCACGTCAACGACTCAATTGAAAATGTTGCGGCGAAAAACAAACTCTCAGTCGAGGAAGCACGCGCGAAACTCGCGAATGCGAAACGAAAGCTTTTCGAGCTGCGCGAGCAGCGAGTCAAGCCAGGGCGCGACGAAAAAGTCTTGACCGCCTGGAATGGTTTGATGCTGACGAGTTTTGCCGAAGGCTCGGCGATTTTTGATCGATCGGATTACGCGAATGTCGCGCGTGCGAATGCGCGATTCCTGCTGTCGAACCTGCAACGGAACGGGTTGCTGTTGCGGACATATAAAGATGGCGAAGCGAAGCTGAATGGCTATCTCGAAGACTATGCTTGCCTGATTGACGGTCTGATTTCCCTCTACGAAGCAACCGGCGAGATTGAATGGATCGAAAATGCTACGAGCCTCAGCGAAAAAATGATCGAGCAGTTTTGGGATGACGAAGCCGGCGGATTTTTCTTCACCGGCAACAGCCATGAGCAACTCATCGTTCGTTCGAAGGAATGGCTCGACAACGCGACCCCATCGGGTAATTCGATTGCGACTCTCTCCTTGCTCCGCCTCTCGTTGTTGACCGGCAATGACGACTTTCATCGGCGCGCTACAACTGTTCTACAACTAATGGCAAATGGCATTCGCCGGTATCCGTCAGCGTTCGGTTTAGCTTTGACTGCTCTGGATTTCTACGTTTCTTCACCACTCGAGATCGCGGTTGTAGCAGACGCGCGGGACGAGCGCTTTAATGAGCTTCGACGCACGCTGTGGAGCACTTACCTGCCGAACCGGGTTGTCGCATTGTGCACGGCCGATTTTGACCGTGCCGCTTTACGAATACCCCTGCTCGCCAATAGAAATACGCTGAATACTCAGCCCACGGCCTTTGTCTGCGAGAATTATAAATGCCAGGTTCCTGCCCATAACGCCGAGGAATTTCATCCCCAGCTCGTCAGCGGCAATCCTCAATCGGATACAAAGTAGACATTATTCCCCGCGAAAAATGCGAGAAACCCGTTGACTTTGCTGTGTCTTGACGGCTATTCTGGGTGTGGTCAAAGATGTTGGCCATTGTCAGGCTATTGCCAACAGCGTCGTTCTTCTTCTTGCGCCACCTCCACGAGTCTGCAAGTTAAAACAAAATAGAAATGCCAAAGTTAAATTGGAAAAGTCTATCGCTGGTCGGCATCGTCGCGTTCGTAGCGGTCTTCATTCTGGCGTCGGGAATTAACTCTACGCTACGCCTGCCCATCTTGAGTTGGAGCGGATTGGCGCCCTTCTTCGTTCTTGTCGCGCTCACGCTCGCGTCGAGTAGGTTTACCGTTCCGGTTACGAACGTCGACGGCACCAGTCAATCAAATAAGTCCGTCGCCGATGCGTTCATCTTTCTGTCGGTGATGATGTACACGATGCCGCCGGCGAACAGCTTTGGACCTGCCATCCTGCTCGCCGCCACCGTTGGGCTCACCGCATCCCTATCCGTGCGCGACAAATGGTCGACAGTGTTCGCCGTAAGCAATTCGATCATCTCGACCTTCGTCGCCTCGCTGATCTATCGATGGATGCTGCTGTTGATAGCCGGCGGTGGCGTGTCGGCAGCCGATAACACTTTGGTGCTCGATATTCTCCTCTTCCCATTGTGCGTGTTCGGTTTGATTCAGTATGCCCTGAGCACGTTCGGAACGATTGCGTTTGACTCAGCGGTTCGCTCTGCAAGTGGCCGGGTGACCGTTTCGCCTGAAAGTCTAATTTGGACGCTAATCACTCAAGTCGCCAACGTAACTTCCGCGGCATTGTTCTACTCGGCAATTCATGGATCCGGACTTCCATTCCTGTTTGTCGGCGCCTTGATTGTGGCGCTCGTTCATCTGTTGTACCGGTTCAACGAGAAACGAGTACGCGAAGTCACCCGATCTCAGGCTGAGAAGTTGCACTACACCGAAGAGATCGCCGATCTCCACATGAACACCATAGAGTCGCTGGCGATTGCCATCGACGCGAAAGATCAGACCACGCATGGGCACGTTCGCAGAACACAAATCTACGCAACTGAAATGGGCAAGCTTCTGAAGGTGTCCGAGAGTGAACTGCGGGCGTTGGTTGCCGGAGCCTTGTTGCATGATATTGGCAAACTCGCGGTACCCGAATACATCCTCAACAAGCCCGGCAAGCTGACCGAGGCTGAGTTTGCCAAAATGAAGATTCACCCCACCGTCGGCGGCGACATTCTCAAACGTGTTAACTTTCCCTATCCCGTCGAAGACATCGTTCGTTTTCACCATGAAAAGTGGGACGGCAGCGGGTATCCGAAAGGTCTTCGCGCTGAATACATTCCATTGGTCGCCCGCATTATTTCGGTCGTGGATTTCTATGACGCCACGCGTTGCGATCGTCCTTATCGCATCGGCATGAAGCGCGAGGACTCGCTCTCGTTGTTGCAGAAGATGTCGGGCAGTTCTTTCGATCCGAAGGTCGTCGATCTCTTCATCAAACACGTTACTGAGTTCGACCGTTTGATCGGCCGCGAAGACATCGAAGAGCAGGTTGCGTCCGAGAACATCGATCTGGTAACCAAGTCGAAGCCCGATGCGGGTCTCGCTTCCGATGTGCTTGGCACGCCTGATAGCGCGCTGGGTTTCCGTTCGATCACCGAGGCGCAGCGCGAAGTCTTTGCGCTTCACGAAATCGCACAAACGATTGGCTCGTCATTGAACATGCACGACACAGTGACGCTGATTTCGAACAAGTTGCGTGCGATTGTGCCGTTCGAAACTTGCGTGATCTTCATCGTCGACGATCGTTCAGGAAAAGCTATTGGAATGCACGTCGTTGGCGAGCACAACGAGCTATTCAAGCTGCGCCGGATTAACATCGGGGAAGGCATCACCGGTTGGGTAATCGCCAATTCGCGTTCAATGTGCAATTCATCGCCGGAACTCGACCTGGTGGGTTTGCCTGACGAAATCGCTCGCAGCTATCGCGGCGTGCTGGTCTCTCCGTTGATCCGGGAAGACGGAGCCTTTGGCGCAATTTCGCTGTATTCAAAAGGGCGCACCTCGTATACGACCGAGCATGTTAGGCTGCTCGAATCGGTGGCCCAACACGCCGCCTCCGCTCTCAACAACGCAATTACTTTTGAGAAGACAAAGGAAAGCGCGCTAACAGATGCGTTAACGGAACTTCCGAACGCGCGCGGATTCTACATGATGCTCGAACAGCGCCTGGCCGAGTGTCAGCGATTGGGCCGGGAATCGCTCGCCCTGATCAGCATGGACATCGATGACTTCAAGACTGTCAACGACCAATGGGGACACGCTATTGGGGATCGACTTTTGGCCAGCGTTGCGGGCGTCATCCGCAAGGAACTCAGACAGATGGACATTCTGTCGCGTTATGCTGGCGATGAATTTGTCGCAATCATGCCGATGGCTTCACAGATTATGGCTGAGGGCGTTGCCGAGCGAATTCGCAAGGCTGTCGCTGCGCATAAGTTTTCTGTGCGGACCGGAAAATCCGTCGCCGTCGACATTAGCATTGGCGTAGGGTGCTTTCCGACCGACGGTGAGACGACGGAAGAGCTGCTCACCTGCGCGGCGCGAAACATGCAACGCGATAAGCACACGCGCAAGAACCTTCACAACCTCGCGACAATGCCCACGCCGGCGCGCATCGATCATTACACCTAATCGACGCGTTAACGATTTGTTAAAGCACGCCCCGCTTCGGCCGGCGTGCTTTTCTTTTGGCCGTTTTGCCTCGTCACCCGTCTCGCGTATAATCGCCAGAGTTGAGCGTCGTTCCATTTGATGGCCAGCAAAAAGCTGGCCGTTCAGTTTAGGCGGCGCAGCGAAACATGAGCAGCCAACCGACCGAACAGCGAAACCGATCAAATTCCAGTGCCGCCGGTGTTTTGGATCCACCGGAGAAAAGGGACAGCTCGCCTTCACAATCGAAAGAGTTAACCGAAGATCGCGAGACGCTGGTGAAAATATTTCGCCAGATGTTATTGATTCGGCGCTTTGAAGAGAAGTGCGCGGAATCGTACAGCCTCGGAAAAATCGGCGGATTCTGTCACCTCTACATCGGCCAGGAAGCAGTCGGCGTGGGTTCGATTTCAGCGCTGCGCGAGGATGACTACGTGCTCACGAGCTATCGCGAACATGGGCAGGCGATCGCCAAGGGCATTACGCCCGATGCGATCATGGCCGAGCTTTACGGCAAGGCGACCGGTTGCTCTCGCGGCAAGGGCGGCTCGATGCATCTGTTCGACAAGGATGTGAATTTTCTCGGTGGACACGCGATTGTGGGCGGACAAATTCCCCTCGCGACGGGCGTTGCGTTCGCATCGAAATACAAAGAGACCGATCAAGTGACGCTGTGCTTCTTTGGGGAAGCTGCGGTGAACCAGGGCGCATTTCACGAATCGCTGAACATGGCCCAGCTCTGGAAACTTCCCTGCATTTACATCTGCGAGAACAACATGTACGGGATGGGAACTTCGCTCGCGCGCGCCATGTCATTTTCGGATGTCGCACAAAAGGCCTGCGCCTACGAGATCGCTTCTGAATTCGTTGACGGCATGGATGTGCTGGCGATGCGTCATGCAACCGAACGAGCCGTGAAGCGCGCTCGTGAAGAATCGCTGCCCACGCTGCTCGAAGCGCGCACATATCGCTACATGGGTCACTCGATGTCAGACCCGGGAAAGTATCGAACCCGCGCAGAAATCGAGAAGTATCAGGAACGCGATCCGATCAAGATGTTCGCGAATAAACTCAAAGAACAGAACGTAATTACAGACGCCGATATCGCCGGCCTCGAAAAAGAAATCAAGGAAGAGGTTGAGCATGCCGCTCGGTTCGCCGACGCGAGTCCGCTGCCCGATCCGAGCGAGTTGTACACGAACGTTTACGCGAACCCGCTGAACTAAACTTATGGCCGTATTGACGATGCGCGATGCTTTGAATCTGGCTCTGAAAGAAGAGTTGGCGCGCGACAGTTCTGTTTTCCTGATGGGCGAAGAAGTCGCCGAATATCAAGGCGCGTACAAAGTCACGCGCGGTCTGCTTGAGGAGTTTGGTCCAAAGCGAGTCATCGACACGCCGATCACTGAGCTTGGCTTTGCCGGTTTGGGAGTTGGCGCAGCCATGGCCGGCCTTCGTCCCATCGTCGAGTTCATGACTTTCAACTTTTCGATCCTGGCAACCGATCAGATTATCAACTCGGCGGCGAAGATGCTCTACATGTCCGGCGGCCAGTTCAAGATTCCAATCGTGTTTCGCGGACCGAGCGGCTCGGCCTACCAGGTTTCCTCGCAGCATTCGCAAGCGCTTGAGTCCTGGTACGCGTATTTTCCTGGTTTGAAAGTGGTGATGCCTTCGACGCCGGCGGACGCGAAGGGCCTGTTGAAAAGTGCGATCCGCGATGACGATCCAGTTATCTTCATGGAGCAGGAGCGGATGTACGGCATGAAAGGCGAAGTGCCCGAGGACGAAGAGTTAACGATTCCGTTAGGCGTCGCTGAAGTTAAGCGCGAAGGAAAGGACGCGACGATCGTCGCCCGCTCGTTGATGGTGCCGACAGCACTGAAAGCCGCCGAGGAATTAGAGAAGCAAGGCATCTTGTGCGAAGTGATCGATCCGCGCACGATTCGGCCGCTCGACATCGACACAATCGTCGAATCTGTTAAGAAGACCAATCGCCTCGTGGTTGCCGAAGAGTCGCATGCGTTCTGCGGCGTCGCCGCTGAGATCAGCGCGGAGATAAATGAGCGTGCTTTTGATTATCTTGACGCACCAGTCAAACGCGTCTCTGGCGTGGACGTGCCGATGCCTTATGCAAAGAATCTCGAGCAACTTGCGATTCCCGATGTCGAGCGCATCATCGCCGCCGTTCGCGAAGTTTCTTATTCATAAATCGACTGGTCGCTGCCTACTGCTTACTGCTCACTGACTATGGCCACACAAGTTGTCATGCCAAAGCTGTCGCCCACGATGGAAGAGGGGCAGCTTGCCCGCTGGCTGAAAAAAGAAGGCGACAAGGTTTCAATGGGCGAGCCGCTCGCCGAAATCGACACCGACAAAGCGACGATGGAAATGCAGGCTCTGTCGAACGGCGTGCTGCGCAAGATCCTGATCGATGAAGGTCAGAGCGCCCCGCTGGGCCAACCAATCGCAATCATCGGCGAGCCAGATGAAGACATCTCTGAGTTATTGAAGTCCGCAGGCGAAGCCAAACCCGGAAAGTCCGAAGCTGCTCCAGAGCAGATCCCGGAGTCTGATGCTGCTCCCGCTGTCGAAACGAAGCCCGACGAGCCTGTGCCAGCGCAGGCCGCAGCTGAAGTCAGCAGCGACGGAAAAAAAGAGCCGGTTCAAACAGGCGAGCGCGTTCTAATTTCGCCGATCGCCGCGCGCATGGCCGCGGAAGCCGGAATTGATTTCAAGACAATTCAAGGCAGCGGACCCGGTGGGCGAATCATTAAGAAAGACATCGAGACTGCGATGAGCGGCAAGCGCGAGCGTCCTTCCGCAACTCCAGGTCTGCGTCCAATGCCGCGGCCAGGTGAGAAAGGGGTCATCTACGGGCCCTCGGCTTATCGTGACGAACCCGTTAGCGAAATGCGTCGCACGATTGCGCGCCGGCTCGTGACGTCGCTAGGTCCAGTGCCGCATTTCTTTCTCACGATCGAAATAGACATGGAACGCGCCGCGGACATGCGCCGCTCGATCAATGAACTCTATCCCGATCTGAAGCTGAGTATTAACGACATCATCATCAAGGTAGCGGCCGTTGCTTTGATTCAACATCCGCACGTGAACGCTTCGTTCCAGGACAAGACTGTTCGTTATTACGAACATGCGGATATCGGCGTCGCGGTCGCGACCGAGAACGGATTGATCACGCCAATTGTGCGCGCCGCTGAAATGAAATCTTTACTGGATATTCCTGACGAAGTTCGCGAACTGGCGGAACGAGCACGCGCTCGAAAGCTCAAGCCGGAGGAATACACCGGTGCAACTTTTTCGATCAGTAACCTTGGAATGTTCGGTATCGAAGAGTTCACCGCGGTGATTAATCCACCCGAAGGCGCAATCCTCGCCGTTGGCGCAATGGCGCCTAAGCCGGTGGTTAGCGATAATCAGATCGAGATCCGCCAACAGATGCGCGTGACGATGTCTTGTGATCACCGCGTAATCGATGGTGCGACCGGCGCGAAGTTCCTGCAGACCTTCAAGCAAATCATGGAGAATCCGCTGTATCTCTTTGTTGGGTGAACGCGCGATAATCAGATCGAGATCCGCCAACAGATGCGCGTGACGATGTCTTGTGATCACCGCGTAATCGATGGTGCGACCGGCGCGAAGTTCCTGCAGACCTTCAAGCAAATCATGGAGAATCCGCTGTATCTCTTTGTTGGGTGAACGCGGGCCGATCAGATCGAGTCGTAGAGTGAGATCGGGCCAGTTTCCCGATCTTTTTTATTTTCGTGAACAGCGCTCAACGACACTTCGCAAACCATCCAGCCTTGCCGCACCTTGCTTTGATTGCGGTGCAAATCCTGTTCGCGACCTGGCCAATCGTCGGCAAGATCGCGCTGCGTGTTTTGCCTGCCGTCTCGCTCGTCGGACTTCGCGTCGCGGGTGCAGCGGTCGTGCTCTTCGCACTGGCGCGCGCAACTGGCAGGCTTCGAAGCATCAAACGCAATGATTGGCCCTTGCTGCTTCTATCGAGCGCGCTGGGCTTGGTTTTCAATCAATGGTTGTTTGTCACCGGACTTTCGCTGACGACGGCAATCAATTCAACTTTGATCAGCACGACGATTCCCATCTCGACATTGCTGCTCGGGATGATTCTGGGAACGGATCGCGCTTCGTTGCGGCGAACTCTCGGAATAGTGGTCGCTGCTGCCGGCGTTTTATTGTTGATAGGTCGTAGTGCACATGAGTTCTCTTCAGCGACTCGGACCGGAGATCTTTTGATCGTCGCAAATTCGCTCTGCTACGGCGCATACATCGCCATCTCGAAGGATCTGGTGAAGCGTTACAACGCGCTCACCGTAATCACCTGGGTCTTCATCGTCGGTTGCATCGCGACAATTCCGGTCGGCGTGATCAGCATCGCGCGAATTCCCTTGCGCGATATTTCAATTGGCGTCTGGCTCGCGGTCGCTTACGTCATCGTCATGCCGACAGCAGTAGCCTACTTTCTGAACGCTTGGGCACTTGCTCGTTTGCCACCAAGCACGGTCGCCGTTTATATCTATTTGCAGCCGTTGTTCGCGTTCGCACTCGCGCCGTTAATTCTAGGAGAGACGTTAGGCGCACGCGCAATCCTTTCATCGTTGATGATCTTCGCCGGCGTATTGATCGTCACGAGACGGCGTCGCGCCAAAATCATCGACGAGTCGCAGGCGCTGGAGACCATTTAGAGATGCACATAGCGTGGGCCGTGTTCGCAGTATTGATGATCTTCTACCTGCTGGGTGTGTTTGAATTTCACGCGCCGAGCACGATTCACATTCTTCCGTTCGTCGCGGTCAGCGTTCTCGTCCTCGACTATTTCATCGTTGGCCGATTCAAGAAGAGCTAGCGGCGCAGGGGTTCGCTGCATTTGCGACACTGTGAACGGCGTCTCGCGTTCAGCGTCGCGCATGAAGCGCAGCGAACGTACATCGCGCGGGCGAACAGATGCATGATCACATAGCTGCCGCCGAGGATGGCGACAGCTAACGCGATGTTGATGAGCGTGTCTTTCAGGGTTGGATGTCGTTGTAATCCCGGCTTAGGCCGCGCGTTTCGATTGCTTTTCCTCTTGCGGCTTGGCCTTGTAAGTTTCCATCATATAAACGAGATAGTGCTGGCCTCGATCGTAGCCCTGACGGAAAGCGGGCGCGGCTGAGTCATCTCCGTACTTCTTCCGCAATCTTTCGGCCGCGTCGCCGCAAGACTTACCGCGACACTCAGGATGCAACGCAGCTTCGAAACCTAATCGGTATTTCGCTTCGTCGAGATCAAAATCGCCGCCTTGCGTTATGTAATGCTCGCGTTCGACGTCGCGCAATCCCAGCCACCAGTTCTGCCGCGCCGCATCAACTGATTCAGCGCCGGCACGCGCCAAAGTAGCCCGAGCATTTTCTGCTAACTGCTCATCGTCCGCAAACGCGATCACGACTGAGCGGCCCCGGCGCAACGCATCTTCATAAACGTAGAGTTCATCGCGAGGCACGCCTTCCGCGATTCCCTTCTCTAAGGCATCCCCAGCCAACGCTCCCGCAGCGGCGCCGCCCGCGCCAAAGATCGCCGCACCAATTAGACCAAACGCGAGGACGGGCCCAACTCCTGGAATCAGAAAACTCGCTGCTGCCGCTCCAGCCTCCAATCCACCCGCGACCCCAAGAGCCGCGCCGATTGTCCCTCCGAGAGCCGATCCCATTCCGGGCTGTTCGGTCTCAGTCGTCGGGATTTGTGCTTCGATTTCGGCCTCTGATGTGTGTGGCGAGAGTACACTAATTTGCTTGTCAGGTATGCCGAGCGAACGAAGAATCGCCGCTCCGCGCTTTGCGTCTGCAAATGAATTGAAAATTCCTACAATGGTTTCCATAGGTGCGTCCTCCTGATGAGATACGCTTGCGCACGCCGTGCCACACTAATAAAGCTAATCTGATTTATTGGGCGAATGATTCGCCTTCACAAGGACTTTACAAGAGAGCCGCAGGCGTCAGCCAAAGCGCAACTCACTGGTAAGTACTGGTTCAGTTTGAAGACGGCCAGCACGCGTAACATATGAGCCATCTTTAGATGGCTTGCCCGCAGGGTTCCTAGACCAGCGCTTGTAGCGCTGGGCCAGACAACCACACTCTTTATGAGCGCGCGCTTTAGCGCGCTTCAAGTGTGGCTGCTTTAGCAACAAATGGTAAGGCCGTTGAAACGGCCTTTGGATTCATATTCGCACCTGGCCTCAGCCGTAAACCGCTGGTCTAAGAACCCTGCGGGCAAGCCACCTGAAGGCGGCTAAAGAACGGCGTTGTCTGGACCGTGCGTTAAATTAATTGATAGCGCATTGAATCAAACTGAACCAGGGCGCTCTCGCATCTTCCGTTGAGAGACAAGCATTCGGTATGTTAATGTGTCGCACATGACAGCAGTCGAAGAGCTGAATATATTCGACATGGTCGAGAAGCATTCGCCGATGTCCGTCGGCGACGGCAAAGCCACGCGCAAAAAGAAGCCACGCATTCTAGCGATTACCACCGACTGCTGTACCGGTTGCGCGGGCTCACCAGCTTGCATCGAGTACTGTCCGATCGAAGCCTGCATGTTTTGGGTGCCTGACGAAGATCATCCGCCGTTTGGGCGCATCGAAGTCGATCCTTATCTCTGCATCGGCTGTCAGAAATGCATCAGCAAAGGACCTGACGGCGCGTTCCTTGATGGTTGTCCGTGGGATGCGATCGAAATGATTCCTACCGAAGATTGGGAGGCGATGCACGGAATTGCTTTGCCGGACGCGCCGCCACCAATACCTGCGTACTGAACTCGTCTTAAAGTTCCGAAGCTGAAGGAAACGCTTTGCGCGACGCAATCGCTGCGAGCACATAACACGCGCTGCCCATCAGCATCGCCGCCTGAAATCCAGCCATCAACGCAACAAAGACTGTCGTCACCGATCCGATGACCGACATGATTCCATTCAAGCCCCAATAGAATGGTGGCGCTGGAAGCGAGCCTTGTCCAGTTTGTCGCAGCCCGCGCGGGAAAGGCATTCCCATCGCGAGGCCGAGCGGCGCAATCAATCCAATCGCAACGGCGATGCGCCCCCAAAGCGGCAGCCACAAAAGGGCAGGCACAAGCTTCGGTAACGCGAGAGCTTCAATCGCCCCGATCACCGCCACTGCGACGCAGGCGAGCCACATCGGGAATCGTATGCTTAAGGCGCTGCCTAATCCGCCGAAGGCAAGCAAGGTGAAGAGCAAAACTGACAACGTGTAAATCGGATGGCCGACGAGCAGTGTTAAGTTCTGTAGCAAGGCCAACTCAACCGCGATAAACCCAAAGCCAAGCGCCGCAAAGTAAATCAGCGATGCGCCATATTGGAGCGCGGGCATCTTGCCAGCACTCCTTGTGACAATTGCCTTTCGTCTCGGAATACCAAACACCGCAAACAGCGCCAGCATCGCGATACTTGGGCCAAGCAGCCACTTAATTATTCTTTCAGCGATCGCTCCTGGCATTCGATACGGCCGATCGATCGCAAAATAAAACGGACTGTCGTCCCAAACTGGTCCAACGAATCGCGGCGACTCAGCTTCGTATTGGGCGAGAGTCTTCGTGCCCGCCAGCACATCCTTGAGCAGCGGCGGCGCAGTTCCTCCCGGCATGACGACCGCATTCGCCTGCGTCCAATTGGTCGATACGTCTTTCAACTCGGCATCAGTGAACGGACGCTTGCGCAACATGAAAAGCATCTGCGGATAATCGTTTGGCCCGGTTTTCTTCTCCATCAATACGAGGATTCGTTTTGAAGCTTCGGGCGCGCCGAGCGTCGCCACCGAATTCGAGACGAGTCGCGGAATGTCCATTTCCCAACGCAGGATTACCAGGATGCCGTCATCCTTCAGATGATTGTAATAAGCACGGACCGCTTCAGTCGTGTACAAATAATTTTCTGAAAGCGACAAACCGCCCGATGCGACAGACGCCCAGGAATCAACAAAGCCGAGCAAAATGATGTCGAATTTTCGATCGGTGCGGCTGATAAAGTTCCTGCCTTCGCTTTCGATCGTCTCGACGTCCGGGCGCTCGTAGAGATTGCCGGCGCGCGCGCCATAGCTGCGCACGAACTTCAACATCAACGGATTCATTTCGACGGCGGTTACTTTCTTGCTTCCTGAAGCGAGCGCCGCGACCACGTCAGGCCCACCGCCTGGACCAATGGAATTCCCGTCCACGCGTCTGAGTCGATGTACAAGCGTGCGAAGCTGTTCGGCAAACCTTCGACGCAGTCGATGCGCGAATATGCATTCCATCCGGTTTGCACTATGTGCGAGCCTGGCGCGGCATCCATCTGATTGCGCATGGCTTTCGTCGTGCCCGGCTTCACTCGGAATGCGCCAAACTTGATAGCAGAGAAGGCAGCGGCCGCCGTCAACACAACAGCAATGATCGCTATTACTTGAATTGCCCGTAATGATGTGCCGCGCGCTGCTGAGCCGACTACCCCTTCGCTTTCCCATTTGCCACTTGCCCTTTGTCCCTCGCTGATCTCTGACCTCTGATCTCTGACCTCTGATTTCGCGGGCGCCAGAGCTAAGAGTAACGCTGCCACCGCCGGCGCCACCGCACCAACCAGCAGCGCCGCTTCACCGCCGAACACATGCAACAGCAGCGTCACCAACACTGCACCTAACGCGGCGCCAACTAAATCATAGAAGTACAGAGTCCCGGCCGCGGCTCGATGCACATCGAAAATGATCGACAACGCCATGCCCGCCAAAAAGAACGGCAGGAGCGGCGCGAGAAAATAAAGCGGCAGCCGATCCATGTCGAACGGATAACGCACGAGCAGCCAAAGACAGAGCGGAATCGCCAGCGCATACAGAATGGTTACGAACGCCGCGGCGTTCATCGACAGCGGGGGTGTCGCTCGCTTTTTTCCTGGCTCCCGACTCCCGACTCCCGGCTCCCGCCTTTCCGGCTCCCGGCTCCTGACTCCTTTCCAAACATGAACCGTAAATCCACCAAGCCCCCACCCGAGCAGAGCAACGGAGATCGCAACGAACGCGAAGTGATACCAGATGCTGGCGGAATAAATTCGAGTGAGTCCAACTTCGAGAATAAGTCCGGACAGAGTGATAAGAAAGATTGCGACTCGAGTTGAGTAGGCCGACCCCCGACCCCTGACCCCTGACTCCTGTTTCATAGGCGAAGTAGTTAAGAGGATGCGTAGTTAAACGTCAAGTTCAGGGTGGGGTATTGTGGCCGTGAAGAGAACGGTTTCATGCGTTAAGGAAAATCTTCTCGTCATATTAAAGGTTTTGACCGAAGGGGAGAGTAAACTCGTATGAGTTGTGACAGAGAGTATCGATGCCTAGTAACGCGTATCATCCTGACGCTCGCAAGAACTCCTGAGCGATCTCAGTGACCAGACTAGAACTAGCTCTCTCACTATGAGGACTGTGATAGGCATCCAAAACTCTCATATTGCATTTCTTTACAGTGCAACGAACCGCGTCAAGTTCACCCGGTTCCGTCCTAGGGTCGTGTCTCCCATGAATGAACAGCGTCAGGGTCAAGAGTTTGCTCAAAGCCCCCCCGTAAAGATCGTCATCTGAACCAGTACTCTTCTCTGCTATGTCGAGCCACGCCTTTCCTTGATTGCTAATAATTGTTTTCCAGTATTCCTTACCGTGCTCAGCTTCGAACTTTCTACATAACGATTCGCCCAGTGTTTCTGGATGACAAGCGAGCTTTTCATAGAACTCGCGGGAATGATTCTTAACACGATAGTAGTGAAACGATTCGAGGATGAGACCGCTAAGTCGTTCAGGGGCCGTAATCCCCAGAATCGCTGCTATTACCGCACCGTCACTATGACCCCAAATAAAGGTGCGTCGTATGTCCAACGCGTCTAAAAAGGAAAGCGTTTCAATCGCAGCACGATGATGAAAATCTAATGGCAATCCTTCAATGATGCGGGTTGACCGCCCATAGCCACTGCGGTCTGGGGCTATTAGCCTCCAATCACTCCGAAGTGCATCGATCTGACGGTCGAAAGGATAGACTCCATAACCCCACCCGCCGTGTAAAAGAACTAACGGCGTTCCTTGGCCCTCGTCGCGGTAATAGATCCTTATTGGGCTCACGTTTGGAACAAGTGGCGATGTTCTGAGACTTACGTAGGGCAATTGATGTCCTTCAAACAGACGGGTTGCCGTCAACGGGCGACTCCCAAGGCTTCTTGCTCACGATCGTCACCTTTCGTGGACCAACCCTTATTCGAAGAATTGCCGCGAGGTCAAAACCGAAGCGTTCCCGTACAACATTTCGGCCCCCATAATTCACCTTTTCCACGGCGCTGACCAGTGCGATCACGCGAGCCCCCGCACGCTTGCAAACGTCAGCGAGAGCGCGCGCGGTGCCGCCCGTGCTAACCGTATCTTCTATGATGCAGACCCTCTGATTCTTTCGCAAACCGTTTACTATAAGCTGTCCAGAGTAGTATTCGTGTTGAATATCAGTGCAGATCGACGTTGGACAGACATCCGCGATTGGATAGCTGTAATACCGGGCCAAGACGAGGGGAATACCGGTCAGAATTGAAACTGCCGTGGCAATGGATGCCCCTTTTTCTTCCTCGCCAAGGATGACAGAGGTTTCGGAAGGGACTCTTCGAGCAAGGGCCCAAGCAATTTCTGTCAAGACGCGCGGCGCTAACGGTTCAGTGTGATCAGTGAAGCGGTTTACCGTCGTCCAGAATTTACCGTTCTGTATAACTCGAGCCTCTCGGTAGATATCCGCTAACAAATCATGAACGTCTTGATCGCTTCGATGACTCAAAGCTTTAATCAACTTTTTGGGCAACCACGATTATTCGCGGCTGATCGGGAGCGAACGGTCTGCGGTCGTAATCTCCGAAGTAGTTAGTTACCTGCAGTCCCGCGCTCCGAAGTAGTTCCTCGATCTCAAGGGAGGAAAACTCTCGGAAGTAGAGTACCTGTTGGAAAGCAAAATGCTGTCCAGCGGAATCGATCCCTTCGTAAAAGTAAAGCGTCTGCCGAATTTGGCGAGTTGAATCAACTATGAGGTCAGTATGCGACTGACAAACGGTTGCACTCTTCTCCGGCCACTTCTTGATCCAATCGAATTCGCGGGCCGTGTGGTAACGGTCTGCAAATCTATTGCGGCGTTCCACGATCAAAGTTCCGCCGGGTTTTAGTGACCGCGCCGCGTTGCTTACGGCTCGAGCAGCCTCGCCTTCTTCAATAAGGAAACCCAGCATACCAAAAGCAAAGAAAACCAGTGAGAACGTATCTTTCTCAAGTGGCGTTGCAGCGATGTCTTGGCAGAGGAGTTTGATTCTCGATGCGACCACGTCGTCTTCACGAGATAATCGGCGGCGGAAACGATCAAGCATTTTGTTTGAGAAATCGACACCGACGCCTTGGTGTCCGCGTGCGGCTATAGGAAGAAGGATGCGCCCAGAGCCACAACCTACTTCCAACACAGGTCCGCCCGTTTCATTTGCAAAGCCAGTATAGAAAGCTATGTCTCTTGTCCGATCCTCAACGAACAAGTCATAGAGATCGGCTCGCTCTTCCCAGTTTGCTAATCTCCAGTTAGTGTTCACGTGTTCACTCTTGCTGATACATTGCGCACCTCATTCATCGAGACATTACTATTTTCAGGTTGTGTGGTCCCTAGTGTTCTGTTTGAGACGCCAAAATTTCAGCACTTTGGTTTTGTTGAACCGGAGGCTCGGGTTCAGGAGGCACTGCCCTGTGATTGTGCTCACTGAGTTGCTTCAATAGGTCAAACAAGTCCCGGAACCTATCACAAACCACTTTCTCGCGGATTCGCCTTGTCTGATGTATCTCAGTCTGCAAACCGGGGGTCTCCATCATAAACTCAAAGACAACATTTCCGACGACCGCGAACTGAGTCTTCAGAATCTCGTTGACTTCAAAGACGATGCCGTCGTGACCGGGTTTACCAAGGGCTCTGTGACCCAAATCGTCGATGAAGTCTTTAGTAGCATCGGTTGCATCCTTCACTCTGTTATCGCCTACGTCTGTGGCTTTATAGAATGTTTGATGAAACTGATTGAGCGTTTCCTCATCCCCACATAAAATCTCCAACATGAATTTATTGTCTGCATTTCCTCGGCGACTGATCTTCACATTGTCTGCTGCATCTTGCATAGCATGTGCAAAGTCACGCGTAAACTCTTTGTCCGGAAATGAAAGAAGACCAAAGCGAGGATTCGTAGTGACTATCAGCACCCGATGATACTCCCTTGCATTGAAGTTGTGAGACTGAAAGTCAGCATTTACCAGTTTAATTTGTTCAGTAATACCAATGATGAGAGCCTGAAAGCT
>QHXI01000055.1 GCA_003222895.1 Acidobacteriota bacterium | reverse complement strand
GCTTTATCAATCTGATCGAAAGCCACGAACTGCACTTTCGGATTGTTCTTCGCCAAAACCTTCGTGATGGCCGCCGTCAAAGTCGTCTTGCCGTGGTCCACGTGTCCAATCGTCCCGATGTTTACGTGCGGCTTACTCCGATCAAATTTCTCTTTGCTCATGTTCTCTTCTCTGCCTCGTCTTATTTCGCAGCACAAGTGCTGGGGTCTAAACGAAATCTTTTCTGGAGCCCGCGATGAGATTTGAACTCATGACCTCCTCCTTACCAAGGAGGCGCTCTACCCCTGAGCTACGCGGGCTCATGTAGAACAAGTTATCAACTTGTTCGTCCGTTCAAGTCTCTATGGACAAGTTAACAACTTGTCCAACGTTTGGAGCGGGCGACGAGACTCGAACTCGCGACCCTCAGCTTGGAAGGCTGATGCTCTACCAACTGAGCTACACCCGCCCAACTTTGAAATTTCAAATTGAGATCTGAAATCTCAATGGTGCAGGGGGTAGGATTCGAACCTACGTAGGGCAGTGAAGCCCGCCGGGTTTACAGCCCGGTGCCTTTAACCACTCGACCACCCCTGCCTGTGTTCAAGTAAGTGCGAAACGAACCGGTGAGAAAGATAAGAGACCCTCATCAGCGCGCACTCCGGCCCATGTCGCAAACTCGTAACTTTAACTGAGGCGATTCGAGTTTGCAAGCGCGGCGATGAAACTACGCGTTGCAATGCGGACGAGAAACTCGAAGCCGATCGGTGAACTAGAAGCTGGAGCCGGCGAAGGGACTTGAACCCCCGACCTACTGATTACAAATCAGTTGCTCTACCAACTGAGCTACGCCGGCTAACGTGAAGTCGCTGCCTTATCAAATCGCATCAAAAATCGAACCGAACTGCGCTTGACAATGGTCAGATCGGTTCGTATTCTAACCGTTCGCGTTTTAGGCGCTTAATTCAGAGGGATTTCTCTATGTCAACTTACTTTCCCAGCGGTCGCGGTCTGGCACAGGATCGGAAATGGCACGTCGTCGATGCCAGCGGCCAGACAGTGGGCCACCTGGCCTCCGAAGTCGCAGCAATTATTTCCGGGAAACGGAACCCACAATGGACTCCGTTTATGGATATGGGCGATCATGTGATCGTCGTGAACGCACGCAAGGCGACGTTCACCGGCGCAAAGTCAACCGATAAGATTTATCGCCGGCATACGCTTTATCCCGGCGGCTTGCGGGAAACGTCAGTCACCGAGATGTTTGCAAAACATCCGGAACGGGTGATCGAATTTGCGGTGAAAGGAATGCTGCCCAAAAATAAATTGGGCCGCGCGATGGCTAAGAAATTAAAAGTCTATGCTGACGCCGAGCATCCTCACGCGGCGCAGCAGCCACAAAACCTCGACTTCCCTTCCCGCAATCAGAAATAAACTAAAAAGGATTTAAGACGTGGCAGATATTCAATATTACGGAACTGGGCGACGCAAGACTGCAACCGCCCGCGTTTATTTGCGGCCGGGCGGCGGTAACGTCGTCGTCAACCGTAAAGGATTCGATACGTACTTTCCGAATGAAACGCTGCGCATGATTATTCGGCAGCCGTTGAATCTGACTGAGACGGCGAACAAGTTCGACATCCTTGTAAACGTCGCTGGCGGCGGCCCCTCTGGACAAGCGGGCGCCATTCGTCATGGCATCACGCGCGCTCTCATCGAATACAACGCTGATTTGCGGCCGACGTTGAAGCAGGCGGGATTGATTACCCGCGATCCGCGAATCAAAGAACGTAAGAAGTACGGACAGAAGGGTGCGCGCAAGCGCTTCCAGTTCTCGAAGCGATAAGTCATTGCCGATTGTCGATTGCCGATTTCCAATTGGCCCTATCGCGAGAACGCTTTTTCAATCGGCAATTGGCAATCAGAAATCAAAAATGTTTTAAGTCCATTGCCGCGATTTCAATTGGCTGCCTTTAACGTGAAGGCTACGGTCGCGGCGAGTACATAAACCAATTAACGAGGAGAAGCAGTTTGGTAACAGTTACGATGAAAGAGTTGCTGGAGGCCGGTGTTCACTTCGGCCACCAGGTGCGCCGTTGGAACCCGAAAATGAAAGAATACATTTTCGGTGAGCGCAACGGCATCTACATTATCGATCTGCAGAAAACGCAGAAGATGTTTCGCGAAGCGCTTCAGGCTGTATCCAATATGGTCGCTGAAGATCGCGGTAAGACCGTTTTGTTTGTCGGCACCAAGCGCCAGGCACAGGATGCCGTGCGCGAAGAAGCAGAACGCGCTGGTCAGTATTATGTGAATCAACGCTGGCTGGGCGGCTTGCTCACGAACTTTCAAACCGTTCAGAAATCGATCAAGCGCCTGAAAGATCTCGAAGCAATGCAGACCGACGGCCGTTATGAAAAGCTGACGAAGAAAGAACGCATCAAGCTCGATCGCGAACGGTTGGGTCTGGAAAAAGTGCTGTCTGGCATCAAGTCGATGACTCGCCTCCCCGATGCAGTCTTTGTCATCGACGTGCGCAAAGAAGAGATTGCGGTTGCTGAGGCAAACAAGCTTGGCATTCCGGTGATCGCGGTGGTCGATACGAATTGCTCGCCCGAAGGAGTCGATTACGTTATCCCGGGCAACGACGATGCGCTGCGCGCGGTCCGACTTTTTGCTTCGCGTATTGCAGACGCCGTCCTTGAAGGCCAGCAAATGTTGACTGAAGGCGGCGCGACAGCCGAAGAGCCAGAAGCAGCAGCGGCGACTGAAACGTCAGCGCCGGCCGACGAGACTGCGAGCGACACGAACCCTGAAACGCGTGTTAACCCGGAGATCACCGATTCGATCACGCAGGCGAACACGAAGGTGCTCGGTGACGCACCGGCCCTTCCTGGCGAACGGTTGTTCGAGGCCGAGAAGGAAGACGAAAGCGCGGAGGTCGCCGCTACTTAATTCGAAGCAATATTGGATCAATCGGCGAGCGCAGCCTCAACAGCGGGAACTCCGCC
This sequence comes from Acidobacteriota bacterium, assembly GCA_003222895.1. GTDB lineage: Bacteria > Acidobacteriota > Blastocatellia > Pyrinomonadales > Pyrinomonadaceae > UBA11740. The sequence goes on along the minus strand of QHXI01000055.1, from coordinate 49,736 downwards.
GGGCTGCGCGTTTTCATGAGTAGCACAGATTCCGGCCCGTGCTAGTTACAGCAAAGGAACACAGACTGAAGTCTGTGCCGCTAGTTAGGAGACACAAGCAATCATGGCAGAGATCAACGCAGCGAACATTAAAGCGCTGCGCGAAAAAACAGGCGCCGGAATGATGGAATGCAAAAAGGCGCTGACCGAAGCAAATGGAAGTGAAGAGCGCGCAATCGAAATTTTGCGCGAGCGCGGATTGGCGTCCGCGAAAAAGAAAGAAGGCCGCGTCGCCGCAGAAGGCGTCGTCGGTTCGTACATCCACATGGGTGGCAAAGTCGGCGTGCTCGTCGAGGTAAACTGCGAAACTGATTTCGTCGCGCGCGGCGAAGAGTTTCAGCAACTCGTCAAAGACATCGCGATGCACATCGCCGCGGCCGAGCCGCGCTATGTGTCGCGTGACGAAGTCACGACCGACGTCCTGGACAAAGAGCACGAAATCGCGCGCGCCCAGGCCAAGAACGATCCGAAGAACGCGAGCAAACCAGATCAGGTGATCGATAAAATTGTCGAAGGGCGTTTGAACAAGTTCTATGAAGAGTTTGTCCTGCTCGATCAGCCGTTTATCAAAGATCCGGCGCAGACTGTCGGCGAATTAGTCACCGAGAAGATCGCGAAGACTGGCGAGAAGGTCACAATTCGCCGTTTCGCTCGTTACAAAATGGGCGAAGGGCTGAGCAAACGCGAAGACGATTTCCAGGATGAAGTAGCGAAGCTCGCCGGAAACTAGACAACTTGTTCTGAGTGCGGAGTTGAATGGATCAACTTCGCTTTCTGAACTCCCGAACCCCGAACTCAATGACCACCCAGACTAACACTTCCCCGGCGTTCAAACGCGTGCTGCTGAAAATCTCCGGCGAAGCGCTGATTGGCGAACAGCCGTTTGGAATCGATGTGAATGTTTCGCGATCGGTCGCGAAAGAAATCAAGCAAGTTCACGGGCTGGGAATTCAAGTAGCGGTCGTGGTTGGCGGTGGAAATATCTTCCGCGGTCTATCAAAGAGCGCCGGAGACATGGATCGCTCATCCGCCGATTACATCGGGATGCTCGCGACCGTAATGAACGCGGTCGTGTTGCAGGACGCGCTTGAGCACCTCGATGTTAACACTCGCGTCCTGTCCGCGATCGACATTCCTCAACTCGCCGAACCTTTCATTCGCCGTCGTGCGATCCGCCATCTCGAAAAAGGCCGCATCGTTATTTTCGCCGCCGGCACCGGCAATCCTTTCTTCTCGACCGATTCCGCAGCCGCGTTGCGCGCCTTGGAAATTAAGGCTGACGTAATCCTCAAAGCGACGAAGGTTGACGGTATTTATACCGCCGATCCGCTGATGGACAAGGCGGCAACGCGATTCGATTCGATCACTTATCAGGAAGTTCTCGAGAAGCGTTTGAAGGTGATGGACGCGTCGGCAATCTCGCTCTGTATGGACAACAATTTGCCGATCGTTGTTTTCAACATGCGCGAGCCGGGAAATATTGCGCGCGTCGTAACAACCGGATCCGGAATCGGAACGCGCGTCTCGCTGAACAGACTCATAAATCGGGCGGAGTAAATCGTAAATAGATTCGTTTCACTTTTCCGGTTCAGTCGAGAAAATGCGCAGTGTTCGTTCTTTACTATTAACGATTTACGATTTACGATTCACGGCCTCCTAACGATTTACTATTCACGCGCCATGACTGAACAAGACGTCATCAGAGAAACCAAGCCGCGCATGGAGAGCGCGATTGACGATTTTCGTCGCAAGCTGGCGACGGTGCGCACCGGCCGTGCGTCGGTGAGCTTGCTCGACACAGTGATGGTTGATTACTACGGCACCCCGACGCCGCTAAACCAAATGGCGTCGGTGCACGCGCCCGAGCCGCAGATGCTGACGGTGCAACCATGGGATCCGACGCAGCTTGGCAACGCCGAGAAAGCAATTCGCGCCGCCGATCTCGGTTTGAATCCTTCGAACGATGGCAAGCTGGTGCGCATTCCGATTCCTCCGTTGACCGAAGAACGGCGGAAGCAGCTCGCGAAGCAGATTCATGAGATCGCGGAAGAGCACCGCACGGCGATTCGCAACATTCGTCGCGACGAGAACGACAAGCTCAAGAAGATGCTCAAGGACAAGACGATTTCTGAAGATTCGGAACGGGACGCGCTCGAGCAAGTTCAGAAACTCACCGACACGTATATCGGAAAGATCGACGAGCTTTCCAAATCCAAAGAACACGAAATCATGAGCGTGTGAGTGCTCCCCCTCTCCCGCTCGCAGAGGAATTCAGCACTAAACCGCGAATGATCATCTCTCTCGCCTTATCTCTACTGGCCATCGCGAGCGGCACGCTTCTCACTTACACCTATGACGAGGACGCGCTGGCCGCTTCGCGTCTGTGCAACGGGGCGTGCATCGGCTTCGCCTGCATGGCGCTTGTCGGCTTTGTTCTCGCCCTCGCTTTTGGTTTGAATGCAGCAACATTAGGAATTTCAGCCGCGCTGCTTGCGTCGCCGCTTCTGCTACTAACAAATTCGCTAAAGCGAGATCAAATCAACGCCGACATCGATCAAGCTTTAAAGGCGATCAGTCGCGCGAGTTCCAAACCGGATCGCTGGGCCTTCATCTATTTTCTTTTCTACGCCGGCGCGGCGATCGTGATGTGGCTAGTGTTCGACCGCGCGCTATTGGAAAAGCCGCAAGGCCTCTACACCGGCGTGCTGAACAATTACGGCGACCTGCCGTTCCACATCAGCGTCATCACGCGATTCGCCTACGGCCAAAATTTTCCACCCGAAGATCCGACGTTCGCCGGCGCGCGCTTCACTTATCCGTTTCTGACTGATTTTGTTTCGGCCATGTTCGTGCGCGCAGGAGCGAGCCTGCGCAATTCGATGTTCATCGAGAATTGGATCGTCGGAGTCGCGCTGGTCGGCGTGCTGCATCGCTTCGGCCTGCAACTGCTGCGCAATCGCACCGCGGCGATTCTGACGCCCGTGCTGGTGATCCTGAACGGCGGGTTTGGTTGGTGGATGCTGTTCAGTGATGTGAACAAAACCGACGCGGGAGTCTTTCAGATTCTCAGGCACATTCAGCATTCGTACACCATTCTGCCGGACGTGACACAGGGTTGGCGTTGGGGGAACGCGGTCACGAGTCTGTTCGTGCCGCAGCGAGGATTCCTGCTCGGCATCCCGCTCGCCGTCATTGTGTTTACGCAGTGGTGGGCGGCAATGAAAATGAAGTCAGTACCGCCCGCGTTAGCGGGTGGGTCGAAGAAGCGCCCTAACCCGCCCGCTAACGCAGGTGGTACTGACCTCATCTCTCGCCGCATGCTCGCCGCCGGTTTCGTCGCTGGTTTGCTTCCGCTGATTCACGCGCACAGCTTCATCGCCGTGATGGGAGTTGGCGCACTGCTCGCGTTAATCAATGTCAGACGATGGCGCGACTGGCTTGGCTTCTTTGTTGTCGCTTCAGTCATCGCCGGACCGCAATTGCTCTGGTCGACGCATGGTAGCGCTGTCAGCACGCGCGCATTCATCGGCTGGGAATTCGGTTGGGGTCATGGCGACGAAAATGTCGTTTGGTTCTGGATCAAGAACACCGGCGTCTTCATCCCGCTGCTAATCCTGGCGTTGCTTTGGAAGACGGACAAGTACCTGGTCTCGCGCAAGCTGCTCTATTTTTACCTGCCGTTCACGCTCTGCTTCATCGTGCCGAATATGATCAAGTTCGCGCCGTGGATTTGGGACAACGTCAAAATTCTCTTTTACTGGTGGATTGCTTCGGCGCCGATCGTCGCGCTGTTGCTCGCGCGATTGTGGAATGGAGATCTCTGGCATCGCGTAATTGCTGGCTGCCTGTTTGTGGTGTTGACTCTGGCCGGGGCGCTCGATGTTTACGCGTTGGTAACAAAGCAAGGCGAGTTCGAAGAATTCGATCGCGACGGTGTCGTGTTCGCGGATATGATCAAGCAACAGACGCCGCCAAAGGCGACGATTTTGCACGCGCCGATTCACAACACACCTATCTTTTTGACGGGACGGCGATCGCTGATGGGTTATCCCGGTCACATCTGGACGCATGGCATCGACTCAGGCTCGCGCGAGGCCGACATCAAGAAAATCTACGAAGGCGCTGCCGATGCTCCGGGCTTGCTCGCAAAATACGGAGTCGATTATGTTGTAGTCGATCCGCAGGAACGTTCGGTGATGCGTGTGAACGACGAGTTCTTCGGTCGCTACAAAGAAGTCGTTACGGTAGGTGAATACCATCTCTACAAAGTCGCGCCATAAGAAAACAATTACGAGTAAGACCGACGGTGCGGCCCGCAAGCAGGCGAGCGCTGTACTTGATGTCGATCTGAGCCCGGACATTTCCGAAGGTGTTTGGCGTATCTCTGCGGCAGCAATTCTGATTCTCGGCGCATTCCTGCGGCTGTTCAATCTCTCGCTCGTCCCGCTGCACCACGACGAAGGGGTCAACGGAAACTTTCTGGTGACGCTGGTTCGCGAAGGAAAATATTTTTACGACCCGCAAAATTATCACGGCCCGACGCTTTACTATTTCTCTGCGGTTATTCCCTGGATATTCCGTTTTTTTGGCGGCAAAGCTGCCGGCGATAATTACGGCCTCACGACATTCAATATTCGTCTGGTAACAGCGCTGTTTGGTATCGCAACGATCTTGCTTGCCCTGATGCTGCGGAAGCGCCTGGGAGCAATCGGCGCGTTGTCCGCGGCGGCACTGATCGCAATCTCACCGGGGGCGGTTTACCTTTCGCGTTATTTCATTCATGAGTCGCTATACGTCTTTTTTACTTTTGGGATTGTGATCGCGGCGCTGAAGTACTTCGACACGGGCCGCTCCCTCTACTTAATCCTCGGATCGATTTCTGCGGCCTTGATGGTGGCGACGAAAGAAACGTGGATCATTAACGCACCGGTTCTTCTGATCGCACTGATTGCCACACTTGTCTATTTCCGGCTGCGTGACAATCTCAATCCAAATCGTGTATCTGAATATCTTCCGGTCGCCGATAGAGTGCGAATGGCGGTCGATCGTCTCGGCGGCCCTATTCAATTAACCACGATCGCGCTGGTGGCGTTTTCGGCTTTCATTCTCGTCAATGTGCTCTTCTATTCATCGTTCTTTACGAACTATCCAAAGGGCGTAAGTGATGCGCTGAAGACTTTGAATCTTTGGCGACAGCGTACGCACGAGCACGAGCATCCCTGGTATCAATACATTTATTGGCTGCTGCAGGAAGAAGGCGCGCTGATGATTCTCGCGGGACTCGGCGCTCTGATCGCCGTGTGGCGCGCGAACAATCGGCTCGCGGTTTTTCTTTCGCTGTGGTCCTTTGGTTTGCTCGCCGCATATTCGCTCGTGGGTTACAAGACGCCTTGGATTGGCTTGAACTTCATCGTGCCGCTGGCGCTGACTTCGGGCTACACGCTCGACGTAGCGTTTCAGAAGCTGCGCGAGTTTCAGCAGCCGCGCGCGTTCATCGCTATCGCGGTTTTACTCATCGCGTTTTGCGGCTATCAGATGTACCGGCTCAATTTCATCCATTACGACGACGACTCGTATGTGTATGTTTACGCACATACGAAGCGCGAGATGCTGACGATGATCGATCAGATCGAACGCATCGCGAAGAAGAACGGCACAGGCACGGACACCGGCGTCGCGATTGTCTCGCCGGATTATTGGCCGCTGCCCTGGTATTTTCGCAATTACACGAAGATCGGCTATTACCAGCAGATTGTGCCAACGAACGAACCAATCATCATTGGAGAGACTGCGCAGGAAGATCAGTTGAAGACGACATACGGTGATCGGTACGATCTGGTGAACTCCGGGATCGACGAAGGCTCGTATCCGCTGCGCCCCGGAGTTGATTTGTTGTTGTATGTAAGAAGAGATGTGAAGAGATAGACCTGTTTGACGGTGTGACCATCTGAAAGTGCGGAGGATGATGTGGATTTCGAATGGGATTCTCGCAAAGCAAAGATCAATCTTCGCAAACATGGCGTCACGTTCGAGGAAGCGGCGACCGTGTTCGATGATCCGTTAGCCACATTCTACCAAGACCCCGATCATACGATTACCGAGCGGCGTTATCTAACGATTGGAACATCGGCCAAAGAACGATTGATTCATATCGCCTTCGCAGATCGTGCTGGGCGAATTAGAATAGTCCAAGCTCGAAAGCTTACAAAAATGAAAGACAACAGTATGAAGAAGAAACTCGATGAAGATCTGGACGAGATGCGACCCGAATACGACTTGAGCAAACTGAAGTTCGTCGGTCGAGGTATCTACGCCAAACCTTATCGATCGGGGACAAACCTAGTGTTGTTGGATCCCGACGTTAGGAAAGCTTTTCCGGACGACGCGTCAGTTAATGAAGCCTTGCGTGCACTCGCCAAAACAAAACCGCGAGCTTCGCGCGCGAAAAGGCCTCAGCGTGGCAAAACAGCGACACGGTCGCGACGAGTCGCCTGAGAGTTAAATGAACAAGAGTCAGAAATCTAATTCACCGCCTGATGAGGTCGAACTAATCGTCACGCCGGAGGATTATGAAGCCGGCTTGAAGCGCGGTTGGACCAACGACGACATGCTCAAGCCGGGTCGTTACAAATTCAAACGCGGCGGATTTCTGGCGCGACATCCGGAGTTGAAGATCAAAGAGAAGAAGCGAGCTTGAATCACCTATATGATGCGTCTTCCCAAATTTTCTTATCGCACGCCGCGAACGATCGCGGAGGCGGTGAAGATTGTCGCGGACGCTGGGCCGGACGCTCAGTTCGTTGCCGGCGGGACTGATCTCTATCCGAACATGAAGCGGCGACAGCAGATGCCGAAGACAGTCATCTCGGTTATGCGACTGCCGGAATTAAATCAAGTGACAGGAGACGGAAGCCGGGGATTGGCAATAGGAGCTTCCGTGACGCTCACGGATATTTGCGAGAACGAAATCATCAAACGCGATTATCCTGTCATCGCATCGGCGGCGCGGACAATATCGACGCCGATTCTGCGCAACATGGGAACGATTGGCGGAAACTTGCTGTTAGATACCCGTTGCAATTACTACGATCAGAATTATGAATGGCGCAAGGCAATCAACTTCTGTCTGAAGAAAGACGGCGACGTATGTTGGGTTGCGCCGGGAAGTTCGAAATGCTGGGCCGTGCAATCAAGCGATTTGGTTCCGGTAATGGTGGCAATCGGCGCAAAGCTTCGCCTTGTTTCGACGCTCGGCGAACGCATGATCGACGCCGCCGGATTCTACAACGACGATGGAATTGATTATCTGAAAAAGCGACCGGATGAACTGTTAGTCGACATTCACCTACCGCCGACGAATGGCTGGCGCGCGTCTTATCAAAAACTTCGGCGGCGTGGTGCGTTTGATTTTCCGGTTTTGGGAGTTGCTGCGTACATTCGTGTCAGTACCGGAAGCGGTAGCGATCGGATCATAAACACCACGCGTCCAAATGATCCCATCGCTACCGCTCCGGGTACTGACACGGTCGTGGACGCCAGGATCGTCCTCGGCGGGATCGCGCCCTCACCAATTCAGGTAACCGAAGCTGCTCAGCTACTCATGGGCAAATCACTCAATGACGATCAAATTCACGCTGCCGCCGAAGCCGCTTACATCAAAGCCCGCCCCCTCGACAACACCGACTTCGTTTCTCAATGGCGCAAGCAAATGGCGCGGCAGTACACAATTCGCGCATTGGAAGCATTGCGCATCGATTAACCACAAAGTCACTAAGCCCACAAAGTTTTAGATTCAAGCTTTCTTTGTTTCTTTGCGTCTTTGTGGTTTAACTTTCCCCGTGCATGAAATCTCGGCAATTCTGCTTGCAGCCGGTCAGTCGCGCCGCATGGGAGCCTTTAAGCCTCTCCTTCCCTTCGGCGATCAAACGGTAATCGAATCCTGCATTGCCAATCTTCGCGCATCAGAGGTTGATGAGATCGTTGTCGTCGTCGGCCATCGCGCTGATGAAGTGCGCGAGCATTTGAAAGAAGCGAATGTCCGCTTCGCTGTGAACTCTGATCCGGAAAGCGCGATGGGTGTTTCAATCGCGCGTGGCATCGAGGAAGTCAGCGACGATGCGAAAGCGTTGCTGATCGCACTCGTCGATCATCCAGCCGTCCAAAGCGAAACGATCAAACAAGTCATCGAGGAATGGAAGAATGGCGCACAGTTGATCCAACCTGAATTTAAAGGTCGCGGCGGCCATCCGGTGCTAATCGATCTCAAACACCGAGACGAATTGCTCTATCTCGATCCGCAAAGAGGGCTGCGCGCATTCTTTGGCGCGCACCGCAACGACGTTCGCCTTCTGCCGGTCGATTCGCCCTACGTTGCGCGCGATATGGACACGTGGGAAGATTACCAGCGGCTACACCTGGAGGTGTTCGGTCGGCCCCCCAAACCAATTTAGGCATTTGCTCGGTTTTTCGTGCATTTTCGCGGCTGATGCGCAGGTCCTTAATTCAGCATCTAAGCATTGTCTTCGCGACTGAACCGTCAGCGATGACCAAGGAGCTTCAATGCTAAAAAACATTCGCAGAAACGCTTTCGCGCTCGTGGCCGTCACGGCCGTGCTAATCCTGTCGGCCACGATATCAATTCGCGCGCAAGCTCCCGAGTTTTCGTTTCGCTCAGTCGACGGCCAAACGGTGACGTCCGAAAGCGTTCGCGGCGAAGTGGTCGTGTTGGCGTTCGGCGCGTCGTGGCTGCCACTCACTCGGAATCAGATGGAAGGCTTAAAAAAGCTGGCCGATCAATACGCCGGCAAGGGCGTCGCTGTGTATTGGGTCAGCAGCGAATCCGATAATCAGAAATCAAAGAATTATGCGAGCGATGAAGAGCTGCGCGAGCTTGGGCGCAAATACAAGTTGACCGTGCTGCGTGATTCTGATGGAACGATCTCGCGAAAGCTCGGGGTCGAGCAGTTGCCCTCGACAATCATCATCAACAAGCGAGGACAAGTCGCGGCAACCATAGGCGGATTGGATCCGAATGCTGATGTGGCCAAGCAGTTGGCAGAGCGGTTGGACAAGATTCTCTAAGAAGATGCGGTGGCCTGGAGAACTAACTCGTAAAGCAGTCGCACCGGCAACCCAACGACGTTGAAATAATCTCCTCGAATTCCCTCGATGAAGCGCGCGCCCAGACCTTGAATCGCATACGCGCCGGCCTTGCCCATCGGCTCGTCTGAAGCAACGTACCAGTCGATCTGTTCATCGCTCATTGCGGCGAACTTCACTTCTGTCTGTTCGTAAGCAATCATCGTCCGCGACTGTGCATCGATGATCGCGATGCCGGTCAGCACTTGATGCCAACGATTATTGAGCAGGCGCAACATGCGTCGCGCGTCATTCTCATCCAAAGGCTTTTCGAGAATGTGATCGTCGATCACGACCGTAGTATCGGCCGCAACGATCAGTTGGTTGCGCGCCTTCGGTGCCGCCGCTTCAGCTTTCTCACGTGCAAGTCGCTGAACGTAGCCGGCAGCGTCTTCGTTATCGCGTCGTGATTCGTCGATATTGACGGGCAATGTCTCGAACGGCCAGCCGACGGTGCGCAGAATCTCAGCGCGGCGGGGACTGGCGGACGCAAGAATTATTTTCGGAAGTTCCAGCATTCGTTAATTAATATCAACTGATAAATCAAGAGCGTAGTTCAATGGTTTGGTTATCAATGGCGTCTTCCATTAAACTCATCAACTCGATTCTGAATGCGAAAGTTATTGTGCGCAAACGTGATTTAGCAGTGGAATGATCGATCTAACCAAGCTGTTACCGAAACTGCTGCGGGCCAACGGCGGTAACCCGGAGTTGGCCGTTAAGATGGCGTGGTCGCGCGCGGCCGGAGCTGGATTGCGGACGCACGCGATTCCGTTTCGACTTGACGGGCGAACATTGATCGTTTCGGTTGCCGATGCGATTTGGCAAAAGCAGCTACAGCATATGAGCTCTGAGCTGATTTTTCGAATCAATAATTTGCTTGGACAAGCGATTGTTGAGTCGGTGAATTTTCGCATCGATCCCGCAAAGGTTTCGCAGGCACGAGGATCGATGCCCGCACGGAAGACGGAAGAACAGCGCCGCGCGCCGGCTCCCTCAGAGTTGCTATTCGCCGCGGGTGCAATCGCCGACGAAGATCTGCGCGCGCGGTTTATTCGCGCGGCTGAAAATTGCATGGCGCGGCGAGATGCGCGCATTGAACCCGAGAGGTCTTGATTCCAGATTCCAGATTTCGGATCTTAGATTTTAGATTGCTGATTGCAAATCGCAAATTCCATGAACATAACTGAAGCCGACATCGAAAAGATTGCGCAGCTTGCGCATCTGGATATCACCGACGGCGAACGGAAGATGTTCGCGCCGCAGATTTCTGAGATCGTGACGTACGTCGAACAACTTGAGGCGATCGACACAAGTCCCGTCGAGCCTGCGCTCGGCGGCTTAACGCGGGAAGGCGAGCGGACGGAATCATCTCGTCCAGATGTAGTAGAACCGTCACTCGGCCAGAAGCTCGCGCTCGATCAAGCGCCTGATCCGGCTTCGGGACATTTTCGCGTTCCCAAAGTTCTCGGCTAATCCTTCTTAACAATGGAATTGATATTAAATTTGAGAGATAGAATCGTGCGCGGTGAGACGTCCGTCCGCGCGACGGTTGAGGCTGCGGTCGATGCGGCGGAGAAATTGAATGAGACGCTGAATGCTTTTCTCGAGATCGATCGAGAAGGCGCTCTGAATCGGGCGGACAAGATTGGCGCCCAACTCTCTTCCGTAACGAACGCCGGCGAGACCCCCTCGCTTCCCTCCCTCACCGGAATTCCGATCGCCATCAAAGACAACATCTGCGTTCGCGGGATGCAGACATCGTGCGGTTCGCGAATACTTGGGCCTTATCATCCGCCATACAACGCGACGGCAATTGATCGGCTACTGAACGCGGGCGCGGTCGTCATAGGCAAAACCAACTGCGACGAATTCGCGATGGGATCGTCAAACGAGAATTCCGCATTCGGACCCGTGAAGAATCCCTGGGACACATCACGTGTGCCGGGCGGATCGTCGGGAGGCTCCGCAGCCGCGGTCGCAGCCGGGATCGTTCCGGTCGCGCTCGGGTCTGACACGGGCGGCTCGGTACGCCAACCTGCATCGCTCTGCGGAGTGATTGGGCTGAAGCCAACCTATGGTCGCGTCTCGCGCTACGGTTTGGTGGCCTTTGGATCTTCTCTCGATCAGATCGGCGTATTCGCGCGAAACGCTACCGATGCAGCCCTAATCTTACAAACGATCTCCGGCCGCGATCCGCACGATGCCACGACTGCCGACGTGGCCGTGCCGGACTATACACACGAATTGAAGAACGACATTCAAGGAATGCGCATCGGCGTTTCGCACGCGCTGCTTGGCGAAGGCTTGGACGAAGAAGTCCGCGTCGCGATCGAGAAAGCGATTGATGCCTACAAAGATCTTGGCGCCGAAATTGTCGACGTCGATCTGCCGCACGCAAAATACGCCATCGCGGTTTACTACATCATCGCGACCGCCGAAGCTTCTTCGAACCTGGCGCGTTACGATGGGGTGCGTTACGGATTTCGCGCGGAAGAAGCGCCCGCGCTGCGCGACATGTATCGCAAGACGCGCGACCAGGGGTTCGGGGCTGAGGTGAAGCGCCGAATTATGCTGGGCACATACGTACTGTCGGCGGGTTACTACGATGCTTATTACTTGAAAGCGCAAAAGGTAAGAATGCTGCTGCGTCAGGATTTCGCGAATGCCTTTGCAAAGTGCGACGCGGTGCTGACGCCGACTTCGCCGACGCCCGCGTTTAAGTTTGGCGAGAAAATGGACGATCCTCTCGCCATGTACTTGAACGACATCTACACGGTCACTGCGAACCTCGCCGGCGTGCCGGGCATCAGTGTTCCCTGCGCACTTTCTTCGCAAGGACTGCCGATCGGAATGCAATTGCTCGGTCCGTACTGGAGCGAAGCGACTCTGCTTCGCTTAACCAGCGCTTATCAAACGGCGCATTCCTTTACCGCGCGGCCAGAAATTTTCGCGGGCTGAGCTATCGCTCGAATATTTTCCCGAACTCGGGCGAACGCTTCCTCAATTCCAGCCATTGCTCGAACAACTTGGGCGTTTGCAGCCACACGGTCAACCACTCCGCAATCTCTTTCTGCTCCCGTCGCAGCATCTTGTCGATTTTCTGATCTTTGCCGGCAGACAGCGCGAGGCGCCGCGTTTCGATCGCGATAGTTTTTAGACGCTGCAAACCTTCTCGATCATCATCTTCTGCAAAGCGCAAGCGTAGCAATTCCATCTCGCGGATGAGCGCTTCGCTTCGCTCGATCGATAACGGGTCTGAAAGTAGCGCGTTGACACTCTTGAATCGAGCCTCGTCCTTTTCAATCTGGGCCTCGCGCCACTTCGCATCGAATTCAATGATTTCCGGATGTTTGAGTTCAGCGCCTGCGTCCGAGAGCAGGCGCGCGATCGATGCCGGACTTTGCGCCACGCCGAATTCTTTGGCTAACGCATTTTGGATCGCGCGCAATTCCTTCCGTCCGACTTGCCGAGTATGCAGGCGCTCCCAGCTCATCACGATGAACTCGCGCACGCTCATTTTTCCCATCTCGTGAAGCAACGTTGGCCTTTGACGGCGAATCCACTATAAGATTCTATCGTTGCACAACGATGCGTTAACGATGCGTTCACAGTCAAACACACCCAGAACTTTTTTTCGGCGCGCACTTGGCGTCGCGGTCGGATTAGTTTGTCTGATTTCATTCGCGCCAGCGGTGTCGGCTCAGCAGAGCATGCGGCTGGAACGAATTCAGATCGTCGGCTTGAAACGACTGACAAGCGATCAGGTAATTGCCTTAAGCGGATTGCAAACGGGCCAGACCGTCGACACCGCGGCGCTTGATGCCGCCTCTGCGAAGCTTCTGCAATCGGGTTTATTTCGGCGCCTGGGCTATCGCGTTCGCAGCGCCAACGGCGCGGGCACGGTCACCTTCGAAGTCGAAGAATCCGCCGTTAGCCTTCCCGTAGTCTTCGAAAATTTCGTTTGGTTTTCGGATGATGAACTCGCCGAGGCGATCCGGAGGGACGTCCCGTACTTCAACGGCAGCGCGCCGGCCAATGGCGATACGACTGACAAGATCGCGGCTTCCCTGCAGCGTTTGATTGCGTCGCGCAACATCAACGGCCGCGTCGAATATCTCCCTTACGTCAGCAAAGAGAAACAGGAACTCGTCTTCACCGTGAAAGGCGCGCACGTGCCCGTCTGTTCGCTGCACTTCCCGGGCGCAACGGCGATTAGCGAAGCCGATTTGGTCAAGGCTTCACGCGAACTGCTGAACTCTGAATACTCCCGGAAGGATGTCGCCACGTTTGCGCCAATCAAATTGCTTCCGCTCTATCGACACCTTGGCCATCTGCGCGCAGAGTTTCAGACGCCGACGGTTGTGTTGCAAAGTTCGGCGCAGTGTGCCGGTGGAGTTGCGGTCACGATTCCGGTCGAGGAGGGTTCGACCTACCGTTGGGCGAAATCGATCTGGGATGGAAATGAAAAACTACCGATCGAAGAGTTGGCGACGGCCCTCGGCATGAATCCCGGCGACCTCGCGGATGGAATCAAAATCGATAACGGTCTCAAGAACATCGCGAAAGCTTACGGCCACCGCGGGCACTTGACGGCTTCGGTCAAAGAATCGATTGAATATGACGATGCTGCTTCACTGGTGACGTATCGATTTAGCATCAACGAAGGTCCGCGCTACTTCATGGGTAATCTAATAGTCAGCGGTTTGCCGGCCGCCGATGCTGAGCAGTTGAAATCGAAGTGGACCCTGGGAACGAACTCGGTGTTCGATGAAAGCTATGTCGAGGAATTTCACCGAACGTCGCTGAGGGAATTCATGACCGCATATGCGCAGCGATCGCGCAGCGGAACAAGGTTCGGCGTAGAATTCGAGACGAGGCCTGACGCTCAAAAGCAAACCGTCGATATTGTAATCAATATTAAGTGAAGCGCCGATTATTAAACTCCAATGATCACGCTACCAGATGTTACTTACTGAGACTTCTTCACCGGCCGTGCTCGCGCAGCTCGGCGACGAGTTCAAATCAAAACCCTTCATTCCCCCACGCGTGGTCACGCACGGCGATCTGCAAACGCTCGCAGCTTATTTTTGGCCGGGCCGGTTTCGTCCGCGCGATTTGACCGGCGATGAAGTACGTATGTTCCAAGTGGAAAAAGACACGCAAGTGCTGGCGCGTTGCCGTTGGCAGCCGAATCGGACTGAGCGTGGAACTATCGTGATGTGGCATGGCATCGAAGGTTCGTCCTCGTCGGCTTACATGTTGGCTACAGCCGAGAAAGCATATCGCGCGGGCATGAATGTTGTGCGCATGAACATTCGCAATTGCGGTGGGACTGAGCATCTAACCCCGACGCTTTATCATGGTGGGCTGACGCACGACGTACGCGCGATGATCGAAGAATTAATCGATCAGGATCGTTTGCCGCGAATTTTCCTCGTTGGTTTCTCGCTCGGCGGAAATATGGTCTTGAAGCTGGCGGGTGAGTATGGCGACGATCCACCTTCACAACTTGCCGGTGTCGCAACGATCTCCCCTTCAGTAAATCTGCGCGCAAGCTGTGAACTGATCATGACGCGCCGGAACTTCATCTATCACAAAGAGTTTCTCCATAACCTTAAGCGCCGGATCAGGAATAAAGCAAAGCTATTTCCCGGCCGTTACGACTCGAGCGGTTTGCGCCACATCAAATCTCTCCGGCAATTTGACGACACCTACATCGCGCCGGCCTTTGGTTTCGCCGACGCCGACGATTATTACAAACAAGCGAGTTCGCTGCCTTACATCCCACGAATTCGCGTGCCTACGCTAATCATTCATGCTCAGGACGATCCCTTCGTTCCGTTTGAACCGCTGCGCGATTCTTCAATCGCCGCGAACCCGAATGTGTTGTTGCTGGCGCCTGAGCGCGGCGGCCATGTGGCGTTCTTATCGGCAGACTCGCACGATGAAGATCGATTCTGGGCTGAGAATCGCTTGACGGATTTTGGTTCGATACTTGTTGGGAATAACATGAAATGGTCAGGGGCCCAAAGATTTCCATAATGCTGATTAAGTCGCCCACTCTTTCCTTTTCCTTTTCAGCAACACCTTCTGTGCGAGCGCCCCGATAAACATTTTCATTTGGCCATAAGCCGTCTCTGAGAATTCTGTGCAAGCGCTTGAACTTCGTGCCAAACGTTTTAGAATCAAAGCTCAATCAGCCCGCGCAGCGGGCGGCGATGTAAGTAGCCCACAGCGCAAGCTGTGGGCATGCAACCCCACAAATTATCTGAGCCCCGGGGAGGGGCGACATAAAATGAGCAGAACCTTCACAAATCTCCTGACGCATCTTGTCTTCAGCACAAAAGATCGTGAACCTTTCATTGTGCCCGAACTAAAACCTGAGTTGTATGCTTACCTTGGAGGACTCGCGCGCGAACTCAAGGGTAAGTCATACGGCATAAACGGTACATCCGATCACGTTCACATGTTAGTTAGCTTGCCGCCGGTAGTTTCGATCTCAGAAGCGCTTCGGTTCATCAAGTCGAACTCATCAGGATGGGTGCATGACAAGTGGCCAAAGCGGAGAGCGTTTGCATGGCAACTCGGTTATGCCGCGTTTAGCGTGAGCAAGTCAAATGTCCCCGGCGTTCTGAAGTACATTCGAAATCAGGAAGCGCATCACCGAAAGATCAGGTTCAAGGAGGAGTTGATTGACTTCCTGGTGAAGCACGAAATCGAATACGACGAGCGTTACATCTGGAATTGATTTATGCCGCCCGCATTCGCGGGCTAGTAGGTTTCTTTGCGCGCCATAAACCCACAGCTCGCGCTGTGGGCTGTCGATATGGCGTCGGCTTCGCCGACTGGATTCCATCCAAATATCATTCGGGCGGGCGACTCGCTACTTCTTGATCTTCTTCAAAATTCGATCGGCGTGATTGCGAGCAATCAGCGGGATGTGTTCGTCGGTGCGCAGTTCCGTTAACAGCGCGACGAGTTGTTGCGGATCAGACAGGCCGTTGCGCGTGAGCAATGTTTCCATCTCGTTTAAGAGCTGCGGCGCGTTCAGCGGCTGCATTTCGCGCGCTAGATTCAAGTTGAAAATCAGGATCGCTTGATCTGCCACGCGCCGATATTCATTAGCCAGCGCCCACGCCGACTTGTTATTGCTCCAATTGAACTCGGCGGTGCGCTGACGCTTTCCGTCATCCATGCCGATGCGATAGGTTCCGAGGTGCGCGAAACTTTTCGGCGACTGATAATTCTCATTCGAATCGAGAAACTTTAGCTCGCTCCAAATCCCCGAGATTCTTCTCCACGCGCTCGCCGATAGCTCGACTGGCTCAATGATCGGAGTCTCTTCGCCGTGACGTTCGAACGTAACCCTGCCGCGGCCGGAAGAATCGTGCTCAATCACGATGTGACGAATGACGAACTCCGGCTGCGTGAATTCATACGAATAACGAGTTAGATCCGCAGGCTTCTTGTTTTCTTGTGCGTATTGCGGCGCCGGCGAAGACGTTGCCTGCGGCCGGTCATTGCGCTTGCTAGCGTCCTGCGCGTTCGCAATCGGCGCGAACGTTAGAATCAAAAACAGTAGGATTGTTGACCTGAAAATCATATCAAAAGAAAGACGCGGATATTGTCTTGAAAGGTAGGGAGAGAATGCAAGGACGAGATCCGGTGCGAAAAGGATGCCTGACGCGCGCGAGATTATTCGAACCGGACTGAAACCAACTTGGACACGCCCACTTCTTCCATCGTCACACCGTAAAGCGCGCGCGCCGTTTCCATCGTACGCTTGTTGTGCGTGATGACGATGAACTGCGTATCGGCCGACATCGAAACGACCTTATTCGTGAACCGGCCGATGTTGGCTTCATCGAGCGGCGCGTCCACTTCGTCGAGCAGACAGAACGGCGAAGGCCGATAATGAAAGATGCCAAGCACCAGCGCGAGTGCAGCCATCGCCTTTTCACCGCCCGACAGCAGCAGAACGTTTTGCAGTCGCTTGCCCGGTGGTTGCGCAATGATATCGATTCCGGATTCGAGTTCATCATCCGTATCGATCAGGCTCATCTCGCCACGACCGCCACCAAATAGCTCAAGGAACAGCGCGCTGAAGTTTTGATTGATCTTCTCAAAGGCGTCGCGGAAACGTTCGCGCGAGCGCCGCTTGATTTCACGGAGCGCCTCTTCGGTCGCCGCGATCCCTTTGGTGATGTCTTCGCGCTGCGTTGTCAGAAATGCGAACCGTTCATCGGCTTCGGAGAGTTCTTCCAGCGCCATCATGTTGACGGCGCCAAAGTTCTCGAGCCGCTCGCGCAACTCTTCCACGCGCGTGCGCTGAGTTTCCAAATCGAATTCAGGATCGAATGTGATCTCTCGCGCGATGTCTTCAAGACTTTGATTCAATTCATTCGCGCATGATTCGCGCACAAAGCTGACGCGCGCGGAAGCTTCGGCGCGTTGCACTTCGATCGCGGCGCGCGCGTCTCGCGATGCCGCCGCGCTGCGATTCAGCTCAGCTAACTCGTTCGCCAGCAGATCCGCTTCGGCGCGTGCAGCTTCCAAACGCGATGTTGCGTTAGCAATCTGAATCTCTTCGCGCGCTTTCTCTTCGTTGATCGTAGTCGCCAGCCGATCAATCTCGGCGATTGAGTTATTCAAATCATCGATTCGCGCCGATGCTTCAGATAACTCCAGATGGTGACGAGCGATTCTGGAAGTGACCTCTTCAAGTTCACTTTCCAGGCGACGCAAATCAGCGCTGGTCGATCGACGGCGCTCACCAGCCGCAGCCGCGTCAGCGCGTTGCTGATTAAGGTGTTCGCTCTCGGCTTCAGCGTCACGACGAAAACCTGCGAGCACGGCGATCGTCTGTTCGATTCGCTCCTGGGTTGCCAGGCGCATGGCTTCGGCGGTTTCGGCTTCACCCAAAGTCTTCGCGCGCGTCTCTTCCAGCTCGCGCCGTTCTTGCTGCAATCGCTCCAAGTCGTCGGTTACGACGCGCATGTGACGCTCGGCGCGCTCGATGTCATGGCGCAGAGTTTCGGCGGTCATCTCGCGCGCCATCATTTCGCGTTCTTCACGGGCAATCGAAGCGTTTAGCAAGACGACGGATTCTTCGAGGCCAGTAAGACGCGCGCGCGCCTCGCTGACGGCAACTTCAGCGACGGCGAGTTCCGCCGCAAGTTCGCTCACGCGCGAATCCAATTCGCGCAGTTCGCGCTTGAAAGTGAGTAGCCCCGCACCTTCTTCCAACGCCCGGCCGTTGCCGGCATTCACGAACTGGCCGCCGCAAACCCAATCCCCTTCGGTCGTGACGAACATGTCGCCCGTCGCCAGCGACAACGCGGTCGCGTCGTCAAGTGTGTCGACGATGCGCGCGTTCATTCGTTCCGGCATCGTCCGTTCGAGCACCAACAACAATTCGCGCGAGCAGTTGAGAATGTTGGCAACCCTTGGCCCATCGATTCCCACCGGCGCGTACTCTTGCCGCTTCACGCCCGTAGCTGCAGCATTCATAAACGCCTGCACGTCGATGGCTTCATCAATGTCGACATCGTCGCTGCCGCCGTGAAATCCAGTCACGAGAAAATTCGCGCGGCCCGCGTGATTGTCTTTCAGCCACCCCGCTGCGCGAATCGCATCATCCGGCGTCGGCACAAGAATCGATTGCAGCGAAGACCCAAATGTGCCTTCGACGGCGCGCTCCCATTCGGCATCAACCTGAATCGAATCTGCGAGCGTTCCAATCAAATGAAAGTTCTGTCGCTCGTTCACCGAGAAAGCTTCCTGCACCGCAAGCGAGTAGTGCGCCCGTCGCTCATCCAACTCCTTGAAACTTTCCTGCCGGTGCAAAGCCCTTGAATAGTCATCGCGAATCCGCGTCTGCTCCGCGTCGGTGTCCGAGACGCGTTCGTGACCTTCGACGACTGCCTTGATCGCAGCTTCGCGTTCAGCACTCAGCCTCGTGAGTTTCTCGCGCGCGATTGCTATTTGCTGATTCAGCTTATCAGCTTCCGCTTGCCGTTCCGCGTGGGCCGTCGTGGCGCGCTCGCCCTCGCGCTCGAGACCTTCCGCCTGTTGAATCAGCTTCTCGAGACTGTTCTCGAGTTGCCGCGCAAGCTCGTGCAATCGCTCTGCACCGGCAGTATGTCTAAGCAATTCCGTCCGCGCCGACTCAATTTCGTTTTCAGCGTGGATGACCTGAGCAATCTTTGCGGCATGAGCTTCTTCTGCCGAACTCAACGCCAGCGCCGTTTGCTCGTTCTCCGAAGCAAGCTGGCTGTCGAGCAGACGGAGTCGTTCCAGCTCGGAATTGATCGCGACCAGCCGCGCGCTCAGCGATTCGATCTCGCGTTCGATCTCGACGCGCCGCTTCGTCAGACTCTCTACCTGCTCCTGTTGATAGACGCGCTCGCGAATTCGGCGATCGCGTTGCAGCGCAGCGTCGGCAACCGCGGCACGGACTTGTGCCAATTCATCTTCAAGAGTGCGCGCATTCTGCGTCGCCGATCGACTGCTCTCTTCGCGGCCGGCAAGTTCAGCGACAAGCCTGTGCTCATCTTCCGTTGCCTGATCCAGCTGCGCTTGCGTCTGCTCCAGCAGAGTATTAAGGCTACGATCTTCCGCAACGTAAACCTGCCGCAACAATCCGCGCAGCTCTTCGCGCATAATTCGATAGCGACGAGCCTTGGCGGCTTGTCGCCGCAGACTGTTAACTTGCCGTTCAATCTCCGAAATGATGTCTGAGACGCGAGAGAGATTCGAGCGCGCTGATTCCAGTCGAGCTTCGGCCGCGCGTTGCCGGACGCGAAACTTTGTGATGCCGGCTGCTTCCTCGATTATCGTGCGGCGGTCCATCGGCTTGGCGGAAAGGATTTGCCCGATGCGGCCTTGCTCGATGATCGCGTAGTGACCACCCGACAAACCCGTTCCCGAGAATAAATCTTGAATATCGCGCAGACGGCAGGGACGATCGTTCAGCAGGTATTCGCTTTCGCCTGACCGATAGAGACGGCGTGTAACTGAAACTGCTTCGCCTGGCGCAAACTCGAGTCCGAGGCTGCGGCGCTGACGCCAGTGACGATGATGTGAAGTCTTTGGTTTCGATTCGGCAACCGGGTCAGTACCCGGAGCCGTAGCGAAGGGGTTGACGACAGAATCCTCCGACCCGGTCGCTACCACCACCTCACGCGGGCTGCCCGCGCGGGGATCCCGGTCCGCTCCCGGTACTGACTCCATCGCTTCAGGTTCTGAAACAACTTCTACTTCTTCGAAAGCCGCAGTCTGCTCATCAATTTGCTCGAGCGTCGAATCGATGTCTTCGATGTCCGGCTCGCTCTCGATCACCTCGTCGCGGACGAGATGCAGCACGACTTCGGCCATGCCGCTCGGCGAACGATTGCGCGAGCCCTGAAAGATCACATCTCTCATCTCGACTCCGCGCAAATGCTTTACGCGCTGCTCGCCCAGAACCCAGGCGATCGCGTCGGCAACGTTGCTCTTGCCGCAGCCGTTCGGCCCGACAACTGCAGTTATTCCATCACCAGTGAAGATGAGGTCAGTGTGGTCCGCAAAGGACTTGAAGCCCGTTATTTCGAGGCGCTTAAGCTTGAACATCGGCATCCGTCGATTTGATGCGGGGGGTGACGCCGAAGCTTAGCATCAAAGGCGACCTAACGGGAGTGCACTATAGCGAGCGGCGAACGACATGTCAACAAAAACTTGAGCTTAAGAACTTTAAGTGACGGAAGGACAAAACTTATTCGGCTGGTTAAGCAGACCGACCGGAACACGACATTACGATCCAGCCTTCTGCTCCAGCAACAGATTGATGCCCCGGCGAAGACCCTCGGCGTTGGTGGCCTCGTACCGGACCAGGTGCGAATCCAAAAAGACCGTAGGTGTTCCGGTCACCCCAAGCGATGTTCCGCGTTGGATATCAGCGCTGATTCGCTGATCGATTTGATTGCTTTGGAGGTCGTTGGTGAACTGATCGATCTTGAGGCCAAGCTCCTTAGCATACGCGGTGAAAATAGGAAGCGGGTCACCGGCTTCCGCCCATTGGCCTTGATTGCGATAGAGCTTGTCGTGCATCTCCCAAAACTTGTTTTGGTTGCGCGCTGCCTCAGCCGCATGAGCAGCGATCATTGCGTTCTTATGAATCTTCGACAGCGGGAAATGATGAAAAACGATCTGAATCTGCGAGCCATACTCGTGCTCGATCTGCTTCAGTTCTGGATAAAGCTGACCGCACGGCGGACATTGATAGTCGCCGTACTCTTCAATCACGACCGGCGAACTGACTTTGACGTTTGGTTTAGTTAGCCCCGCCGAACTTTGCGTTGGTTGATTAGCAGCGGGTCCAGCCGGGGTAGGTCCCGTGGTTGCGAAAGTGGAGCTTGAATTTACTGCGCCTCCCTTGCCTTTCAGAACCACCAAAGACAAACCGACAGCAGCGGCTAACACAACGATGATGATTGCGAATGGTAGAAACTTTTTCATAAGCATTTAAGAATGTACTGCGACGCGCGGCATCTCTTTTCCATCGCCGCCCTCAGCCGGAGTCAACACTCGCAGAGGCTCAGGCCAATCGGTCGTAGGAATCGAATCCGGTCCGTACCGCGGATCGCGGCCGCGTTCTTTCTCGCGCAGCGCTTTCAAAACTTTTTCCGGAGTGATCGGCACTTCATCGATGCGGACTCCGATCGCATTATAAACCGCATTGGCAACGGCCGGTGGAACTGGAAGTAGCGGCCCTTGTCCAACTTCCTTTGCGCCGAACGGGCCATTTGGATCTGGATCTTCGATCAAGTAAGTCTTGACGTCGCACATTTCCATCGTGGTCGGACTCTTGTACTCAAGCATCGAGGGAAACTTGTGCACCACGTTTCGGTTCGCGCGGTAAGTCATTTCTTCCATCAGAATTTCGCCGAGGCCCATGTAGACGCTGCCTTCCACCTGGCCCATTACAAGAACGGGATTGATCGATTTGCCGACGTCATGCGCAATCCAGACGCGTTCGACCATGACGATACCGGTCAAAGGATCGACATCGACCTCGGCAACAGCCGCTGAATAACTGTAAGCCGGCGATGGTCCAACACCAGCTCCTTTGTACTTGCCAGGTGAACGCGGCGGTGAATATGAACCGACAGTTCCGATCGTGCCGAACTTTGATTCGGCGAGGACGACCGCTTCGGCGAATGAAACGCCAACTTCCGGATTCTCTACATCAAACGCGCGGCGCTCGGCGAACGAAATGTTTTCGATCGGAACGTTGAGTTTCTCGGCAACGGCAATCGTGAGCAGTTCCCTCGCCCGCTCGGCTGCTTGAATCGCAGCGTTCCCAGTCATTAACGTGACGCGGCTCGAGTAACTGCCGAGATCGACCGGAGTCAGATCGGTATCAGCCGTTACCACGCGAATGTCGAATGGATCAATCCCCAGAATCTCGGCGACGATGTAAGCAAGAATCGAATCCGAGCCCTGACCAATGTCCGTCGATCCGCACATGACACAAACGCCGCCTTGCCGATCCAGCCGAAGCTGCACCCCCGATTGCGGCATGTTGTTCCAGTAAATCGGCAGACCGGCGCCGCAAATGTATGACGAGCATGCGATGCCGATGCCTTTGCCATAAGGAAGTTTGCGCGTGTCAGTACCCGGAGCGGTAGCGACGGGATCATGTGATCCGATGATTCCGTTTGATCCGGTCGCATCCACCACCCCACGCGGGCTGCCCGCGCGGGGACCCCGGTCCGCTCGCGGTTCTGATACTGGCCACGAAAACCTTTTCTTCCAATTCGATCCTGCGACAACTTTGTCGATGCACAGGCCCAATCCCATGCTGCCGATGCGCAAGTAATTCGCGGTGACTGAATTCGGCTGAACCAAATGCTGACGCCGCATCTCGGCCGGATCGAGATTCAATTGCTCTGCGATCTTGTCGAGGTGAACCTCAAGCGCGTAACGCGGTTGCGGCGTTCCGTGTCCGCGTTTTGGACCGCAGGGCGGCTTGTTCGTAAACACACGTGCGCCTTGAAATTTGTAACGCGGCACTTCATAAGTGACGGTTTGCAGGGCGCCGGTGTAGAACGTGCTTGCGACTCCATAACTTCCATAGGCGCCGCCATCGAGAAACGATTTGAAGTGCATCGCGGTGATCGCGCCGTCTTTCTTCACACCGGTCTTGACGTGCATGAGCACCGGATGGCGGCCGCGATGACAATAGAAAACTTCTTCGCGTGTCAGCGTGCACTTCACCGGCCGGCCGGTAATCATCGAGAGCTTGCTGACGATGACTTCATGATTGAAAGGATCGCTCTTGCCGCCAAAGCCGCCCCCGTTCGGAGTCGCGATCACGCGAATATGACTCGCCGGAATCTCGAGCACTTTCGTGAGCGCTCGATGAACATAATGCGGTGTCTGCGTCGAACTCCACAGCGTCAACTTCTGATCAGGATCGAAGTAAGCTACGGCCGCGTGCTGCTCCATCGGCAGATGGGTGTTGCCTTCATAAAAGAAAGTATCTTCGCGAATCAAATCAGCTTCCGCGAATCCCTCATCCACATCGCCGAACTCGAGCGAGACTTTCTTATGCACGTTACCGCTGTCGCCGTATTCGTGGATGCGCGGCTCGTCGATCATTAAGCCCTCTTCAATCGAAGTAATCGTTTGCAGGCGTTCGTATTCAACTTCAATCAAGTTCATCGCGTCGAACGCGACGTCTTCATCAACTGCCGCGACCGCAGCAACCGGATCACCAATGAAGCGCACCTTGTCAATGCATAGCGCGTGCTCGTCCTGACTGACCGGAAGAATGCCGTAAGGAATCGGAAGATCACGGCCTGTGATAATCGCAAACACGCCTGGGAGCGCGAGCGCTTTCGACAAATCAATGGTCTTAATCAGCGCGTGCGGTTCATGAGTGCGCAGAATTTTGCAGGCGATCATTCGGGGCAGCACAATGTCGTCAGCAAATTTCGTCTGGCCGGTGCACTTGGCGCGCGCATCGACCTTTCGAAAAGGTTTGCCAACGACTTTGAGTGGCTTTCCGTTATTGCCGTTTTTTGCCATCGTTAGAAATCAGCCACAGATAAACACGGATTACGCAGATCAGAAAATAAATAACTGACGCGCTACCGGATGATTTCTATCTGTGTCATCTGTGTTCATCTGTGGCTGCTTTTATTCGAATCCGTACAAACTCTCGCGCGGCAATTCCATCGTCTCGCCACGCAGGCGCGCCGCCGCCAACTCAACTGCCTCGTAAATTTTTATGTAGCCGGTGCAGCGACACAGATTTCCTGAGAGAGCTTCTTTGATTTCGTCGCGCGAAGGCTTTGGCGACTTCTCGATCAACTCTTTCGCCGCAAGCAAGAATCCCGGCGAGCAATAACCACATTGCGCCGCGCCAAGATCGGAAAAAGTGTCCTGCAACGGATGCAGCTTTCCATCCTCAGCCATTCCCTCAACTGTCGTGACTTCGCGCCCTTCAACATCCAGCCCCAACCTCAAACATGAAAGAATCGAGCGGCCATCGACTAGCACCGTGCACGTTCCGCACTCGCCAAGTTCGCAGCCATGTTTGGTTCCGGTGAGTGCCAAGTCCTCGCGCAGAACTTCGAGCAGAGTCTTATGCGGAGCGAACGCGACCTCTGCGGCCTCTCCGTTCAAGACAAAACCGATATGAGCCTTTTGATTCATGTAACTATGCGTTGGCGCCAACCTGCTTCTCAGCTCTTCCCAACACGGCGTTGTCGATCAGGCGTGTTTTGCCGATGAACACTGCCAACGAAAGTAGCGCTGCGCGATCATCAACCCTGTCGATTTCGCCGAGCGTTTCCGCATCGTTGATACTTACGTAATCGATGCGGGCCAGCGGCTCTTTCGCAATTGCGGAACGAACAATTTCCAACAGACGCAACGCGTTGTGCTCGCCTTCGTTGTAGGCCGCACGCGCTTTCATTAGCGCTCGATTCAAAACAGTTGCCGCCTGTCGCTCGCGCTCATCAAGATACGCGTTCCGCGATGACAGCGCCAATCCGGATTTTTCGCGTACGATCGGCAGCGCCACTACCTCGGTGTCAAAACCGAGATCCGCGACCATGCGTTTGATCACGATCGACTGCTGCGCATCCTTCTGTCCAAAGAATGCAAAGTTCGGGCGCACAATATTCAAAAGGATCGCTACAACGGTCGCGACGCCGCGAAAATGACCGGGCCGCGACGATCCTTCCAACTTGTCAGTCAATCCTTCGACGGTGACGTAAGTTGAAAAGCCCGGCGGATAAATCTCGTCGACTGTGGGAGCGAAAACGTAATCGACGTTGTATTCGGCGAGCAAAGCCGAGTCGCGTGTCAGGTCGCGTGGATAAGCATTGAAATCTTCCGATGGACCAAATTGCGCTGGATTGACGAATACTGAAACCACCACCACGTCGCACAAGGCGCGAGCTTCATGAATCAGGCTGAGGTGGCCTTCGTGCAGCGCGCCCATCGTCGGCACAAATCCGATGGTTCGGTTCTCTTCGCGGCGCAACCGGCGCGCGACCGACATCATGCGCTTGCGTCTGTTGATGATTTCCATGCGAAAGGATCAGCCACGAAAAGGCGCAAAATTGCACAAAGAGGAAACTGAAAAACCACTCTCTCACAAACCAGCCGATAGTCTTCGGCTCTTGCGCCCTTTGTGCATTTTCGTGGCTATGCCTTCACCTTCTTCGTCTCGATCTTCATTTCCGCCGCCGCTTCCGCCGGCAAGCCATACGATTCCGCGTCTGAAGGATAAGTTCCGCCGCGAACGTCTTCGGCCCAACGCGTTACAGCATCTGTAATCGTGTCGCGCAGGTTCGCGTACTCGCGCACGAAGCGCGGCAACTTTCCGAATGCCATGCCCAGCAGATCGTGGAAGACCAGGACCTGGATATCGCAATGAACTCCTGCGCCGATCCCGATCGTCGGAACCTTAATGCGCTCAGTGATCATCTGCGCGATCTCTCGCGGCACCAACTCAAGCACGATCGAAAACACGCCGGCATCTTCCAGCGCATAAGCATCGTCGAGCAGACGGCGCGCCGCATCCGCGGTCTTCCCTTGCACGCGATACGCGCCCAGCTGATTGATCGACTGCGGCGTCAAACCGATGTGGCCCATCACGGAGATTTCTTCGTTGACCAGACGACGCACAAGCTTTACCCGCTTCTGCCCGCCTTCTAACTTCACCGCTTCGGCTTCGCCTTCTTTCACCAAGCGGAGCGCGGCGCGCACGGTGTCGTCGGCGCCGGTGTGAAAAGTCCCGTAGGGCATGTCGGCCACCAGCAAAGCTCGTTCGACCCCGCGCCTGACCGCCTTCACGTGAATCAGGATTTCATCGAGTGTCACCGGCACCGTGTTGCCATAACCCAGCACGACATTGCCCAGGCTATCGCCAACCAGAATGATGTCGATGCCGGCTTCATCAACGATGCGCGCAGTTGGATAGTCGTACGCGGTTAGGCAAACCAAACGCTCGCCGCGTTCTTTGCTGGCGCGCAGCGACGGCGCGCTAACCTTTTCCGGACGTTCAGGTTTGAGATATGGCATGTGTTTGCTCTCGCAAAGTTGTGGCTGGAACGTCTGAATTATAGGTGAGCGATATCAACCCCGCAACCGCAAGTCTTTGATGCCAACAAACCGCATCGTTATAATCCGTCATCGACTATGCCGATAAACTTAAGCGGGCTGCTGCTGCCAACCACGACTCCGTTCACTGCGAACGAAGACGTCGATTTTTACGGACTCAGGTCTAACCTCAACAACTGGAATCGAGCCGGCGTGACCGGATACGTCCTGCTTGGATCGACCGGCGAGCGCGTCAATCTCGATGAGCGCGAATACAATCAAGTGATCGAAGCGGCGCGGCAAGCAGTGCCGGAGACCATGACGTTCATAGTTGGCGCGGGACAGCAGAGCACGCGCGCAACGATTTTAGAAATTGAACGCGCGGCGCAGGCGGGCACCGAAGCCGTGCTCGTGATTACGCCGCATTACTATCGTTCTGCGATCACGCAACAAGCTTTGCTTGAGCATTACACCGCACTCGCCGACGGCGCGCGCATTCCGATCATTCTTTACAGCATGCCGGATCTGACGGGCATCAAGATTGATCCCGAAACCGCCGCGCGTCTGAGCGAGCACCAGAACATCATCGGCATGAAAGACAGTTCAAATGACGTAGCGAAGTTTGTTGAAACGGTGGCGATGGTCGGCAAACACTTTGCGATGATGATTGGCAACGGAACTGTCTTCCACGAAGCGCTGCAAGCCGGAGCGCGAGGCGGAATTCTGGCGGTTGGCTGCGTCGTGCCTGAGCTTTGTTTGGAAATTTATCGCGCCGTTCAGACGAGCGATTTCGATCGAGCGGCCACATTGCAGGAAAAACTGACGCCGTTAGCGCGGGCAGTAACCAAGTCTTACGGCATCGGTGGATTGAAGGCTGCGCTGGAGATGGCCGGCTATGCGGGAGGCGCGGTGCGCGCGCCTTTGCGACGACCGAGCGAAGAGGCATGCACTGAGATCAAGGAACTGTTGCGCTCGGCGACTCATTATTCGAGTAATTAGTAGCGGCTTTGCCGCCGCACAGTGCGGAAAGGCTCTGCCTTTCCGTGCGACGGTTGATTAATAGTCGAGGCTACGCTCGAATGGGCGGAGGCGGAGCCTCCCGGAATCACTCAACAGCCATCCGCCGGTGAGGCAAGCCTCACCGCACTGGGCGGCAGCGAAGCCGCGAACTTTTAAAGGTAGATTTGTTTTCAGCGACTCACCGCGTAAAATGCTCCGACAGGAGCAAACCCGAAAATTGAGCACCGTCGAAACTGCCTGCCACGCTACGCCTGAACAAGCAGGGCTGCGCGTTGAAAAACTTTCGTTCGATCAAATTCCACAGCAGTCGCGTCTGTTTCTTGATTATCTGCGCGACCCGTCCGCGCTGCGGCGTTTCTATCCGGAAGCTGTCAAGCATCACTTCGATCTGACTGAGCGCCGCGAACGCGTGCTCGCGAATTACAAAATCGATCGCAGCGCACTCTGCGATGCGCTGACGCGAATGAATCGAGGTTGGAGAGCGAGCGAAGCCACGCTCAAAAACATTCAGACGCTGTGCGAACCGGACTGCATCGCAGTTGTTTCAGGTCAGCAGGCCGGTTTGTTCGGCGGACCGCTTTACACAATCTACAAAGCATTGTCGGCGATCAAACTGGCGGAGTGTCTCGCCCAAAGAGGAATCAAAACTGTTCCAGTCTTTTGGATCGCAACCGAGGATCATGACTTTGCCGAAGTCGCGACGGCCGAAATCATCAATCGCGATTGCGCTCTGACAGGTGTCACGACTTCAAATAGTATTCACGCGGAAGGTTTGCCGGTGGGCCGCGCCGTTCTCGATCGATCGATCACAGACACCGTCAACCAACTGCTTCAAGCGCTGCCGCAGAACGAGTTCAGCGAAGATGTGGCGAAGCTCTTGCGCGAAACTTACGGGCCGAAAGAAAAGTTTGGCGATGCCTTCGCGTCGATGATGACGAGGTTGACCCGCGAGCGTGGATTGATTCTGCTCGACCCGCTTGATTCGGAATTGAAGCGATTGGCAGCGCCGCTCTACGCCGAGGCTGCGCGCCGCGCGCCGGAAATCGCTCAAGCCATAATGAATCGCAGTCGCGAACTGGTGGACGCCGGATATCACGCGCAGGTCACGCCATCTGAAAATTCTTTTCCGTTGTTCCTGCACGATGAGAGCGACGCGCGTCATGCGCTCACCCGAACCGTGGATGGAAAATATCAAACGAAGAATAACGGCGGAGGCTATTCAGCTGATGAACTTGCCGACTGGGCTTTGCGCGAGCCCGATCGCTTTAGTCCGAACGTAACTTTGCGCGCCGTGGTCCAGGATTACCTGCTGCCGACGATTGCCTATTACGGCGGCTCGGCGGAAATTGCTTATTTCGCGCAAACGTCCGAGGTCTATCGCCTTCTCGATCGCCCAGCGACGCCAATTCTCCCACGCGCGAGTCTGACTTTTGTCGAGAAGCACACCTGGCGTTCGCTTGAGCGTTACGGCGTTCGCCTGCAGGACTTCTTTGCAGGTGTGGATCACGTCATCGCGCGGGTCGTCGAAAAGTATTTGAGCAAGGAAACTGCGGCGACATTCGAACATACCACCCAGACTTTTGATCGAGAGCTCGACGCTTTGCAGGATCAACTGCGGCGCGCGGACCCGACCCTGGCGGACGCGCTGGAAAAAGGCCGGCGAAAAATAAATTATCAAATCGACGGATTGCGAACCCGGTTCAACCGATCGCAAATTGCGCGTGACGAAGCCGTGCGGCGACAGATCGAGCACGCCTTCGATCTTCTCTATCCTCAGAAGGCTTTGCAGGAGCGCCACCTCAACATCACGTCCTTCATCGCGCGTCATGGATTGTATTTTGTCGATTGGATATTCGACGCGATTGAGCTTGAGTCGAGGGAACATCACATTGTCTTTCTTTAGAAGGTTGGGTTCTAACATCTAGCATCTGACATCTGCCGTTATGTCCAAGATAAGAGTTCTCCCCGATCACATTTCAAACTTGATTGCCGCCGGCGAAGTAGTTGAGCGCCCAGCGTCTGTCGCGAAGGAGCTGGTGGAAAACGCAGTCGATGCCGGCGCTACGCGAATCGTCATCGATGTTGAGTCGGGTGGGCGGCGTCTACTGAAGATCACGGATGACGGCGAAGGCATGAGTCGTGACGACGGAGTCTTGGCTTTTGAACGTCACGCAACTTCGAAGATAAGTAAGGCGGAAGACTTGAATGCGATTGGCACGCTCGGTTTTCGCGGTGAGGCGCTGGCTTCAATTGCCTCAGTCGCGCGAGTCGAACTCGTCACCCGCACAGACGATGCCTCAGCCGCAACACGCGTCGTCATCGAAGGCGGTCGCATGCGCGATGTGAAAGACGCCCCGCATCCGCGCGGCACGACCATCGCCGTGCGCGATCTTTTCTTCAACACGCCGGCGCGACGAAAGTTCCTGCGATCCGAAGCTACTGAGAGTTATCACCTGACTAATCTCGTTACGCATTATGCGTTGGCTCATCCCGAAATCGCTTTCACGCTCACGAACAATGGACGCGAAACCCTTCGCGTGGCGCCGGCGAAAGACTTACGCGAGCGCGCTTATCAAATTTTCGGGGCGCAGTTTCTCGATAGTCTATTGGAAGTCAACAACGCGATCAGCGAGCCGACGGAAACGAGTTTTTCTTTGCCGCAGATCGCAAAGGTCCGGGGCTTTGTTTCCGCTCCGCGTGAGCGTCGCACTTCGCGCGATGCGCAATATCTTTTCGTCAATGGACGCTTTGTTCGCGATCGCTTGATTGGTCGCGCGTTGTCGGAAGGCTATCGCTCGATCCTGCCGCACGGCGTCTATCCGATCGCGCTGCTCTTCATCGATGTGCCTCTCGAAGAAGTCGACGTCAATGTTCACCCGGCGAAAACTGAAGTGCGATTTCGACGCGCGGCCGCGGTTGCCGATGCTGTCCGCGAAGCGGTGCGCGCGGGATTGGCGAGTGCGGGTTATGCGCCCGCGGCTGACATTCGCGACAGGCGTGCAGTGGCCGACGAGGTGGGCGCAGATGCGGCGGCAGCAGACCCTAAAGTAGCACTGGTACAACCTCCTGAAAGCCCGATCGAAACGCGGCCGACAGGATTCGAATTGCGGCCGGCGCCGCAGCAGGAACGGATTGCGTTTGCGACTGCCCGGGCCGAAGGGCCAATGGCGCCGGATCGTCCATCAATCGATTCGCTACCGCAAACCGTTTCGCCCGAAGCCGTGTCCGTCGCCTCCGCGCCCTCGCAAATTCAGTCAGAAGAAATCTTCAGCGCGATCGAGTTATCGAGAACCGAAAGCGACGTAAAGGCGTTTCCCGATTTGCCACCGCTCGACTCAGCACTCAAATTCGTGCGTGAAGTTGCAGTCGAATCGTTGTCGGCAAACATTCGTCCGCTGGGCCAGCTCGACGAAAGTTTCATCATCGCGACCGATGACGAAGG
Organism: Acidobacteriota bacterium; assembly: GCA_003222895.1. Lineage (GTDB taxonomy): Bacteria > Acidobacteriota > Blastocatellia > Pyrinomonadales > Pyrinomonadaceae > UBA11740. The sequence continues at coordinate 18,499 of QHXI01000055.1, read as the reverse complement.
CCTGCTGCTAATCGATCAGCACGTGGCGCACGAACGCGTTTTGTTTGATAAGTATCGCGCATTGGAAGCGTCGCGAAAATCTGAATCTCAACAGATGTTGATTCCGGAAACTTTCGATCTCACGCCCGCGCAAGCCGCGGCCTTCGACGCAGTCGCTGAAGAACTCGAAGCTTATGGTTTTGAATTGATGCGATTGTCAGGCCGAACCGTCGCGATTAAGTCAACTCCCGCGGATCTACCGGCGAGCGAAGCGCGGAATGTTTTGTCGGAAGTTTTGGACACGGTCGACAATGAAAAACGAGGCGCGGCGCGGGCCACTTTGCGTGATGAAATTGCCGCGTCCCTCGCGTGTCACGCGGCAATCAAAGTCAACATGCCGCTCGCGCCTGAGAAAATGCGTTGGCTGATCGATCGACTGCTGCTGACTTCTTCACCAACGACTTGTCCGCATGGGCGCCCCGTGATCCTGCGTCTCGCGACACAGGATATCTTGAAGGGTTTCCATCGAATTTAGAAAGCAGCCACAGATGAACACAGATCTTCACAGATAAGAATCCGCGCAGTTCTTTTCCTATCTGTGTCGATCGGTGTGAAGCTGTGGCTATTTTTTAACTCACTTACAGATCAATGAGCCCACGGCACGCTCTTCAACGTCCACTCATCGCCCGGAAATTTCTCAGCCAGCTCTTTCGCGACTTCGCCCAGCACAGTGTGATCGTTCGTCGCCTTGTAATGACACACGCCGCGCCAATAGATCGCTTCGGGCCCAACGCCCGTATCGCCGCGCCGCGCGATCACAGCAGCATAAGCCGCTTCAGCTTCAGTAAATTTCTTGTGCATCAACGCGACGCGGGCCAGTCCCATCTCAAGACGCGCGCGAAACCAATTCTTCGGCAGGTAACCTTCGATGCGATAGCGTTCCGTCCCCGATGAATCCAGCACCAGAATCGTAGGCGTCCAAACGGCTTCGAATCGTTTGAAGTACGCCGGATGTTCTTTGATGTGGGCTTCGAGCGGGACGAAATTCTGGTGAATGAAATCCGCGATTTCCCGGTCAGAGTAAGACTCAGCTTCCAGCTGAGCACATGCGCCTCAGGCCGGGGCAGCGGAGAAATCGATCAGCAGAGGTTTGTTTTCGGCTTTCGCTTGCGCGAGCGCCTCGTCGGCATCACGTAACCAGTTGACGAGCATAGTCAACTCCTTTCAAGAGTCTACAGTGTTACGAGGGTTGTTTTTATTATGCTGCAGCGTGGCGGAACTTCAAACCCGACCGACCCTACAACGCATCCAGCGTCTCGATCACCAACTCCACATTCAGCAAATCAGGCAGCAGGGCGTCAGGTTCACATTCGCGCAACTGATCGGCGGAATGAACGCGCCCGGTCGCGACCGCCACAACCCGCGCACCGAAGTGTCGCGCGCAGGCGATGTCGTTAGGCGTGTCGCCGATGACGATAAATTGCTCCGGAGAAAGTTTGGCGCCGAGCTGATCGTTGATTCGTTTCGCCGCGATAGCCGGCAAGTCGCGACGATCGAATGATTCGTCGCCGAACGCTCCGGGCAAAGTGAAATATTTTGTTAGACCTGCCACCTCAACCTTGAAGTGTGCGGCCGGCTCGATATTACCCGTGAGCAGAGCGGATCGATATCGCGAATGTTCCTGCAAACGTTCGAGAGTCTGGTGGGCGCCGGGGATTGCCTCGATAACATGAGCCCCATTGCCGACGGCATGTTTCATTTCGCGGATATACGATTCTCGCAACTGATCTTTGCGCGCGCTGATATGTTCGCGCGTGATGCCGTCACAACGAAGCGCCTCTTCGACAATCTGCAGATCGGTCATCCCGGAGACGATCATTTCGCGCAGCGAGCCCGCGGTTCCAAACACCGATTCCAACATCGGCACGGTGTAATCCTTGAAAGTTCCAAAGCGCTTGCCCCGCACGAGGGTGCCGTCGAGATCCCAAAGAAGAATTCTTAAAGAATGATTCATTTATTCATTTATTCATTGATTCAATGAGTCAATCGATCAATGAATCAATTTACTCGACGACCGCCAACACCTCGCCGCCATTGACGGTCGCGCCGACTCGAACGTTCACGGCGCTTACGACGCCGGCTCTTGGCGCTTTCATTTCGTTCTGCATCTTCATCGCTTCGATGACTACAATCCCCGCTCCCGCTTCGATGTGATCACCCGGCGCGACCAGCACTCGCACAACTTTGCCTGGCATCGGCGCGATAATTCGCGCAACGTCGCCTGAGTGGGCCGCATCAGCGGCAGAGCCACGCAAACGTTTTGGATCGATAAGCGTAACGGAAAAATGATTCGTGCCGACCAGGACATCGACTGGCTCACCTGATTCCGCCCGGCCTTCGATTCGACAATCGAAGACTTTGCCGTCAGAGATCAGCAAGTAAGATCCATCGCCCGATTCGTGGATGTCCACTTCATATTCGACGCCGCCAACTGTCGCGAAGGCATGGCCATTCTCGCGTCGAATTTCGACGTCGGCTGTGAATTCAGCAATCGTGGAGTGGAGTTTCATTCGAAAGACGGCGATGGTAATCGGCTTTGATTGACCGCATCCGCACGAGCAGCGATTTTCCATTTGCCCGGCGGTTGCTGGTGATTGCTGGTTCGGGCCGACCTTTGCGCATCGTTGTAAGCGAGCGCTGCGGCGATGATCGCGATGTCGCGTCGCCGGCTGGAAGTCTGCGCACCGCCCGCAAGATGCCGGCGCTCCACGCGACGTTCGTTGAAACGAGGGATGAAACCGGTATCGAGATGCGCCGCGATAAACTCTTCGTCGCAAACGATCTCGCGAAAGAATGGCAGCGTAGTTTTGATTCCCCCGACGGCGTATTCGTCCAGCGCTCGGCGCAGGCGATCGATTGCTTCTTCACGCGTTCGACCCCACGCCGCGAGTTTCGAAATCAGCGGATCGTAATGAATCGAAACTTCATCACCCTGCGTCACGCCATTGTCATCGCGAATGCCGGGGCCATTCGGCACGCGTAAAAAACTAATTGTGCCCGGCGACGGAAAGAAATTGTTTTCTGGATCTTCAGCGTACACGCGACATTCGATCGCGTGGCCGCCCCAATGAATGTCGCCTTGCGTAAACGAAAGCGGCGCGCCGGCAGCCACATTAATCTGCTCACGTACCAGATCGAATCCAGTTACCAGTTCCGTCACCGGATGCTCGACCTGCAGACGCGTGTTCATTTCGAGAAAATAAAACTCGCGCGTCACGTCTGAGAAAAGAAACTCGACGGTGCCGGCGCCAACATAATCAACCGTGCGCGCGATCGTGATCGCGGCTGCCCCCATCCGTTCGCGCAGATTCGGATCATTGATTGGCGAAGGACATTCCTCGATTACTTTCTGATGGCGGCGCTGAATCGAACATTCCCGCTCACCGAGATGAACGTAATTTCCGTGGTTGTCGCCGAAGACCTGAATCTCGATGTGACGCGGCTTTTCAACAACTTTCTCGAGATAGATTTCCGAATCGCCGAAGGCAGATGCCGCTTCCGATTGCGCGGCGTCGAATGATGAACGTAGATCGCTTTCATCGTTGACTTGCCGCATACCCTTCCCGCCGCCACCCGCCGCGGCCTTCAACATAATCGGATAGCCGAACTGCGCAGCGAGCTCGCGAGCTTCGTCGAAGTGTTTCAAAGCTTCAGTCGTGCCGGGAACGACCGGCGCGCCGGCCGCGATCGCTGCTCGACGTGCGCTGGTTTTCGATCCCATCACCTCCATCGCTGCGGGCGTTGGGCCAATAAAGACCAAATCGGCAGACACCACTGCGCGAGCAAAATCGGCGTTCTCGGCCAGGAATCCGTACCCGGGATGAATCGCATCAGCCTTTGATCGCTTCGCAACTTCGATAATTTTTTCGACGTTGAGATAGCTCTGCGTCGAAGCGGCAGGACCGATGCAATAGGCCTCGTCGGCCATGCGCACGTGCAGCGCGCGCGCGTCGGCTTCCGAGAAAACTGCGACGGGCGAGACGTTCATTTCGCGGCATGTGCGCATAATGCGCACAGCGATCTCACCACGATTGGCGATTAGGATTCTGCGAAACATTACGTCGGTGGTCAGTTGTCGGTGGTCAGTTGTCGGTCGTTAGTCGTTAGTTCTTAGCGCCAACCCAAATGTGTACCACAAGCGACTGACAACTGACCAATGACAACTGACAATCAAACTACAATTGAATTAGCCGGCCGGTGCGGATCGTATCGAAGATCGACTCTCGAACCAGGGAGATAATTATCCTTGCGACTTAGCTGCTCCTCATTCAGGCGTTGCACCGTTTCGTAATCAACTCCGCCAACCGTGTAGCAGTACGAAAGTATCTCGTGACCTTCAGGATCCACGTCAGTATCCAGGATCGTTGCTTCGCCGATTCGACCCCTTTGAAGGAGCATAGCGCGGCGCGCGATCTCCGGATCGACTTTGTTCCGTCGAAACCAGCCCAGGAAGGACATGATGTGTTAAGGCTTGCGCGACAAAGCCGATGGATTTGCGTTCGCGTCAGAGGCTTTCATGACGACGCCATCGCGCAAAATGAAATCTTCGTCAGATGCGAACAGGCGATGCTCGCTCGGCAGGCGCAGTTCGTAATTCGTGAACGACACGCCCGTAGGTTCAGTCAGGGCGGTATCAGTTGAGTCGCGAAAGGCTGTGCCACGCGGAACCATAGGCTTTTTCTTGGTTGACGCGGCCGCCAATTGCGCAGTGGCTTGATAACCGGCCGGATCCACATAGCGCAACGCCTCTGCGATCGAACCGTCCGAATCGGGAAGCGCGCTCAACGCCTCGATGTACTTGTCCGGATCAGTTGGATAGGTTCCGTGCAGTTCGCGATACTCCAGCAGCGCTCGATGAATAGTATGGCCACGAGCATAAGCCGCAGCTTCAATTCCCCATTCCCTTCGCTCTAGTCTCACCGGAATCGTGATGCCAATCAGCGTAGCGATTAGCACTGCGACCGCCACCGCCGATGAAAGTCCGACGCGTGCCGCTCGTAAGCCAATGTGACTGGAAGGATTTTGTTTAATGCTGCGCGTCAATTTCGCGCTGGCGATAAGCACCGCAACGACTATGGGTATGGCCGCCCACTTTACTCGCCACGCCACTGCCTCACCGGCGCTGACGATTGTCCAAAAGCCCGGCCTGATTGATTTGTTTTCGACCAGCACCGCAATCAGCAGACCCAGAAATGTGGCCAACATTGCGACGCCGGAAGCAAACGCGAAACTCGCGCGGCCAAACGACGGCAGTTCGTACTCGGCTTTGGCGAGTGGCGGGCCAACGGCCCGCGCGCCACACGACGAGCAGCCGAGGCGCAGATCGCCTTCAACGTTCGAGCCGCATGAAGGGCAGAGAATCAAATAAAGTTACCTCAGGAAAAGTGGAAAAGCGGAACTAAATTAGAACTCAGCAGGGCACTTAGTCAAGGGATTTCCAGCAGCCAAATTTCGCGATTTCGTGCGCCATAAGATTCAGCCGGTTTTGTGCGCTAGAGTCGGCTCGCGCCGCACGTCTGGCGGCTGAGCCGCCGCTTCCAAATCAGCGTTCGCCAACCTTTCTTTCGCTTCACTCTTATTGACTTCGGTCCACGTGTGATACATGCGGTGCGCAAAGGTCCAATAAGATCCGATCGCCAAAACCCAAAGCACGGCCGGCATGCGATTGGCAAAAAAGTTGTTCGAGCCGGGCACAGTCGACAAGGCGCCAATGATGAAGAGCACGACGCGCTCAGGCCGTCGCAGAAACCCGACGTCGCATTTCGGAATCATGCTTTCGGCGCGGGCGCTCGCATAACTCACCATCACTGAGCCCATCAATCCTGCGCCGGCCAGAAATACATTAAGCGTCGAATGATCAGGAGTAGCGCGCGCGTAAAAAACCATCAAGCCGACGAACACGACCATGTCGGACAATCGATCCAGTGATGAATCAAGAAAGCCGCCGTAGCTCGTCACTCGGCCAGACAGCCGCGCGACCTGTCCGTCGAGCATATCGAATAGATTCGCGATGATCAGGACGATGCCGGCCCAGAAAAATCTGCCGAAGCCAAATAGCAGACCCGAACCAACGTTAATCGCGACCCCGACAGACGTCAGGATATTCGGGTTAATGTGCCCGCGTGCCAACCAGCGCACCATCTCATCGATGATTCGCTGACCGGCCCGGCCTATGCTTGCTCCAAACATTAATTAGAACGAATGCGCGAAAGCCAAGTATACGATCATATGTACAGCGGCGCACGTGTCAAGAACTTATTGCTCAAACTGTTCGGGTTATCAGCTTGAAGCGGTTGAACTAGTCGTTGTCACAGCGTACTCTCTCGGACGCAATTGGCGGTGAGGAAATGACATCATCACTACGCATCATGATAGTTTCGGGCGAGCCTTCGGGCGACGCTCATGCAGCGTCGTTGGTTGGTGCGCTGCGCGAAGTTGCGCCGCAAATTCAGTTTGATTTTTTCGGCTCAACCGGAGCACAGATGCGCACGTCGGGTGTCGATTCCATCGTCAACGCGGACGAGTTGGCGATTCTCGGCCTCTGGGAAATTGGCCGCGCGCTGCCGAAATTCTGGCGCGCCCTCGGCGATTTGAAGGCAGCAGCGAACGAAAGAAAACCTGACGCAGTAATTCTCGTCGACTGGCCCGACTTCAATTTGCGACTGGCGCGCTGGCTGCATCGTCGCGGCTTTAGGGTCATCTACTACATCAGTCCGCAACTCTGGGCATGGCGTTCGTATCGCTCGCGCAACATTGAACGCGACGTCGATCTGTTGCTGTCGATTCTTCCGTTTGAGAAAGATTGGTACGCGGCGCGGGGCATGACTCATGTTGAGTACGTGGGCCATCCGCTCACTGGCGAGGTTCGCGAGCGCTATAACCGCGCGGAGTTTTGCCGCCGCCACGATCTCGATCCGACAAAGCCGATCATTGCCCTGCTCCCCGGCAGCCGCCACAAGGAATTAGTTCGCATCCTGCCGCCGTTGCTGGATGCGGCTTCGCTAATCGCCGAGCGTCGCGCCGAGGTTCAATTCGTCATTGTCACTGCGCCCAATCGAAAGATCGAAGAAGCGAAAGCCATTGCGGCCGATCATCTCGGAAAACTGAAAGATTCGCTGCGAATCATTCATCACGATACGCGCGAAGCCCTCGCCGCGGCCGACGCCGCCGCGGTCGCCAGCGGTACCGCAACTTTGGAAGCTGCTCTGCTCGGAACGCCGCTTGTGATCGTCTACAAAGAATCAGCTCTGAACTGGCACACGCTCGGAAGTTTGATTACGACCGAGCATTTCGGCCTGGTGAATTTGATCGCGCAGCGTCGGCTGGCGACTGAATTGATTCAGGATCAGTTTACTGGTGAAACTCTGTCGAAAGAACTTCTTTCGCTCCTCGAGCCGCAACGCAAACTTCAAATGCGATCAGAGTTGGCTGAAGTGATGAAAAAACTTGGCGAGCCAGGTGCATCAATGCGCGCGGCGCAGGCTGTAATGAGATTTATTGACCGGGGTTCTGCGAAGCACCGGCGGGATTAGAACTCGCTTTGACCAACCGAAATCCTAAAAACGGGTTCTTGAAATTTGGCGCGACCCAGGTTCGGATCGTCGCGCTTACTGGGCCGGGAGGAAATGCGCCCTTAATCGAACTGGCGTAGCAACCACCACGGATTACGATCCAGTCCTTTTGTTGGGCCAGACGCTTGTCCGGATCGCCACCATAGAGCGACGCCTTTGAAGAGGTCCATTCCCAAACGTTGCCAACAAGATCGAGTACGCCCCAACTATTCATTCCCTGAGGATATGTACCGACGGCCTGAGGTGCTCCTACGCCAGCTTCCTGGATAGCAGCACGACCTGACTCCCAGGTATTGCCCCATGGGTACACATTATCTTTTTCACCATTGCGGGCGGCGTATTCCCACTCCTCTTCAGTCGGGAGACGATAGGTCACTCCATCGCGCTTGGAACGCCATTCGGCGAACGCGACTGCATCGTCGTAAGAGATATTCGAGACTGGCTGCAGCTCCTGACCAACCGGAGGCCTGACACTTCCCCACTGTTCCGGCGGAGCGTGGTTCGTTTGCAGCACGAACTGCGCATACGCTGCATTCGTTACTTCAGTTTTGTCCATTTCAAAGTTGCCAACCGTAACCGCGTGAGCCGGCACTTCGGTGGGTGGACCATCACTTCGACCCATCTGAAACTTCCCACCCGCAACTGCAACCAGGTCAGCCTTGATCGGAGCATCCTTTGAATCGACGGGCGGCTTCGTTGGGCCAACCGGCGAAGGCTTGAGTCCTTTCAAAATGAAGTAACCGCCAACACCACCTCCGACCAGCACAACCAACACGATCACCAAAACGATTGGGAGTGCTGACTTCTTTTTTCGAGTCAGCGCGACGTCGACTCGCGGGAAAGTTTGCGCAGCGCTTCCGGTCAAACTGTCGCCGCCGGTGATCACGCACTTTTGTTTGCGCCGCGACGATCTCTTCTAGTTGCTTGCGCTCTTTCTCACGCGCAGCTTCCTCTTGCTGTTTCTTTTGTTCTTCAGTCTGGCGCTTCTGCTCATCCTCTGCGGCCAATTTCTTTTTCGCCGCGGCTTCACGCGCCAGTTCGCGCTGCGCGAACAAAGTCTTTTGCGCTTCTTCGTCCAAAGACGCAGCGCTGATCGTGCCGGCATTCGGATCGAACGCGGTCGTTGTGCCCGTGGGCGGAACAGTTTCGTGCGCGGGCGCCGGCCCAACGATCGTTTTCGAAGGATCGATGGCGGCGCTGTCGGCGGTTCGCTTCAGCCTCGCGCTGGCCAGCGACATCGCTTCGCGCAGTTCTTTGGCGAACTCGTCGGCCGAGGGCGTGCGATGATGCGCCTCTTTCTCGAGCGCGTGCCGCACCACCGCTTCGATCTGCGGCGGAACTTCAATGCCTTTGGACGCGAACGAAGGAACGTCTGAGGTCAAGTGCTTTTTCATGATCGACGGAATCGAACTGCCTTTGAACGGCACTTCGCCGCAAAGCATCTGAAAAAGCATTACGCCGAGACTGTAAACGTCCGCGCGCGCGTCGGGTGGTTCGTCAGACCATTGTTCCGGCGCCATGTAAAAAGGCGAGCCCATCAAACCGGTCGTTTGCGCAGCGATGAACGATCCGAGCAGTTCTCCCGACTTAATTTTCGCTAAACCGAAGTCGAGAATCTTCACTGCTTCCGCTACCGGCAGCTCGTCGCAGATCATCACGTTCAGCGGCTTCAGATCGCGATGCACGATTCCCTGTCGATGCGCGGCAGCGATGCCCGCGCAAATTGGTTGCATCAATTCGAACGCGCGCACGGGCGACATCGCGCCTTCTTCAGCCATGATGTCCTGCAAAGATTTCCCTTGCACGAACTCCATGACGAGAAAAGGCATCGTGCCGCGCACGACTCCGAAGTCAGTTACGGCAATGATGTTCTGATGACGAATTGCCGCGGCCGCGAGAGCTTCCTGGCGAAAACGCGTGACGAGATTCGGATCGTTACCGACGAGATCGGGAAGGATGATCTTGATCGCGTGCGCGGTTTTCAAAAAAATATGACGCGCTTTGTAAACGACGCCCATGCCGCCCTGGCCCAGCCGTTTCTCGAGTTGATAACGGCCGTCGAGGATCGGCTCGCCGCTGATAGACATCGCCATCTCGACTCCATGGTCGGGACAGTTGTTGACGTCGTCAGGGAAACAACAGCGACAGGTTGGACACTCTTTCATTCGATGGTTCTACTTACTACATGTCGACTCCGAGCGAGTCAGGGCATTCCTGAAGATTTTAGCGGCTGTTGTGCGAGCAAGGCAACACAAGACTAGATCTGACGAAGTTAATCCGCAGAGTTTCCGTCTAGCGTAGGCCCGGGGAAGTGTGGGTTCCAGCGTTGTGTCCTACGGCGACGTAACTAATTCTTCAACAGATTCGATGGGTAGAAGCAAACAACGAACCGGTAGCCGCGAGAATTTTTTGTGGATAGCTGCGATGGCCCGTTCACAGATCTCGATGTGGGCCTCTTTCTCCTTTTTCGGATCATCCGGAGTAACGGGCGGATCGAGGAATTTCTTATAGGCGCCGCAGTCGCGGTGATCGAGTATGAGCACCTGCGAGACCTTGTGCTCGGTGATCGCAAAGCTAAGGTGATCAAAGAAGGTGGTCTGCCACGCCTGCTTATGAATGACCCCTAAGCTGGCGCCGGCCAAAATCAGTTGATCGTATTTCCCGCGTAGACCCAGGGAGTCCATCGTCTGTATGGTCCGGTGTGGATAGCGAGAATCCATGCACTGAAGTAACAGGACCGGGACGCCGGCGGCCTTACTTGCTTTCGGGACAATGTGTCGGGACAGATAGGACTCGAAATCAATGTGCTCTTGCTTAGACTTCATGGCGTTTCTCTCCCTCTAGCTATATTGCGTTCATCATTTCACCACCACATTCACCAGCCGCTGCGGCACTACGATTACCTTCACGATCTTGTGGCCGTCGATGAAGCTCTGCACCTTCGCATCGGCCAAGGCAATTGTGCGCAGGTCGGTTTCGGAAATATCAGGCGCGACTACGACGCGCGAGCGCAGTTTGCCGTTCACCTGGACCGGAATCTCAAGCTCATCTTTCTTGGCCAGCTCAGGATCGGCGATGGGCCAGGTCGCGGATTTCAATAAGCTGGTTTGGTGGCCCAACCCTTCCCACATCTCTTCCGCGGCGTGCGGAGAGAAAGGTGCAAGCATGACGACTAAGGCTTCGATGGCTTCACGGACGGCGAACGCATCGGAAGCTGAAGCATTCGCTGCTTCAGCATTGAAGTCGCCGATCGCATTCAGCAGTTCCATCAGCGCCGCGACATTCGTGTTTAGATCGAGCTTCTCAAAATCATCCGTCACGCGAGCGATCGTCTGATGAGTCTTCCGACGCAGCACCCGGGCAGCCTCGCTGAAATCGGTACGCACGCCTCCGGCGCGCTCGGCAGGCCGGAGGCCTGCGTACCCTGGACGCCACCGGTAAACCATCGTCCAGACACGCCGCAGAAATCGCACCGCCCCTTCGATTCCCGACTCAGACCAACGCAATTCGTTTTCAACCGGCGCAGCAAACAGCACGAACAGGCGCGCAGCGTCTGCACCAAACGCTTCGATCATCTCGTCCGGATCGACGCCGTTGCCGAGCGACTTGGACATCGCTTTGTATTCGTTCGTGCCTTCGACGCGATTCGTCACCATGCCTTGCGTCAACAGACGTTTCACCGGCTCGTTGAAATCCACCAAACCCAAATCGCGCATGACCTTGTTCCAAAAGCGCGTGTAGATCAGGTGCATTACCGCATGAGAATCGCCGCCGATATACTGATCGACCGGCGTCCACTTCGCCGCTACGCCCCGATCGAACGGCATCGAGTCGTTCCGCGGGTCGGTATAGCGAAAGAAATACCAGGAAGAATCGACAAACGTGTCCATCGTGTCGGTTTCGCGCGTGGCGGGCTTTCCACAATTCGGACAAGTCGTGTTCAAAAATTCCGGCACGCCTTTCAAAGGCGATTCGCCGGTTCCCGTGAACTGTGCGTTATCAGGCAGCAGGACCGGCAAATCTTTCTCCGGAACGGGAACCATTCCGCAGGCGGGACAATAGACAACCGGAATCGGAGCGCCCCAAAATCGCTGCCGCGAGATGCCCCAATCACGCAGACGATACGTGACCGCTGGTCCGCCGAAGCCTTTCTCGGCGGCACGATTTGCCATCTCGCGCATCGCGTCCTGCGAGATCAGGCCGCTCCACTCGCCGCTATTAACCAGCACGCCGTATGCGGTAAACGCGTTCTTCATCTCCATCGACTGATCGCCACCCGGCGCTTGATCCACCGGCTCGCTCTGCTGGCCGTGGACCACCGGCGCGATCACTTGCCGAATCGCCAGAGTGTATTTCTGCGCAAACTCGTAATCGCGTTCATCGTGCGCCGGCACGCTCATCACCGCGCCCGCGCCGTAATCCATCAGCACGTAGTTCGCCACCCAGATTGGCAGCAGTTCGCTATTAAACGGATTGATTGCCACCTGACCTGTGTTGATGCCGAGCTTCTCTTCCTCTTCTGCCAAGTCTTCAGTCTTGATCGCCCGCGCGGCTTTCACTTGATCGGCGAAAGCCATTATTTGATCTTTCAATATCGAGTCTTCAAGTAAATTGGCTAACACGGGATGCTCCGCCGCGACAACAATCGCGGTGGCGCCAAAGATCGTATCGATGCGCGTCGTAAACACCCGAATCTTTTCCGATGTGCCCTTAACTTTGAAATCAATGTAGGCGCCTTCACGGCGGCCGACCCAATCGCGCTGGCGTTTCAAAACCTTTTCCGGCCAACCTGCTTCAATTTCTTTGATGTCCGCGACCAGTTCTTCAGCGTACTTCGTAGTTCGCAGGTACCACTGCTCGATCTCTTTCTTGGTTACCGCCGCGCCGCAGCGCCAACAGATGCCGCCCGACGATTGCTCGTTCGACAAAACTGTCTCTTCATTTGGACACCAATTGACGGCCGAGGTTCGCTTGTAGGCGAGATCCATCTCCAGCATCTTCAGAAAGAACCACTGGTCCCATTTATAGTATTCGGGACGATGCGCCGCGATCTCGCGCGACCAGTCATAACTGATGCCGAGGCGCTGCATCTGGCCCTTCATGTGCGCGATGTTTTTCTCAGTCCAATCGCGAGGCTGAATGCCGCGCTTGATTGCAGCCTGCTCAGCCGGTTGCCCAAAGCTGTCCCAGCCGATCGGATGCAGCACGTTGAAGCCGCGCAGACGTTTGTACCAGGCCAAGGCATCGCCGATCGAGTAGTTGCGCACATGCCCCATGTGCAGGAATCCAGACGGATACGGCAACATCTCGAGCGTGTAAAACTTTGGCCGCGGATCGTCTTCCTGAGCTTCGAACGCGTGTTCGTCAGCCCAGCGCTTCTGCCAGTGCTCTTCTATTTTTTCCGGAAAATATTTCTCGTCCATCGCCTTTGAACCTCTTAAGTTACAAGCAAACAGCGGATTGCACAAAATCGGCTGTGCAAAAAGTTAGATTTTGTTGTGATTGAGATTCGCCGCTAAACGACCCGCATCAAGCGCGATCCGCCAGCGGCAGCGTAAGGACGAGTTTGGTAAGTGAGCGAACGCGAATCATTGTGAGTTCAATACTAACCAATTATCCGGGCCACGTCCACAGCAAATGAAGCGTTGCTCGGCCTTCATGACGCTCCGATGAACGATCTCAGCATGTGAAGATTCTTCAGATCTGCGCGCGGATCATCGTAAGGAGTTTCCAGAATGAACGCGGCGTGAGCGAGCTTTGGATGTTGCGCGAAGCGGCGCAAGGCATCAGTGCCAATGTGTCCCTCGCCGATGTGCCAGTGTCGATCGACGCGCGAGTTGTAAGGCGCTTTCGAATCGTTGAAGTGAACCGCGCGAACATTTTTCAATCCGACAGTTTTTTTGATTATTGAGATCGTCGCTTCGAGTCCGTCCGCCTCGCGAATGTCGTAACCGGCGGTGAACGAATGCGCCGTGTCGACGCAAACGCCCAGCGGAAGTTTTGGACACGCCTTCATAATTGCGCGCAGATGCTCGAACCGATGACCGATGCATTCGCCCTGACCGGCCGTGTTCTCGAGCAGAATCTTCACCTTGCCAAACTGCAAACCCTTGCACGCGACTTGAAGACTGAGCGCGCAAATCTCCAGCGCATCCTTTTCGGGGCAACCGCGCGCGCTTCCCGGATGCACCACCAGATAATCGACTCCCAGCGCGATCGCGCGTTCAACCTCCTCGCGAAACGATTCGATAGATTTCAGCAGGATGACTTCATCGGCCGCCGATAGATTGATCAGATAGTTCGCGTGAATCAGAACCGGCGAGAGCTTCGTTTGCTTACGAGTCTTGCGAAACAGATCGATTGCTTCCTTCGTCAGCGGCTTCGCTTTCCAGCCGCGCGGATTGCGCGAGAAGATTTGCACCGTGTCACAGCCGGTCTCCTTCGCGATAATCAGAGACTGATGCAACCCGTCCTTGATAGGAGCGTGAAAACCGATTCTGGGAAATTTTCTCATTGATTCATTAATTCATTGAATCATTGGTTCATCGGGCGTCTACGTCTGGCTGTGTATTGAGAAGCTGCGAAAATCGCCAGCAGCTCGTTCGCTTCCCTCATCAAACTTCGCATCCTTGCCTCGGTAACGATTCGAGTTTCAACCAGTAACTCCAGCCAGAATAAGGTCTCATCAGCTTCCTCGACCACGATCCCGATCTTAGCGATGAATTCAGCCTTTGAGCGTGCCCTACAAACAGCGCGATAATTTGCCGCCACTGATGTGCCCGAACGCAAGACTTGCTTCCCTATGATTCGCGCATCTTCGGTGCGGGGTAGAGAACGAAATACCTTGACTATTCGGATAGCAAATTGCTTGCTTCTATTTTTTAGTTCTTCTGCTGGATACATTCTTCGATTGCCTTCATGCGGGGAATTTTCCAGAGGGAAGCGTACCAACAGAGTCAAGGCAATGAATTTGTCAATGAACCGATGAGCCAATGAATCAATGAATCACTTCTTCCATTACTCTCAGCATGTTTCCGCCGAGGATCTTGTCGATGTCGCTTTCCGAATAACCGCGACGCAAAAGTTCTTTCGTCAGGTTTGGAAGATCAGCAACCGATTTGAGATCAGCAGGCACGGCCTGAATGCCGTCGAAGTCTGATCCAATTCCTACGTGATCGATTCCGGCCAACTTCACGATGTGATTGATGTGATCGACGATGCGCGAGACTGAAACCGCCGGCAGTCGCTTCAAATATTCCTGCGCGCGGACGCGATCGCGCGCCAGCTTCTTGTGCGCCACGTCGCCTTTTTCTTCGTCAGATGCGCGTTGGACCAGGCTCGCAATTTCCGCGTCGACCTTTTTCTTCTTTTCGCTGTAGCCCGGTTCGATATGTTCGGGATAAAAAATAACGTTCACGACACCGCCGGTTTTCGCCAGCGCGACGATCATTTCGTCAGTGAGATTGCGCGGCACGTTTGTAATCGCGCGACAGCCAGAGTGAGTTGCAATCACCGGCTTTGTCGAAGTGTTGACGATGTCGAGAAAGGTTCTATCTGAAACGTGCGAAACATCGACCATCATTCCCAGCCGATTCATCTCGCGAATCACCTGGTTGCCAAAATCGGTTAGGCCGCGCATCTTCCCAATTTCGTCGCCAGACGATCCGGCCCAACTCGTGCTTACGCTCCACGCCGGTGACATGTAGCGCACGCCCATTTTGTAGTAGCGCTCAACGTTCTCGATTTTTTCATCGATGGCGTACCCGCCTTCCATGCCCATCAGCGCTGCGATCTTTCCGCTGTCCGCGATGCGCCGAATATCAGCCGCGGTCGTCGCCAACTCCCAGGTTTCAGGATGCTTCGACGCCAGATTGCGCACCGCCTCGATCTGAACGTCCGCCCGTTTCATCGCGCTGGCGCCGCCGCCGCCGAATAATTCGGGCTCAACCCAGATTGAAAAGAACTGCGCATCCAATCCGCCTTCCTTCGCGCGCACCGCGTCGAAGTGCCCATCGACCAATCGCTGTTCGAGGTCGACATTTTCATCAACCAGCCGTTGCGCCGTGTCGGCGTGCATGTCGACGACGATTGCGCGGCGATGAACCGACGGCGGGTCGTTCGACACTGTAGTTTCGGAAGAATTATTCATCTTTGATTTCGGACTATCTTTCTGGTTTGAAGTTCGGCAATTGCTGAAGACCAAACTCCCCACGATACAAGTCGCCAGCAGCGCGCCGCGAATAAGTGCGCGATGACGTCGAGGAAACTTCGGCAATTTGGACTTCTTGTTTGAATACAAGTTCGCCGAGAATCGTACGGAGGCATGTCGCTTGAATGCAAGCATCGAGTTCAAAAAAGCGGAGCACCATCCGAATTGTGAATGCGAAAATGCTCGACAAAACCGGGAACTTTGGACGTAGTGTTTTCGTCGGAACTCATCTTGCAAAGGCGAGCGAAGTTAGAGTATCGTGCTGTGTCAAATCAGCTCGAAACAATCTCGCTGTTCTGACGATTCGCTCCACAAAGGAGAATCAATATGTATTCTGCAAGCGGCAAATCCAAAGATGTCAGCACTCCGCGCATTTGCGACGAAGTCTGGCACGACGGCGAGTTCATCAAATGGAACGACGCGCGCGTACACGTGATGTCGCACGTGCTGCATTACGGCTCAAGCGTGTTCGAGGGCATTCGTTGTTACGCGACTAAACGCGGCCCGGCGATCTTCCGCCTGCGCGAACATATGCAGCGGTTTCTGAACTCGGCGAAAGTTTACCGCATGGACCATGAGTGGACCATCGACGATTTTTGCGATGCTTCGGTCGAGCTAGTTCGCCGCAGCGGCCTGGAACAATGCTATATCCGGCCGATTCTTTTCCGTAGTCTCGATGAAGAGCATCCCGCGTTCGGCGTGAATCCATTTCCGAATCCGCTGGCGTGCTACATCGGCGCATGGGATTGGGGCAAATATCTCGGCGACGAAGCGATCGAGAAAGGCGTCGACGTTTGCGTATCGAGCTGGAACCGTTTGACGCCGAACTCGCTGCCCGCCATGGCGAAGAGCGGCGCGAATTACATGAATTCGCAGTTGATCAAAATGGAAGCGCTGCTGAACGGCTTCGCCGAAGGCATCGCGCTCGACGATCGCGGTTATGTCTCGGAAGGTTCGGGCGAAAACATTTTCGTCGTCAGCAACGGCGTCGTTAACACGCCGCCACTTTCGTCTTCGGTCCTGCCGGGAATTACCCGCGACAGCGTGATTCAGATTTGCGGCGAGTTGGGAATCACGATCAAGGAACGCAGCATTCAACGCGCGGCGCTGTATGTCTCCGACGAGCTTTTCTTCAGCGGCACGGCGGCAGAGATCACTCCAATTCGTTCCGTCGATCGCATCAATATCGGCAACGGAGCGCGCGGCGAGATCACCGCGAAGATTCAGAAAGTTTTCTTTGAAATCACTTCCGGTGAACGCGAAGCGCCGGGACCATGGCTGACCTACGTGCGAGATCAAGTTGCGAGTTCGGCGAGCGGCTCTCAGGTGCGCGCGTCAAGCAACGGACGCTCTGATGCTTCCAAGTCTGAATCGCAGGCGCCGGTCGAAAAAGAACTGGTCGCGCGCGCGCGCGTTGCGATGGCTGACTAAGTAACTTTCGATTTGATCTTGATGAGAAGAGGCCGCGATTGCGGCCTCTCTTATTTTCACCTGACGCTGGCGACCTTTGCCGTCTCTCTTTTAGCTAGCTTGCCGGCAATCTCGATCAATCCCGGCAGAACATAAAAAACAGTCGCCGCGCTGAACAATGCGCCCGTACTGAAACGCGAGGCGTGCGTGTTGGACCAAACGTTGAAATAGCCGAGCGAGAAATCGATCGCGAGAGGTAGCGCCGCAAGAATCAACCAAACGATCGAAGGCGTCGCGGTCTTCTTTAACGAACGCGCGAGCGGATAAGCAAGCACCGCAATCGCGAATCCTGAATACAATCCGGTGCAGCGCGAACAAACTGCGAATTTGTTTCCCGTGAGATGAAACGAGCGTTCGGGAATTTGATGACAGACGAAGCTGAATGTTTTGTATATCGAAGAGGCGAAGCTCGTGTAACCGAAGGCGCTCGCCAACGGTGCGGTTATGATCGCCAGAAGTATCGTCAGCGCAGCAACAGTGGCGGAAAGCCAGACGGCACGCGCCCGTGAGGACGTTTCGTCGCGGGAAATTTTGGTTGCATGAAGGGCCGCGTTCACATGCGCAGCCTAACACGAGTGTTAACGCACGAGGAAGACATCCCAAGCCCAACGACCGATATGCGAATGCTTCGCGTCATCAACCTTCGCGCGATAACGGAACTGATTGCCGTATTGATCGGTTCGCTTCGACTCTTTGTAATCGAGGGAAATTGAATCAACTCCAAGCTCAGGCAACGTGTGCAATTCCGTAGGCTCGGAAACACCGTTGTGATTCGTGTCTTGCCACAGGCGCAGACTGCTGAAGATTGCGTCATTGCTATCGATAACGCCATCGTCGTTGCCGCCGTTCGCCGGCTTGTCGAATTCCGCCAGCGCCGCAAAACCGTTCGGAGTCGCGGAAGGAGGCTGCGGCGTAAAGTTGCCGAATAGCTCGGTGCCGTTATCGACGATGCCGTTGAAGTTGCGATCCAAAACGAGCCATGCATCATCCGAACCAGCAGCAGTCCACGCTAGATGTTCAAGCAGACCGTTGCTGTTCAAATCAAAATTCACTCCGGACGCCGCATCTGTGAGGTTGAAGCCATCTCCTGCTACGTCAATGAGAATAGGACTGACGTCGCTGCCGCTGGAACCGTAGTCATTGTTGTATGGGTATACATAGACGCACTCACACGTATCGGGATCTTGTTCATACCGCCAGTTCGGACATG
>QHXI01000039.1 GCA_003222895.1 Acidobacteriota bacterium | reverse complement strand
GCGCCCCGCGGAAGGTCTGGACCGCCGGACGCGCCCGGTCCGTCGGCATTTGCAACAGCGGCAAATCCCGCAACTGTTCCCGCCAGTAGTTCAATTGTCCTTCCAGAACTTCACCCTGCAACCACTCTCTTTGCCAAACCGCATAGTCGGCATACTGGATTGCCAGCTCCGCCAGCGGCGAGGGCCGCCCCAACGCAAACGCGTTGTAAAGCGTCGTCAACTCCTGAAAAAAGATGTTCATCGACCAGCCGTCGGTCACGATGTGGTGCATGGTTAAGAGGAACACATAGTCGGCTTCCTCCATTCGCAGCAGACTGGTCCGCACCAAAGGCCCCCGACTTAAGTCGAAAGGCTGTTGCGCTTCCTCGGTCGCCAAACGGATAGCTTCTGCCTCACGTTCAGCCGCAGGCAGATAGCGCAAGTCGGTCACTCCCAGTCCTACATGCTCTTTCGCACTAATTACCTGCACCGGCTCTCCGTCGTTGGTCACGAAGGTAGTACGCAACGCCTCGTGGCGATGCACAATCTCGTTGAGGCTTTGCTCCAGGATAGGAATGCTGAGTGGAACTGAAAGTCGGAGCGCTGCCGGGATGTTGTAAAAGGAGTTACCAGGCAGTAACTGATCCAGAAACCACAGCCGCTGCTGCGCGAAAGATAAGGGAAATGCAAACGCTCCTTCGGTCATTGAGTCGTCTCGTTTCTTTCACGGATCCAACAGTGGTGTTTTCTTGCAAGGAAGCCCGAATTGTTTCTAAGCGATTGTTATTGGAACGATTATTATCCGTTGAGATTCAATCCATTCACATCGCCCTGGGACTAGCTAAGTCTGGGGCTACGCTTTTTAAGTTTGGGGAGGCCACCTTGTCCTTATGCGGGACCTTCGGGCCAATGCCAGATCCGGTTTTCAGGATACGAACAATAGATCTGCGAATTGTGAATGTCAAGGAATTGCTTCGGGTTAAAGCATCAAAATATTGCGGCTTAAAGCGCCTCGTCGGAAGCCTTGCTGTTTTCCGCGAAGGGTGCTATAAAGCGCCAACACCGCTTCACGAATTGAAAGAATCTCCGTCAAACCCCCAAGTCGGGTAGCGGTACACTATTCTCAAAACAGCATAAAGGAGGCTAATATGGATAACCCCAAGGAGCGATCCAAATCCGTGAGCGCCAAGCCCACTGATCTCTCAGCCAATGTTTCAGGCGAGGTCTCTTCACAGGACGCGGTGGCTGATGTCACCGAACGTTTTAACAAAGCCTACGCGAACTTTGTACAAACGCACCAGGATTTACTAACAAATGGCCACAGAGGTGTCGAAGAATCCTACCGGACCTACGCAGCGGCGATGCAGGAAGTCAGCAATGATTCGCTAAAGCGCTACGAGGAAAGCCACCACAAGTTCGTCACAGGCGCAGAGGATGCCTTAGGCAAGGATGATGCTCAGAAGCGCATTCAGGACAGTTACCGGATCTACATGGAGGAAATGCAGGCTCTGGCCAAAGATGTTCAGAATCGTTGTACTGAAGCGTATGATACTTGCGCCAGCTCCATTCAGGGTGGTCAGGAAAATAGCCAGCGACAGTATCTCGACGCCTACCGCGACTATTTGCGCTCTTTGCAGCAGACTTGGGCAGGAGTAAACGTCAACAGCGTTGTGGATTCACTGTCTAACGCGTTGTTCAATCCGACCAAGCTTTAGCTGCAAAGAGTTAGATGTTCTCGGTGTTTAGTGGTTAGAGTGATCAGTTCACGTCTCGTAGTTGCGAGGAGGCCACATCCGTGAATTCGAATCCTCTTCAACGTCAGAGACTGCTTTCTCTTCGCGTTAAAACATCAGGATGTAGGAAACCAAGGCGCGGACTCCACATCGGCTTTGTGTTTGTCCGGAATCGTAAGAGAAGATTCGCGATTTGCTGGACGAATAAATTGACGAATCGATTAAGGAGGTGCACGTGTTCCGCAAGGTTCTTAAGTCAAAGATTCACCGGGCTACAGTGACCCGTTCCGATCTGAACTATGAAGGCAGTATATGTATTGATGAAATTCTTGTGGAAGCCGCTGGACTCCTGCCCTACGAAGCGGTCTCAGTATGGAACGTAAATAATGGCCAGCGTTTTGAGACCTACGTAATACCAGCGCAAAGAGGTTCTGGGGAAATCTGTCTTAACGGTGCTGCCGCGAGACTGGCACAATGCGGTGACCTGCTGATTATCTCAAACTTTTGCTGGATGGAAGAGGAGTTAGCTCGTCGACATACCGGCGAAGTGGTCTTGGTAGACGCGCAAAACGTTCTGGTGTCCCCCAGAATGCACGCGACCGCTGGAATCGGGAATTGACTCCCGCATCGTTGATCCCAAATCTTAGACCTTCTGAACCAGTGGAGAAGGCACCATCAACCTGAAGAGAAGTTATCTTCTTCGCGAATGGTCGAGGATCGAGGGCGTCGCCGTTCGTATTCGCCGCGACGAGAATCGCTCACCAATCCTCTCAAGGCGGACAATCTGAGTTCGTCACACTTCCTTGAGAAGTTTGCATCAGAATGTCCGTTAAAGTTTGTCCCAGGACGCCCAGAACAGCTATGCGAGCGCTTTCCAAAAAGAAATGATTTCCGGGAAACATGCGTAAACTAAAAGACCCATTAGTCTGGGCCCTCCAAGCGGCAAGTTCGTCATAGGCCACCTTGCTGTCCTGCACTCCGCCGAAGACAGAGATGGGGCAGTCCAATGGATCTTCATCGGTGTAGGTGTAGGTCTCGCAAACAGCGAAATCTGCTCGCAATAGCGGCAGGAACAGTTTGGTCAGTTCAGGATCATGCAGGACATTCTCGGGCGTTCCATATGTATCCCGTAACTCTAATAAGAAAGCATCTTCGGGCAATTGATGGATTGGCGGGCATGGATCCTTCAACTGCGGAGCGCGGTATCCAGAAACAAAAAGATATACCGGGGTCAATCTACGTTCTTTACGTAACTGCCGTGCCAACTCAAAACTGATCAATCCTCCCATACTGTGGCCGAAGAACGCGAATGGCATATCCAAGACCGGTCTGAGGACTTGAGCCAGTGTGCGTACCATCGGGGTAAGCTCTTCAAAAGGAGGTTCATTCAATTTGGATTCCCGGCCGGGCAGTTTGACGGCGCAAATCTCCACTGCTGAAGGCAAGTGCTGTGACCATTTCTGAAATACTGAGGTTCCACCCCCAGCATACGGAAAACAGAAGAGGCGAAAACGTATGTCCGAATGCCGCCGACGGCTAATCCATGAGTGAGGGTTTGTGGTGGATATCATTTGCGACCAGATAATTAGACCGGGTTGTGAGGCTCACTTTGTGACGCCATATTTCGCGGACCCTCCCGATGCGCTTGTGGTGGCACGTTTTGAAGGCAATTCAACCTGCTGCTACAGCTAATAAAAGGTCTTACCGGGTTAAAGCTTTAACTAACACCATAACCTAAGATTGACGAAGCGCCTTGACCGCTTAGATTCTCCTCAAGCTGCCAATAACAGATGTTGCAGTTCCGGCCTCTCACAGCAACCGCCGCCGCAAAATCGCTGCCTACGTCGATAGTTCTCACGAACCAACAAAAATCTTCATCTTGATCCGCCTTGAGTATTATTGCCGATTCGTCAGAGAAGGGCCTCTGACTATGAAATCTGTGGGACAAAATTACGGGACAGACCTGATTTTTCGCAGATCGTTGGTTGGGACTTTGCGATTTTACTGAGGGACAATGGAGCGGGCGACGAGGCTCGAACTCGCAACATCCAGCTTGGGAAGCTGACACTCTACCATTGAGTTACGCCCGCTCGCTTTACTAACTCTAACACCTAAAATATTTCCCGAACGTACTTTTCATGACTCACTGTTGTCCCGCCAAATGTCCGACTAAGCGGCTCGTCATGTATCTAGTCTAACAGGCTTGTCAAACCCGCGGTTCCGATCTCTCGAGTGCACTTGATTACTGAAACCACTATGACGTTCATGATCTCAATTCGGCCCATCCGTCAATCAGGCACAAGTGGCCACAGCAAACGTCGCAGCTGAGCTACCCACTTTTCGATGCCGTCTAAAGTGGAAAATTTCGGATCTTGACCCTCTCCCATTTTCGCTACCAGTATAAAGTAGAAAATTCCGGTTTTTGGAGGTGCCTTCGAGCACCTGATTCCGGGTCAGACCGCATCTCGTGATCATAAAGGGCGGGAGTCGCGAGCCGAATGTTGACTCATCTGGCCCTCACGCTGGACACTCTTCGCAACTTTTGCTGTCACCCACAAAGGTGTCTGGATCTGTTTCAAACGCCCGTGCCGTGGTGCCTTAGAGAATGAGCATTAGACATTGGTAGTGCATGGTATTGAACGCGATACTTTCCATTGACACGTAATTTGCAGACGCGCTATGCTCCCGTCCGCTCCACGAGGTTATCTTTCATTTTTCTCTAGTCACACATCGTGACTAGCCATCCGGGTTCCCTTATGAACGCAGCCGCTTTAGTGGCCACGGTTCTTGATTCCCTCGCTACTCAAGAAGCGATTCTGGCCGCGCTTCCGGATACGGTAGAGTGGTTGGAAGTAAGAGCGGATCTGGTGGGCGATCTGGACACAGATTGGTTACGCGGTCATTTCAGTGGCCAGCTAATTTACACTTTGCGCAGCCGCGCTGAAGGAGGAAATGCCAGTGAGTCTCTCTGTGCTCGCGAGCATAGCTTACTCAACGCTGCGAAATTCTACGACCTCGTAACGCTGGAAGGAGACCGCGATCTTACGCCGCGGTTGCTGTCCGAAATTCCAGTCCGGCAACGTCTGATCTCCTGGCATGGCCCAGCGAGCAACCTGTCAGTCCTCCAGTCCAAATTCTTGAAGCTCTCTGAAGTAGCAGCGCGTTTCTATCAATTAGTACCCACGGCGAAAAGGCCGGGTGACGAGTTGGCGCCGCTCTCGCTCTTGAAGCTGGCCGGACGCTCGGATCTCATCGCTTACGCTACCGGGTCGGTTGGATTTTGGAGCCGGCTCGTGGCGCCGTCATTGGGCTCTCCGTTTGTCTTCGGAGCAGTTGGAGCAGATGTTAACGGAGAGCCGTCGATCAATCGGCTCATCACCGATTACGGCTTTCCTGTCCTGACCCCGATCAAAGAAATCTACGGGATCGCCGGCAACCCGGTAGGCCACTCGCTGTCACCCCGCCTTCATAATGCGGGCTATCGGGCGTTGGGTTACCCCGCGCTCTTCGTTCCTTTCTTCGTCGAGGCTTTCGATGAATTCTGGAATGAAGTAGTCGAGGGGCCCGTGCTCAAATCCCTGGACATGCCCGTCATGGGCTTAACGGTTGTTTCCCCACACAAAGAGGCCGCCGTGGCGGTCGCGAAAATCACGAGTTCGATTTCCCGGGACGCCGGCTCCGCGAACCTTCTCGTTCGCGAAAACGGGTTTTGGAAAGCTGATACAACCGATCCGGATGTCGTCTTCATGGCAAACCGCGAGCGCGGTGTTCAGATGTTGCGCAAGCGGGCGGCGGTAATCGGTTGTGGGGGCGCAGGCAGGACTCTTGTAAATCGGGGCTCGGAACGTGGTTGTCTAGCGGCTCGGCTTCTCGGGTTACCCTATATTCCGCTCCGAGAATTTCAAGCCGCAGGTTATGACATAGTGGTGAACGCAACTCCTGTCGGGCGTGACGACAACGACATCCCGATTCAGCTTGAGCAACTGGATGATGAAGTAGTGGTAATTGATCTTGTTTATGGATCCAAACCAACCCAGATGGTGAACCGCGCACGGGCGCGCGAATGGGTTGTGATCGATGGTCGAGATGTACTTATGACACAGGTGATGCGCCAGTTCCAGATAATGACCGGCAAGGAAATGCCGGGCAATTTAATGCGCGAGACGCTTGGCCGGACACCCCGGACTACAAGTGTCAAGCCCGATCAAGTTGTAGCACCATGGACGACCGACGCACTAAGGCCGGATCTCAGTTAAGAACATGGTAACCACTAAATATTTTCGCAGAGGCGATCAGCCGCAAACAGATGACGGAGCTGGCAAGGCTATTGACCTGTCTCCATTTATCGGGAGCTGGGTGAATACGAAAAAGGACACGACCGGCTTTGTAAAGCTGATCATTTCAGAAAATAACGGCCGACTCGTGCTGCGAGCTTTCGGATCTGCCTCGCCTGAACTTTCGGACTGGGGAGAGGTCGAAGCTTTTGCGTTTTCGGATGGCGTCGAGACCCATAACGGCAGGGCCTTCAGCGCTGTCTATAACACCGATGCCATCGAAGTGGCTTTGCAGGGAAATCTCAACCTTGGACTGCTGGTCTTAGTCACCTTCAACCGGTTCATCGACGACAGCAGCAGGGCCAACTACATTAACCGGGAATTCTTTCATCGTCAGCAAAAGCAGACTGCCAGATTATGAGGGACAAATGAGCGTGCCCCAGTATTCATCCGCCGCGGATCGTTTAGATGACGAACAACTCAAGGGCCCCAGCATGGTGGATCCCACACCCTTCGTGGGCACCTGGATCAATACCAATGATTCAGCCCGTCACAAGATCGCCAGGGTTGTAATATCAATCAAAGACGGCTCACTGGTAGTTCATGCTTTCGGTGACTGCTCGCCGGATTTATGTGACTGGGGAGAGGTGGTAGCGGATGTCTTTGCCGAAAGCATCGGCTCGCATGAAGCGATGTCATTCAGCGCAGTCTACGATTTCGGATTCATGGAGAGTTATCTGCAATCAAACGTGAAACACGGGACCTTGGTCATCGCTACTTGTAACAAATTCAAAGACGATAACGGCCGGTCCAATTATTATACGAGAGAATTTTTCTATCAGACTGCGGATGAATAAGGCTCGTTATTTTTATTCGCAACTTTATCCCCGAACGCAATGGTCACTACCTCTTCCAAGAATCGCATTTACGCGCAACTGGAACTGACAAGCGATCAGCAGCAGCTGATCGATCGCGTTAGCGTGCTGGCGCATGAGAAATTTGCGCCACGCGCTCCTCACTACGATCAAACAGCCAGCTTTCCCGCCGAAGATTTTGACGACCTGTTCAGGGCCGGTTTGCACGCTCCAGTTATCCCAAGAGAACACGGTGGGCTTGGTCTCGGTCCTTACACTGATGACATCTTCACCTTGTGGATGATGACCAAGGAGCTCGCCAAAGCGGATCTGTCACTGGCGCGCTGTTGGGAGGGCCACGTCAACTCGCTCGTCTTATTGGAAGGAATGGCTGATGAAAATCAGAAGGCGCGTTGGTTCAAAGGCGTGGTCGAGCATGGCGACAAATGGGTGGCTTGGAGCGGCGAGCCGCAGGCCCGCAAGCCGGGCGAAGCAATTCGGTTTGGTACCACGCTCGAGAGAGTCGACGGCGGTTACATAATCGATGGCAACAAAGTGTTTTCGACCAGTGCCGGCGGAGCCCAGTGGGCGATTCTCCTGGTCAACACTTCCGGCCCCGGCGGAGTTCGCCATACAAACGCATCGCTGGATACGCAACTGTTGATGGCCTGCGATCTTTCCGACCCGACAGTGCAAATCGACGGCTCGTGGTGGGATCCGATCGGAATGCGGGCCACCGTAAGTTACCTGGTCCATTTTCGTCGTACGTTCATTCCTGACACCGATCTCATCGGCTACCCCGGTCAGTATCTCAAGGAGGGGTGGCAGACGTGTTTCATCCCGCATTACGCGGCGACTTTTTTGGGGGCGGCGGAGGCTGCTTACGAATACGCCCTGAAGTACATAAAGACACAGGGCAAAGTTGATGATCCGTACGTCCAACATCATCTCGGGCAGATGTCGGTCAACGTGGAGACTGCACATCTTTGGTTAAGGCACGTCGCCCGATTATGGGAAACAGGTAATTATCAGGAAGCTCAGCTTGGCGGCAGCCGGGCGCGACACGTGGTTGAACACCTGGCGGAAGAAACAGTGAAGCACGCCATTCGCGCTTGTGGCGCGCGGAGCTTGAATCGGCCCAGCGCACTGGAACGCATTTATCGGGATTTATCCTTTTATGTGCGTCACGATAATGACGACCACATTCTGGCAATGATTGGTAAATCAGTTCTCGGGCTTGCGCACGATCCCTCTTTCTACAAACCATAGCTCAGACACAGCCGCGGATAGCGCGGCGTCATGTTGGAAAGGAAACTCACGTGTCCGACCGAAAGCGAATGTACGGTCTTGGAATTTGGGGACTCGGGCTGGGCTATTTCGTTTTCTACACTCCGTACAGCGGCCTCACGAAAGCATTATCGAACGGACTTCTTTCCAGCTTCGGACCGGTACCGGGGCTTGTCTTGCTGCCTGCCTCGGTGATGGCGACGGTCGTCGGAATGCTTGGTTTCATCACGGTAATGAAGTGGTGGAAATATTCGGGCCATCGTGAGTTCTTTGGCGTCGCAATTCCCTTTCCGCGTCTTCAAACCTTCCTCTCGGGCATCTGCATGGCGACGATAATAGGAACTACCACGCTGGCTTTTGCCTTCGGCGGAATCTCAATTGTGCTGGTGTTGGTGCTGCTGCGGGCGGGCGTCTTGATCATTGCCCCTATGGTTGACGCTATCTTCAAGCGGCGAGTCCGCTGGTTTTCGTGGGCCGCTATGTGGACGAGTCTCCTCGCGATGGCGATCATTCTTAGCGATACAGCCAACTACAAACTGAGCTTCGCGGCTATAGTCGACGTCGCGGCTTATCTTACCGCTTACTTTTTTAAATTTCAGTTCATGAGCAAGTTGGCAAAGTCGACTGATGCTGACGCAACCCGTCGCTATTTCGTCGAAGAACAAATGGTCGCTTCACCAACTTTGCTGCTGTCACTGGGGGCGATGGCGTTAATCGGCTTCGGCGATCAAATGAAGGGATTTCGATTTGGCTTCACAACCTTCATGGGCACCAAAGCGGCAGGCCTGGCTTTCCTCATCGGTCTGTCCTACGCCGGACTGTGCATCTGCACGACGCTCATTTTTCTGGACCGCCGGGAGAACACTTTCTGCGTGCCCATGCATTGCGGCTGGAGCATGCTGGCCGGCTTCGCTGCGTCGTACGCCCTCACGTTCTTCTTTGATCAGAAAGCGCCGAGTACTCCGCAAATCATAAGTGCGGGTATGATAGTCATAGCGTTATCCTTTCTATCACCCCTGCATCATTACGAGCGCTACCTCGATAAGCTTCGATCTTTACTTTATCGTTGGTTGCCGAATCATGGAAATGACTTTGCGAGATCAGGCGCGGCCACGTTGGGCCACTTGCCTGAGACATCGTTCGAAACCGCACCGCTTGTCCAGATGAAGCCAGCCGGTACCAACGAGTTCGGCAGGGTCTCGCAGCTGCTCTTCATATGCAGCGGCAACACGTGCCGTTCGCCGATGGCTGCGGCCATCGGCAACGCCGAGATCGCCAAGCGGCTCGGCCTTCCGTTCGAAGTCGCAGGGCGCGCAAATGTTCAGGTCCTCAGCGCCGGTGTTTCAGCCCAAATGGGAGCGCCGATGACACCTGAAGCGAAGCAGGCATTGCGTCTACTTGGAATTCCTGCCAATGGACATCGAGCCAGGAACGTCACGGTGGAGATGACTCAGCACGTCGAAAGAATCTTCTGCATGACTCACGCCCACCGGGACGCGGTAATTGATTTGGCTCCCGCCGCGGCCGAGAAGACGCTTTGCCTTGATCCTGGGGGCGACGTGGGTGACCCCATCGGGAAAGGGACGGCGGCTTATGTTGATTGCGCGCGACGTCTGCAGACTTTGGTGCGGCTAAGATTCGATGAACTCGCCCTGGAGAAGCTTCTGCAAAGTTAACGGCAGGAACATCCGAGATGCCTTTAAGATTTCATTGGAGTTTGTCTCAAGTCGGCGACAAATTTAGAAGGGCCAAAGCTACGACGGAAATGTCCGGCTTGCCGAACCTCGACGCGCAGATTGAATTCTGCCGCCGCGCCGAAGAAAGCGGCATTGATTCTCTGTTGATGGCTTTTGGTTTCACCAGACCCGAGCCGATAACATTGTCGGCGGCTCTGGGAATGAAGACGAGCAAGATCAAATTCATGGTCGCCTGTCGTCCGGGGATTTTGTCGCCTACGCTTTTTGTGCAGCAAGTCAACACGGTCTCAGCCGTAACCAACGGCCGGATTTGTATCAACCTGGTCGCCGGTCACACGCCGCATGAGTTGCGCTACTACGGTGATTTTCTGGGCCATGATGAAAGGTACGAACGAACGGACGAGTTCCTGACTATTTGCCGCCGGTTTTGGAACGGCCACACGGAAGTTAATTTCGACGGCAAGTACTATAAGATCGAGAACGGCCGATTGAATGCTCCGTTTGTTTCGCCGGAGAGAGCGTCGCCCGAAATTTATCTGGGCGGCAATTCAGAGTTGGCTGCGGAACTGGCCATCAAACATGCGCACTGCCTTTGGCGTTTCGCCGACAAGCCTGAGAGTGTCCGCGCGCACGTTGCTCCACTAGTGGCGCAAGGCATTGAGGTTGGGCTCCTCGTTTCGATCTTAGCCAGACCCAGGCGAGACCAAGCCTTGCACGATGCGTCGGTCATGATCGAAAGGCTGCGCAGTCAGGCAAAACAATCGGGAAAGGAATTTGCGCAAAAGACTGACTCCGTCGCTTTCAGATCGACACTTGCGCTGGCGGAAACAAATGAATCCGAGTGGCTGACGCCGTGGCTCTGGACCGGAGCGATTCCCTATCTTGGTTCGCCGGCGATCGCCATTGTCGGCGGCGCTGAAGAGGTTGCCGGCGCGATTATGAAATACCGAGATGTAGGCATCTCGCAGTTTCTGTTTATGGGTTGGCCTGACATTGATGAAATGACTTTCTTTGGCAGAGAGATCTTGCCTCTGATTCGAGAGAGGGAGCAAGGCGTATGACTGAAGCCTTGTGTGCAGAGGTCTTGCGAAACCTCAAAGGAAACGGTTTCGCGCACATCAACCAGCCAGTCTCCTTTCCGACTTTCGAGGCGATTGCCGCAGAGATGGGAACGATAGAGTTGGTGTCCGAGATCAGAATTGACGCCGATCATGCGCAACAACTGCACCAGACGCGAAAGGTCAAGACCCGTCCCAGTCCGTACAAAGCGGATGCGCTCGGCTTTCATTCCGACAACCCAGGCATGGATGTGCTGGCTTGGTATTGCCGCGAACAGGATCCGAAATCAGGCGCAACATTGCTGATCGATACCAACGACCTTCCGAGTTATTTCACGGCGGCCGAACTGGCGGGTTTGAGCAAACTCAATCTCTGGTACTCGGTGAGATCCAAAGAGTCAGACGAGGAGCAACTCTTTCAAATCCCATTGCTGATTATTGATAGCACCGGTTGCTACGTCTATTATCAGCCGTGGCTGTTCCTGGACTCGTATGATGAGGTGCAAACCAGGTTGCTGCAAAAGTTTTCGGAATACCTCGCTGACAAACAGCAGACACAGACAATCAGCATTGAACTCACGAAGCGCGAATGTCTTTTCATCGATAATCGCAGAATCCTCCATGGCAGAGGCGCTATTTCCTCAGACAGCCACAGGCATCTGACAAGATTCTTTATCAGAACTTTTCACAATTTGCGAATTTAGATCGATATGCAGACATGAAAAATCTACCCCGAGAATCGGCGCACCGGCTGAGTACGGCTGAAAATCCGCTCGTCGTTCGGCGACAGGATTTTGCTCCCAATAGCGTGTGGAGTTTCAGAGTTCCCGGCTATGAGACTCTCAACCGGCCTTTGCTACGTTTGATCGAGCGAGAGAGAGCGGCGGTTCCTGACACGCGCGAGTGCGAAGGCCGCGAGATGTGGCAAAGTCAAAGATCTATGGATAGAGATCGTCCGGTCAGGAAAGTGCTTGAGCCAATCTTTCGGGCGGCCCGGAACATAGCCGAGTTTCTAAGATGGGATATCGCGGGCCGCGCATCCGTGTGCAAGGTGTGCTGGGCCAATATTCACCCCACAGGCTCATATCACACCCGACA
This sequence comes from Acidobacteriota bacterium, assembly GCA_003222895.1. Lineage (GTDB taxonomy): Bacteria > Acidobacteriota > Blastocatellia > Pyrinomonadales > Pyrinomonadaceae > UBA11740. The sequence goes on along the minus strand of QHXI01000039.1, from coordinate 6,898 downwards.
CCTTCATCCAGCGTCGATTCACTTGAGCGGTGTCTATTACATCAAGGCTCCCGACAACTGCGGCGACATTATTTTCCACGACTTGCCCCGGTTCCTGGGTCTCTGGGACGCGCCGGAAACGCTCGAGTCGACTGGTCACAACGCCTTCAGCTTGTCGGTAAAGCCCGAACCGGGGCTTTGCGTTCTTTTTCCCGGCTACCTGATGCATGAGGTCGAGACCAACCGAAGTGACGGCGATCGCGTGGGATTAGCTTTCAACATAAACTTCGAATGAAGTTTAGTGACGGTGAGTTGAACTATGCCTTTAAGATTTCACTGGAGATTACCTCATGGCGGCGAGACCACGGGCGCTGCGCGGATCGAACAGGCTAATCTGCCGGCCATCGGTCTGCCGGATCTGGCAGCGCAGATTTCGTTCTGTCGTCAGGCGGAAGAATGCAGCATAGACTCGTTGTTGACTGATTTCGGATTCGCGAAGCCCGACTCGATTCTGCTCGCGGCCGCTCTTGGCATGGCCACTACTAAGATCAAGTTTATCGTCGCGTATCGATCAGGACTAATTTCTCCCACGACGTTCGTCCAACAACTTAACACGCTCTCCGCGCTGATTCAGGGTCGCTTCTCACTCAACATAGTGGCGGGATACTCGCCGGAAGAGCAGCGATCGTATGGGGACTTCCTATCGCACGACGAGCGATACGAACGGACTGATGAGTTTCTGTCTATCTGCCACAGCTTCTGGCGAGGCGATGGCGAGGTAAACTTTGAAGGAAAGTACTACAAAGTTCAGAACGGCAAATTGAGCACTCCGTTTGTTTCGAGCGACAGGACGTTTCCGGAAATCTTCATTGCCGGCAGCTCGCCGCCGGCGCGGAAGCTGGCCTTGCGACAAGGGACGTGCTGGATGCGTTTTGCCGAAGCGCCGGCAAGCCTGCGCGCCGATGTCGAGGCAATCTCGGGAAGTGGAATCGACGTCGGGTTGCGCCTGTCGGTAATTGCCAGACCGACGCGCCGCGAAGCCATTGACGCCGCTAACTCGTTGGTGGCGGATTTCGATACCAAAGCGAAAGAAAGGCAGTTCGTCGAAAGGACTGACTCGAAATCCATCAAGGCCACTTACGAGCTGGCCCAAGAGGAATGGCTGACTCCTTATTTATGGACAGGCGCCGTCAGATCTTTGGGAACTACGGCGATTGCTCTTGTTGGCTCACCCGCGGATGTGGCGGCCGGCATCATGGATTACCAGGAGATCGGTGTTTCACAATTCATTCTTTCGGGATGGCCCAAGCTCGAGTCTATGGCTTATTTCGGAAAAGAGATCCTGCCGATCGTAAGAGAGAAAGAGAGGCAGCGCGATCATCAGCGGCTGGCTGCTCATTAACAAAGTTAGTGAAACGAGTCCCATCAGGAAAGGCCGCACCTCATCGCCGGGCCAGTAATCATAAGACTCTCGTCAAACGCGTCTCTCTGCGAGCCGCGAAGGGACGACCGAGCGTGGATCGCAGACCTGGAGCATTCGGTCATGTGAAAACTTCGCGAGTACTCAGCGTGCTTGGGCCGGAATGGTTTGCGGAATTCAGCGCCGTCAACATTCCGGGTAAAGTCATCTGGTGCAATTTCGAACTCGCCAGAGAACTGGGATTCGACGTTCCTCGCTCAAATCTCATGACCCCGGAATTTCATGCTCAAATCATCGCGGCCCTCTCATACAGAATATTAGAGCGCGACGAGGTTGTAGCTGAACCAAAAACGATTACGATGTACGCAGACAGATATGGCGGTGTGGGCGTGTCACCGGCGCTGGGTTCGGGCCGTGCCGGATTTCTGCCGTATGGAAATCTTTGCATCAAGGGCCTGGGCTTAACACCGCTCTTCAAACATGACGACCCCGATGACTTTGAACACTCGCATGGAGGCCTGCCCATGGATGAAGCGCTCGCTGAAAGTCTATTTGGCGAAGTCAACATGAACCTCTTTACTCTGGGCTCAGCCCGCCTGCTTGCAATCATCGACAATGACGAGTTCATTACTTATCCCGAAGGCCACAAGGTTCCGCGGGTGCTGGCCGCGCGTGCCGGCCGACAATTGCGACCCGGCCATCTTTTGGCAAAACGCATCCGGCGCCGCGGCGCAAGATTGGAGACGTTCCTGAGAATGACTCGCGAGACGGGACAACTTGTCATGCAACAGCGCGCGGGCGCGAGCAAGCTCCCTGATATCAAAGCCACCATGCGGCGCATCATCGACGACCATGCGCGCACCTCGGCGGAACAACTTCGCTGGCGCATGATCCATGGCGCCCTGACGTCGTCGAATATGGAAATCAGTGGTGCGATGCTTGATCTGCCAACGCAATCAACGCAGCCGCGCACTGCGCCGATCTATGTGCTGCCTTATCCCGACTCGACCTTTGGGAGAGAGCATTTCGAGCGTGCCGTGCAACTCCGCCCGATGTACACGGCGTTGGTCCGAGATGTGCCGCCGGCGCAACGAGACTCGCTCAACATCAAATCAATCAATCTAAGGGGCGAGATGGACCAAGCCTATCAGAAGCATCTGCAGGTGATGCTGTTGGCGGCCGCGGGGCTAAAGACCGAAGTGGCGGAATTTGTCCAGGCGAACGACGCGGATTTGGCGCGCCGCTTTGCCGCAGTGGTCCTGAAGATGGCCCGAATGAAGAATTGGGGAAAGCTCAACATCGGAGCGAGGCCGGTCGCCACCGTATCGGTGCTCGACATCTTTCATCTCTTTCAAGTATTTCCGGGCATCCACTTTGCCGCGCCTCGTGGAAATCACGCGGCGAAGATTCGCGCAAGTCTGAAACCAGTTCTCAAAGGCAATAGATTTCAAGTCAGCCGAAAACAGGCGATGATCGAATCACTGATCAAGGAATTTGGGGACATCTATCGAGAGCTGATGAACGCTTGTGATTCTCTTGCCGCGCGCTTCTATGGCAGCAGGAAGACAATGCGAGAGTCGATCACCGCGCGCGCGGCGTTTGAAAACGAGCCAATCACTGCTCTTTTCCGCATGAGTATGTACAAAGAACTTGAGCAAGCGGTGGATGCGTACAAGGTCAGCGGCGATGCGCGCATTTGTCGAGAAGTGATCGATCGCAAAGTCACAGCATCGCTGCGCAGTGTAGATCGACTCCTGACCCAGGGGACATCGCGCCGCCTCAGCGACGGCGGGTTCGAGTTACAACGAAGGACAATCGATGGCGTGAACTATTCCGTCAAAGCCTGGAACACACGCAGACAGCCACGACGCGTACACGTCAGCCTAACGGTTGTCCGAGACGGCCAAACTTACCTCACGTCGCTTCCTGGCAGGCCTTGCTTGAGCGCCGGGGAAGTGAAATCTCTTCGCTATAGTTTTACGATTGATGGGTGGCTAACCTGCCGCGAAGCTCGCGCCAGCTTGATGCAGGATCAGGACCAGTTGACTGTGAATTTTCAAGGCATAGCTTCGTTTCCGCGAATCGGCCGGCTCGCAGGTATCTTCTACATCAAAGGCGGCCGGCGTCTTTGTACGAAGGGCGGCTTGCGGGCCCTGGGAGAGTACCCGTTTGCAATTCCCGATCAAATGGAGCTGATGCAGTCGACGAATGCTTGATTGATTGGTGCGGATGGGTGTTTGACGATCGCTGACGACGCGGCGGTTCCGAAGAGCCATGCGAATTCTTGTAAGCAGCAATCATCACTATCCAGCCCGCGATTATCCGGCTAGCGCCGGTGGCATTGCGAGTGCTCGCGTGACTGACTGGCTGGTCAAAGGACTGGCGGAGCTCGGCCACGAAGTCCTTTATCGCCTTAGCCAACCAACCACCGCAAAACTTCCGCCCGGCGTAACTCTGGCTTCCGGGAGCGTATCTGAAGCCGAAGTACTACACCTTCAGAATATCGGTCTCGAGGAGATAGATCCTCCGCCGCTGCCCTGGGTTAAGTCGGTACACGTGGATCTTAAGGCGCGTGGCCGTAACTATCTGATCAGGGACAATTGGATTTTCGTGTCTCGCACTCTGGCAGAGTCTTATAAAAGGAACCGTTACGTTCTTAATGGTGTAGACCCGGACGAGTATATCTACTCCGAAACCAAACGGAATTATTTTCTCTTCATATGCACTCTTGATCGCGCGGAGGAAAAGGGTCTGGATGTCGTGCTTTCCATTGCAACGAAGACCGGGTGTGAGATCATCATTGCAGGTTCGGCCGCCCACCAGCACGTGTTGGAAGAAGTAAAGGCGAAGTGCCGGGGGACCAATGTCAGACTGGTCGGAGAGATCAAGGGTGAAGCAAAAGCGGAATGGCTGGCGGGAGCCAAAGCGCTCCTGTTTCCGACGCAATTCAACGAAGCCTTCGGCCTGGTAATGGCAGAGGCCCTGATGTCAGGGACGCCGGTTATTTGCAGCGATCGGGGCGCATGCCGCGAGATCATCTCTGCCGATGTCGGGTTTGTCTGCGAGACGGAAACGGACTATCTCGACGCAATCAACCGGATTGGTGAAGTCGCTCCCGCGGCTTGTCGAGCCAAAGCCTTGAAGGATTATCACTACTTACGAATGGCGCGCGACTATGTGAAGGAATACGAAAAAGAGATCGAACGCGAGTAGTGTTCTTCCAGTGTGTTGTTGTTGTGCTTGAAAACAAAACAGCTTGAGGAAGACGGCCTTAGTCCCGTAGGGACGGGATGTTTATAGCCACTGAGCCCAACACAATACAGCAAGCTCCGTAGGAGCGAAATATTATCGAGTGAGCCACCTTTCGCTCCTACAGAGCTGGGGTCATCTGTTCGGCAGTTGCTATAAACATCCGGCTCCTACGGAGCTAAGCGGGCGACCGTTGGGTGGCGTTCTTCTCTTTCGGCTTGGCAACACTATTATCTCACCAACACACTAACGGCCCGGGCGCGAGGATGATACGGAACCGCCAATTTAGATCGACGCGGCAGGTTCAACTAGAGCCGCTTATGAATGAAGGCCATCAATTGTTTTTGATGCTCAGCAAGCGAGTATTTCTTGACCCACTCAGAAGCGTCGATCCGAATATCTTTAGTCAGCACTTCATCGATGAGGTCAAGGATCGATCCGTCTTTGCCGGCGATGTTCCCATAGACATGGGGTCGCAGGTCGTGCTCGTCAAACCCATAATAGAGCCCGTCGACCACGCAGGTTGTGCCGCAGGCCAGCGCCTCAATTAGCGCAATGCAAAAGCTTTCTTTTTCGGAAGGCATCACAAACATTCTGGCCCGATTGCATAACGCGGCGATATCGTGCGAGGTTCGCCAGCTTGAGCCGCCCAAAGGGTTCTCAGGATCGCAGGTCGACAGAACGCTGACGCCGTCGACAAACTGGTTGACCGAAAGAAAGTAGTCTGGCTCTGAAGACCCGCCGACGAGATAGAGAGGCATTCCGTGTTTGCGGAAAATTCTTTTGCGATAGTCGCGGACCAGCGCCAGTTGGTTCTTGTGCGGATGAATCCTGCCGACGCAGACGATGAACTCTTCGCTTTGCCTTTCTTTGTAGAAAACTTCCGGGTTGTAAGAGCCGCCGATGCGCAGCACGTTTTTGTGAGGGCCTTCAGTATGGTGCGTGATGATTCCCTGGAAACGCTGGTCCTCAATTTGATCGTTAGGATGCAATTGAACGAAACAAAATGAAGGGATCCGGTCGATGAGGGGCCTGACGACGTTAGGTCCGTCGCAATCAAAATCGGAATGAACAAAAAAAGCGAACGCAAACTCCTGACTCAAAATCCGCTCGCGTTCAGCTTTGCTTCGTACCGGCACACCGTAGTGAAGCAATTGTTTCACGGAATCGCGGCGACAGACCAGGAAGTAAACATCATAGTCCGAGAACACATGGGCCTGGTAATCTTTGATTAGTCTTTCGTATCCGCCGACCACGTCCGGGTAAGGACTCTCGCTGCAGACAATCAAGGCTTTCTTCTTCATTGGATTCGGAAATCTTTGACCTGGATTCAAATGCCGATCTGAAACTCAAGCTGGCCGATGTCACGGGCATCATTGGCCCATCTCGACTTGTAAGCTTCCTTGCCGCGCAAAAAATCATATTCGGCCAGGTTCAAAGCGATTGCTCGCTTAATGCCGGCGCTGATTAGCAGTTTGCCCGGGGACCAGCGCTCTGCCGACCGGGTGAATCCTCCGTTCCACAGACACAAGCTGTTCGCTCCCGCCATGCAGAGACTGATGGCCACGATCCTGTCGGCTTCAAATAACGCGAAAGCGCGAAGCCTTCGTTCCGCAAACAGGCTCGGAAAAACTTTGCGTACGAACGATTGCGCCGGCGGCGACGATAGGGAGGTTTCCTGGGCGAAGCGATTTAGGTGTAATGATAGAAAAACATCCGGAAGATGTTCCGCCGGGAAGCTTTCCGGGTCGAGTTCGCGGACTAAAACGTTGTTCCTTTCTGCATAGTTGTGCGCTTGAATCAGACTTGTGCGAAAGCTCTTACTTCGGGTCGACAGATACTCCTCGTAACTGGAACCCAGACGAACGTATGGACAAGTTGTGTCGCCGCTGTACGGTCTGTCGAGAGCATCGGGCTTCAGAATTTGCGCTGACCGCATGCAATTCGAATCGTCGCGAAGCCGTGACAGAATCAGCCGCGGATAGCCGGCGCTAGCCGACAACGCATGGACCAACAGATCGGTCATTGCCGCCGTATCGTCTCGAGCAGTGACCATGTCGTTGTAATCACTTTCGTCGTCGGGAAAAGTCACGACGTCTCCATTCAGCACCAGCGGCAGGACGGCCGCCAGTATTCCATCGCGGCGGGCGATCAGCACATGGGGCTGCACGTTTGGATTAACGTCGCAGTTCGCGATGAACCATTGCGCGGAACTAAAAGCGAGATTACAACTCGACTCGGCCAACAACC
>QHXI01000038.1 GCA_003222895.1 Acidobacteriota bacterium | reverse complement strand
ATGCATGCCGCACGATTTGCAGAATTTCAGTTCGTTGTTTTGAGTTGAGCCACATTGAGGACAAAACATCAGTTTGCTCCTTAAGAATGATTGGTGATTAATACGACCGTCACCGTTGCTTTGTTCAAATGGCTGCCGCCAACAAATCGACCGCAATTGAGTTAGGGTGCCAAGTACGTTATTAACCTCGAATCGAGAGTCGTTGACTAGTCATGGCGTTTATAATATTAATCCTTCTCGTTTCTTTGGAGTCACAACCAAGCGGGATTTCTAACCGCAGCCCTCCACCACCGGTCACTGAGGACAGACTAGTGCGACGGATCAATCTCAAAAACGTTCAGGGCGCCAACCCACATACTATTCGGGACATCAATCGTCAGATCGTCCTTAACTATGTACGTGAACTACAGCCTATTTCGCGAGCTACTATCGCCCGCGAGACCGCTTTGCAAAGATCTACGATCTCTCAGATCGTGGACGGCCTCACGGATGAGGGTTTGGTGGAAGAGATCGGAGAAGGCAAATCTACCGGTGGCCGCCGGCCGACGCTGTTACGATTGCGCACGATAGGCACTATCGCGATTGGCGTCAACATCACGCCGACTTTAACGACTGTCGCTACCAGTAATTTGGCTGGACTCGTGGTGCAACAAAAAGCATTCCCGACCGATCCTAATCCGGATCACACACTGGCCCATATCATCGAGATCGTCCGGAAGTTCGCTGGAGAAAGTTCAATCGAAGGAGTCGGCATCAGTGTTCCCGGATTGGTCGATCCGGCCACCGGGAATCTAATATTCGTTCCTTACTTCAGGTGGAGGGACCTCCCGATTGGCGAAATAATTTCGCGAGCGGCTGGTTTGCCGGTTACCATCGACAATGATGCTAATGCCGTAGCCCTTGCCGAACTTTGGTTTGGTCGGCCGGAGGTTCGAGACGCGCGCGATTTCATCTTCGTGCTGGTTGCTGATGGAGTAGGCACCGGAATCATTTTTGATGGCCAGGTCTATCGTGGTATACGCGGCGCGGCCGGGGAATTTGGTCATATGATTGTGGGTAGCAATGCTCCGGTACTCTGTTCGTGCGGGAACGATGACTGCTGGGAAGCTTTCGCTTCCGAGCGGGCAGCATCAGCTAGATATCACAAGCTAAGCGGAGGTCGCATCGCACCGAATTTTTCGACCCTCATCGATCGGGCTTTGCGGGGAGAGCGGGAGGCCAGAATCTCTCTCACGGAGACGGCCGGCTATCTTGGTACCGGCATTTCAAACCTGATTGTCGGTTTTAGTCCTGAAGCCGTAATAGTTGGCGGTGCGATCACGCGGGCGTGGCCACTTATCAAGAAGTCTCTTACTGAAAAAATTGAACGTAGCATCCGCCGAGGGTTGCCGTCGGCGCGTATTCTGCGTTCCACATTGAATGGCGATCCGACCCTAATGGGAGCTTTGAGTCTTGTATTAGCCAGGAAGTTTGCGGGGTGAAGGATGCATGAGTCGGCGCTTTTGAATCATTTGCAACTCATCGTCGGAGGGCACGCTCAATACGCTGTCGCTGGCAGTCAATTAAAAACTGAAGAGAGACCAAACAACCTTTGACTAGGGCCTTAACTTATCCACTCGCTTCCGAATCGCATCACTAATTTCCACTACACTCCATAAATCTTTGCGGGCCTTTTCCAGTTGCTGCGCATCGATGGTGCCGGGTTTCTCGATAATTGGGTTTCTTACAAAGCTCTCAATCTGTTTGCAGAGCAGGATAAGTTCATCGTTCGTTGCCATTGATTTGAAATCAGTTTCCCTGGCTTGGTTCTCTGTGGCTGTATCAGGCTTTTGCAATTTCAGCGAAGATTGCAACCGGGCCGCTCGTCTTCTGATCTCACCGGTGGCATCGGAAATGAACTGGTAACCTAGAGATTGGTTCGCTGCGATAGACCGAACGATTTGGTTATGCAGGGTTAGAATTCGCTGAAAGTCCTCAGTCACCTGCTCCATCATAGCTTGAGTGCGTTTTGGATCGTTGGCCCGACCTTGCTCGCCAAGGTTGTTGAGTTGTATCTCACGACGGTTCATCTCTTGCATTTGAGACTTGGCCGGATCGCCGGCAGGCTGACTTCTCGCAGGCGCCGAAAAGATCGCCAGGAGGGCGATCGAACAACCTACCGCAACCCCAGTGACGCTCCCCGGACGGGGATTGCTCGCAACTCGTAGTTTTTCCATTGCGGTCTCCAGCATGTTGCCAGGCTCTACCAGAGTATTGGACCGCGCGTTAGTCCTGACAAAATTGCTTTGAGACTCAGGAAGGCCGTTGCTTCCGAACGCGCCAGCGATGCTCTCTCATAAAATGGGTTGACTGCGCGTGGTAACTTATACTACTTAATAGCACTCGCCGACAAAAGTAATTTTCGAGATTCCCAAAAATGGACTAACTGCCTTCGCCAGGGTTCGTGGACAAACACATGGTGCGACGAATAGATCTCAAGAAGGCGAGCGCTGCCCGTTCGAACACCATCCGAGACATTAATCGTCAGATCGTTCTGAATTATGTCCGCGAGCTGGCACCTATCTCTCGCGCGGACATTTCACGGGAAACAGCACTACAACGATCAACTATTTCTCTTATCGTGGACGAACTCCGAGTAGACGGTTTGATCGAAGAGGTAAGCGGCGAGTCTACCGGAGGCCGGCCACCGAGTCTGTTGTCATTGCGCGCCGCCGATGCTGTTGCAATTGGTATTGACTTGGGCACGGTCAAGACAGTAATGGCAACAGGCGATTTGGTCGGCAGAGTCTTGGAACAGGAAGAATTTCCTACCGACAGAGACATCAAAAAAACACTTAGAAGGGTGGTCCAGTCCGCCGAGCGTCTGGTCGCTACGGCCAACGGCACCATCGAGGGAATTGGCATTAGCCTGCCCGGCGTAGTTGATCCAGAGACTGGTAACTCGTATGTCCCACATTTTGACTGGCGCGATGCACCGCTGGCCGAAACGCTCACCAAGGCTACCTCGCTGCCGGTAAGTATCGACAACGATGCCAACGCTGCCGCGCTGGCCGAGTTATGGTTCGGACGGCCCGAAATTCGTAAAGTGCGCGATTTTATTTTGGTTCTCGTCGAAGAGGGAGTCGGCACCGGCATTGTCTTCGACGGGCAAGTGTATCGTGGCGAGGAAGGCACTGCAGGTGAGTTCGGGCACATGACAATTGGGACCGGCGCACCAGTGGAATGCGCGGTGGGGAGCCGGGAATGTTGGGAAGCGTTTGCTTCCGAACGGGCAGCTATCGCCCGTTACAAAAAGTTATCGCGGTCCAACGGCCGTCAGAACTCGAACTTCGCAAGCATCATGGACTTCGCTCTCAAGGGCGAACGCAACGCCAAGTTTGCGTTAAAAGAGACCGCCCACTATCTGGGAATCGGCATTGCAAATTTGATTCAGGGTCTGGCACCGCAAGCCGTGATTGTAGGTGGCCCAATCGCTCGCGTGTGGCCTCTAATCGTCGATGATCTGAAAGCATCCGTAGATGCGAGCATCTGCCGCGGCTTTCCATCGACGCCCATTCTCGATTCGACTCTGGGACCACAACCAACTTTGATGGGCGCGCTCAGTTTGGTTCTTGCAACTAAGTTTGCTTCAACTCCGGTGGCATAAAGAAGTCCGGAAACTTGGTTGACATCGGCAACAAAGATCGCGTTTTCCACCAAAAAACTTCTTGACAACGATTTCCGTTAGGAGTAAACCTTTTGCGCGGTAGTACAACAAAGTCTTGGCTAGAGATTTGAGTAGCGAAGGCGACTGACTTCCCACCGAAGTGTTGTCTTCAGGGATTTGAGCGGATGGCCTTAATTTGCGCATCAAGCAGGGATCAAGGGGTAGCAATTTGAAGTCGGTGGATAATCTAGAGTCCGCCTGCGCTTCATATTCAATTCAGCTTTAACTTACCAAAGTCGCTCGTGCTGATTATCCCAACCGGAGTCGTGCGAGCGCAAATGCTTAGGAGGCTCGTATGCTGAAGAAGCTTGGCGTGCAAATCGTGGTAGTACTGGTTGGCTCTCTATTCTTTACTGCGTACGCGCAGACGACCACAGTCGGAACAATCAGCGGCACTGTTCGCGATGAAAAAGGAGCTGTTGTCCCCCGGGCGGAAGTTTCTATTCAGAGTGCCGGCACCGGAATATCGCGCACCGTCAACACCGACGACAATGGATTTTATCTGGCTCCCAGTTTGCCCGCCGGCACTTACACGGTGAACACTGCGCCCCATGGTTTCAAGAAAACCATCGCCTCCGGCGTGGACTTACACGTGGCGGAGAACAGAGTGGTTAATCTTGATTTGCAAGTGGGCCAGTTGAGTGAAACGGTCACCGTATCATCGGATGCTTCGCCGGTCGAAACCCGAAGCGGCGAGATAAGCAGTCTTATTACTGAGAAACAAGTAACTGAGCTGCCGTTGAACGGACGCAACTACGCGCAGCTCGCGCTGATGGTGCCCGGTGTTTCACCAGTCACACAAGCGGGCGCCGGAGGCGCCTTCGGAACAGCCGGCACCGGACTTGATTCGCACGTCGATATGTCTGTTAACGGCAACCAATCAAATGCCAACTTGTGGACGGTTGACGGCGTCAACAACATGGACGTTGGGTCAAACGCCACTTTGTTAATCTTTCCATCGATCGACTCGATCCAGGAATTTCGTGTAGTACGAAACAGCTTCAGCGCAGAGTACGGCCAGGCACAGGGAGCCGTGATCAATCTGATCACCAAAGGCGGAAGCAATCAGTTTCATGGTGGCGGATTTGAGTTCCTACGGAACGACAAGCTGAACGCGACTGACTTCTTCAATAATCGGGCGGGGCAGCCCAAACCGATATCGCGGTACAACAACTACGGATTCAATTTCAGCGGGCCAATCAAGAAGAACCGGGCCTTCTTTTTCTTGAGCGAGGAGTGGAGGCGCGAGCGGCGCGGGTTAGTGCCGCCGCTGCAATTCAAAGTGCCGACCGCCGCGGAGAGGGTGGGAGATTTCAGCGGAGTTCTAGCGCCGGGGGATTCAGTGCCACACGATCCTTTCACTGGGTTGCCTTTTCCCGGCAACAAGATTCCTACGGCTCAGCTAAGCCCGGCGGGCCTTGCGATCTTGAAATTCTTTCCGCTCCCGAACGCCTCCGGAACGAACAACTTTGTCTTCTCACCGATTGAGCCGGTCAACACCCGCCAGGACAGTATTCGCGGTGACATCAACATCACCAAGAAGATGAATCTGCTGGTCAAGTATACGAATGAGACCTGGACGCACTTGAACGCGGGCGGCAACTTCTGGGGAGATACCGGCTTCCCTACGATCAGCTCGGACTGGGATCAGCCCAGCCATAGTTTCGCACTCAAGCTGGCAACCACCCTGAGCTCGACTGCGGTTAACGAGTTCCAGTTTTCGCGCGCCGGAAACGACATCAAGATTACGACCAACGCAGCGGGCAAAGCACTGAACGACGAAATCGCCTCGAAGTTTCCTACTGTCTTCCCGAAGACACCAGGTGTGGGTCTGCCAACAAACTGGGGTGGTGCAGATGGATATCCTGCTCTTTGGCACCAAGCGCCCTGGCAAAATCATGAAGACCTCTTCATTTGGAAAGACGACTTTTCCAAGGTGGCTGGAAAAAGCGATCTAAAATTCGGCGGCCTGATCAGCCATAACATCAAGAATGAACTGGCGCAGGGCGCCAACGGCATCGCGCAGTATTGTGCCACTAACTCGCGCACCGGCAATGCTATCGCCGAGTTGCTGTACAAAGACCTGCCGCTGGGATGTTACACCGAGATCGACCATGACGAGCCTTCACTGGGTCGCTGGCACGATTTCGAATTCTTCGGGAACGATACTTACAAGATGAGTCCGCGAGTTACGCTCACTCTGGGAATGCGCTGGTCGAGGTATTCGCCAGCCTATTCAAACAACGATCGCATCAGTAACTACATTCCCCGGTTGTACGACGGAGTACATCCGCTTAGCGGCTTAGTAAAACCGGGTGAGGCCGGATTCGGTCGCTCACTGTGGCACCCGTATAACAAGGGCTTCCAACCGAGAGTCGGTGTGGCTTGGGACGTCAAGGGCGATGGCAAGACTGCGGTGCGCGCGGGATTCGGCCGCTTCATGAGCCGTTCGAATGTGATCGAAGACGTCTTGCGCCTATCCGGCAATCCTCCATGGACCGCCGTAGTGAACTCAAACTGGGGAGGCGGTACGGCCAACCTGGCCGACGACCCAACCTTCCGTAGTCTCGACACTATTAATCCAGGTCTGAAAAATGCACTGGCTGGCGTTAGTAACAGCACGGGCTTTAACGCGGTGGACGAAAACTTCAGACCCCCCGAGAGCTGGCAGTGGAACGTCACCGTCTCGCGTGAGGTTTTCAAAAACACAGTGGCTGAGGTTTCGTATATTGGTAACCACGGTTCACACATCTGGCGGCGCGGTGTGCAAGTCAATGACGTCAGCCCGAGCAAGAGAACTACCGTGGCCCAGGCATTCACCACCGGTATCACGGGTCCCGCCCTAACCAACATTGTAAACGCCAGTCGTGTCTTCCCAAATCTTGGGCCCATCACCATGAGTGAGTCCAATGGCAAGTCGAACTACAAAGCCCTTCAGGTTTGGATCAACCGGCGCTTTACCAATCGGCTATCCTGGCAAGTTGCCTACACGTGGTCGCACGCCGTTTCAGACGTTCCGTTGACGTCCTTCACCGCTGCCACCACCGATCCATTCGACTTTAGCAGGGACAAAGGTGATTCCGATCTCGACCGTCGGCACATGTTCGTTTCCAACGCGGTCTATGTGTTGCCCAGTTTCAAGAAATGGGGCTCGTTGGCGAGCCAAGTTTTGGGAGGCTGGCAACTTAATGGAATCGTAACTTTACTGAGCGGTACGCCGCTCGATGTCTTCACCAACGTGAATGCAAATTATGTTGGTTTGGCGAGCACTCCCGGGAATGGCGGTTACCGTCCGGATCTGGTTCCCGGTCAACCGATCTATCTGCACGGGTCTGACAAGACGCTCTATCTGAATCCAGCGGCATTCGCCTTACCTGCTGCCGGACAATTCGGCAACCTACGGCGTGGCTTTGTACGGCAACCCGGGCTGAAAAACGTCGACTTTTCGATGGCCAAAAATTGGAAACTGAAGGAGAAGTACGGCATTCAATTCCGGACCGAAATGTTTAATCTTTTCAACCATCCGAGTTTCACCGGCTTCGATGCCGGCATGGGTGCGAGCTTCGACGCCACAGGGAAATTTACCGGCTTTAAGAACGGAAACTTTGGTCACCTGAATAGCGACCGCGGACCACGCAACATTCAGTTCGGCATTAAGTTCAACTTCTGATATAGTGCCGCGCGGCTGAAATTTTGAGACGGAGGGCTAGTTTGATCTATCAGCCCTCCGTTAAATTTTTTGTAGGTCATAGAAGTTCAAGTGGGGCACTTTCCTTCGAGCGTCGTTCCTCTCCTACTCTTCATCTTCGTCTTTCAATCACCCCAGGATAGAGTTCAAAGCCATTTTCAAAGCGCGGAAACACGAAGACGCGCCGGAGATCTTGCCGGAGCGGAACAAGAATACAAAGCAGTTCTTGCCCAGGGATATGGCAAGCTGGGAAAGATCTATGCGACCGAGAAGAAGTATCAGCAGGCCATCGATGCGCTTGAGTCTGCCAGGCTTTACGGTCCGGAATCGGAAGCGCTACTGATCGATCTGGCAATTGCGTACTTCGACGCCGAGCAATACGAAAAGGCTCTCAGTCCGTCAGGTAAGGCGTTAAGTGCTAATCCTCGAAGTGCCGGCGCACACCAGATGCTCGGTAAGAATTATTTTATGCTCGGCGATTTCGATAAGGCGGCAACTGAGTTGCAATCTGCGCTGAAGATAACACCTAACGACAATGACGTCGCGTACACCTTGGGACTTGCATATCTCAAGCAACACCAGCTTTCTCTTGCGCAGGAGATTTACAAACGCATGCTTGGACAGCTTGGCGACCGTCCTCAGTTGCATATCGTCTTTGGTCGCGCCTACCGCGAGACGGGATTTTTGTCCGAAGCGATAGACGAGTTTAAGAAGGCCGTCGCTGTCGATAGTAACTTTCCCAGAGCTCACTACTATCTCGGTCTCACTTATCTTTTGAGGGACGGTGCGTCCAGGCTGCCCGACGCCGAGCAGGAATTCAGAATTGAGTTGAAGTCAAATCCCGACGAGTTCTTCGCCAACTACTATCTGGGAATTGTTTGTTTAATGGATCGAAAGTGGGAGCCGGCCATTGGCTTTCTACGGAAGGCCATTCTGATTCAGCCCGCGAATCCTGATCCATATTTTCACCTGGGCCAGGCCTATCAAGCCACGGAAAGGTACCCGGAAGCGATCGAAGTTCTCAGAAAATCGATCGATCTGAATCCATCGCTGAGCCACAACGATTACCAGGTAGCCACGGCGCACTACCGCCTGGGCCAGTCTCTATTGAAGGCCGGCCAGAAGGATGCCGGACAAAAAGAGTTACAAGCGGCGGCAGATCTCAAGTCTAAATCCTTGCAACGCGACAAAGAGAAGAACGAGATCTACCTTAATGCCGCGAACCTGCGTGAGCAAACCAGCAAATTCCCGGAGATGAATTCCTCAGAAGGCGTAATTGCGGAATCGAAATCACCTGACGCAAGCATCGTGGAGGAACTAAAAGCCGGCGAGACTTATTATTCAGAGATGATCGCCAGGGCGCACAGCGAAATCGGTTTGCTTGACGCTGATCGCGGAGACTTCAGATTGGCGACGGAGCAGTTTGCTCTGGCTGCTAAGTCGGATTCGCAACTTGAGGGACTCGATTCTAACTGGGGTCTGGCGGCTTTTAAGGCCGAGCTTTATAAAGAAGCGACCGGTCCACTTCAAAGAGAATTGAGTGCGCATCCCGAAAATGTACAGGCTAAACAGTTATTGGGCTTGAGCTATTTTATGTTGGAGGACTACCCCAGGACTTCGCAATTGCTTTCAGATGTAATAGTCGCCAAGCCGTTTAATATCGGTGTCTATTACACCCTGGCGCTCTCTCTTATCAAAGAGGGGAAAAAGGAAGAAGCCGACCAGGTAATCAAACAGATGATTGTCATCGGTGGTAATAGTCCCCAACTTCATATTGTCCTGGGCCAGGCCTATAACGAGCAGGGAGAGACGGCGAAGGCTTTGGAAGAATTGCAGACAGCGCTCTCGCTCGATAGTAAGCTCCCGATGATCCATTACTATTCGGGTTTGGTTTATCTAAAGGCCGGAAAGTTTGACGAAGCGACGAAGGAATTTGATAGCGAGTTGGTCTTGAATCCCGGCAACGTGCAGGCCAAATATCACCTGGGTTTCGTACTGCTAGCACAGCAGAAAACGGCTGCCGGTATCAAAGTAATGCGTGAAGTGATTCAGAATAAGCCCGACTTCGCAGACGCTTATTACGAGCTCGGGAAAGCACTGGTCCAGCAGGGCGAGATCAAAGACGGGGTGGTTAATTTGGAGATGGCGGCAAAGCTGGCGCCCGACAAATCATATGTTCAATACCAGCTGGGCCGAGCTTACCTTGCGGCGGGTCGAAAAGTTGAAGGCGAGAACCATCTGGAATTGTCACGCCAACTGAAAGAGAAAGAGCGCCAACAAACGAAACCATAGTCTCTGTACGAGGTTGTTAATTTTTGTCCCTAAAAATCGCCCGGGCTCTCATCGCACTATTCGTAATTTTTCTCTTCGCAACGCCGGCATGCATGATCGGTACTCCGGCGAACGACGTGCACTTCGTCGATATAACAGATCAGGCGGGCATCAAGTTCAAGCACGTGTCGTCCCCCGAAAAAAAGTACGTCGTCGAGTCAATGAGCGGAGGCGTGGCGCTCTTTGATTACGACCACGATGGCTATTTGGATATCTACCTCGTTAACTCGCTGACTGTGGACATGGTGAAATCAAAGCAGAAAACCCGTAGCGCGCTTTACCATAATAACGGCGATGGAACTTTTACCGATATCACGGACAAGGCCGGCGTCGGCGATATCGGTTGGGGCATGGGCGTGGCGATCGGCGACTACAACAACGATGGTTGGGACGATATCTACGTGACCTGCCTCGGCCCGAATCATCTACTGCGAAACAACGGCAACGGCACTTTCACCGATGTGACTCAGAAGGCAGGCGTCGGCGATCCGCGTTGGTCAACCGGCGCAGCATTTGTTGATTACGATAACGACGGAAAGCTCGATCTTTTCGTGTCCAACTATGTCGACTTTGACGTGAATAATCTGCCGGAGTTCGGCAAAGGACGCACCTGCCAATTCAAAGGAATCCCCGTGCAGTGCGGGCCCAGAGGACTGAAGGGCGCGGGCGATACGCTTTATCACAACAACGGCGATGGCACCTTCACTGACGTTTCAAAGAAGGCGGGCGTCGCCGACCTGGACGGCTACTACGGCTTAGGCGTCATAGCCAGTGACTTTGACGACGATGGTTTGGTGGACATCTTTGTGGCGAACGACTCAACGCCGAACTTTCTTTATCACAACAACGGAGATGGCAGCTTCAAGGAAATTGGATTTCCCGCGGGAGTGGCGGTAAACGAAAACGGCAGCGAACAAGGAAGCATGGGTGTGACGCTCGGCGATTATGATCACGACGGCCGGCTCGATCTATTCATCACAAACTTCGACGACGACTACAACACTCTCTACCACAACGACGGCAAGGGTTCTTTCACTGATGTTTCATACGCGGCTAAAGTGGCGGCGGTGAGCCTGCCCTATGTTGGTTGGGGCACCTGGTTTTTCGATTACGACAACGACGGTTGGCCGGATCTCCTGGTAATCAACGGTCACGTCTACCCGCAGTTGCCCACCTACCGGCAGCGCAATTTTGTGCATCACAACAACCATGATGGGACGTTTACCGAGGTCGGTGAACAACTAGGCGCACCGTTCCTTGAAAAGCGCACGGGCCGAGGCGCCGCCTTTGGCGACATCGATAACGATGGCGACGTCGACGTCGTGATCAATAATCTTGACGGCCCCCCACAGTTGCTGCGAAACGATGGGGGTAACGCAAACAATTCCATTTTGATTAAGACGATCGGCGTGAAGAGCAATCGCGATGGCAGCGGTGCGCGAGTCAAAATCGTTTCCGGCGATCTAACACAGATTGGCGAAGTCTGCAGCGGCGGCAGTTATCTTTCGCAGAGCGATCTGCGGATTCATTTCGGACTCGAGAGGCGAACGAAGATAGATCTGATCGAGGTTCACTGGCCCAGCGGCGTCGTCGACAAAGTGCGTAACGTCGGCGCCAACAAGATCCTTACCATCAAAGAGGGGCAGGGGTTAGTTGAGCAGAAGGATTTCAAGAAATAGAGACTCAACCGTGGAACTGAGAGTACCAGCAAACTTGATCTCAGCGGCTGGTCGTAACAGGGCTTGGTCAAGATTCAGAGCTGTGATTGATTAAGCGGCGTCAATTAGACTCGCTTAAGCTGCCCAGGAGCAGAATGTTTATAGGTACACCGAGTCCAAACCAGTCCAGGCTCCGTAGGAGCGAAATAAGGGCCCGATACACATCGCGCTCCTGCGGAGCTATTAAACTTAAACAACGAGGTATCTATAAACATTTCATCCCTACGGGATTGATGTTTGTGCTTGTCTCGCTGAGCGCGCCAATCGTTCCCGCTCAAACAAACAATCTTCAGACGCGCCTTGAAAATGCGGCAACGCTAATTAGAGAGAATCGAATTGCAGAAGCAGAGCAGCAACTCAACAGCATTTTGAGAACAGCGCCCGACGAAGCGGCGGCCCTCAATCTGCTTGGCGCCATTCGCGCGCAACAGGGAAAACTAGACGAAGCAGAAACCCTCTTGACGCGTGCGGCGAAAATTGATCCCACGTTTGTGCCGGTGCACATGAACCTCGCTTTTCTTTATGTGCTCAAGAACTTTCCCAACAAAACCATTTCAGAATTGAAGGAAATCGTTCGCCTCGAACCGAACAACGTTGAAGCGAATTATAAACTTGCGCGCTTGCTGTTATCGCGCGACCAGACAGACGAATCAATCGCAGTTCTTGAAAAAGTGAAGTCGTCAACGCCCCAGTCCGTGGTTTTTCTCGGTTTGCTTGGCGATGCATATTTCAAAAAGGGCGACCTCGGCAAGGCTGAAGAAAATTATCTACTCGCGCTCGCCCGGCAGAAAGACAATCCCGACGCGATGATGGGACTGGCGAAAGTCTCGCAAAGCCGCGGGGACACCAGGACCGCCCTGGCTTATCTTTCGCGGGCGAAGGACGTGGTCGGTAATGCTCCCGAGGTTCTGTACAGAATCGGTGCCACCGCCCTGAGCCTCGGATTCTTTGACGAAGCCCTATCGAATCTGGAGCAGGCCGTGAAGCTGAAGCCTGACGAACCCACGTTCTTGATCGCGCTTGGAGCCGCCTGGCTGAAAAAGTCGGATCTCTTTGCGGCCGAGCAAAGTTTTCGACGGGCTCTGCAACTTCAACTGAACAATGCTCAAGCGCAGATGTATCTCGGCTATGTCTTATACAAACAAAAAAAATTCAGCGACGCTAAACCTTATCTTGAAAAGACCATCAAGGCGGATCCGAATATTCCCGAGAGTTTCTATTACCTGGGTTTGATCTTACAGGAAGAAAACGAGGACGAGCAGGCGGTCACGTTGTTGGAAAAAGCGATCCTGGTGTCGCCGTCTTTTGCAAACGCGCATGTCGCACTGGGCGCTAGTTATCTAAAGTTGAAGGACCACCCGCGCGCGCAGAACGAACTCGAGCTGGGTGCAAAACTGAATCCGAATGATTCGAAGGCGCACTATCAATTGGCTGTTTTGTATGCTCGATTAAAAGATCCGAAGCGGGCCCAAGCTGAGATGGAGATCGTCGAGAAATTGAAAACAATCGACCAGTCGCAAAAAAAGGAAGGCGATACCTTTGTGATTGCGCCCGTTCCGCGTTAAAGGATTTGACAGACGAACGTTTGCGGAGTTGTCGCGCAGCATTAAGCCCGCGAAGCGTGGCGATAGCATAAAGCTTGGGGTGGAGCAAAGCGGAACCCCAAGATCCGTCGAGGGATAAGGGAAGAGCCCGCGAAGTGGGCGATAGATGTTTTCGTTGATCTAAACCCGAGAGTTCAGGCTATCGCACGCTTCGCGCGCTCGGATTTTTCTCCGTTGCTAACCTGGGGTTCCGCTTCGCTTCACCCCAGGCTTTATGCTTCCACCCGCTGCGCGGGTTTTTTCGAATGCCCATTTATACATTGAGCGCCTGAAGGCCACTATGAACTTTGTGTTTGTCGTAGAAATGCTTACTCAGCCTGCTCATCATTTCAGACTCACGCTTACTCTCTTGCTGTTTCTGTGTCTCCCGCTGACTACTTCGGCACAGACATCAAAGCCGAGTGTCACCTTCGAAGAAGTACCGGCAAGTAAGAGCGGAATTACCTGGATTCACAATAACGCTCATTCGTCTGATCGATATTTGCCTGAGACGGTAGGCGCCGGCTGTGCGTTCCTCGATTACGACAACGACGGTTGGATGGATATCTATCTGGTCA
>QHXI01000037.1 GCA_003222895.1 Acidobacteriota bacterium | reverse complement strand
AACAGCTTTGGCGGTAACTTTATTAATGCCGAAATGGTCAAAGCATTTCTCAGCTCCACCGAGTATCGCCAACGCTTCGGAAACCCCTGAGACGTTTCTTTTTGGGACCGTGATCGGGTATTGTTGTTGCCCGATCACGGTCCATCGATGATCGATAGAGAACGCGACCTTAATTAGAGCCGGAAGTTCCCCTCCTTGCTGGCATCGATCGACGAATCTGACGCATGCGCATCGCAATTCTAGGAACCAGGGGAATTCCTGCTAACTACGGAGGTTTTGAAACCTTCGCCGAACATCTTTCGACGCGATTGGTAGCTCGCGGTCACGACGTCACCGTCTATTGTCGCGCGCACTATGTCAGTCCGCGCCAAATCGAGTTTCAAGGCGTCCGCCTTAAAGTTCTTCCCACGATTCGCCATAAATATTTTGACACCGTCGTGCATACTTTTCTGTCTGCGCTGCATGCAGCGGCCGGCCGTTACGATGCCGCGTTAATTTGCAATGCTGCCAACGCTCCCTTCGCGCCGATCCTGCGGGTCGCGGGCACGCCGGTCGCGCTGAACGTCGACGGCTTGGAACACAAGCGGAAGAAATGGAATTGGATCGCGCGTGAATACTATTTGATGGCTGAACGGCTGGCGACGATCCTGCCAAACGAAACTGTCACCGATGCAAAGGTAATTCAGGAATATTACTTCGCGCGCCATAAAGCAGTTTCGACCATGATTGCTTACGGCGCGGAAATCGAACGCCGGCCCGATCCGGTTGTGCGCCGCTGGCGCGTCGAGCCGAACCGCTACGTGCTGTATGTTTCCCGGCTCGAGCCTGAGAACAATGCGCACATGGTGATCGAAGCATTCAAGCGCGTGCGTACTGCCTACAAACTTCTGATCGTCGGCGACGCGCCTTACGCCAGGGAATACATCAACGATCTCAAGGCTCGCGCGCGCCGCGATCGTCGCATCGTCTTCACCGGTTTTGTTTTTGGACGCGATTATCGCACGCTGCAACAGAACGCTTATTGCTACGTGCACGCCACGGAAGTTGGCGGCACCCATCCAGCGCTGCTCGAGGCGATGGGATTTGGCAACTGCGTGCTGACACTCGCCGCGCCCGAGAACATCGAAGCGATCGGGGACGCCGGCATTGCTTACTCCGACGAAAAGGATTTGGCCGAAAAGCTTCAACGCGTCCTGCGGGACGGCTCGCTGGTCCAGCACTATCGCAACCGAGCCCAGACGCGCGTGCAGGAATTTTACGATTGGGACTATGTCGTCGATCAATACGAAGATTTGTTCGCGCGCATGGCGGGTCTGCCGCTGCCTTCCGAAAATCGGCGCGCAACCAAATCCTCAATCAACGCTCAAGCAGAACGCGATAAGTCTTTAACGCGATCCGCGTCCGCGTAATCCGCTATTTCTTTCCCAAGAATCCCACAGACACATTACGCTAATAAGGAAAGTAAGCTATCTAGTTTTGCGCTGCTTCACCAACCGCGTAGCGGTTCCAGAAAGTAGCGAAAGGCAGCGACCAACTTCCTGCCACTTCTATTTGATCACGAAGAGTCTACTTAATCGCCTTAATACTCGCCGGTTTGGTAAAGAGCGAGTCGGCTACAGGTTTGTTGTATTCGACGCTGTCGTAGGCGATGCGGCTGGTCTGGATTCCGTTGCGGTAGTGATCGATGACGAATGATGAAGTGACGCCATCGATGGTGATGGGTTTGTGAAGGCGATCTTCTTCCTTCATGTCTTCCATTTCTTCCGTGTCAGGATTTTTCTGCTTGCGCTGATAGAGGACCTTTGCGGGCATGCCATCGTCGGCCGCAAACTCGTATTCAACCCAGAATCCGTCCGCGTAGGTCAGCCGCACCGTCTCATTTCTCCTTCCGATAATCCCTGCTTCGCGCCGGCCGGCATAACTTAACTTCGCGCCATTTTGGCGCCACGTGCCACGCAAAAGATTCTCGACAGTTACGCGCGTGACGATTTTGAAGTCTTCGAGCTGCTGCGGCGTTTGATCTTTCAGCGTCAGCGCCGCGCCATCATAAATCCAGCCGCCGTCGCGAAAATTCGTTTGCACGATGTGTGCACCGCCGCCGCTGAATTCCGTGCGTTCTTTGTCGGGATAAGAAATGTAATCGACGAACTTCATCGGAATGCCCGACGCGCCGTCGTGGTATTCGGTGAAGAGGCCGCGGCCAATCACAGTTTTGATTTGCAGATAAGGATCGCCGCCGACGCCCTTGAGCGCGCGCTGGATAATCTGTTCAGCTTTGTCGTCCGTTGAAATGGCCGGCTTGTCTTGAGCAAGTAAACCCGGCGCGAATAACAGGAAATAAAGAGCGAGGAGCTTGCTAAAGTTTTGGGGCTTCATGGCTGTTAGAACGAAACGCGGCAGCGACCGGATCAAGAATATCAACCTTGCTTGATCCCGCGCTACCGCTCCGGGTTCTGACACAAAACTGTCCGCGCACTAACCAACCGTTAGGTCCGGGTTGTCCACGATCTTCGCGACGATGGCGCCGTCTTCGACATCGACGATGAATTTCGCTCCGGACTTCCACATTGTGGTGATCGGCAGCTTCACGTGCTCGTCAATGTAACGTTTCAGAAAGCGCGCGCCGTATTGCATGCTGTAACCTTTTTCGGTCAGCAGGTCGAGCGCGCGGGTCGTGACCTCAAAAGATTTGCCCTGGCGCTTCATCTGACGATTGGTCTTATCGAGATAAAGCTGTGCGATCTGTCTCACTTCGTCCATCGTCAACGGCGAGAAGACAACGATCTCGTCGATGCGGTTGCGGAACTCAGGCGAGAAGCGCTGCTCTGCAGCTTTCAGAACTTCGTTCTTGATTGCGCGAAAGTCGGCAGCGGTCTTCGTCCCAAAGCCAAGTGGCTTTTCGAACTTCTTGAAATTGTCCGAACCCAAATTCGAAGTCATGATCACGATCGCGTCTGACAAATAAACACGCCGGCCACGACCGTCCGTCAACCAGCCTTCGTCGAACCCCTGAAGGAAAAGATTCATCAGGTACGGCGACGCTTTTTCAACCTCGTCGAGCAAGAGAACCGTGTACGGATTCTCGCGCAACTGCTCAGTCAAAATTCCGCCGCGTTCGGATCCAACGATACCGCGCGGCATGCCGATCAGTTTTTCGACGCCGACGGTGCCGTCGCTGTATTCCGACATGTCGATGCGCACCATTTTGTGATCGTCACCAAACATGAATTCGGCCACGGCCTTCGCCAGCTCAGTCTTGCCGACACCCGTCGGACCGAGGAACAGCAGCACGCCGTCAGGTTTGTAATGCGATTCTTTCAGTGGGCCTTTGTTCAATCGCAGCCGCTGCGCCACCGCCTTGATGGCTTCCTTCTGTCCAATCACGCGCTGCGAAAGTTGCACTTCAGTTAGCGCAAACCGATCGCTGGTGTCGCGGAAGATCATATCGCGCGGAATCCGCGACTCTTGCGAAATCACATCGATAACGTGCTCCGGCTTTACGATCATTCCGGCGGGTTCGTTGATTTCAACTTTCACAGCCGCGGTGTCGAGCCAGCCAATCGCTTTATCCGGCAAGTGCAAATTGCGTATGTATTTCGGCGCCATCTCGAGCGCGGTATTGATCGCTTCATCCGAGATTTGGACTGAATAGTTGCGCTCTAAACGCGGACGCAACCCCAGCAAAATTTCGCGCGTCTCGCCGATCGACGGCTCGTCAACCTTGACCAGCCGGAAACGTCGCGCCAGCGCTTCATCCTCGCCGATGTATTCCTTGTATTCGTTCAGCGTCGTCGCGCCGATGATGCGCAGCTCGCCTTTGGCCAGCGACGACTTGAACATGTTCGCCGCGTCGGAAGAGGTCCCGAGCGCCGCGCCCGCGCCGATAATCGTGTGCGCTTCGTCGATGAAAAGAATCAGATTGTCGCGTTCTTTGACTTCGTCGATGATGCCTTTGATTCGTTCTTCAAACATGCCGCGCAACATGGTGCCGGCGACGATGCCGCCCATTTGCAGTTGCACCACGTGCGAGTTGCGCAAACGCGCCGGAACTTTCTGTGGCTCGAGTTCGATCATGCGCGCGAGTCCTTCAATCACGGCGGTCTTACCAACGCCGGGCTCGCCGACCAACATCGGCGAATTCGCTCGCTCGCGATGACAAAGAATCTCGATAATCTGCTGAATCTCTTTTTCACGGCCAATGGTTGGTGGAATTTTGTCAGCGCGCGCCATTCGGTTGAGCGACAAACCGAAATGCTTCAGATAAGGCGGCAGGTCAAACTTTCTTCGATACTGCTCTTCCTTTTGCTCGTGCTCGCTCACGTTCGTACGCACATGCTCGACGACTGCTTCAGGATTTGCTCCCATGCCACGGAGAATGTCGATGAACAAACTATCGTATTTCGAAAGCACGTCGAAAATGTCGGCCGCTTCGATCGTTTTGCGTCCGTGCGAGCGCGCGCGCTCCAGTGCTCGCTTGAAAAGATCGGTGGTATCAGGCGCAATACGCACACCTTTGCCTACGTGCTGTCGCGCGGCGTCAAGACGATGTTCAATCGCTCGCGCCACCGTCAACGGATCCAAAGCGAGGCTGCGCATCGTGGAATTAAAAAGATCGGGTTCTTCTTTCGACAGAGCACTGATAATGTGCTCGACCGAAATGTAATTTTGATCGCGGCGTCGCGACTCGTTCATTGCATTTTGAAAAATGCGCTGGCCGCTGTCACTGAATTTGTCTTTGTATGCTTCTAAATCCGCCATCGTTTTCTTTCCACCGCAATTTGCGCGTTATGTTCAGATTGAATTAAGAATCCGTCACCCCCGCATCACTTTGATGATCAGAGCATATTCATCGTTGCGTTTCAGTGCAACAAGAATCTGCCACTGATTTAGGCAGCAATTCGCTTGCCAGCGCGCTGCTGCGACAACTGTTCCATTTCGGGCCATTCAAGCAGCTACCGCCTGCGTCTGCGTGGCGAATTGCATTTCGCCGTCGCGAGCCGATACAACCACTGTCTGCCCGGGCACAATCTCGGCGCGCAAAAGTTTCATGGCCAGCGGATTCTGAATCAGCGTTTGGATCGCCCGTTTCAACGGTCGCGCGCCAAAACTCGGATCGTAACCTTCGTTCGCCAACAGTTCGCGGGCCGAATCTTCCAGGACCAGCGAAATGTTCCGTTCGTGCAGCATTGCCCGCAGACGCTCGAGTTGCACGTCGATAATCTTCGTAATCTGCTCTCGCGACAGACGATGAAAGATGACGATGTCATCGATGCGATTCAGGAATTCCGGTTTGAAGTGATCCCGCAAAACCTGCGTGACCGCTTCATGAACCTGCTCCTCATCGTCGCTGACTTCCTGAATCTCGCGCGAACCAAGATTCGAAGTCATGATCAAAACCGTGTTCTTGAAATCGACCGTGCGTCCTTTCGAATCCGTCAGACGTCCGTCGTCCAGAATCTGCAGCAGAACGTTGAAGACATCCGGGTGTGCTTTTTCGATCTCATCGAAAAGAATCACCGCGTACGGCCGCCGGCGAACAGCTTCGGTTAACTGCCCACCTTCCTCGTAACCGACGTATCCGGGCGGCGCGCCAATCATGCGCGCGACCGCGTGCTTCTCCATGTACTCAGACATGTCGAGCCGGACCATCGCGCGTTCATCATCGAACAAGAATTCCGCGAGGGCACGCGCAGTTTCAGTCTTACCAACGCCGGTTGGGCCAAGGAAAATGAACGAGCCAACCGGTCGATTTGGATCTTGCAAACCCGCGCGCGCGCGCCGCACCGCATTCGCAACAGCTGCGAGCGCCTCGTCCTGTCCGATCACACGTTGAGCCAGGCGTTCTTCCATCGTGAGCAACTTCTGCATTTCGCCTTCGAGCATTTTGGAAACCGGAACGCCAGTCCATTTCGCGACGACTTCGGCCACGTCCTCTTCGTCAACTTCTTCTTTGAGCGTGACGCCGTCCTGTTGAATCTTCGCCAACTTTTCGTGTTCAGCTTCAAGCTGTCTTTCCAACTCGGGAATCTTCCCGTATTGGATTTCCGAAGCGCGACCGAGATCGCCAGCGGCGCGGGCCTGATCCAGCTGAAGCCTAAGCTGTTCCAACTCAGCTTTCGCCTTGCGCATCTTTTCGATGTGTTCCTTTTCAGATTGCCACTTCGCCTTCATGCCTGAAGATTTTTCTTTCAGATCGGCGATGCGTTGTTCAATTTCTTTCAAACGCGCCTTAGATCGCTCGTCTTCTTCGCGCTGCAACGCCTGACGCTCGATTTCGAGCTGCATGATCTCGCGCTCGACTACATCGATTTCCTGCGGCAACGAATCGATCTCAATGCGCAGACGCGAAGCGGCTTCGTCAATCAAGTCAATCGCTTTGTCCGGCAAAAACCGATCGGTAATGTAACGATTCGAGAGCGTAGCCGCCGCGACGATAGCTGAGTCCTTGATGCGCACGCCGTGATGCACCTCGTAACGCTCTTTCAACCCGCGCAGGATTGCGATCGTGTCTTCGACCGTCGGCTCGCCCACATAGATTTGCTGGAAGCGACGCTCCAGCGCGGCGTCCTTCTCGATGTATTTCTTGTATTCGTTGAGCGTGGTCGCGCCGACACAGCGCAACTCGCCGCGAGCCAGCGCCGGCTTCAACATGTTGGAAGCGTCGATCGCGCCCTCAGCAGCACCGGCGCCAACCAGCGTGTGCAGCTCGTCGATAAAAAGAATGATTTGACCCTGCGCGTTTTCAATCTCTTTCAAGACCGCCTTCAGACGATCTTCAAATTCACCACGATACTTTGCGCCCGCCAACATCGATCCCAGATCGAGCCCAACCAGACGCTTGTTGCGCAGAGTTTCCGGAACGTCGCCAGAAATGATTCGCTGCGCGAGGCCTTCTACGATCGCCGTTTTGCCGACCCCGGGCTCACCGATAAGGACCGGATTATTTTTGGTGCGACGAGAGAGAACTTGAATCGTCCGCCGTATTTCATCATCACGCCCGATCACCGGATCGAGTTTGCCCTGGCGCGCCAAATCCGTAAGGTCGCGCGCGTACTTGGCCAGCGCCTGATAATTCGCTTCGGCATTTTGATCGGTGATGCGCGCGCCGCCGCGTGTCTGTTCTATCGCTTTCAGCAGGTCGTCGCTGCTGACGCCATGCTGACGCAGAATCTTTCCGGCTTGACCATCTTTTTCATCTGCAATCGCCAGCAGCAAATGCTCAGTCGAGATGTACTCATCCTGCATCTTCTCGGCGCGCTTTTGCGCGGCGGTGAAGATTTGAGACAGACGAGGACTGAAGTACTGCTGTCCTCCCTGGACTTTCGGAAACCGGCCGACGGCCGCTTCGCAATCGTTCTTCACAACTTGAACGTTGGCGCCCAGCTTGCCCAGCAGCGGTCGCACAATGCCTTCCGCCTGTTCGAGCATCGCGCAGAGAAGATGCTCAGGTTCGACTTGTTGATTTTGATTGCGCTCTGCGAGTTCAATCGCGGCTTGGATGGCTTCCTGCCCGCGGAGTGTGAATTTGTCTAAACGCATTCCTTAAAACCTACCAGAGAAATCTTTCTTTCGATATGACTTTATCCGATCATTTCTGTTCGCGGCCCATATGTGACTCACGAGAAAACTAACGGGGCGATCGGCAATTGCCGTCGCCCCGCCCAAACGGTCTCGCGATTCGGCATTAAGCTTTCGCCGATTTCGTTCCTTCGGTCTTGGCCTCGATCGTCTTCGGCTCAACGCCATTCGTCTTGATCTCAATACGGCGGGCCTTTGTCTCTTCGCGCTTTGGCAACGCGACGCGCAAAACGCCGTTGCTGTATTCCGCCGTTGCACCCTCAGCCGTCACCGTGTTCGGCAAAGTAAACGACCGGGTGAAGCTGCCATAAGCGCGCTCAACACGGTGATAATTGTCCGACTCGTCAGTCTTTTCAAAGTGACGCTCACCGCGAAGCGTGATGACATTATTCTCAACCGAGAGATCGAAATCTTCGCGCTTCATGCCCGGCAATTCCGCTTCGAGCACGATGTGCTCTTTATTTTCGTAGATGTCCACGCTCGGGCTCCATGCGCCGCGCGCAATTCCTTCTTCGTCGAATCCGCGGGTGATGTTCCCGGTAAAAAGTCGATTCACTTCCTCCTGAAGCGTCCGCAGATCGCGGAACGGGTCATATCGAACGATGCTCATAAATCGAAAATCCTCCTGAAGTCCTTGATGATTCGGCTCAATAGCGGATTACATTCGCCATGAGCACGTACGAATAATAAATGCTGAGTCTGTCATTGTCAACTCAACGCGCCACGTCACAGTGGGCCGATTTTCATGGGCTAATAACGAATGGCAAACACAGCGAACTGTTAGTGGAGACCGAAAAATCGTTTGATGGACGCTAGAAGACCGGCGGTTTCGTGAAGGCTGGTTTGCGGGGACTCGGCCGATCCTTTGGCTAGGTCTGCCTGTCGCTCGGCAATCGTCCAGCTTATTGCTTCCGCCAAGCTGGGGTTTGTATCAAAGATGTGTTTCATCGCTTGGTGCCCAATTTCCAAAACTTCGGTCTCTTCCATCGCGACGACGTTTGCGGTGCGCGGCTCGCCGGTGAAGAGCGCCATCTCTCCGAAAAAGTTCCCTTCGCTCAATACCGCAACGGTCCGAGGGCCTGCTCTGTCGGCGACCTGCACAGCGACCCGGCCGCTGTGGACTACGAACATCGAAGATCCTTCCTCGCCGGCGCGAATTAATGTTTCGCCGGGCGCGAATACATGACCGGCGGTCGCTTTTGCGAGTTGGCGCAACTCGTCAGGTGAAAGCGGCGAGAAGATATCCACAGCAGACAGACGATCTGCGATTTGATCTTCGGCGGTGACCGGACGAACCGGAATATTTCGTTCAAGGTAAACCGTTCGCGTCGGGAACGCGAACGTTAAGCCGTTACGTCGAAGCGCGTACCAAACTCTCTGGCGGACGAGTGCGTCGGTATCGTTATATTTTGCGTAATCATCCAGCCAATATTTGATTTCCCAATCGGTCGACGAGTCCCCCAAGCCTCTGATGCGCACGATCGGGGTGATCTTGTCTGAGACGTTGTCGGCGTCGCGCACGGCTTCGCGCACCACGTGAATCGTCTTTGCCGGCGAGTCAGTATAAATCGTACTGAAGAAAACCAGCCGCGCATTCAAGTTATCGCGCGGCGCGACTTCGATCGCTTCGCGCGCAGCGAGGCTATTGCTGACGAGTACGATGTGATTTTGAAACGTGCGAATTTTGATTGCGCGCCAGGAGATGCTCTCGACAACGCCTGTATATTTCTGCTGACCGACAACTATCACGTCGCCAACCTGGAAGGGCCGATCGGCATGCAGGGAAATTCCGGCGAAGAAATTGCCGAGCGTGTCCTGCAACGCGAGACCGATGATGACCCCGAAGATCGCCGAGGTAGTGAAGAGCGCGCCAAGATTCACTTCGGGATATTGGATTTTGAAGATGACGACAAACAGAGCCGTGAAGGCAATGAGAGTAAAGATGTTGCGAACCAGAGTGGGAGCTTCGTAGCCGCGGCGTAGTCGAAACGCGAAATCAAAAATTGCCGCGTTTAGAAAGCGAATGCCTAAATAGGCTAACAGTGCCCAAAGCGCTACAAATGGGATCTTTGCGAACTTTGCGAGTTCGCCTCCTCCCATCTGTTGGCCGAAGAGCTTTGCGTACAAATAAACCAGCAGCGCGACTAACAACGTCGCGAAGACGAAAGCGACGACGCGAGTTTGTTTATTTGATTGACTGGCAGCCATGAAGTCTGGACGTTATGAAATAGCCGGGCGCGAACGTACTTTTATCATCAAACGCCCGGCTTGGCGAGAACAATCACAGGGAGCTTAGTTGCGGAATGAAAAGAGGTTCGGAAAGATCGTCGATATGATCACCATGATGGAAAGCAGCGAGACAATGATCGTCGTCAGCCACGCGGCGATGTTATAGACTGGCCCATTCACATGCGTGCCCATCAGCTCGCGATTGTTAACCAGTTTCAGCACGGCGATCAGCACCACCGGCAGCAGCACCCCATTGATTACTTGAGTGACGATGAGAACGTGAATCAGAGACAAGCCCGGAATCATTGCTACAGTCGCGCCGAGGACCACGAGAAAAGTAAACACGCCCAGAAAGATGGGCGCTTCGCGGAAGCTGCTGGAGACCCCTTTTTCGAATCCGAAAGCCTCGCTGATCGAATACGCAGTCGCCAGCGGCAAGACCCCCGCAGCGAGCATAGATGCACCAAACAATCCGATAGCGAAAAGCATTTCAGCATATGGACCAGCCAATGGGCGCAACGCGCGTGCAGCTTCGGCTGCTGATTCGATATGCTCGCCGTGTACGTTCAGAGTTGCGGCCGTCGAAATCACGATGAAGAAAACGATCAGGATCGCCAGGATCGTTCCTACCCAAACGTCGATCTTTGTAAATCGATAGTTTTCAGCGCGCACGCCTTTCTCAACGACCGAGGATTGAATAAAAACCTGCATGTAAGGCGATATTGTGGTGCCGATCACTGCTACAAAAGTGAATAGAAAAGCGGGCGACAGATCGAAATGTGGGCGCACAACTTCGCGCGCAACCGTGAGCCACGGCGGATGAGCGACAAACGCAGAAACAACGTAAGCAAGGAACACAAGCGACATGGCGAGGAACACGCGCTCAACTCTCTGGTAAGTTCCTTTGACGATTAGCCACCAGATCGCCATCGCGGCGATCGGTACCGATACAAAACGGGGCACGGACAACAACTCCAGCGCTGCCGCGATCCCGACAAATTCGGAAACCGTGACGCCGCCGTTTGCAACGAGCAACGCCAACATCACAAACGCCGTCCAGCGGACGCCGAACTTTTCGCGAATGAGATCTGAAAGACCTTTGCCAGTCACCGCGCCCATGCGCGCGCACATTTCCTGAACAATGCCGAGACTGATCGTGAGAGGAATGAGGAGCCAAAGAAGTCGATACCCGTAATCGGCGCCGACTGAAGCAAACGTAGCAATCCCGCCCGCGTCGTTACCGGCGGCAGCGGTGATCACACCGGGACCAACGATCGCAAGATACGCAACCAGACGGGGCCGACGCGCTACGGTGCGTCGCACCCCTTGGGCGCTCCGCTGCAGAAGGCGGCGACCTGCGCCCGATGCGTCTGTTCCGTGTTTGGCCACTAGGAGGATCCTCTGACATATGATTCGACCCACCCGCTATCCCAGGTGGTACTGACATCATCCTAGAAACTTTGGCAGCCGCTGCCGCCAATCCTTCGGCAGAAGAATTTCAATCGCATCGTCGACAGTGACGATACCCAGGATCTCTCCCGCTTCATCGACCACCGGAAGCGCAAGCAGATTGTACTCAGAAATCTTCTGCGCGACTTCAGTGGCGTCGTCGTTCACGTGAGCAACCTGCATCTCGGTGCGCATCACACGTTCGAGCGGCGCCGACTGATCGGCAACGATCAAATTCCGCAGCGCGATTACTCCTTCGAGCGTCCACGAATTTTCACTAGCGACGACGTAGAGGTAATAGATCATGTTCGGCGTTTCCGCCATTTCGCGCAGCCGCGCGAGCGCGTCACCTACTGTGAGATCGCGTGGCAAAGTCACGAACTCAGTCGTCATCAAACCGCCCGCGGTGTCGTCCGCGTACGTCAACAACTCGGCGACTTCTAACTGCTCTTCATCTTCCATACGATTGAGCAGGTCTTCCGCCTTCTCTTCGGGAAGATCGCCGAGCACGTCCGCGGCCTCATCTGGCGACATACGTTCGAGAATATCGGCCGCGCGCTCTTCATCCATGTCACTGAGAATTTGCGCCTGCCGCGCGGCGGCCATTTCTTCCAAAGTCTCTGCCGCGGTTTCGTCGTCAAGCGATTCGACGATCGCCGCGCCATGCTGGTAAGAAAAAGCTTCGGCCAGTCGCGCGATTTCAACCGGATGAAGCCGCGCCAGTTTTCCGCGCGAGGACTTTAATTGCACTGTCGCGGCATCTGTCGCAAGATAACCAACATCAGCCCAATCAATAACTTCCACGGGACGGCCGCTGCGCATGAAAGACGGTGCCAGACGACGCCAAAGGCCGATCAAACTCACGTCGGCGCCGGTCACGCGCCATTCCTTCGCGGCTTCGATAATCTGCACGTCGTTCACCCGCACGACGCGTTTGCCATCGACATCGATCAGTTGTTTGTCGAGCACGTCGCGCGCGAGCAGAACTTCCCCCTCGCGTCGCATGAATGGACGCAGATCAAGAATGTCTGAGCTCAAGCGGACACCATCTTCGGCGAAATGGACAATGCGCCAGCGTGGCAGAAAAAAATCTCGCCGCCGATACCGCGCAACGAACCCCGCCACGGGCGGATGATCTTCTTCACCGAGGCGCACGATGACGTCCCGGAGCGTTGCGACACGCTCGCCATCGAGGTCGAGGATCGGTCGACCCAATACTTGAGACAAATAAAGCATTGCTTGAATTCACGCCGATGCGCGATCAATCGGATAATAACACGCGCGTTCTGCTGAGGCATTAGCATTGTGCGATTGATGACCTTGGTCGCCGCGAAAAATTATTGGACAGCGAGCGGTACTTGTAAGAGAATGTCGCGACCTTAAGCCGCTTCATTCCGAGGATGAATATGAATTCAATAATTCGTATTGTCGCTTGTGTGTGCGTGTTGCTCGGATTTGCAACCCAACCGCTTCCGCAAACGCCGCCGCAAAAAGATGCCGCTCGACCTGACAATGCTCCATCAACGCCGCCTGGGCCAGGTGGAACGTCGTCGCCAAACGCGAATCCTTTCCCGAGCACATACAAACCATTCCCGAGTCGCACTACCTTGATTCGCAACGCGACGATCATGACTGCGGCTGGGCCATCGATTCCGAACGGTTCAGTGCTGCTGCACAACGGAAAGATCGTGGCAGTGGGAACCTCGATTACTGCTCCTGCTGATGCAGTCGTCATTGACGGAGCCGGCAAGTACGTCACGCCGGGAATCATCGACGTTCACTCGCACATCGGCGTCTATCCCGCGCCGGGCGTCGACGCAAACAGCGACGGCAACGAAGCGACCAGTCCGGTCACGGCAAACGTTTGGGCCGAGCATTCCGTCTGGCCGCAGGATCCGCAATTGCCGCGCGCGCTGGCCGGAGGATTGACGACGATGCAGGTGCTGCCCGGGTCGGCAAACTTGATCGGCGGA
>QHXI01000036.1 GCA_003222895.1 Acidobacteriota bacterium | reverse complement strand
CTGCATGAACGTTGTAGCAGTACTATCTGGCGGAAGGGGATCCATGCAACTGAGGCTTCTATGACTTGGGATGATTACCGCCAAATATATCGAGACTATTCGACTGCGACTAATCAAATTCAAATTGTAACTATAGTCGCTAACGAGTCATTGAAAGAGTTTCCACAGAATTTGCCGGACACGCTTAAACGACCACTGCTCGGAGGAATAGTGGAGTTCGCCACATTACTCTCACAGGTGGCTGGATCTGCGAAGGATGGAAGAAAGATTAGACGCTCCGTAAAGCCGCCGTCAGACGATCCAACTGAAGCAACACTTCTTTACTCCGTATTACAGCTCTTCCTTGGGCTGGTTCCCCTCGGTGCTTCAGCCAAACTAGATAAATCATCGCAACCAAACTTTGAACGGCTGTTGAGCTCTCAAGCTCTCATTATGGTTTTTGCTTTTGTAGAGGCGTTTTTGGCGGATACTCTCAGATTGATATGTTCAGTGCGACCCGAGATTCTAAAGACCGAGAAGAAAATAGAATGGTCTACTGCGCTTGAGTTCGACAAGAAGGAAGATCTTATCGCTCATTTACGAGAGAGGTATGTATACGACTTCGGCTGGTTGAGCTTGGATGAGCGAGTCAAACACCTAAGAGGCAAACTTGGGCTAGAAATCAATACTCCGACGTCTGATCTCAAATTGTTATTATGGTGGGAGAACGTCAGGCACGTGATCATACACAACGGCGGGAGGGTCAGCCAAGAATTCCGAACCAGAACAGGCGAAAGCGACCTGCCAATCGGCGACCCTATTCCTATTACCTTCAAGGACATCGAAAAGACTTCAACAGCAGCGGCGTTACTCGCCGCCGATATTTTTGAGTCTGTCTCCAATAAATTCTTTGATAAGACAAGGGCGGAAATTACGGGTTTGATACTCAGATCGAGAGATAAACTACCAAAATATCTGAGAATCGAGTCGAGCGGAACGACTAAAACAAAGAAAACGCGGCGCAAATCGCCAGCTGCTCATAACAAGAAATAATGCGCGATATGTCATTTCGCAATACTCGATGGCGCCGTTGCCGCATGGCGGATCGTAAGGTCTGCGTTCTGTGGGACGTTCTCCGCAGTCAACTCAATCAACCGATCGACGACGGCTTTCAAGTCGTTCGTCTCGCCATAGACGCGCAGTTGCTCGTCGGCTGAGGTGCCGCGTTCGAGAATCGTGTGGATGTGCTCGATCTCTTTGCGCGAGTCAAGTTCGTCGACTACATCGTCAACAAACTCCAGCAATTCACGGATCAGATCTCGCGCCGGGACTTCTTTATTCTTGCCAAAATCGATCAACTTGCCCTCCAACCCATACCGCACCGCGCGCCACTTGTTTTCCTGAATCAACATGCGGCGGTAAAGGCGAAAGCCGAGGTTCTTATCGATTAGCTGGTACAGTTTCGCGACTATTGCCTGAAACAAGGCCGCAATCGCGATGGTGTCGTCGACGCGCGTGGGAATGTCGCAGATGCGAAATTCGATTGTCGGAAAGAATGGATGCGGCCGAGAATCCCACCAAATCTTTTTCCCATCGTTGATGCACCCGGTCCGTATCAGCAGATCGACATAGCGTTGAAATCCCGGATACGAATCGAAGTGATCCGGAATGTCCGTGCGCGGAAACTGTTTGAAGATCTCGGAACGATAACTCTTTAGTCCGGTATTATGGCCCATCCAAAACGGCGAGGAAGTCGAAAGCGCAAGCATGTGCGGCAGGAAGTATCGCGACGCGTTCATGATGTGAATCTGCCGCTCGCGATCTTCGATGCCGACGTGAACGTGCACGCCGAAAATCAACAGTGACCGCGCCACCGTCTGCAGTTCCTGCACAAGCAGTTCGTACCGATCATCATCGAAAATCTTTTGATCCTGCCAGCGCGAGATCGGATGCGTCGAGGCCGCGACGATTTTCAGGCCGTTCTTCTCAGCCAGCGTAGAAATAATCGAACGTAGGCGCGTGATGTCGGCGCGCGCTTCCTGAATGTTCTTGCAAATCCCGGTGCCAACTTCGATCTGCGATTGGATCATCTCAGGCTTGATCTGCTCGCCGAGCAGCATCTTGCCTTCTTCCAGAATCTCAGCGACGTGCGAACGCAGTTCACGCGTCTGCGGATCGATGATCTGAAATTCCTCTTCGATGCCTAAAGTGAATTGATCGAACATTGAGCCCTCTGCCCCGAAACTGGTGTCGTTGGAATAAAAATCCGGCGGGCAAGACCCGCTTCTAAACGCCGTTGCCGCTGTGACTAGGCGCTTGGCGGCAATTCTCTTTCCATCAACTCGCGCGCCTCTTCCGGCAAATCATTAAACTGGACGCCGACGCCCTGCCCGGGAGTGCTGTAGATAACCTCTCCTTTGACGACGAGATGCTGATCGCCGATCGGAATTCGCAGCGTCAAAACCTCTCCCAGGGGAATCTCGGCTTGGGTAGTCATGTAAAGCCCTCCGACGCTGACGTCCCGGGTGCTGGCGACGCCGGTCGCATCGCCGCCGTCGAAGTGCACGTCCACAATCAGGCGTGCCCGATCGTGTTGCCGCCGCTCGTCGCTAGATTTCTCGTCTGAC
Source organism: Acidobacteriota bacterium (assembly GCA_003222895.1). Classification (GTDB taxonomy): domain Bacteria; phylum Acidobacteriota; class Blastocatellia; order Pyrinomonadales; family Pyrinomonadaceae; genus UBA11740. Next base: position 15,890 of record QHXI01000036.1, on the reverse strand, counting down.
TCATCTTCAGCAATCATTTCAGTTTCCTCGGTGGCTAACAACTCGCCATGTCAGCCATTCAGCAAGAACGCGCTGGAAACCGTCAAATCGAATTCAGCAGGCTTTATGCCGAGCATAATAACCGATCCTGTCAGCAACGGAAATAGATCTTTCAGAGCCCCAATTCGTCGGCGTCGACTGGCCATGTTGAATTGACACTCCAAGAATGCGCAAGCTACTATCCGATTCTCGCAATTTTTAGTTCGTGATTCTGCTCCTGAGTCATAACCTGATATGGGGTTTGCCACAACTGCAATCCACGCCGGGCAAGAACCGGATTCTGCCACCGGCGCGGTTACGGTACCGATCTACCAAACCTCGACTTACGCCCAGGAAGGTTTGGGAAAGCACAAGGGTTTTGAATACGCTCGCACCTCGAATCCGACACGCCTGGCGCTCGAGCGCAACCTGGCCGCCCTGGAAGGCGCCCAGTATGGATATGCGTTCGCATCAGGCATGGCGGCGATTGACGCGACGCTGCGTCTGGTGAAAGCCGGCGATCACGTCGTGGTTTCCGACAATACTTACGGCGGAACGAACCGGCTGTTCAAGCGAGTGCTGGCGAACTATGGCATCGAGTTCGAGTTCGTAGACACCTCCGAAGTCGCGAACGTTGAAGCCGCACTCAAAGACAACACGCGCATGGTTTTTGTTGAGACGCCGACAAATCCGGTCATGATCGTGACGGATTTGAAAGCTGTGTCGGATGTTGCTCATGCGGCGGGCGCGCGCGTCGTTTGCGACAACACGTTCATGTCCCCTTACCTGCAAAGGCCACTCGAATTCGGCGTCGACATCGTCGTTCATTCGACGACAAAATTTCTGAATGGCCACTCGGATGGGATAGGCGGCGCGGTTGTGCTGAACAACGAAGACGATGCGAATTGGATCGCCTTCATTCAGAACAGCGCGGGCGCGATTCTTTCGCCGTTTGATTCGTGGCTCGTACTGCGCGGCACAAAGACGCTGGCCCTGCGAATGGAACAACACGACAAGTCAGGACGCGAGGTCGCGGCATTCCTCGAGGATCATCCAAAGGTTAACAAGATCTATTATCCGGGTTCCAAGTCGCACAAGCAGCACGAACTCGCGACGCGACAGCAGAAGGGTTTCGGCAGCATGGTTTCTTTCGATGTCGGATCGCTCGAAGCCGCGCGCACAGTTCTCGAATCAGTGAAGGTCTGCACGTTGGCGGAAAGTTTGGGGGGAGTCGAAAGCTTAATCTGTCATCCCGCGACGATGACGCACGCCTCTGTTGCGCCCGAAGTACGCGAGCGGCTAGGCATAACCGACGGTCTCGTGAGAATTTCTGTAGGCATCGAAGACACTCACGACATCATCGCTGATCTCGATCAAGCTATATCACAAATTAAATCCTGAATTGCAACTTGTTACTCAACGCTGCAAGCTTACTTGCTGCTTGACACGATTGAACTTTCACCATTTACTATTCAGCAAAAATGCTGGTTGAACTCCAAGCAAAGACTGACGTAGGCCGTGTGCGCCGCGGCAACGAAGACAATTTCCTGCTGCTCGATTTGACGAGCGCACGCGCATGGAGCGGGTCCGAAGGGCCGGAGAATCCCGACGACATGCGTCAGTTCGATCTCGGTGAGCAGGGTTTGGTGCTCGTCGTTTCTGACGGCATGGGCGGTGCCCTGGCCGGCGACGTCGCCAGCCGTATGGCGATTGAAGCTGTGCGTGACACCCTTCTCGGCAACAACAACGACGGCGGCGGGTGCGAACCTGACTCGTCGCTCGTCGATTGTTTGAAGCACGCAACGATGCAGGCCAACCGAAATATTCATTACAAGAGTTTGGAAGACAGTCGTTGCAGCGGCATGGGCGCAACGCTCACCGGCGCCGCGGTCAAGGACGATAAGCTGGATTTGATTCAGGTCGGCGACAGCCGCGCTTACGTGATGCGCGGTCAACAGATTCGCCTGGCCACTAAGGATCAATCGTTAGTGCAGCAACTCGTCGATGTCGGGCAAATCAGCGAAGAAGAAGCGGAGACGCACATGTTTCGAAATGTGATTCTTCAGGCGCTCGGCGCACAGAATGAACTGACGCCGGCAACTGCTCGCATTCAGATTCGACGCGGAGACATGTTGCTCTTGTGCAGCGACGGGCTCTCCGGAAAATTGCGCAACGAAGAGATTCGACAGATCGTGGCTGACTCAGAGAGTCTTTCGGCTGCTTGCGATGCATTGGTAGCGGAAGCGAACCGGCGCGGCGGTGAAGACAACATCACGGTGGTTCTAGCGCGATTCACCGGAGATGAGTTGCGCGATCCGAATGACGATCGAATTACCGTTGAACTGCCGCCGCTCGAAGAAGATCGAACTCTGGATGAGACAGAGACCGATACGCAGTCTCACTAAGAATTCAATTCTTTTCCTCGCCAATCGCGTCCGGCTTCAATTCTCTTAACATAAATTGAGGCGCCCTGAATGCGATCGACCTCGACGCGATCTCCTGCTTCCAGAGGTTCTTCGCCAGCGGCGGGATAAGCGGTCCAGGTTGAGCCGAAGACTTTTACGGCGCCCTCATGCAAAGGCCCGCGACTGGACGAAACGACGGTGCCGATCTTTCCGGGCAAGCCTTCAACACCCGTTTTCAGATCACCGCCGCTTTTCTCGCGCGAAAAATAATTGACGAAGATTGTTCGCGAGGCGGCAGTCAGGGCTATCGAGACGATCGCAAAAATTAGGAACTGGGCGATGATGCTGTGGACGCCGAGCAGACCAGCGAGGCCGGCCGCGAGCGCACCGATACCAAACCAGAGCAGCACGAAGCCGGTCGTGAAAATCTCAGCCACGACAAGCACGGCGCCCAGGATGGCCCAGAAAATCCAGAGATAGTTTGTCATCCCGACACAGTGTTATAAGCCAATTTGCTCATTGATTCATTGAATCATTGATTCAATTAGTTATTCACTTATTGAACCAATGAGCAAATGCGTCAATGAATCAATGACATTCACCCCTTCAGAAGATTCTTCAACACAAACCAAATATTCGCCGGTCGTTCGGCCAGGCGCCGCATGAAGTACGGGTACCAATGCTTTCCGTACGGCACATACACTCTCATTCGGTAGCCGTCTCGCGCAAGCTGGTCCTGCAAATCGCGGCGAATGCCGTAGAGCATCTGAAATTCAAACGCGTCTTTGCCAACTGCTTCGCGCTGGGCAAAGTCAATTGTCGCATCGATCATCTTCGGATCATGTGTCGCGATGCCGTGATAGACACCACTCGACAACAGCAGTTGCATCACGCGAACGTAATTATCGTCGACGTCCTTCTTGTCCGGGTACGCAACTTCAGCCGGCTCGTCATATGCGCCTTTGCACAAACGAATGCGGGCCGGAAGCTTCAGAAGATCCTTCGCATCATCCATCGTTCGATACAGATACGATTGCAAGACGATGCCGACATCATTCAAACCGAACTCGGAACGCAGTCGCTTAAAGATGTCGATCGTCGCCTGCGTCACGTTCGAACCCTCCATGTCCACGCGAACGAAGTTCTTGCGCCGCACGGCTTCCTCGACGACTCGTCGCGCATTTAGATAGGCGAGCTCAGGATCAATCTCCAAACCGAATTGCGTCAGCTTGATCGACACATTGGAATCGATTCTGGTCTCGTCGATCTTGGCGAGCACCGATTTGTACTCGCGCACTTCGGCTTCAGTTCCTTCCACGCTTTGAACGCCTTCGTTCAAATGATCGAATGAAGCCGAGCAACCGCGCGCGTTGATTTCGCGAATCGCGGCAATAGCTTGATCGATCGACTCGCCGGCGATGAAACGAGTTGTTAGTTTCTTGAAAAGCCCAAATCTTGCGGCAAACTCTTTGAGCCCTTCCTGACGAGAGAGATAAATCAGCGCGCTACGCGTTAGCATTTATTCGATGATGAGTGCTCTATGATATTCTGGCAGGGCTAAATACTTCTTAATCATCAAAACGTTTTTTTCCGGTCACAAAATGCGCTGGAAACTTCTGGTCTTAGCGTCTGTTGCCGCTGCCGTTTTGGGTGTCGGGCTGTGGTCACTATTCGCGATAACTGTTTTTGGAACGGCCTGGGAACTTGCGCGACACAACTTGGTCTTTTTAATGAGCCCCCTGCTGCCGCTGGCTCTAATAGTTTACGCAGGCATCTTTGTCTATCGTCACACAGCGCGCCGGCGAAAGACTCAAGCTCTCATTACAATCGTTGTTTCGCTCTTGATCGCGCCGTTGATTTATCTTGCCGCTTCGTCTTTACTGCCGAGCAGGCTACACATTCCCCGAACATCCGAAGTTCGTCACGCGCGATGATCAAGCGGTGGTCGCCTGCTCTTCTCTCGGTCCCAAACCAATCTCTTTCTGCGCTGGTTTCAAGGCATCCATTACAAACTGAATGTGTTCGTCTAACTCAACGCCCAACTCCTGCGCGCCCTGGTAGATGTCTTCGCGATTGACTGAGCGAGCAAAAGCTTTGTCTTTCAGTTTCTTCCTGACCGACTTGACTTCCATGTCGTCGAGGCTGCGCGACGGCCGCACGAGCGCGCACGCGACGAGAAATCCGCACAACTCGTCAGTCGCAAACAGAGCTTTCGCCATGTCGGTGTCGCGCGGCACGCCCGTGTAGGTCGCGTGACCCATGATCGCTTTTATGAATCGTTCGGAATAGCCGCGGCCGCACAAGATGTTCGCGCCGGTGAACGGATGCTGATCGGCAGACGGAAACATTTCGTAATCGAAGTCATGCAACATGCCGACGAGTCCCCATTCATCGACGTCCGCATCAGACCCGCCGTAGCGCTCAGCACACGCGCGCATCGCGGTTTCGACGGCCAACGCGTGTTTGCGCAAGCTGTCACCTTTGGTGTATTCGCAAAGCAGCTCCCAGGCTTCGTCACGAGTAGGCATGATGATTCAAGCGAAAGGAAATCTGACGGTGAAAAAACTAACACGGCTGGACGGGAGTAACAAGCGACGATCTGAAATTTATTCGACTGTCTTTGCTCGATAGCCGGGACGCGCGCGCACGGCGATATCTTTGCGAGAAATCTTCACTTGGATCTTGCGATACGAATCGTCGTGAGCCTTGTTTGTCGGGTAATAACCGAGCAGGTATTGAGTGCGCAGCTCCGCGGCGATCGCCGCAAATGCCTGCGGTAAAGACCCAACTGTGTCGGCACGATAAAGTTGTCCTCCCGATCGATCGGCAAGCTCTCCAAGATAGCTGTCCGCCATCAAATAGAGATTGTTAAGCATTCCACTAATCATGTCGTTCTTCGGTTGAGTATCCCTGATCGTGCCGGGATTCGGAGTTCGATTCGGATCGTTCGGATCGCGACGGCCCGGCGGCGGCTGAGTATCGGGAAACGGATCTGTCGGCGAACCGGTCTGTGGTATTTGAGTTCCGCGACCGAAAATCACCCGGGGATCGGGCAACGGCAAAGAGCTGCGCTTCTGAGTCGACACGGGCGACGGGTCGTCACCTGGAAACGTTGTCGGGGTTCCCGAAGTGGGCTTGCGCAGGATACCGCTGGTTGGTAATTCCATGCCGTTGGTTTCGGCATCTTGCTTTCTCGCCAACGCTTCCGTGAAAGCCCGCGTATCGAACCGAATCGGATAAATGATCACGCCGCTCTCATCCAGATCGTGCAACGTGCTATCGAAGGTTGAACTCTCGCTGTGCCAATCCACGCCATCGGTGAAGATCACAATCGCGCGTCGCTGCTGTATTAGTCGCAACTGATTCAATGCCAATTGGACCGCGTCATAGACGCGCGTGTTGTCTGAAGTCTTCGTTTTCAGAATTGCGGCGCGCAGAATCGCTTTGTCACTCGTGAAATCATTCCAATCATGCAGATCGCCATCGAATGAAATCACCTTCACCTTGTCGCTCGGTCCAAGCTGATCGAGGAAAGTAATCGCTGCGCGCTGAATCTGTGGCAGCGTGCCTTGCGTGCTGTTGCTTGTGTCGAGCATTAGCACCAGGTGAAACGGCACGTTCACGGAAGCCAGAAAAGCAATTTCCTGCGGCACTCCGTCTTCGTTAATCTTGAATTCTTCCTTCTTAAGATCTGCGATGTAACTGCCGGTACGCGAACTGGCGATCACGGGAACCGTGACGAGGTTGGTGTCGATTGTCAGCTTCTCCAGGTCCTGATCTTGCGGCTGCTGCGACGAGTTCGTTTCTGATTTCGGTTTCTGATCGCGCGAAGGCTGCGCTATGGCTGCCGATGTACAGGATACGAGAGCGATGACTAGCAGGGCGCGCGTCAGAAATTTCATGGAGTCGTCTTCCTTTGCTTGGCGGCCTTCGGATGCGATGCAGGCAAGATTCGTTGTCGTTCGGGGAGAACGTTCGCATTCTAACGCGAATGCAAGTTACGCGATAGTGAACGTTCCGCGAATCCTGTAAAGTTACGCGAATGGATTTTCTCCATAATTCGCTGCAATTGATCGAGCAGTACATGCTCGCTTACGGTTATTGGGCAGTCTTCTTCGGCGTGATGCTGGAAAACGCCGGTCTGCCAATTCCCGGTGAAACGATTCTGCTCGTCGGCGGTTACTTCGCTTCGAGCCGGCCGGATCAATTCAATCTCATTCGCGTCATGTTAACGGCGGCGACGGGCGCGGTGATTGGCGACAACATCGGCTTCGCGATCGGACATCACTACGGCCGCGGCTTTCTGCTTCGTATCGGCCGGTTCTTTTTCCTCACGCCGAAGCGGTTTGAGCACATGGAGAATTTCTTCCTGAAACACGGCAACAAGACGATTCTCATGGCGCGTTTTATTACAGGACTGCGTGTATTCGCGGCGCTGCTTGCCGGCGCGTCACGCAAGATGCCATGGCGCGTGTTTTTTGCTTACAACGTTGCCGGAGCGATTATGTGGGCAGTGGTAATTACGCTGCTTGGTTATCTGTTTGGACAGAGTTTGCCGTTACTCGTGAAATGGGTTGGCCGAACCGGAACGATACTCTTAATCGCGGCAATCGTAATTGGCATCATCGCCTGGCGAATCCAGCGACATCGCAAATCCAATGATTAGCGTCCTGCTATCACCCGCCAAAGACAATGAGACTCTTGTCGTTGAGCTTCAGCGAATCGAAGCGAAGATAGTTAGTTGGCCGCAGCCTTCGATTACTCAACCCGAGAAGCTCGTTGCTTTAGACGACGCGATCGAGAACCTCTTTGGCTACGATTGGCTGCTTTTAAGGAACGCAAACGCCGCGCGTTATTTTCTCGAACGGTTCACAAAACTGAATCACTCGTTACACGAACTCGATGACTTGCGGCTCTGCGTGATAGGCGACGAAACCGCCGAAGCCATTCGAGACTCGCAGCTTCACATCGACGTTGAAATTGGATCTTCGGACGCTGTTTTAGCCGCGGTCGAGAGTTATGTCGGAAGTCGCGATTCGCTTTCCGGAGTAAGCCTTCTCGTTCCGTCCGCGAACTTGATTCGTGAGAGAATTCAAAACGAATTCGAAAGGGCTGGTGCCCGGTTCGACAGCATTACCACCTATCGAACGACATCGGATCCGCACGCGCTGACCCAACTCAACGCATTACTAGTTGGCGGTGGGATCGATTTCCTTCTCCTCAGAACTCGCGCGGAGATCGAAGAACTGGCCCAGCTCTTCGACACGCATGACCTCAAAACTATCTTGCGGGAAATCGCGGTAATCTGTGCCGATCAAACGATCAGAATGGCCGCCGCCGATTTCGGTATCGCCGACCTCCTTACTCCCTCAGAACCCACAACAGATGCCCTTCTAAGACTTATCTTGTCTTCGAATATTGCGGGTCAGTAGGGCGTCGTAAGTTATCAACTTGCGCCACTTCAGCGTGTGCTACACTGAAATTGATGAAGGGTCGCGTTCTCATCATCGACAACGACCACGAACATTCGGACGCTTTGCGCTCGCGGATTGAGGACTTTGGATACGACGTGCGTACCGTGTCTTCCAGCAGTTCAGCCGTCGAATTGGCGCAATCCTTTCTGCCGACAGCCATTGTCACCGATCCTTCCGCGGACACGTTCGATCCATTCGCGCTGTTGCGCGAGCTACGCGCGCAGCAACCGGACACGCCGATCATTTTGACAGCGCGCAATAGTTCGGTCGAGACGGCGTTGCGAGCGATTCAGGAAGAAGGCGCCTATCACTATTTCGAGAAGCCAGTCGATCCCGAAAAGTTTCTGAGCGTACTCGAGCGCGCAGCCGAGCTGGCGGAAGCGCGCCGCGAAAACGAGATCCTCCGGCGCCAGTTGCGCGATCGCGGCACGTTCGGCGAACTCATCGGAGATTCGGAAGCGATGCAACGAGTCTATTTGCTGATCGAGCAAGTCGCCTCGTCTTCAGCGTCAGTCTTGATTACCGGCGAGTCGGGCACCGGCAAGGAATTAGTCGCGCGCACGATTCATAATTTGAGTCCGCGGCGCAACGCGCCCTTTCTCGCGATCAATTGTTCAGCAATTCCGGACACGTTGATGGAGTCGGAATTATTCGGTCATGAGAAGGGCGCATTCACCGGGGCCGTATCGCGTCGTCACGGATGCTTTGAACTCGCGAATACGGGAACGCTCTTGCTAGACGAGATCGGCGAGATGCCCACAATTCTTCAGGCGAAGCTTTTGCGCGTCATCGAGGAGCGCGTCGTGCATCGTCTCGGTAGTCGCAAAGATGTTTCGGTTGACGTTCGGATTCTCGCCGCAACCAACAAAGAGCCGCACGGCGCCGTTCGTGATGGCTTGTTGCGCGAGGATTTGCTGTATCGACTCAACGTCATCACGATTCATCTGCCGCTGCTAAGCGAGCGTTTGGAAGACTTGCCGTTGCTTACTCAGCATCTGATCACGCGGCTCGCGGCGAAGCACAATCGGCCGGCGAGCTTCATTAGTCCCGCCGCGCTTGATGCGCTCCGCTTTCATTCGTGGCCCGGCAATGTTCGTGAACTACGCAACGTGATCGAGCGCGCGGTCGTGATTTGCTCGGGCGAACAGATCGAGCGGCATCATTTCGCTCCTTATCCTTTCGATCAGCGGCAGAAGCTTCGCTCTGAGGACACAGTGACATTTCCCATCGGCACGCCGCTGAAAGAGATCGAGCGCCAGATGATCTTTCGCACGCTCGACAAGACCGGTAACAACAAAACGCGCGCAGCTCAGCTCCTTAAAATCAGTCTCAAGACACTCCACAACAAATTGAACGAATATCGAGCGCAAGGATTCTTTTCGGACAAAGGCCATGGAAAATGAATCGCGCTCGGTGCTCCTGTTCTTCATTGATGGACTGGGAATCGGAACGCGCGGGTCACAGAATCCGCTCGATGGTTTAGATGACGCGGCACCCCTCGCAATTTTCCAAAGCGAACCGTCTGAAGTTCCCTTTCAGGGCATTGTTGTACCGACCGATGCGCGATTAGGTGTTGAAGGCCGGCCGCAGAGCGCGTCGGGACAGACAACGATTCTAACCGGCATCAACGCTCCGGCGGCAATCGGTTCTCACAAGCAAGGGTTTCCGAATCAGGCATTGCTGGATATCATTCGCGAGCATTCGATCTTTCTTCAGCTAAAACACAGCGGGGTTGATTCGATCACGTTCGCGAACACCTATACAAAGAAATTTTTTGAAAGAAGGCCGCGCTGGATTTCGGCGACGACCGCAGCCGTCGAAGCCGCCGGCCTGCGTTTCAACGTCGTCGAAGACTTGAGAGCGGGCCGTGCCGTGTTTCACGATTTTACGAACGCATCGCTGATTGAGCGCGGTGAAGCGGTTAACCCGCGCTCTCCCGAAGAAGCAGGCGATGTGCTGGCGAGCATCGTTCAGAGGCACAGCTTCACGCTGTACGAATACTTCATTACCGACAAAGTTGGACACGCGCAGGACTATGAAACCGCGCGAACGGTGGTTGCTTCCCTCGCCCGCTACATTCGCCGTCTCTTGCGCAATCTGGATTTAGAAGAGACCACCGTAATCCTGACCAGCGATCATGGAAACATCGAAGACCTTTCCCTGCGAAATCACACGCTGAATCCGGTACCAACGATTGTTTGGGGCAGAGATCGCGACGCGATCGCCGCACGTATCAGAACGCTCGCCGACATTACACCGGCAATCGTTGACACCTTGACGATCACCGCTAGAGCCTTGGCATGACGCGCAACCAAACCAGAGACTCGTCGCGCGAGGCGGACGAATCAATCGACAGAAACAACCGGAAAGAGATTTTTGGCTGGATCGTCTATGACTGGGCGAACTCTGCTTTCTACACGACCGTCGTTGCTGCTCTTTTTGGCGAATATCTCACGCGCTTGGCCCAGGCATCCGTCGGTGAAAACGGAACCATATTTCAGTTCGGTCCATTGCTTGTGACGGCGAAATCGCTGGCGCCGTTCACGACCAGCGTGTCTGTGTTTCTACAAGTCTTCCTGCTTCCGATTCTCGGCGCGTTTGGCAATTACTCTTCGTTGAAAAAACGGCTGATGATGGTCTTTTGCTATCTCGGCGCAACGGCGACTTGTCTGCTGGTTTTTCTCACCAGCGGCCGGCATTTGTTGGGATCGGTTCTGTTCATCTTCGCGAACGTATGCTTCGGCGCAAGCATCGTTTTCTATAATTCGTTTCTGCCGGATCTTACGACCGAGGACCAGCGCGATCGTGTTTCCAGCCTGGGCTTCGCGTGGGGCTATTTCGGCGGAGGACTGCTGCTCGCGCTCAATCTCGTCTTCGTCTTTCTCGCGCCCAGCATGGGCATTTCGCAAGGCATGGCCGTGCGTCTGTCTCTGTTGTCGGCAGGAGCTTGGTGGGGCGGTTTTTCGATAATTACTTTCAAGCGATTGCGCGACCGGCCGGCTACGAAAGAACTTCCAAAGAATCAGACCTATGTCACAATCGGATTTACAGAGTTGTTTTCGACGTTTCGCGAACTGGCGCGATTGCGCGAAACGCTGAAGTACTTGATCGCTTATCTCTTCTACAACGACGGAATTCAGACGGTGATCACAGTGTCGGCGCCCTTCATTGGCCAGGAATTGTTTAGGTCGCGTGGACTCGAAACTCCAGCTTCGTTTCTGCTTGGAATTCTCTTAGTCGTTCAGTTCTAGGGTGGTGCGGCATTGTTATCTATGCCTATGCGCTGTTGCATACAATTGCGCAGGCGTGGGTGCTGGCAATTTTGATTGCGATTGTTCTCGGGGGATCGCAAGCACTATCGCGCTCGCTTTTCTCGCAAATGATTCCGCGCAGTCGAGAAGCTTCCTTCTTTGGAATCTATGAGATCTCTGAACGAGGAACCTCGTGGATTGGACCATTCGTATTCGCGGAGGTTGTTGCCTACACGAACTCTTACCGGCAAGCGATTTTTTCGCTGATCGTCTTCTTTGTGATTGGAACGATTATTCTCATGCTCACAAACACCGAGCGAGCGATTCACGACGCGGGGAATCTCTTGCCCGATGAAGCGGCGGGCAAAGCCTAGCCCTCGATTCTCAAACCGCTTTCTTTCGCTTACCCTCTGCGCATTCATTTGAACAATAAATTGATTCACCGGTGCGCGAAGTGATCGACCGATCCGCTGGAATCCAGATGCCGCACGTTTCACAGCGGACCAGTTTTTGAGGGGAAGCGCTTCGCTGTTTGGGTTGGGAGGAGAGCGTCTGTTGAAATTGCCGAATCGTTTGAAGGAAATCCCTGACCCATCTGATGTAAGGTCTCAGCCGCCGGTACAGCAGGAAGAACAGCAGTGCGATCAGCGCGACTACTACTAAGTATTTCAAAACGACCTATCTCGCTATTCGATCACGCGCGGTCTTATCGATCTTCGCCCCGACGGCCTTCGTTGGGCGCGTAGGGTAAATCATCCCGGCGCCGACGCGGAAATGCATCGCCGCCGCGTCGTCGCGATGGCGAATTAGGCGTCCGTCGATCGATGCTTCCAGGCGGGAGATTCTTGCCATGAATCGCTTCTGTAAGGATGCGCGTGATTTCCTGTGAAAGCGTGCGATGCTCAGCCGCAGCCCGCCGGCGCAGAGACTCTTTCAATTCATTTGGCACGTACGCGCCGATGAATACTCCTTTGCGATTGGCCATTTGGTTAGGGGTCTCCTTGTGTCGAGCGATTCAAACAATTGGCTAAAACCAGCACCGGTCAGCGCCGGTAAGGAAGTGAATTCAGAAAGAACACGGTTGCGGATAATGCCTTGCAAGTTGAGAAACAAGTCTGTAAGCCGAATTCTGTATTCCGATCAGGGATTTCAAATCTCAAAATTGAAATCTCAAAATCCGCGTACTTCGATCTTCACAGCGAGATCTGAAATCCCGGATCGGAATGGCGATCATTCCTCTAGCCCAACCGTTGCCGATTGGATCAAGCGACCTACCCGGAAGCTTCGGGCGGGCAGCCCTGATAACGCTTCCCTATTTGGTCTTGCACCGCGAGGAGTTTGCCTGGCCGCGCATGTCGCCACACGCGCCGGTGCGCTCTTACTCGTTTCAAATCTGAAATTTCAATTTGAAACTAGCCCTTACGGGCCGCACCGTTTCACCCATCACCTGCGGTTCAGATTTGAGATCTCAAAATCTGATTCGCGCCGGCTGGTCTATTCTCTGTTGCACTTGTCGTCGCCCGTTCCTTCTTGTCTGAAATTTCAAAACTCAAATCTGAGACTTGAAATGATCGGGCGCCCCGCCGTTAGCGGGCTCGCTGCCCTTTGGTGTTCGGACTTTCCTCTCCCTCGAATTTCGATCCCAATTTCAAATCGCAAATTAAGATTTCAACGCGAAGCAGCGATCACCCGACTTGCTCCCAATTGCAAGGCAGCTGGATTATAACACGAGTGTTCAAACGGTACAGGCACCCGCTGGGCGTAGTTAAATCGAGCGGTTTTGCGCAGTTTTTTGCAGATTTGGCGTCAAGTGAAATACTTGAAGCCAATTCGCAGGTGATTCAATGCAGAGACCGGCAAAGTTGAAACGAGCAGCCAGGTCATCACGGAATGCGAGATGGCGAGCGCAATTAGATTCGGCGCTCGCTGATAGACCGCAGCCCAAATGAGCCCGCCAATCAGCGTCACAACCATTAGCCACGGATTGGGCAGATGAAGCACGGAGAAAATCAGCCCCGTCAGTAGGATGCTCACTAGTCCGGGGCCCCAGATAATTTGCGCGCGGCGATTAACGAAAGATTGAAGTACGTATTGCTGAACGAATCCCCACGCGAATCCAAGCCCAATCTGCGCAATCAACCTTCGCTCTGGATGCCACCGCAGAAAATTTGGCTGTGCTCCTAATGCCAAACCGATCAGCAGCGAAGCGATCGCAACGATAAGCATTGGCAGCAGAAGAAGTTTAATCGCGCGGAAGAAATTGTCGAATCGAAAACCGACATCGCGGAGACTCTCTCCGCGCAAACGATGCGAGCCGATCATCAGTATGAATGCCAGGCCAATCGGAATTGCGACGACTGCCTTGCTGGCGCCTGCTGCGGCAGAAAGAATCCACTCGGCGATCAATACCGAGGACGTAACCGAAGCGATCTCCCACGCGGCGAGTGCGCCCTGTCCTGGCAATATTTGATTCTCAGATTCCAATCGATCTCTTTCTTCGAACTATTCAATACGAAAGCGGTACGGCATGCCGATCAACTGGAGGGTACGACGCGCTCCACCCCCGTTCGCGTGCACTGCATAAACACGCGCTTCGTGATCTCCCGGAGAAAGTTGCGGCGACTGAAACTCAAACCCGTGCCAATCATCCTGCGCACGTTTCGCTTCGTGTACATCGGGCCGGTACTTGTCTGCCGGCGCGTCTGATACAAAACGATCGTCAATAAACAATTGGACCTCGATGCGCACCTCAGGATTTCCTTCATCCACGGCCCAGCCGCTCACTACCTGCCGGTCAGCCTTGTCCAGAACACCACGCAGATTCACATTAGTCGTTGCAAAATAAAAGCCCACCGCAACGGCAGCTATCAGCAGCGCTTCTGCAGTGGATTTGGAAATTAGAAGATGGATTAGTCGCGCTCGCGATTTCAGTTTCATGCGGAATGTTGGATGTTCACCTAGACAATCACGCGTGTCAACTGATAGTGGGGGCAAAGAAGAGGGCGGTCCCTGCCGCCCATTGAAATCGTCAGAAGGCTTAAGAAACTCACATCGCTTTGATTACTTCGATTCGGTCGCCCGCTCGCAGCAAAGGGTCTTCAGCCTTGCCTTCCTCAATGGTGCGCAAGCTGTATTCGCTCGTGGAAAGGAAACCGCGGGCATTTCTTCGCGAAACTTTGATAGTCATCTTGCCAGTCCGCGGCGCGCCTCCAGCCGATAATAGCGCCTGAATCAATGTCATGCCGTCGCGAAATGTTTTCTCACCCGGAGAGGCGACCTCACCGCCAACATAAAGAAATTCTTTCGCAGCAGAGTCTAAAGGGGCGACTTTGATGATATCACCGGCGACGACAAGTTTGGCCATCGCTTGATTGTCTTTCAGATCGATTGCTTCGCCTTCTTTTCCGTTATGCACAATCTTCGCGATCGTTGCCTCGGGACGAACTAACGCCTGCGCCAGAACTGTGTACAGCGGCATCGCCTCTCGGCGCAGCGTCTTTCTTCCCGGACTGTCGACGAAGCCCGACACCACAACCGCATGGCTCGCAAAATCGCGGACAGCGACCGTGACTTGAGGTGAATTAATCACTTTGATTTGGGCGCTGAGCAGGTTCGCAATTTCGTCAGTCGCCAGCCCGGCGACCGCGATGGGGCCGCCGACTAATGGATACTCGAGCGTTCCGTCCTTCATCACGGTGAACAGCGTGGATTCACGCGCGGACCAGTTTGTCAGACGCACATCAAGCACGTCGCCGATGCCAACGTTGTAAGTGGAGGTTGGGGCCAACGCATTCTTGGGTGATGCACTCAACGACCGTGTCGCAGCGGTGGCGCGTGCATTTGCATCGCTAACAAGCAAAGTCGGTTGCACGAGCGTCTTCGGCTGAGGTTGAATCTGCTCATGTGAAATCGATTTCGTCGGCGTTGCGGCTGTCGCGATTCGATTGGTTTGACTTGGCCGCACAATCACCGAACTGTTTCCCCAAGTCGACATCGTTCCCGGGCTCGATTGATCTTCAATGGCTTTGGTTGTGGTCTCAGCTTGCGCCTTGTCAGCGTGATTTGAAGCCTTCCTGGCAACGACACGATTTCGCACCGCGTCCGAATCGGATCGATTCGTTTGCGGCGCGTCCGTAGATCTGCGCTCCCTGGTTTGTGTTTGCGCCGCCACGATCGTGGGAATGACCAGCAGCAGGGCGATTGTTTGCAGGACTCTCATTGCACTCAGCTCTGACGGGCTCCAGTCGTTCGTCTGCCGGGCACTGGCTCGCGATTCAACCGTTCTTTCGCCCGAATAGACATCAGGCCTCCCTCTTTCTTAGAAACGCTCAAAGGCCGCAATTTTCAGAAAACGGGGCGTTTTCCGTAGAAGACTGCGCAAATCGCAAGTTTGACGAGTTGTTTTGGGTCTACTTCTTCTGAGGTGTGAGTAGTTCGCCGGCGAGGTGGATCCCGTCTTTGCCGGCTTCGTAAACGCGTCGCGCGACTTCCGCGAGCGTTTCATCGTCCGATTGAATTGCAAGTTTGAGGATCATGGGAAGGTTCACACCGGTGATGACTTCGATTTGGCTGTTATCGAGAAACATCGAAGCCATATCCGTGGGCGCGCCGCCGAACATATCAGTCAGCAAAAGGACTCCGCGTCCATGCGAGACACGCGCAATGGCCCGCTCGAGCTCAGCGCGGGCCACGTCAATGTCGTCGTGCCAATCGATTGACGCCGGGGTGACATGAGGCAGGTG
>QHXI01000028.1 GCA_003222895.1 Acidobacteriota bacterium | reverse complement strand
ACCGCGGAAGAAACGGTCAACGCATTGACCGCGACCGGCGAAAAAGTTGGCCTCTTGAAAGTCCGTCTCTATCGTCCGTTCTCGGTCGATCATTTCGTCGCGGCGCTGCCCCCGTCAGTGAAGACGATCGCGGTTTTGGATCGAACGAAAGAACCCGGTGGCGCTGGGGAGCCGCTTTACCAGGACGTCGTGACGGCGTTTCATGAAGCGTGTCAGAAGCCCGCGTGTAAGCAAGGGCTAGTTGCCCTCCCTAACGGTCGGGCTTCTGACGCTCCGCGTATTATCGGCGGCCGCTACGGGCTCGGTTCGAAAGAATTCACGCCGGCAATGGTCAAGAGTGTTTTCGACGAGATGTCGAAAGACGATCCGAAGAACCACTTCAGCGTCGGCATCGTCGATGACGTGACGTTCAATAGTCTTCCTTTCGATCCGAACTTCACCACTGAATCAGCAGGACAAGTTCGCGCGCTTTTCTGGGGCTTGGGCGCGGACGGCACGGTCAGCGCGAACAAAAACTCAATCAAGATCATAGGCGAGGAAACCCCGAATTACGCGCAAGGCTACTTTGTTTACGACTCGAAGAAGTCCGGCGCGATGACTGTCTCACACCTGCGCTTCGGCCCTGAGGCGATCAAGAGCACCTACCTCATTCAGCGCGCAAACTTCATCGCCGTCCATCAATTCAACTTCCTCGAGCGCTACCAAATCCTTGATGCCGCTGAAGAAGGTGCGACGCTGTTATTGAATAGTCCGTTTGAGCCGATAGAGGTTTGGGATCACCTGCCACGCTCGGTCCAGGAATCGATAATCGCGAAGCAGATCAAGGTTTACTCGATCAACGCTTACGCGGTCGCGAAAGAAAATCAGCTTGGCAATCGCACGAACACGATCATGCAGACGTGTTTCTTTGCGATCAGTGGCGTGCTGCCGCGCGATGAGGCCATCGTGAAAATTAAGGAGTCGATCAAGAAGACCTACGGAAAACGCGGCGAGCCTGTCGTGCGGCAAAACTTCGCGGCGGTTGATTCGGCGCTTGAGCATCTGTACGAAGTTTCCGTTCCGAGTGAAATCTCTCCGTGTCTCAGTGGTTCTCAGTGCCTCTGTGGTGAAAATACTGGCCGCACAATCATCACAGAGACACAGAGTTTTCACAGAGGCACAGAGGTAAGCCGGATGCCCGAGTTTGTTCGCAACGTCACCATGGAGATCATGGATGGTCGCGGCGATCTACTTCCGGTCAGCGCGTTTCCTGTCGATGGAACTTACCCCGTCGCGACTGCGCAATGGGAGAAGCGCAACATCGCGCAGGAAGTTCCCGTGTGGGAACCTGATATCTGTATCGAGTGCGGCAAGTGCATGCTCGTCTGTCCGCACGCGACGATTCGCGCAAAAGTCTGTACGCAGGAAGATCTCGCGAACGCGCCCCCCGGATTCAAAACGATGCCGGCGAAATGGCGAGAGCTTCCCGATCGTCTCTACACGATTCAGGTCGCGGTTGAAGACTGCACCGGCTGCCAACTTTGCGTCGAAGTTTGCCCCGCGAAAGACAAGAGCAACGTCTCGCGTAAGGCCTTGAACATGAAACCGCAGTTGCCTCTACGCGACAGCGAGCGCGTCAACTGGGACTATTTCCTGAAGCTGCCGGAGATTCATCGCAACGGCAATCTGACTTTCAGAAACATCAAGGACATTCAGTTGCTGCAGCCGCTATTTGAATTTTCCGGCGCGTGCTCCGGTTGCGGCGAGACGCCTTACATCAAGCTGATGACACAGCTCTTCGGCGATCACACAATCATCGCGAACGCCACAGGCTGCTCGAGCATCTACGGCGGCAATCTGCCGACGACACCCTACACGACAAATCCCGAAGGCCGCGGCCCGGCTTGGAGCAATTCGCTATTCGAAGACAACGCCGAGTTCGGATTGGGAATGCGGCTGTCTTTCGATCATCAACAGGCATACGCGAAGGAACTGGTCGAACGCTATCGTTTGATGATCGGCGACGAGCTTGCAGACGGGCTGCTCTACAGCAATCAGGAAACGCAGGAAGGTATCGACGCCACGCGCGAGTTGATCGCGAACCTGAAAACTAAACTGAACGGTCGCGGCGAAACGGAAGCGCGCGATCTGCTCGGCGTTGCTGACGCGTTAGTGAAGAAGAGCGTCTGGATCGTCGGTGGCGATGGCTGGGCTTACGACATCGGTTACGGCGGATTGGATCACGTGCTCGCCAGCGGTGCCGACGTGAACATTCTCGTGCTCGACACGGAAGTTTATTCCAACACCGGCGGTCAGGCTTCGAAGGCCACGCCGCTCGGCGCAGTCGCAAAGTTCGCCGCGGGCGGCAAGCCAACCATCAAAAAAGATCTCGGCATCACGGCGATGCGCTACGGCAACGTCTATATCGCCCAGATAGCGATGGGCGCCAACGACACGCAAACAGTCAAAGCTTTTCTCGAAGCCGAAGCGCATCCTGGCCCTTCGCTAATCATCGCCTACAGCCAGTGCATCGCACATGGCATCGACATGGCTAAAGGCATGACGCAGCAGAAGCTCGCGGTCGAATCCGGCTACTGGCCGCTCTATCGCTTCGATCCGAAACTTGAGAGCGAAGGCAAGAATCCATTTCAGCTCGATTCGCGCGATCCGAAGATCCCGCTTCAGGATTACATCTACACCGAAGGTCGCTATCGCATGTTGCAGCGCAGTGATCCGCAAGCGGCGAAGCTGTTGTTGGAGCAAGCACAACAAGCGGTCATGCATCGTTGGCAGCAATACAAGAAGTTGGCGGCAGCGATGTGAATGCCGGTCGTGATTGCGAGGTCAGCGAGAATTTATGATCAGCTTCAACGACTTGCTCGAACTTCATAAAAGTCCCGATGAGTTGTTTCTGGAACATCAGCGCGGTCTGATCAGGTTCGATTTGGAAGTTGCCGAGGAAAGTGATCGTTGATACTACCGAAGTCGAAGAAAGAAACGGCTATGAGACGATGATAACGATTGCTGACACCGACGACCAACTAATCCTTATCGCTTGCCAAAAGCACGCAAAGAACACGGCGGGATTGCGATGTCTTTGGCGCGGCAGCAAGATCCTGATACGGCCGCTTACGACGATCCGGAGATTGTCTTGCGAGTTAAGAAATCTCGCCACGTCGGGCTTATCATTCGCACTCGGCAACACAAACGAATGATGGAATTACTCGATCGATATGTGACCCGATTCAATCAGGATTTCACCGCCGTAATTCCTGCTGAAGAGCGCGTTGAACAGCACCTGTGAATTTCTATCTGGTAGTGGCTTAAGGGTTAACTCGCCCGGCCGAAGTCATCCTGCAGACGCACGATGTCATCCTCGCCGAGATAATTTCCGCGCTGCACTTCGATGAAGACGAGGAGTTCGTCCCCGGGATTCTCGACACGGTGAGCCGATCCGATTGCGATGTCGATGGCTTCACCGGCG
This sequence comes from Acidobacteriota bacterium, assembly GCA_003222895.1. Taxonomy (GTDB): domain Bacteria; phylum Acidobacteriota; class Blastocatellia; order Pyrinomonadales; family Pyrinomonadaceae; genus UBA11740. The sequence continues at coordinate 9,066 of QHXI01000028.1, read as the reverse complement.
GAAACGATGTGGTTGCGATCGTCGAGCGTGACTCTCGCGGTTCCCTGCACCACGACCCAGTGTTCAGCGCGCTGTGAATGCTTTTGATAGCTGAGGCGTTTGCCCGGCAGCACTTCGATTCTTTTTACTTTGAAGTTGTCGCCTTCATCGAGGACGGTGAAGGTGCCCCATGGGCGGCGATCGATTTTTGTGCATGGACTGACCCGCTGATCTTTTTGCGAGTGGTTTCACCCGTATGAAGAACCGGGAGGCCCGCGTCAACTTCGGCATGAGGTCGCGGAATCACATGCGTGCTGATGACTTCACCAACCTTGCGACCCGCGGCGGCGCCGGCATCGACGGCAGCTTTGACGGCACCCACTTCGCCGCGCACGATCGCTGTGACCAGGCCGGCGTCGATCTTTTCCCAGCCGACCAGCACGACGTTGGCAGATTTCACGGCCGCGTCCGCGGCTTCGATCATCGCGACGAGGCCGCGACATTCAATTAGTCCGAGTGCTTCCCGTTCCATAGTTGTTTGCTGGATCTCTGAATCAGTCTATGACGACTGTCGATTGTATACCTTCTTGAATTCTTGTGTCGGCTGCGTTACCGGCACCGCATTTACTTTGTCCGGGGCATTCTTCGGAAAGATAATAATGATCTTCTTCGTTAAAGTCTTGCCATCCTTGGATAGTTTCCACTCTTCGACGACGTCCATATCAACCGATCGGCCCATAACTATCCGTCGCGTGAGGGTTCGATTCACCAGTTTATCGCCATCCCATTTCGTTGTTGCTTTAAGCACATCACTCGCAATTAGTTTCTTGGTGCTGACCTCTCGCCCATCCGTAAAATAATTAATGACCAGAGAAGTCATCTGATATCGTCGCACCATCTTGATCTCAGGCTCGTTCTGCTGAATCGTCACCGAAATCTCCGAGTCTTCCAGTGGACTATTCGTTTTTTCACTCTTCGATTGATCGACGAGCCAGACGCCATTTAAGTCAGGTTTGCTTTTCGCCTGCGCAGAAACCGAGGCGCAAGCGCCAGCGGCGAGCAACGATGCGATTAATAATCGTCGGGTCTTCATTACAGTCTTGCGCATTGTTAATTTCTCAGACTTTGCACCGGCGCGGGAATGCGACCGCCGCGACGAATAAATTGATCCGATGAAAAGGGATTGAGCGCCATGATCGGCGAGCTGCCAAGTAAACCACCGAACTCAACCATCTCGCCGACATCGCGTCCGGGCACTGGAATGATGCGCACCGCAGTCGTCTTATTATTCATCACCCCAATCGCCATTTCGTCGGCGATGATCGCGGCGATTGTTTCCGCCGAAGTCGATCCCGGCACCGCAACCATGTCGATCCCCACGGAGCAGACGCTGGTCCAGGCTTCGAGTTTCTCAAGCGACAATGCTCCGAGGCGCGCGGCCTCGATCATGCCGGCATCTTCCGAAACCGGAATGAAAGCGCCGCTCATGCCGCCGACTGAATTGCTGGCCATCGCGCCGCCTCTCTTCACCGCGTCAGTCAAAAGCGCGAGCGCAGCCGTTGTGCCGTGCGTGCCCGCGCGTTCGAACCCCATCCCTTCGATGATGTTTGCGACTGAGTCGCCGGGAACCGGCGTCGGCGCCAAAGAGAGATCGATGATGCCGAACGGAAGGTCCAAACGCCGCGCAGCCTCGCGTCCAACCAACTCGCCCGCGCGTGCGAGCTTGAAAGAAAGTTTCTTGATCAGTTCCGCCAATTCCTGTAACGGAAGATTTTTCTCGGCGTGTTGCACCGCATGATTGACCACGCCGGGTCCGGACACGCCCACGTTCAGCACCGCTTCTGGTTCGCCGATGCCGTGAAACGCGCCCGCCATGAAAGGATTGTCTTCAACTGCGTTCGCGAAGCAGACGAATTTTGCGCACGCGAGCCCGCCGCGATCGCGAGTTCGCTCAGCGGCGTCCTTTATCAATCGGCCGACGCGCGCCACCGCGTCCATGTTGATTCCCGCGCGGGTGGTCGCGGCGTTGATTGAACTGCATAGTCTTTCGGTCGACGCGAGGGCTTCCGGTATTGAATCGAGAAACTCGCTTTCGTTGCGCGTGAAACCTTTGTGCACGAGGGCCGAATAGCCTCCGACGAAATCAACCCCGACCGATCCGGCGGCTTCGTCAATCGCGCGCCCGAGATCGACCGGATTGCCGCGAGCGCCTTCCGTCAAGATCGAAACCGGAGTAACTGCGATGCGTTTGTTGGCGACGCGAATGCCGATCTCATCGCCGATTTCATCGACCGTGCTGACCAGCCGCGATGCGACCCGCTCGATCTTTTCGCGCACGCGTTGCGCCGTCGTTTCGATCGAATCAGTCACGCAATCGCGCAAGCTCAAGCCAAGCGTCACGGTGCGAATGTCGAGATGCTCCATCTCGGTCATGCGCACGGTTTGCAGAATTTCGGCTTGGGAATATTCCATTGGTGAGTTTCAAGTTTAAGGTTTCAAGTTTCAAGTAGTCTGGACAACCTGAAACTTCAAACTTGAAACGTGAAACTAATCGCTTATCCCATCACTTTGCTGAGCACCAGCAGAATTATGAAGAGCACGAAGAGTCCGAGCGCTACCAGCACAAAGCGCAGGCTCGGATCCGATGACGCTTCTTCCAGCATGACCGCGGAAACGTGTTGGACTTTTTCCACACGTCTGACGTTGTGTTCGATGGCGCCGCGCGCGGCAGTTGACGCGCGATGCAAGGTTTCGCGAGTCTTCTCTCGCGCCCCATGTCGCTCATGACTGTCGGACTTTGTTGCCTCTTTATCGGCGTGAGACACAGCGGAAACCGGAGCCATCTCGTCATGCGAGTCACCGACGATGCCTGCTGCGCTAACAGGCGAAGAAACATCAGCTTGCGCTTCGCCGCCATTTGGAGGGCTCTCTTTCGCGGCGGCAACCGATTTGCCGCACTCAGGACAGAACATTGCGCGTTCGCCAAAGTCGCGAATCGACGCGCCACATGAACCACAACGATGCGAGATTTCAGGCTGCATAACTCATTGTCGATTGCCAATTGCCGATTGCCGATTTCAAAAGCTTAAGATCCTACGGAGATTTCTATCTGGCGTTTTTTCAATTGGCAATTGGCAATCGAAATTCGGCAATGTCTAAATTCGATGCATCGCATAGAACAAGTCTTCGCGCTGTGCGTAGATGTGCACACCAAGCTTTTCACCTTCGCTGCGCAGACGGTTCTTTAAGTCTGCAACCGACGATTGCGCGCGCGCTGCATCGGCGATGATCACCATCGCGAATTTTCCCTGCACCACCGTCTGGTTGATGTCGATGATACTGCATTGCGCGTCTGAGAGAATCTCAGCAACGCCCGCGACGATACCGGGATGATCGACGCCGAATACAGAAATGACAATTCGATTCGACGATCCTTCACTGGTCGATGCTTCAGCAAAAGATCCACGCGCTGAAGTTGTCGCCTGCGAAGGTCTGGTGCCGTTGTTGACGACGGACGGTTCGACCGCGCGATAGATGTCCGTGACCAGTTGCTCAACTGTGTTCTCATTCGCAGAGGAACCGAGTCGATCATAAATCGCGCGCGTAATTCGATAAATCAATTCTTCGTTTGCCATTACGACTTAAGAAAATTTGGCCACAAAAAAGCACAAAAGGCACAGGAAATATTATGACCCCAGAGAACGAGATTGATCTTTCGGTTTGTGCCTTCTGTGCCTTTTCGTGGCTAACTTTTGCTTTAACGCCTGCCGTTATCACGAGCCAGCGCCCGCGCGGCTTCGCGCAATTCTTCAGACTGGGTGTCGCTGAGATCGACGCGATCGACAATGCCGACAACTGCGGCTTCGATCGACATGTCCTGATCTCCGATTGCCGAACGTGCGGCCTTTCCAAAAGCGCACATCACCGTCTCGCCGGTTCCAGCACCCAAACGATCTGCGACCACCACGACGTTTGTCGTTGGCTGTTTATCCAGATCGTACGGATGCACGATCAGAAAACGCACGCCCTCGAGGTCGGGAGTTTTCTTTGTGGACCACACTGTGCCGATGACTTTGCCTAGAAACATATGAGCTTTCGGCTGTCAGCGGTTAGCTTTCAGCAAAACCTCCTGTCCGGCTGACCGCCGATGGCTGAGTGCTGAGAGCTATGCCTTCGCAAACACCTCCGCCGGATCGCCGATGTCGCGCGCTGACGGCGTTATGATTGTCTTTGGACCGACGTAAATCTTTTCACCTTTGTTTATCGCGCGCTTCACGTCATCTTCGCTGACAAAGTCAGCGGCTTGGCGACCATTCGATGAAGCCGGCGGCGGCGCTGAAACGCGCGAACTCGCGCCGTTGCCTTCATCAGCACGCGGCTGTTCGATTCGCGGCGGCGCGAACTGCGATAGCGGCGAATGCTCCGGCTGTCGATTAGCGAGAAATCGATCGACGATCGACGCGATCTCTTCGCGGCTGACTTTCGGCGTACCAGTTTGGGATGCAACGGGCGCCGGTCTCGGTGCAGTAACGGTCGGGTGCGGCATCGCACTTGGCTGCGCGGCAACCGCGGGTCGCTTGCTCGCTACGGGACGCGTCTCGAACGCGACGCGCTTGATGTCCATCAAGTGCAGCGGCGAGACGTTGTCGGAAGTAACATTACCGCCCCACGATCCGCATCCGAGCGTCATCGATGGTGGCAGCGCCGTCGAAAATCCCCGGCCGTATGGCCCATGCCGCCGTAATGAAGAATTTCGTTGCAGCGCGCCGCGCCACGCTCGAGCCCATCTTCAACATAGAACGCGAGAATCGGTGAAAGTTTTTCCATCGACAAAGGAAAGTCGCGACCAACTCCGCCCACGTCAGCCATCAAGCATCGCGTGCCCGGCGGCACGCTGATTCCAGCCATGCTGGCGATCTTCTCAACCGATCTTCCAACGATTGCCGGATTCAAACTTCTCTGTGGTGTCGCAACGATCTTCGCGAGTTGATCGGCTTCCGATTGGCTGACAAAATGCGCGCCCTGCAGTTTGAATTGTTCGCGCACGGCCATTTCGATCGGCGCGTCGACTACTACTGCTTGCTCGGATGCGCAGATCGTTCCGTTGTCGAAACATTTTCCGGTCAGGATGTCTTGCACAGCTTTCGGAACGTCCGCGGAGCGTTCGACAAACACGGGCACGTTCCCCGGGCCCACTCCGAACGCCGGCTTGCCTGATGAATACGCCGCGCGCACCAGTCCGATACCGCCGGTCGCAAGAATCACCGCCGTCATCTTGTGCTTCATCAAGGCTTCGGTGCCTTCGATCGTCGCGGTCGTCATGCACCCTATCGCGTCCGCGGGCAAGCCTTCTTTCACGCCAGCTTCGCGCATCGCTTTGACGGTTTCGTTGATGCAGCGCGCGGCCGACGGATGCGGCGAGAGCACGATCGCATTTCGTGATTTGACTGCGATCAAGATCTTAAAGATTGCGGTTGAAGTAGGGTTGGTCGAAGGAATGATGCCCGCGACTACGCCGCGCGGGCTGGCGATTTCGACGACGTCTTTTGTTTCAGAGACGACGCCGACGGTGCGGAGGTTTTTAAAATAGTTCCAAACAATCTCGGCCGAGAATTGATTCTTGATTTGTTTGTCTTCGGGAACGCCGTAACCGGTTTCTTCAACCGCGAGCGCGGCGGTGCGCGGTGATTCCCGCAAGGCAGCTTTCGCCATCGCTTCGCAGATACGATCGATTTTCGCTTGATCAAATCGCGCGACTTCGACTTGAGCGCGATGCGCGGCTTCAACTAAATCGCGGGCCTGCTGAACCGAAATCAAATCTTTGTCGGCCGACATGACTACCTCCATTGCCAATTGCTGATTTCCAATTGCCAATTTCAAATACTCCGAATCGGCAATCGGCAATCAAAAATCGGCAATGACCTTACTTCGCTCGTTCTCGCGAACTTTCGCGCGCGTTCAAAGAACGACCCGCGTCACCCTGGCCCAACTGGCCGCGAGCTCCGCCTGACAACTGTGTCTGCTCGTCCGGGCTGAATCCGGTGCGGCCGTTAACCGGCAGCACGCGCTCGACTTCGGCATGAGGCCGGGGAATGACATGAACGCTGATCAATTCACCTACTCTGCGCGCAGCGGCAGCGCCCGCATCAGTTGCGGCCTTCACCGCACCCACGTCGCCGCGCACGAACACAGTCACGTAACCCGCGCCAATATATTCCTTGCCGAGCAGTTGCACGTTCGCGGCTTTGACCATTGCGTCAGCCGCTTCGACGGCGCCGACGAAACCTTTAGTTTCGACCATTCCGAGTGCTTCAAGGGGCATCTCCGTCAGTCCTCACTTTTCAAGATTGTAGAAGTTAAAAAACAAATCAGATTACGTCTCAAGCTACCACCGCGCGGGTTAAGAATCAAGACAGTAAAACAGTAAATGATAAAAGTTTGACAACGTTTCCGAGCGAGCGTTATAGTGCGCGCCATCCAACAGCTTTCGCAGCGTTTGCCGGAACGGGCGGCAGTTCTAAATGAGCGAGAGAGTTGTTTGGCTCCCTCATTGTTAATGCGGTCAAGGTAGCTTCAAAATCGAAATGACGCAGAGCATCGGAGAAAAACTGCGACTCGCACGCGAGACGCGCGGAATTGCTTTGCGCGAAATATCTGAGCAGACGCGAATCTCGATGCGCTATCTCGAAGCGATCGAGAACGACGATTATCGTCACCTGCCGGGCGGAATTTTCAATCGTAGCTTTATCCGCGCTTACGCGAAGTTTATCGGTTACGATGAACAGGAAGCGATGGAAGATTACGCGCGCACCATGCGCGAACGTGGAGAACCGGCTGAAGACGCGCCAAAGCATCGTGCCATGGTTTACACGGACGACGCGGCGACACACATGCGCTCGCCGTTGTTCACGTTGTTGTTGGCGATCATTATTCTCGCGGCGCTTTCCCTCGCGGTATGGGCTGGACTATATTTCTATCAGCGCAGCACCGGCCAGAAAGTGCATTTGCCGGGAATGAACGGCGGCGAGCAACCTATGAAGATCAAAAATCGCGGAAATGCCCGGGAGGATGAGCACGACTTTACTGTTTAGGCGTGTCAAGAGAATCACCCTGCGAGAATTCGCAGTGTGCGCAAGCTTGTGCAGCAAGAAGTTTGAGAAGTGCCCGCGGTAACCCTGCGGGCGTTTTTATTTTCAATTGAAATCAATACAAGGAGTCATTTGAACGAACATGATTACTGAGACTATCCAGGAAGGCCTCACCTTTGATGACGTGTTATTAGTGCCGGCGCGCTCGGACGTGTTGCCGACTGAGACCGACACGTCGACGCAATTCACGCGCGGCATTCGTCTGCAGATACCGGTTTGCTCGGCGGCGATGGACACGGTCACCGAAGCATCGCTGGCGATCGCAATCGCGCAACAAGGCGGCATCGGCGTCGTTCACAAGAACCTAACCATCGAACGCCAGGCGGAAGAAGTAGACAAGGTGAAGCGATCCGAATCGGGAATGATCGTCGACCCGGTAACCATTCCCCAGGATCGTCCCGTGCTAGAGGCGCTGAATGTAATGGAGCGCTATCACATCAGCGGTGTGCCGGTGGTTGACGAAGACGGTCATCTGGTTGGAATTATCACGAACCGCGATTTGCGATTCGAGACGCGGTTTGATTTAGCGGTTTCGGAAGTAATGACTCCACAGCCACTGGTGACTGTTCCCGTTGGCACGACGCTGGATCAGGCAAAAGCGGTTCTGCAAGAGCATCGCATCGAAAAGCTCCTGGTCATCGATGACGACAAACATCTGAAGGGTCTAATCACCGTCAAAGACATTCAGAAGGCGATCAAATATCCAACGGCGGCGAAAGACGATCTAGGTCGATTGCGAGTGGCGGCGGCGATTGGAGCTACGGGTGACTTTCGAGAGCGTGCTGATGAGTTAGTGAAAGCGCGCGTCGATTGTTTGGTCATCGACACCGCGCACGGACATTCCGTTCGCGTGATCGAGGCCGTTCGCGAAATCAAACGCCGTCATCCAGACACGCAACTGATTGCCGGCAATATCGGTACCGGGGACGGCGCGCGCGAATTGATCGATGCGGGCGTTGATGCCGTCAAGGTTGGTATCGGCCCCGGATCGATTTGCACGACGCGCGTTGTAACCGGCGCGGGGGTACCGCAAATCTCAGCCATTCAATCATGCGTTGAAGCCGCGCGCGGCACCGGCGTGCCGATCATTTCCGATGGCGGCGTGAAATTTTCCGGCGACATGGCGAAAGCAATCGCCGCCGGCGCCGACGTGGTCATGATCGGGTCGCTGTTCGCCGGCACGGAAGAAGCGCCGGGCGAAGTAATTCTTTACCAGGGCCGCAGCTTCAAAATGTATCGCGGGATGGGTTCGATCGGCGCGATGCGCGAAGGCTCGCGCGATCGTTACGCGCAAGAACGAATTGAAATCGAATCGAAACTAGTGCCGGAAGGAATCGAAGGTCGCGTGCCTTATCGCGGCACGCTGGCTGAAATGGTGACGCAGCTCGTCGGCGGCTTGCGATCGGGTATGGGCTACACGGGCTGTCATAGCATTAAGGAGTTTCAGGAGAAGACTCGCTTCCTGCGCGTGACTGCCGCCGGCCTGCGCGAGTCGCACGTTCACGATGTGGTGATTACGAAAGAAGCGCCGAATTATCGGTTGGAGTGAGCTTCATGGTAAATTGAGGCTATGGCAGCCAATCTGGAAAAACGTGTGGAAGCATTGGAGCGAGAGCTCCGATCGCTGAAATCGGCAATTCAAAAAAAGTCCCGAGAACCTTGGTGGGAACGCCTTGCTGGAACTTTCGAGGATGATCCCATCTTCGACGAAATTGTGGAAGCGGGGCGAAAATACCGTCAGTCTTTGGTGCGCCGATCGAATGGTCGTCGTTCTTGATACAGATCATCTAACTGTTATTCAGCGACGCACGTGGCCTGCATACGCGCGCCTTAATGCCCGCCTTTCACAGCTTCCAATCGGCACAATTCAAACCACAATTATCAGCTTCGAAGAACAAATGCGCGGGTGGCTTGCTGTCATTTCGCGCGCGCGATACCA
>QHXI01000167.1 GCA_003222895.1 Acidobacteriota bacterium | reverse complement strand
GTACCTGGGATCGATTTCTTCTCCTGCAATTTTCGATGACGCCGATGCCACGCACGCCGAAGCCGCGCGCGAAATGGCCGTGAACCACGACTGGGTCACGCTGCACGTGGACGGCATCCGCTACCTGGAGAAGCCGCCTCTGCCCTATTGGCTAGTCGCATCCTGCGATCGCGTCTTTGGAGTCTCAGAAGCATCCACCCGGCTGCCAACTGCGATCACCATACTGCTGCTGATGATTCTGGCCGCCGACTGGGCAAGGCGTGCCTTTGGAGCTCGCGCGAGCGTTTACGCCTCTCTGCTGGTGGTTACGACCATCGGCTTTTATCTGTTCTCGCGCATTCTGATTCCCGAAGCGCTGCTTGCGCTCACCATCTCGGGGGCGATTTACTTTGCTTTGCTGGCCTTGGATCGAGGAAATGCCTCGCGTGTTTGGTATGCCTCGTATGTTTGTTTGGCACTGGCTGTGTTGGCGAAGGGCCTGGTAGCCATCATCTTCGTCGGCGGCACCCTGCTCGCGTATCTGCTCGTCACAGGCGAGTGGAAACGGTGGCGTGAGTTTCGGCTAATCACCGGCGCGCTGCTCTTCCTGCTGATCGCCGCGCCGTGGCACATCCTCGCCGGGCTTCGCAATCCAGGCTTCTTCTGGTTCTACTTCGTGAACGAACACGTCTTGCGTTTTCTAGGCAAGCGCTATCCCAAGGACTACAACAAGCTTCCGGCGATCGCTTATTGGAGTCTGCACTTTGTCTGGCTCTTTCCCTGGAGCTTGTTTCTGGCGCGAGTGGTGGAGAACCTGCGCGAACGCGCGCGCGAGCGCATGCCATCGGAGTGGACATTCGCGGATCGCACGCGAGTGATTTGCCTGGTGTGGTCGGGGCTGATTCTGGTCTTCTTTGCCATCTCCACAAATCAGGAGTACTACACTTTTCCCGCATATCTACCATTGCTGCTGCTTGCGGCCGATGCCCTGGCTTCAGAACGCGTTCGCAGCCGCTGGAGCACCGTCGCTTATGTCCTGCTTACCATAATGGGAACAGCTGCTGGAGTCGCTCTGATTGCGGGCGTTTGGTCGTCGCACAATTTGCCGGTTCCCGCCGACCTCGGGTCAGTGCTCGCGGACCGGGCTTGCGCCTTCCCGCCCTGCTGGCGGCTTTCGCGCTGCTTTTCGGTCCGCTGCTCGCATTGCTCTGGCACAAGCGATCGACGCGCGCCGCCATTTGGACTTTGGCGGTGAGCTCCGCAGTATTTCTGTTTGCCGCGCACATTGCGCTGGTCCGTTTTGGTCCGTTCATGTCGTCGCGCTACCTCGCTCGTCAGGTGCA
>QHXI01000035.1 GCA_003222895.1 Acidobacteriota bacterium | reverse complement strand
TGTCAACACCGGCATTCAGCGCGAGACTAGCTGCCTCTGGTTCGTTCGCGGCCACGCCGTGCTGCATAAGTTCCTGCACTGACGTGTAATCGCTAACGACAAAGCCGTCGAACTTCCATTCTCCGCGCAGAACTTTTGTCAGCGTGAAGGGATTTGCCGACGAGGGCACGCCGTTAAGATCGTTGAAGGCGCTCATAAACGTGCCGACACCTTCATCGACGGCGGCTTTGAAAGGCGGAAAATAAATCTGGCGCAACGTTCCTTCCGATAGGTCTGTCGTGTTGTAGTCGCGACCTGCTTCGGCGGCGCCATATGCAACCCAGTGCTTGGCACAAGCGAGAACTTTGTCGAGCGCGCTGTAGTCGCGCCCCTGAAATCCTCGGACACGTGCTCGCGCCATCGCCGACCCGAGAAAAGGATCTTCGCCCGCACCTTCGACGATTCTGCCCCAACGCGCATCGCGCGCGATGTCCAGCATCGGCGCGAAGGTCCAATGCACACCTGCCGCTCGCGCTTCGGCTGCGGCGATACTCGCCGAACGTCCTGCAAGCGGCGGATCCCAACTGCTCGTTTCGCCGAGCGGGACCGGAAAGATCGTGCGATAGCCGTGAATCACATCGAACCCAAACAGCACGGGAATCTTCAGTCGTGACTCGTCAATCGCAATGCGCTGAAGCTCGTTAGTCCGCGCGGCGCCGCGAACGTTCAGCGTCGAGCCAAGCAATCCTTTGCGCACAAGCTCCCGATGCTCAGGCCGAAAATTTCCATTCGCTTCGCCGTCGAGTTGCTGAAGCTGCCCAAGTTTTTCAGCCAACGTCATGCGCGCCAGCAGTGCGTTGATTTCTTTTTCGACATCTTTGCGTTGGGCCGACGCCGTTTGGACTGACGGCGCAAAGAGAAGTATTGAAGCGCAAATTAAGGCCAGGAAAAAGCGCAGCGATCTAAGCAGTTTCATCCGAAATCACCTGATAATATGTGGCTGTAATATACTTTGCGCGTGCATTTCATGAAAGCTTTGTCAGACCGCGTGCGATCACACGCAGCATTGGCGATCATTGTTGTCGCGGCGATCGTCGCTCCGGGAATCGCTGCAAGTCAGACCCAACGTAATGACGAAAAGGCTGAGCTTCGTCACGCCGCTGAATTGCTTCAGTCAGGCCGTCTTGACGAAGCCGAACCCTTGCTTCGGCATCTTCTAATCTCTAATCCGAAAAATGCTGACGCGCACAATTTGCTCGGGGCGATCCTGGACCAACGCGGCCAGACCGCGGAAGCAGAACGTGAATTTCGCGCGGCCCTGCGTCTCAATCCAAACAGCGTATCGGCGATGGCCAATCTCGGCGTGCTACTCGCACACACGCAGCGCGACGCCGAAGCCGTCCATATTTTTGAATCGGCGCTTCGTCTTGCTCCCGATCATCCGCAAGCCACAATCAATCTCGCTTTGCTCTGCGCTTCGCGCAAAGACTATGAGCGCGCCGCGCAATTGCTTACAAAAGCGAATGAACTCCAACCGAATACGTTCGACATTAAATTTCAACTTGGCGTGGTTCTTTATAATCTGAAACGACTGGATGAAGCCAGCGCCGCGCTTATCGCCGCGTCCGCTCTTTCAACTAACGCCGCCGAACCGTTCTACTATCTCGGCCTGATTGCTTCAGCTCGAGGCCAGGATGAAGCGGCGGGGGAACTTTGGGAGAAGGCGCTGAAGCTTCGTCCCAATTTTCCGGAGGCAAACCTGATGCTCGGCGAAGTCTTGAGAAAGAACAAACGCACTGAGGCTTCGGTCGAGTTTTACCAGCGCGCACTGGAACAGGACGCCAGCCAGTTTGTTTATTACGCAAGGCTGGGCGGGGTTTATCTAGCGTTGGGCCAACTCGATAGAGCAATAGAAATATTTCGCCGGGGTGCGCAGCAATTTCCAACGTTGCCGGAAGCGCATTACTTCGTGGGAATCGCGGCACGAGCCCTTGCCGATTACGATTCAGCGGAAATCGAATTACGAAAGTCGCTGGCCCTCGGCCCGGACAATGTGAACGCTCTGGCCCAGCTTGGATTCGTCCTGCTCGAACGCGAGCGAATGCCGGAGGCAGAAGTCGTTTTGCGAAAAGCGATCGCAATTAACGACCAGCACTTTTACGCGAATTACGATCTCGGCCGTCTATTGGTCCGAACGCGACGTTACGAAGCAGCCCTGCCAATTCTGATGCACGCGGCGAAACTCAAATCAAACAATCCGGGCGTTCATTACCAACTCTTCATGACTCTTTCACGACTCAAGCGAAAGGATGAAGCTGACCGCGAACTCGAAGTGTTCAAGCAACTTGATGAGGCGCGTAAGTCGCGGCCACGCGCCGACGCGAATCTTGATGATGACGATTTACAGAATCCGTCTGCCGCTCCCTACATCAAGCGGAATCCTTAAATAAAATACCTATCGAGCAACAGCGGCGTTCGTGATTCAGAAATTCAAACGGCCCTGAATCTCGATTACGCGCCCGGCCAAGCCACGTTCGGCGCGGCCGAACAGCGCGTTCTGGACCTGCGTGCTCGGAGTGTTGAAGTTGAATGGTTGCAGGTTCAGCAAATTAAAGATGTTGAAGAAATTCGCTTTCACTTCAAGGTATCTTCCTTCGCCCAGCACGTGGCCCAATCCAAACTTCTTGTTGAGGGTCATATCAACATCAAAATAATGTGGGCCCCGGAAAGAGTTGCGACCGATTCCCGGCAATTGGAATCCCACCGGCGCGGCCGTGCTGAAAAACTTTGCGCCGCCGCCCGGGAAGTTGCTGCCGGTAATGAACGCGTTGTTTGACGTATCATTCCCGGCGCCTCCGAAATACGCTACCGGCCGCACCGGACAGATGCTCGGCCCGCGCGTGCTAATGCATTGGCCCACCACCGGAGTCCATGGAAATCCCGTATGCGCCGTCAGGATGCCACTTACCTGCCATCCGCCCAACAGACTACCGACCGCATCCTTGCGATGTCTGAAAATTGGCAATTCCCAAAGTCCCGAAGCAACAAAGTTGTGCCGCACATCAAAGTCTGATGGGCCAACTTCCTGACGCACGTCTAGTGGATAAGTTGGATTGGTGTTGGCAGTCGGTCCTTCGTATGAAACAACGTCTCTGCTCTTGGCGAAGCGATAGATAGCGTCGAATTGGAAGCCCGCTGAAAATCGCCTGGTCAGTCGCGCGATTAGAGCATTGTAGCTGGCGTTCGTATCCGGGGTTGGAAACAAAATGTTTGAGAAGGTACCCGGATCAGTAAATAGAAAACGTTCGTTGACCAGCCTGACCAGCTTCCGGCTTTGACTGCCTTGATAGGCAACATCGGCGACCAGCTTGGCCGGCAAGCTATACTGTCCTTCCAGCGAGTAGGTGTAGACGTAGGGCGTCGGCACTCTCGCCGGCGCGCCGTAAATTTCTACCTGTGCACCATTAGCGAGATTCGGTATGCCGTTAGCATTGAACGTCAACCGCAGCGCCGTATTCGTCGGGTAGCTGAATGGAGAATTGTTGGCTCCGAGCGCATACAGGATTTGGCCGCCGTTGAAAGGCGTACTGAAATCAGAAGCCGAGGTGCCGCAGCAAATCGCATAGCGCGCAAAGAACGGCGGGTTGCCGCGTGTGTTGGCGAATTCAAGCAGCGGGATACGGTTGTAAGCGATACCGAAACCTCCGCGCACGACCAGCTTGCTTTCGTTTAGGAGTCCATGAAACTTTTCGCCAAAGTTCGGACTGTAAGCAAAGCCGAGGCGCGGCGCGAAGTTGTTTCGATCCGAAGGGTATAGCGATTTCACAGTCACCAATCGGGCTCCGGTTAACTCTTGTCCGGTTGGCCCAAGCACCAGGTTGCTCAGGATTCCGTTTTTCTCTGAGAGCGGCGCAAAGTATTCCCAACGCAGCCCGAGATTGAATGTTAAGTTCGGCCGAAACTTCCAATCATCCTGGAAAAACAATGCGTCGGTTGATGAACGAAAATTTCGTTTTGACTGGGCGGGTCCTCCCGTTCTGGGATCGGCGTTAATCTGATAGAACAGTGGAGCATCGTTGGCAAAGTTGAAGAGGCCCGCGAATGTGAACAGTGGCCGCGAACCACCAGAGAGGTCGTTGTTGTCCTGCTCCCAACGGCGCTCGCCGCCAATGCTCAACCCGTGATTACCTCGCACCCAGCGAAACGTATCGCGAAATTCGAAAGTATTTTCAGAAAAGATCCCGGGCGTAGTTTCCGCCCAGGGCGCTCCGAAACGGATCCGATCAAAAGGCAGAGTTTCGATTTCGATTCGTGGGATCCCGAAGTTTGTATTACTCGACGAAGCGATTTCGTTGAACGAGAAGCGAGTCGCATTGAAGCGCGCTTCGTTTGTCTTGGTAGAAGAAATCGTGCGCGACCAAGTGGCCATCCCAAACAAATTCTGCGGCGCGGTTGTGATGTCACCCATGGGCCGGCTGCGGCCGGCAGCATCCGCGCCGGTGCCTGCGAAGCGAGAAATGTAAGAGCTAAAGGTCAGTGTGTCCTTCTTCGTAACGTTGAGATCGATGCGCGGATTAAATTGATTGCCGCGACTTATTGTCGGAACGGCAAGCTGCGCGAACTCGATATCGGGAATGCCGTCTGGGCCACCGCCACTCAAATCACCGAACGAAATGTACTGTCCCTGAGCGCCGGCCAAGCGACCAATGTCCAGGCCGCCCGCGAGCTGCCGGCAATTGGTGGCGTTATAGCCCGCGAACGCGCAAGTCACCGGGATTACGGAAACAACTCGCGGCGATATGCCTGAGGCGCTGAGGATGCGCGCGGCAATGCTGTTCGGCCGTCCACTTATTACGGCCTGACGAAAATCCGGAGTTTCAATGAAGGCATTAACTGTATCGGTGTTGCTACTACGCAGACCTTCATAGGAGAAGAAAAAGAAAGCGCGATTCTTGCCCTTCCAGGTCGAGCGTCCCCCTTCACCAAACCGCGGAAGGTAGATGGGACCTCCGATGCTGCCGCCGAACTGGTTCAGATGCTGATTGACCCTGATGTTCGGCGCGCCGTTGGGACCACCATACTTATTGAATGCATTCAGCCCAGGACTATTGTTCTTAAGAAAGAGACTGCCATGAAATTGATTCGTGCCGTTTTGCGAAACGGTCAGCACCTGCGCGCCTGAGTTACGGCCGTACTCGGCTGAGTACACATTGGCGATGACGCGCACTTCCTTGATCGATTCCTGATTCGGCGTGATTACCGCGGCGCCACCATTCGTCAGACTGTTCACGCTGGTGCCATCGATCTGATAGTTGTTCGCAGTTATTCGCTGTCCGTTAGCCGAGATTTGGGGTTGATTCTCAGTTTGGAAAATCGATCGACTTGATCCGCCCGGTCCGGCGGTGTTGGGCAGAGCAATCGCGCCACCTGTGCCACTTCGCGCGGCATCGCCGAATACGCCGGGCGTCAATCGCGTCAATTCGTACGGGTCGCGACCAAACTGTGGCAAGGTGCGCACTTCCTGCGTCGTGATTGCTTTATCAACATTCGCGTTCTCGGTCTCAAGTACCGGCGCAGTTTCCTGCGAGACGGTAACAACTGCACTGACATCGCCGACGTCCAGAGTGATATCGAGACCTTGCGTAGCTTCGGCATTTACGGTCACGTTCTCGAAAACTTTTTTCTTGTACCCCGTTTTTTCTACTGAGACGGTATAACTGCCCGGTGCTAAAGCCGACACTCGATAAAACCCTTCGTTACTGGTCGTGACTTTTTCTTCTTTGGCTGTGCCTTTGTTGGTTACCGTCACAGTGGCTTCGGGAATAAGCCCTCCACTCGTATCAGTCACGGTTCCCTGAATGCTCGCCCTGAACTGGGCGCTTGCCATCGTTGTCACAAAGAACACGAGCAATGCGCAACAAACAATGCGCAGGGAAAACTGGAGCCGATGCATATTTACACCTCCGGCAGTTATCTTGTGTGCAGTTAAAGTTGGGGAGACAAATTCAGACTCTTAAGAAATCGACTGAACGTGTTTGCAAACTTGGGGGTCAGCAACTCGAAATCTCGCTTCGAACAAATGTCGCGAAAGGGAATGGCAACAAGCTACCACCGAAGTGGAAAGAATTCAATCACAACATTTATTGCATTTCTGTCGCAAGCACCTGAGTTTCACAAACGAGTAATGCCCCGTCCAAGGCAAAGGCGAGAGTGAAAATTTCATTATGTAATTCTGGCCGCTACTCTGCTAAACTCCGCGATCCATCAAAGAGAAACCAGTTACTAGTAGAAAGGATCAGTTCGATGCGAACAAGAATGATCTTAATCGGCGCAGTCTTATCCAGCGCGCTAACGCTGGCCTGCGTTTCCGGCACCCAAACAACTACGCCCGGCAAAAAGAAGGGCCCCAACGACAAGGTTCGCATCGGATTTTCGATGGACACTTTGAAAGAAGAGCGTTGGCAGCGCGACAAGGAGTTGGTCGAGCAGCGCTGCAAGGAAGTCGGAGCTGAGTGCGAGATTCAAGTTGCGAACGGCGACGATGCCGTGCAAACAAAACAGTGCGACAACCTGCTCACAAAGGGCGTCGATGTTTTGATCGTTGCGCCGCACAACGGACAAATCGCCGCCTCGATCGTCGAAGCCGCGCACAAACAGGGCGTCCCAGTGATTAGCTACGATCGCCTGATTCGCAATTCGGATGTCGATCTTTATGTCTCGCATCAAGTCGTAAAGATTGGTCAGATGCAGGCGCAGTACGCGCTCGATCACGCACCCAAAGGTAACTATGTTCTGATTGGCGGCTCGCCAACGGACAACAACGCGCTGCTCTTGCGCGAGGGACAGATGCAGGTGCTGAAGCCCGCGATCGATAAAGGCGACATCAAAGTGGTTACCGATCAATTCGCGAAAGAGTGGAAAGCGGAAGAGGCCCTGCGTATCACCGAAGATGCGCTAACCAAAACGAACAACAATATCCAGGCAATCGTCGCTTCGAATGACGGCACGGCCGGCGGCGCGATCTCGGCGCTGCCGCCCCAACTCGTCGGAAAAGTTCTGGTGACCGGCCAGGATGCTTCGCTTGATGCTGTGCAGCGAATCGTCGACGGCAAGCAGACGATGACAATCTACAAACCTATAGTGCCGCTGGCGAACAGTGCCGTCGATTCAGCCCTCAAGTTGGCGCGAGGCGAAAAGGTTGAAGCGAAAGACAAAATCAACAACGGAAAGATCGACGTTCCATCGATTCTCCAGGAGCCAATCGTCCTCGACAAGAGCAACGTGATGCAGACTGTCATCAAGGACGGTTATCACAAGCTCGAAGATGTTTATAAGAACGTACCGAAAGATCAGTGGCCGAAACAGTAACCACCAAACAATTGCAAATTGAAAAATGAGAATTGCCAATCGCAAATTCAACGCGACTAGCAATTTACAATTCGCATTTTGCACTTTTCGATTTTCAATGCTTTGGACATAAGCGATGACTCAGCCCCTTCTGGAAATGAAAGGAATCACGAAGTCCTTTCCCGGAGTGAAAGCTCTGGATGGCGTCACTTTTGATTTGAACGAAGCCGAAATTCACGCGCTGGTCGGCGAAAATGGCGCGGGTAAGTCGACCCTGATGAAGGTCCTCGCCGGTGTGTATCCCCACCCTGAATACGGCGGACAGATTGTGCTCGATGGGTCGGAACGACGATTCGCGAACGTCCGCGATTCGGAACATGCGGGCATCGCAATCATCTTTCAGGAACTCTCGCTGGTTAAGGAACTAACAGTCGCTGAGAACATCTTTCTCGGCCGCGAACCTCGCCGATTCGGAATCATCAATTGGGAAGAACTCTACAGCCGGGCGCAGAAACTGCTCGGCGAACTTCGCCTCCAGATCGATCCCAGAACGCCTGTAGTTAATCTCGGCATCGGTCAGCAACAACTCGTCGAGATCGCTAAGGCGCTTTCGCAAGACGCTCGCATCCTCGTTCTTGATGAACCGACCGCGGCGCTGACCGACGCGGAAGTTGAAACTCTCTTCGGCATTCTGAACGACTTGCGCGCACGTCGCGTGGCGATGATTTACATTTCGCACAAGCTCGACGAAGTCTTTCGCATCGGCGATCGCATTACCGTTCTGCGCGATGGAAAGACAATCGACACGACTGCGACGCGAGCAACTGACGAAGCTCGCGTGATCGCAAAGATGGTTGGCCGCGAAGTCGATCAAATCTTTCCGGAAGCGAAACACGATCGCGGCGACGTGATTTTCGAAGCGCGCAACGTGACCGTTGAAGATCCTTCGGTGCCTGGAAAGCTTCTGGTCGACCGCGTTTCTTTCAGCGCGCACAAAGGTGAAGTGCTGGGCATCGCCGGCTTGATGGGATCTGGTCGCAGCGAACTTTTGATGGCGATTTTCGGCGCACACGCCGGCCGTAAGTCCGCTGAAATTTTCGTCGACGGAAAACAGATTCAAATCAACAATCCATCGGATGCCATCAAGCAAGGCATCGGCTTTGTTACTGAAGATCGCAAGCGCTACGGATTGATTCTGGATCAGACTATCTTGAAGAACATGACGCTCGCTTGCTTGCGAAGAGTGTCGGGACGTTTTGTCACCAGCGAAGATGCCGAAGCGGCAGCGGGTGAACGCGCAGCGAACGATCTGCGAATCAAGGCAAGTTCAGTCTTCACAGTTGCCGGAACGCTTTCCGGCGGCAATCAACAGAAAGTCGTCCTTGCCAAATGGTTGTTGACGAATCCGCGCGTGCTGTTTCTGGATGAGCCAACGCGCGGCATCGATGTGGGCGCGAAGCAGGAAATCTATGCGCAAATCAACCGGCTCGCCGAGACTGGATTCGCGATCGTTCTAGTTTCGTCTGAACTTCCGGAAGTCCTCGGTCTTTCTGATCGGATCATTGTCTTGCACGAAGGCCGCGTCACCGGCGAGTTCACTCGGAAAGAGGCAACTCCGGAAGCAGTGATGTCGTGCGCGACCGGACATGCGCGATTAGCAGCATAACGATGAGCGACACTCCAACGATTGGACGTCTCAAACTTCGCACGTCGGCGCTCCGCGCCTACACGATGCTGCTGGCGCTGATCGTGATCTGGCTTTTCTTTCAGTGGGCTACGATCGATCAATATCATCCTTACGGTCTGTTTCTCGGCGCGGTCAATTTTTCGAAACTCTTACAGCAAACAGCCGTGACCGGCGTTCTGGCCGTAGGAATGCTGATGGTGATCGTGAGCGGCAACATCGATCTTTCCATCGGCGCCATCGTTGGTCTGGCCGGCGGCGTCGCGGCCATGACGCAGGGCTGGGGCTTGGTACCATGTCTCGCCGCAGCGATTGTAATTGGTTTGGTGATCGGCGCCGTCCAGGGATCGCTGGTCGCTTACGTCAACATTCCGTCATTCATAGTTACGCTCGGTGGATTGCAAGCATGGCGCGGCGTGATTTTGAAATTAACCAAGGGCGCAACGATCCCGGTTGAGCTTCCCTTTTTTCGATCGCTCGGCCGAGACTTTATCCATCCGCGAATTGGAATTGCGCTTGCCGCCGTTGCGGTCGTCGCAATCGTCTGGACGAACACGCGCCGCAACCGCGCGCGCAGGCGGCATGGTCTACCGGCACTGAGCATGGCTGCGACGCTCACGCGCATCATCATTCCGTCGATAGTCGTCATTGCATTCATTGTCCTGATGAACCAGGCCGGCGGCGTTCCCATACCGGTGATCTTTCTGCTCGCGGTCGCGCTGGCCGGGGCATTCTTAACCGCGAATACAACTTTCGGCCGCTATCTCTACGCGATCGGCGGCAATCCGGACGCCGCGCGGCTCTCAGGAATTAATATCAAGCGATACATCCTGGCGGCGTTTTGTTTGATGGGTGCGCTGGCCGGGTTAGCTTCAATCCTGCACACCGCGCGCGTCGGAGCATCTTCGCCGGATGCCGGCACTCTCATGGAGCTAGACGCGATCGCGTCATGTGTCATTGGCGGCACGAGTTTGATGGGCGGACGCGGCACGGTCTTTGGTGCAGTACTGGGCGCGCTGATCCTCGCGAGTCTTGACAACGGCATGTCGCTATTGAACTACGAGAACTGGGCGCAGTACGTCGTCAAGGGCGGCGTGCTGGTGGCCGCAGTTGGGTTCGATATGTTCGGTCGAAGAAAGGGTTAGAAGGGTGTAGATTGCAAGGGGATAGGGTGTAGCAAATAAGCATGCTCGAGAGTTATCGGGATCTGAAAGTCTGGCAAAAGGCGATCGATCTGGTAGTCGAGTGCTATCGATACAGCACGGCTTTTCCAAAAAGCGAAACTTATGGACTGAGTTCGCAAATCCGACGTGCCGCTTCTTCAATTCCCGCGAACATAGCCGAAGGCTATGGACGCGGAAGCCGCAAAGAGTACGTTCAATTTCTTCTTGTCGCCCAGGGTTCATTGAAGGAACTGGAAACTCATTTGATAATTTCCGAACGCCTTCACTACTGCACTAGCGCTCAAACTGAATTGCTTCTCGCCCATACGGCGGAAATCGGGCGAATGTTGTATACCCTAATCCGTAAGCTTAGACCCCCTACACCCTAGACCCTAGACCCTACAACCTATGCCCTGCTTGATCATTCACGGTCATTTTTATCAACCGCCTCGTGAAAATCCGTGGACCGGAATCATCGAAGAACAGCCCAGCGCAAGCCCGTTTCATGATTGGAATGAACGCGTTCATTTCGAATGCTATCGCGCGAATGCGTTCGTGCGCGTCGGCGAGGTCGGGCCGGACGAACGATTCATTAATAACTACGCCAACATTAGTTTCAATTTCGGTCCGACGTTATTGAGCTGGCTCCAAGCGCATCACGGATACACTTACGCGCGCATCATCGAAGCAGATCGCGAGAGCGCTTCGCGGCATCACGGCCACGGCAACGCAATTGCGCAAGCGTACGGTCACGCGATTCTACCCTTATGTAATGACCGCGATCTGCGAACACAAATTCGTTGGGGCTTAGCAGATTTTCGTTATCGATTTCAGCGCGAAGCCGAAAGCTTGTGGCTGCCGGAAACTGCGTGCAACGATCGAGTGATGTCGGCGCTGATCGATGAAGGTTTGCGTTATGTGATTCTCGCGCCGCATCAAGCTGCCCATGACGCGACCCTCGACACCAGCATTCCTTACCGCTACTCGGATCGCGATAATCCGGACAAATCAATCGCTGTTTTCTTGTACGACGGGCCAACCTCGCGCGCGATTGCGTTCGAAAAGCTTTTGAGTTCGAGCCGCGAGTTCGTCGATGCGCTAGCGCGATCCGCGAACGGCAAACAGATGATCAACGTCGCGACCGACGGCGAGACTTACGGCCATCATTTCAAGTTTGGCGATCTCTGTCTGGCTCATGCGCTCACCGAGGAATCGCCGGCGCGCGGATTGACCATCACGAACTACGGAAAGTATCTCGACGAACATCCGGCCGAATTCGAGGTTGAAATCAACAATGGGCCAAACGGGGAAGGAACATCCTGGAGTTGTGTCCATGGCGTCGGGCGCTGGATTCGCGATTGTAGCTGTCACACCGGTGGCGAGCCGGCTTGGAATCAAGAGTGGAGGACGCCGCTGAGACAGGCGTTGAACTTTCTGCGAGATCAAAACATAGAATATTTTGAGGCGACGCGCGGATCGTTGTTCATCGATCCCTGGCCAGCGCGTGACGACAGTATCGCGTTGATTCTCGACTCGCAGGAGTCGCGAGAAAAGTTTCTTTTCGATCATGCAGGCCGTTGGTTGTCTTCAGACAAGCAACTGAAGGCGCTCACTTATCTTGAGCTTCAGCGCATGCTGCTTCTGATGTACACGAGCTGCGGTTGGTTTTTCAATGATATTTCAGGAGTCGAAACCATTCAGATTCTGAAGTATGCTGCCCGCGCGATTGATTTGATGGACCAGCTGGAACTGCGGTCAGTGCGCGAACGGTTCATCGAAATTCTTTCAGAAGCAAAGAGCAATCGATCCGAGATAGGAACCGGGGCGGATATTTATCGGAGATTTGTCGAGCCATTCGGGTCTCCGACTGTGCTAGAGACGATGTCTGCATGACCAAGAAACCGAGACAGAAGCGTGGCAGTAGCCCCACGGTGATGAAGGGCTCAAGGGTGGCGGCAAAGCCCACCGCTGCTTCGCGTAAAGGCGTAAAGACGCAAAGCAAACCAGCCACGCTCCAATCGTCGCCAACGCTCGGCGAGCTCGATCTTCATCTCTTCGGCGAAGGTAAGCATTGGCGGATTTACGACAAACTCGGCGCCCACCTGATTACCCACGAAGGCAAACGCGGAGTTGCGTTTGCCGTTTGGACGCCTGCCGCGGACCGAGTCAGCGTCGTGGGAAACTTTAACGGCTGGGATGGCGAGCAGCATCCGATGCGTCGACTTGGCAGCTCTGGCGTCTGGGAACTTTTTATTCCCGGTTTGCGCGAAGGCGAGCTCTACAAGTACGAAATCAAGAACGGCCGTCGCAAATTTCTCAAGGCCGATCCCTACGCCTTCATGATGGAAGTACCCCCTGATACTTCATCGATCGTCTACAAATCACGCTACAAGTTTCGCGACCGAACGTGGCTATCGAAACGAGGCAAGCCACAAGCCTGGCGTGAACCGCTCGCAATCTACGAGGTGCATCTGGGTTCGTGGCGCCGGAGCACAGAAGAAGACGGTCGGCCGCTAACTTATCGCGAGATCGCGCCGCTGCTGGCTGACTATGTGAAGCAGAATGGATTCACTCACATCGAGTTTCTGCCGCTCAAAGAACATCCTTACGGCCCGTCGTGGGGTTATCAAGTCAGCGCGTATTTTGCTCCGTCTTCGCGTTACGGCACGCCGGATGATTTTCGTTTTCTCGTCGATCATCTTCATCAAGAAGGAATCGGCGTGATCATGGACTGGGTGCCGGCGCATTTTCCGAAAGACGCGTTTGCTCTCGGACGGTTCGACGGTACTGCGCTTTACGAACATCTCGATCCACGCAAGGGCGAGCATCCCGACTGGGGCACTTACATTTTCAATTACGGCCGCAATGAAGTTCGCAATTTCCTGATCGCGAACGCTCTTTATTGGCTGCGCGAGTTTCATCTCGATGGCCTGCGCGTCGATGCGGTCGCGTCGATGCTCTATCTCGATTACAGCCGCAAAGAAGGCGAGTGGATACCGAATGAATTCGGCGGGCGCGAGAACCTCGAAGCAATTTCTTTCTTAAAAGAACTCAACGAAGTTACGCACAGCGAGTGTTCCGACACGTTGATGATCGCCGAAGAATCAACCGCATGGCCGCAGGTCAGTCATCCTGTTTATGCGGGTGGACTCGGTTTTGATTTCAAGTGGAATATGGGCTGGATGCACGACACGTTGAAATATTTTCAAACCGATCCGCTGTTTCGCGCGGGCAATCACGACGCGCTAACGTTCGGTCTGCTGTACGCGTGGAGCGAAAATTTCATCCTTCCCTTCTCTCACGACGAAGTCGTGCACATGAAAGGCGCGCTGCTGAACAAGATGCCCGGCGATGAATGGCAGAAGTTTGCGAACCTGCGCGCGCTGTACGGTTACATGTGGGCGCATCCCGGCAAGAAACTGCTGTTCATGGGCGGCGAGTTCGGACAGTGGCGCGAATGGAATGAAGAAGAAAGTTTGGACTGGCATCTGCTTGAAACCCCGATTCACAAAGGCGTCCTGACGTTGATTCGTGATCTCAACCAGCTCTATCAGAAACACGGCGCGCTATTCGAAGCTGACGGCGATCCGAGCGGCTTCAGTTGGATCGAAGTCGATAATGTCGCCGAAAATGTGATCGCGTTTCGACGCATCGCGCCAAGCGATGGTAGGGAAACCATCTGCGTCTGCAACTTCTCGCCGCTCGTGCGCGAAAACCATCGAATTGGGCTGCCGCGCAAAGGAACCTACAAACAGATCCTGAATACCGACAATGAAAAATACGGCGGCGGCGGTTTTGGAGTCGTGAAAAGTATCCGAGCGGAAAAAACTCCCTGGCACGGACTGGATCATTCGGCATCGATCACTCTGCCGCCGTTGGGGGTGATGTGGTTTGAGGGGCCGGCGAGACGTTAAGATGCTTTAGCTAGCTCGGAGAGATCTTCGAAATAGCGACGATGCGTTCGACGCAATGCTTGCTCGCTGCTCGCTTCGAGCAAAACGACTTCATGTTCGTCTCCCGTCTCTCGAAGGTGCAGTTCTAATTGCAGCCGATCAGACTCAGCCAGTGAACGATCCAGCTCATCGTATTGTAGGAGTGAAACGATTTTCCCTTGGCTGCGGTCGTATTCAATGAGAAATAGCATCACGATTTTCCCTTGGCTGCGGTCGTATTCAATGAGAAATAGCATC
>QHXI01000034.1 GCA_003222895.1 Acidobacteriota bacterium | reverse complement strand
GCGACGAGTGAAGATTTGCGCGCGGCGTTAGAGAAAGCGTCAGGAAAAAATCTGCGGCAATTTTTTGCGCACTGGGTTTACGGCAGCGGCCATCCGCGATACGAGTTGTCGTGGAGTTCGATGGAACGGCGCGCCGCGACGAGTGTTCTTGTTCATCTGACCCAGGTGCAGTCAGGAGATGTGTTTCTCGATCCGGTGCCGGTCGAATTCACGGTTGACGGTAAAAAAGAGCGTCGAACGATTGTGCCCACCGGCAAATCAACAACCGTATCGATTCAGTTACGTGCCAATCCTTCTGCCCTGATAATCGATCCGGACGATACACTCTTGAAGGAAGTCGTCAGCGTCAAACCTTAGTTCTTCGCTCTTTGCCCTTTGCTTCTTGCTTTTTGCTGTCAGGACTCACGGGCCAAACCGCTGCCGGTATTCCGTCGACGAGATGAACGCTTTCACCATCTCAGCATTGATGTAGTTGCCGTTGAATTGGTTCAGCTTCGTCAGCCAGAAATCATAGCCAGTGTAATCCGTGTCCTGCGGATCGTTTGGATTGCGGCGCAGATATCCAAAGTACTGCATCAGCACAAACGCGCGATTGAATTCAGCGTTCACCAAATCTTGATCTTCGGCGACGGCGCGCAAGACTTGCGCGCGAGTCTTGACGTTGTTTGTCAAATCACTGACCAACCGATCGCGTTCAGATGGCGACAGCGGATTGCCCGCATTGGAATTAAGCGCGTCAACGAATTGAGCTGCGGTCATCGAACTTGGAAACGCCGCCATAAAACGCGATCGAGTGACCAAGCTGTTTATGAAATTTTGTTTGTTGGTTTCTAATTGCTGCGGCCAATTCCCTTGCCCGACGATCACGCCCTGCGCGATCTGCTGGGTGTCGCTGAGAAATTCATTCAGTCGAACGACTGGCACCTTCAATGGGTGAGTGCCGTTGAAAGTTGAGGTCCCGTCGCTGTCACCGTAAGAAGCTTTGTAAAGCCGCTCGACCAGATAACCAGTCTCTTGAAACTCAATCGACAGGAAGAAAGAAACAGAGACATTGATGCGCCGCACTTCCGTGCAACCCACATCGGTCCCGCATACCGTGATTTGATTAGTCCAGAAATCCAGACCTGATTGATCCGGCTCGCGTCCGAGGAAATCGTGATAGTGCTGGCGCACGAAGTTGCTTGCATCATCGATCGCGTTCGGAGTCGGCGACCCTGAATTCAGAATGCTTACCGTCGCGGTTGACGGAACTCCGAAGACAGATCCTCCGGTTAGATTCGACAACTTCACGCTGAAACTCTCGCTGGGTATTTCCACGTTGTAGCCGTCACGATTAACCAATACTACGAAACTCTTCTGGCCTTCGTTAGGCCCGAACTTCAGTGTTCCAAGCGCCGTCGTGAAATCGCAACGAGATGAGGCAAACCCATTGAAAGTCGCGCACGGACCGGGCGATCCGGTGTCGTCCGTCGCGTAGTCCACCGTCGCCGCACTGCTGATATCACCGGTGCGGTTCACCGTCACAGTCAAAAAGCCATCGCTTTCGTTCACGTTGTAGTTTGACTGGCTGAAACTAATGATGCCGCCTTGCGCGTCGTCATTCACGATCGTGCCCAAGCCCTGGTTATCACTGATCGTCGCGTTAACCGCATTCGATAGATTCACGAAGAAAATTTCGTTCGGCTCAAACTTTTGATCGCCATTGACAAGGACTGTAATCGTTTTCGTCGAATCGCCGGCATTGAATGTCAGCGTGCCTGAGTTGGATTGATAATCCGAGTCCGCGGTCGTGGCGGTGCCGTCTCCAGCAGCAAAATCGACCTTCACCTGCAGATGACTCGCGGCTGAAAGCGTGACGTTGAAAACAAAGTTCTTGGTGCCGCTGTCACCCTCAGTCGTCGAGACGTCATTGATAGAAAGCGAAGGCTGGGCCTTCACGACTTGTCCGCCTGAAAGCGTTCCGGAACTTGAAGCGAAGTTTGCGTCACCGCTGTAGCTGGATGAAATTGTATGCGTGCCGGCGGTCAAAGTTGACGTTTGGATTTGAGCGGTGCAGGTGTTAACGGCTCCCGCCACGCAATTAACCGAACTACCGAGATTCGTAGCGTCGTCCATGAACTGCACCGTTCCCGTAGGCGTGCCGGCGGTCGACGAAACCGTCGCGGTGAAGGTTACACTCTCGCCAAAGTCTGAAGGATTGACTGAGGAAGAAACCGCGGTGCTCGTGGTCGCTTTGCTGATGCTGAATGTCTGAGGCACGTCAGGTGCGGCGTTATAGTTTGAATCGCCGGCCTGCGATGCCGTAATCGTGCAAGAGCCCGCGCCAGTCAGATGGACTGTGCTGCTGATCGTACAGTTGTTCGAAGCAACAAAACTCACGGCCAGACCAGAGCTCGCCGTGGCGCTAACGCCGAAGTCGGCATCGCCATACGTCTTGTTCGGCAACGCTCCAAAGTTGATCGTTTGATTGCCTTTCAGATTCGTCAGAGCAAAGGATGCCGACCCGGTGATTCCGTTCGCGCTGGCAGTCACGTTGTAAGGAACGCCGGGTGGGTTAGAGGCAGTGCCGTTGGCCGTAAATGTCGGCGAAGTCGCGACGCCGCTGCTATTAACGGTCACAGTCACGTTCGTCACACCGCCGGTGAAAGTTCCGCTTGCCCCGCTCGACGGCGCAGTAAAGGTGACTGATCCTCCCGCTACCGGCTCTCCGAAGGTACTGCTGACAGTCGCAACGAGCGGCGCCGCGAATATTGTATTGATCGTCGCAGCCTGTCCCGCGCCGCTCGTTGTCGCGATGGTAAAGCCGCGCGACTCGAAGGCGCCGATGTCGACTGTGGTGTTCACCACTCGCGCAAAACCAACACCGCGTTGATCGACCGGCAAAGGTTCTGCGGTATTCGCATCGCCATCGAGATCAAAAGTATCTGCCGGCAAGTTGGCATTGTTGCCCGCGTTGATTGCCGGGCTGCCCGGCAACAGCGCATGCGTCAGGGTCGGGCCGCCGTTATTGGCGAGCGGGGCAAGCAACGGATCGACTCCGATGATGTTGTGCGTGGTCATGCCCGTTAAATTTCCGCCGCTCTTAATCAGGTTGTAGTCCTGCGAAATAAATGTGCCATCAAGGTCAGCACCGCTGGCGCCATTGGCTATTCTATTGTTCGCCGCGATTGTGTTTTTCAAATTGGCGGTGCCTTGGTTGGAAACGCCGCCTCCGCTGCCGTACCCAATAAAGCCGCTATCTCCCGTGTTGCCCGTTTGATTATCGCTGATGGTGCAATTTGCGAGTGTGAGCGTCCCTGAGTTATGAATGCCGCCGCCAACGCCGGGAATCCCATTCGGACCGCCGGTTTGATTACCGCTGATGGTGACGTTGCTCAAAGTCAGCGTGCCCGAGTTTCGAATGCCGCCGCCATAACCACCATGCGATGCGCCGCTTCCGGCACCCGTGCGGTTTCCGCTGACGGTGCTGTTAACTGAAGTAAGCGTGCCTGAGTTATCAATGCCGCCTCCCGCGCCGCCTGCGGAAGCATCCCCACCGCCGGAGCCCAGGCCGTTCCCTGTTTGGTTGCTATTAACTGTGCTATTGATCAAATTAAGCGTTCCCGCGTTTGCAATGCCGCCTCCCGCACCACCGACAGTCCCTGAAGTGCCGGTCTGGTTTCCGGTGATCGTGCTGTTGTTAATGGTCAATGAAGCAGGCGAGATCAAGGCGTCGTTAAAAATTCCACCGCCTCCGGACTGCGCGCTATTACCACTAATCACGCAGTTGTTAACCGTCAGCGTTCCCTGGTTATAGATTCCGCCGCCAATACTTGGCACTGCTGTGGCGCTGCCGTTGGAGATAGTTAAGCCTGAAAACGTGACGGTCTTGCCTGAACTAATCGAAAAAATCCGGAAGCTTGGAATGACGCCCGCGCTGCTTCTCTTTACCGTCAGAGAACTCGCACCTGTGCCAGTGATCGTCATGTCGCTGGCGAGATTCGGCAACGCTGTGCCCAAACTAATCGTGCATACTCCTGCGCTGCATCCCGGATCGCCGCCGACAAAGCTGAAGTTGATTGTGTTCGGATCGCTCGAAGAGTTCGCCGCATTGATCGCTTCGCGCAGAGAGCAATGCGAAGTGAGGCACGATCCGTTGTCCACGTCATCGGTCGTGTTCACCGTCAGCGTGGGATCAGCCAGCGTCCAATCAGAGAAAGAAGATACGCCGTTCAGCGTCGCGAAATGGCTCGTAGTGTTGAGCGTGTTCGGTGTGAATTGCGTGAAGCTGCCGTTGTATTTGAAAATTTTATAATTCGCTTCCGTGCCTACCACGTCGGCGGCGAGATAGTTGAATGTCAGGTTCGCCGTCACGCTTCCTGAGTTCGTAATCGTCCAGTAACGCAGCAGCGCGTTCGGCAAGGGGATGTTCGGATGTTTTCCCTGGATCGCTTTGACTGTCAGACTGTTGCCCGTGCCGGCCGTGACGTTCGTATCAACCGGTGAGTAACCGTTCGCTGTTCCGACCGTGAAGGTGAAGTTGCCCGTGTTTCCGAACGTCTTTTGCAGATTGCCGATCACATAACCATTCGTCCGGGTAATCGTCGGGAACGCTGCCAGCGAAAGCGTGTTCGATCCAACGTCAACGATTCCATTTGTCAGCGTGAGACTGCCGGCACTCGCACTTCCTACGGTTAAGTTGCTACCGAGCGTCACGGTGCCTGAACTCGTGCGATTTACGGTGAGCGACTTGAGAGTTTGTGAGCCGCTGACAAATTTCAATGTACCGAGCGCGCCTGTGCCGCCGATATTCAAAGTGGCGCCGGTCACGTCGCCCTTGAAGCCGTTGGATGTTGAGCTGCTGGTGCCGCCGATCGATCCGTTGAAGTTCAAGGTGTTCTGGTTCAGATCGAGTACATCGACCGCCGATCCAGTGCCATCGAACTGAAGTGCGCCATTTATGGTCGTAGTGTTGCTTAGTTTCACTGAGCCACCGGCATCCAGCTTTGAGACGGCAACATCGCCAAACGTGGCCGTCGTTTTGATGGTCTGCGTAGCACCGTTAGATAACGTGCCGCCACCGAACCTGACGGTGCGGCCGTTTGTGTCAAGAGTCCCGTTAACGGTGAGGTCGTTAAGTAACTTGAGATCCGCGCCAGCCGCGCTCGAAAGCGTCAGCGTACTCCCGCCGACAATATTCAGCTCACCGCCCACGATGAGACCATTAGTGCTCGAGCCGCCGGAATAAGTCTGGTTACCATCTAGCGTTAACTTTCCGTATGAGCGACCGTCATACGAAAAAGCAGAGGCGATCGTAAAACTCTCAAGGCTGCCGAACGTGAAGGTCGTAACACCATTGGTCGAGGAACCGAAGGGATCGCCGCCGGCATTGAAAAAGGCGGCGGAGTTATCCTGAAACCTAACCGATTGATCGGCGCCGTCGCCACCCAAGCCTGTGCCGAATGGATTGCCCGTAAAACCTATGCTGGTGGTGAAGTTTGATCCGCCGGCGAAAATAATTCCGTTTACGTCCGCCGCCAGCAATCTGTGCGCGCCACCTTGCAGGATCACACTTCCACTTATTGAACTTGCAGAACCGGAGGCGACCGATATTTTTAGGGCATTACTCCCGTCCAAAGTAATCGATGAGCCGGCTTCGATCTGCAAATCTGATCCAGTCGCACCAAAGATGGTCAGAGTGTTACCGCTTGCTCCCGCTTGTAATTTCGCGGCGGTATTGTTGCTCACTATTAGAACGCCGATCGTTTGATTGGGAACGTTGGTTAGCGTCGGTGTAAAACCGGTATTGATAACAAGTACGTCATTATTAGCCGGAGTCAAACGGGTCGGCGACCAATTGGTGGGAACGGTCCAATCATCGATCGCCGGAACTGCGGGATTCCATGTGTAGGTTGTGCCGGCCGGGGCTGCCAGAGATTTGGAAGTTGTGTTCGCGCTGGAAAGTTGATTTCCCGCGCTCGCTGCTCGCGACCTAGCGGCAAATTGGAAGAAACAAAATGCAATGGCGGCCGCCAGAAAAGAGCCGGCGACCAGCTTCCAAGTCATGCGATTTTTGACCCGCCAGGAACTCATCGGGGCATTCGAACGATACTGAAAACGCGACCGATAGGAGCGATGAAATAAGACTATTCTGCCGGGGGAACTGAGACGGCGTAAGTCTAGCACAATAGGCCCCAAGTCGGGTGCGGGAAAGCCTTGTCCGCAACTGCCTCGTTTTGTATTTCGAACTTGCACCAGTATGAGATTTTATTAATGAGAGGTTGAGGAAAACTTGAGTCAAGTCACCAGCCTTTACATCTCTTAATAAAATTGCATCTTGTGTCGCATTACGACCCAAACCGCTGCCGGTATTCAGTCGACGAGATGAACGCTTTCACCATCTCGGCGCTGATGTAATTCCCGTTGAATTGGTTGAGCTTCGTCAACCAGAAATAAAACCGGCGAGACGCGCCGCGCGCCTCGCCGCTTTTTTCTGAGTGCCCTCGATAAGCGGGCGTGGACTACCTACTGGCTACGCCTACCAATTACTTCCTTTTAGTTCGTAACCGTTCCGCTTACAGTTTGACTCCACGGCCCAGTCTCGCCGCGCGTGCTGATCCAACGTAGCATGTAATACGCCGTCTTGCCCGCATCCCCCGCTTCGAATTCAGTCACATAGGGTGTTCGCGTATCAAGCGCAAGATATTGAACATCGTTTGGGCCACCCGGAGATGGATCGCCAACCTTCATCCATATCTCGCATCCTTGCACGCCGTCTGGTTTGGCGCGGCTGCTCGGCGTCAACTCATCGACAAACGCGATCGTATGCCGCAGGCGTTGACTGGTATCGATCGAGGCGATCGGTTTCGAACTCGGCGCTCCCACCGGGGTACGCGTGCCGGAGCGCACCGTGATTCCCAATGAATCTCTTTGCGCGTCAGTAACCGTAGTGCTCGCCTGCAGCATGCCGACAAACGGACGAATGAAATCTTCGATTGCACCACGCGAATGGTCCTTGGCTCGCACTGCGCTCACGGCGGCGACTTGTGCCGTAGTGCTGAACGGATACTTCGTATCCCAGTCCGTCTTGACTGCTTGTAACGAGGTCACCTGTGCCGGCGTCGCACCTAACGCCGCGGTATTTGCTGCGACGTACTGGACAAAGTTCCCCAACCACGCGTGGAACTCTCCATCTGATGTTGGAATGTAATCTGTTCCCATTGTGTTTCTCCTTTAACGAAGTGAGGCCTTCGCCTCGTTTTGGTGAGGAGCGACATGCGAAGTCACTCCCGGTAAAAAGCCAATGAGAGGAATGAAGCTCAGCGCTTTAGTTCGTCATTCGACATTGCGATCCTGGAGTTTAGCCGTCTCATCACGGATAGCCGTGGCCCAAGGGCCGGAGGTTGATTCCGGGAAAAGGAAATCCGCCATTTATTGCCGGGATCCCCATTTCAAATTTCGGACTTCCGAAATCAGGGCGCGGCTCTTGGTGATTCAACGCCGGCCTTACGGGACGCGTATATGAATTTCCACCGCTGCGCTGCTTAGCTCCGGTAACGCATTATTAGTCTCCGGCAATCGTCGCCGGAAACTAATCGCGCGAACCTTGAAAGCCGGAAAATACGAATTTCCTAAGAAAATCCGCGTCCTACTTCCTAAACCTTAAGCCTACTGTGTTTGCTTTCCGGTTTCGGGTCTAGAGATCTGCGAGAGGATCGGGAGTCCCAAAACCAGGGCGATGCGCTCTAAATATCAGAGTTAGGAGGGACTGTCAATATTTTTGCGTAGTAGGTAGCGAGGGAGAGTGAAGAAGGTCACGAAGCCGCGACTTAGTCGGCAAAGCCGACGCCATATCAATAGCCCACAGCGAAAGCTGTGGGTAATTCAGCGAGAATGAAAACAGAGCCCGCAACGCGGGCGACATACGACCAATGACGTGAGCGAAATCGCGAATCATCGAGACGCTTGTATTCTCACTGTCTGGCCCAATCGAGATTCCGGCCAATCAGCAACTCCGTCATTTCTGCGTGATGCGTATTCTTCATTGCGATTAGCTCCACATCGAAGTTATGCCTTTTCGCAAGCGCGCGCACATCAGCCGCGTCGTCATACGTCATCAAGAAATCCCCTGATACTTTGCTCGTCACATCGAATAATTCCTCGTGATCAAGCGCCGAATGCGTATACAGTCTGCGTCCTGCCTTCTTCCCGCCAGCTGTATAAGGAGGATCGATGAAGAAAGCAGCTCGCGGATTTTTCGCGTTTTGCTTCATTATCTCGATCCCATCTCCTTCGATAAATCTGATTCTCTTTCGGATTGGAATAATTTCTTCAATGCGGCGACGAAGAGTTTCGGCATACCAACGAGATGAAATACCCTTTCCGTTCTCACCGTACTTGAGTGGTGAACTTCCCGCAGCGAGAATTCCACCGTGGAAGGTGCGATTCTTAATACGGCTTGGAAGGCCTTCTCTCCTGAATCGTCAGATGACGCTGAGGTATTCCCGTCGAAATTCATCATAGACGATTCTCAAAACCTTCTGTCTGTCTTCGCCATCGTCAAATTGTTCGGCTAGTTTCAAAATGTCACCCTTGCTTATCGACTGGACCTTCATATCAATTAGATAATTCTTAAACTCTTTCGAAATGTCGTCGATCACGATTATGACGTTCCCATCATGCAAACGCTCGCTGTCGAAGTTGACCTTTAATTCAGCGTAAACGCTGTCAGCTGCGTTCTTGCTGTAGATTTTTAGTTTCTTGATTTGATAGACGACTCCGAAATTAGTCGTGATGTCGACGCCTTTATCGAACGCTGATGTTCGAGTGTCTCTATAGACTTTGCAGGCAAACTTCTCCAAGTGAACCTTTATCAGCGCAAAGCTGAATATCTCAAAGTTGGTTGGATTCTTATCGATATGTTCTTTGACCAACCCAGTAAACTGTTCGGGATCTGTAGCTAGTTCCGCGCGAAAGGCATTCGCTCCCAGTTGAGGAATAATCCCGAGTCTTGTGCCGATGTGGCTCCGTATCCGTTCAGGAATCCAGTCGACTAATTCACGGGCGTTCTTAGTGTAGTTAGTCAACAACTTGAATTTGGCATTGCCGAGAACCTTTAAGACTCCGTATTTCGGCATATTTCTCGATGGGTACGCATCATAGTACTTGCCGCCTATATGAAGGTCGTGTTGCAAGTACGTCTTCATGAACCTAACCGCTTTCTCATAAGCTCGCCGAATCTCCAAATCTGAAAAGACGGACTGCCCGTTGTCAAGAAATTCAACCAACAATCCGAGCGTGATTATGGGAAAAATTACTTTTGTCTGGGAACGTTTCAACATCATGTCAATCTCGTTCTTGCAGGAATCAGATTGCCGAGAACTCCCAGCCTTTTTCTTTGTCGATTTCACAACCATTATCCGAATTCACGCGACTGCTAATTCTTCATCATCTAGTAACTTCTGAAGTGCATCGCCGCTTGTAAAGGCGCGCTGTTTTAAAGTAAGTCGATATGTGTTATCCGGCTTGTCGAAATGCAAGCCGAATGTAAGCCACGAAATCTCAGCGTGTGAAGCCTTGACCTGCTCGCAGTCAACCAAATTCGGAAACTGTCTATCATCGACCGCGATCGCCAGCTTCATGTTTAGACTCCTTAAAGCCGCCAGTTTTGGAATGGTTCGTCCTAAGAGTTCTTCTCGCGATGACTGTCTGAGGTCATACGATAGATTCGTACGATTTGCGAGCCTAATGTCGCCGCGGGCGAATGCCAATTGATTACGTAGTTGGGCCACGGCAAATCGTGACTTGTACGGAGCGAGAATCTCCAATGCACCTGCATCTGCGATAAATCCGTCGTCGTTGTAACTCACTAACATCATGTCAACGGTGCCTGCTGACTTTCCGGACGCATCTTTCAATTTCACACGCGGATAGATCATCCACTTGGAGTCTTCAGGAAATAGAAACGCGGCCGCTTCGGTACCGACTAATAAGTCTTCTTGGAAACGAACTTGGCAGATGATCGTTGCTCTGCCATCAGAATCCAGTACGCTGCAAACGCCCTCGGGATGGATCGCATTCACTTTCGTACAGTTCGGGACGACATTATTGAAGGGGCATAATCGGTTGGTTTGAAAATGGAGCGCTCGCTCCGACTTGTTGCTTGTCGGAAATCCGAAAACTTCACTCAAGGGGTTCTTGGGTTCTGCTTTTTTGACCATATCAATCTCAATTAGCGCCTATTGGTAAATCAAGCAGCCGATTCGCCATCATCGTGAGGTAAGCCATCATGTCGTTCTCACCGAGGAAATGGCGCAGTGCATTCATCATTTCCGACACGCCGTCTCGTCGCGAATGTTGTCGCGCAGGATTTTCAGGTTATCGCCGAAGTAGAGAGTGTTTTCAGCCATGAGGGCTTTGCGTCGGCCATTCTAGCACGGGCTGGATTGCCCTTAAGCTAAAATCATTCGGGTTTTGCCGGCCTCAAGGCCCAAACCGCTGCCGGTATTCAATCGAAGATAGAAACGCCTTCACCATCTCGGCATTGATGTAGTTCCCGTTGAATTGGTTGAGCTTCGTCAACCAGAAATCGTAGCCGGTGTAGTCGGCATCGGGAGCATCGTCGGGATTGCGCCGCAAGTAACCAAAATATTCCATCAGCACGAACGCGCGATTGAATTCCACTCCGGTGAAAGCGGGGTTCTCGACCACTCGCCGAAACGCGCGCGCGCGCGCCGCTAATTCGGCCGTATTAGTTGCCGAACCAAACTCACCAATCGCCGCGGCCAGTTGGCTCGGCGTGGGCGTCACCTCAGCATTGACGAAAAGCTGATTGACGAACTGAGTCGGCGTGAGCGTCGTTGGATAAGCTTGCGCGAACCGCGCGCGTTGCACGAAGTCGGTCACGAACGCATCCTTGTTGCTGTTCAGCAACGTGTCCCAACCGGGATTGCCGACCACGACGCCCTGACTTATTTGTTGTTTGTCGGCAACAAATTCGCTAAAGCGCACGGTTGGAACTGAAACCTGGTGAGCGAAACCGAAAGTCGACGTGGCGGCGACTGTGCCGTACGCCGCTTTGTAAGCGCGCTCGACAAAATAACCGGACTCCTGAAATTCAATCGAGAGAAAGAACGACGCCGAGACGTTGATGCGCCGCACCTCTTTGCACTGTGCATCGCTGCCACACGCGAGGATTTGATTGATCCAAAATTGATAGCCGCTCGCGTCCGGTTCGCGACCAAGAAAATCGATGTAGTGCTGATGCACGAAAAAGTCTGTCGCATCGGACGGGTTCGCGCCGGCTGTCGTTTCGTTGTCCGTGATCGTGATCGTCGCGACGTTCGGCGAGCCCAGCACCGCGCCACTCGCATTCTTCAGACCGATCGTGAAGTTCTCGTTGCCTTCGGCGTAAGCATCATCAGTCAACGGCACCGTGATTGTCTTGAACGTTTCACCCGCCGCGAAGCTCAACGTCCCGATTGTTCTCGTGTAATCGCAACGCGAAACTGCATTGCCATTGTTCACGTTGCAGTTGTTTGCACCGGCGTTGTCACTGGTTGCATAGTTCACGCTCGCGGCGCTCGATGTATCGCCGAGTCGCGTCACCGTCACGGTTGCCCGGCCTGATGACTCGCTGAACATGTAATTCGCGGCGTTGAATTGCAGGCTGCTCGCCGCCGCAGAAGTTCCAAACTGCCCGCGAATCTCGCCGTTGGGAAAGTTCGCGCTGTGCACATTGACATAGAACAATCCATTCTTGAGATTTGAAACATCCGTGGTCGTCAGCGAGATCGAAAAGTCACTGACATTTCCAAGGGGAAGCGGAAACAAAATCGGAGCAATCACTCCCGGCGCACCAGCGCCATGAACGTGCGCGTCGGTTTCTGCGCTAGACAAGCCGCTAAAATTCAAAGACACGCGGGCCGTGGTTTCATCCGGACTCAACAAAAGAGTCGCCGTTCCAGTACCATTTGAATTGTTTGCGGGCGTCTCTTGCGCGCCGTTTAGGTTCGCGATGAACAGAGTCGACTGCTTGCCGGAAATTTCGTAAACCGCTCCGTTAGTATTGGAGACGACAAATAGATCGCCGTTCGGCCCTGTCTCGATATCAGTCGTGATGCCAAAGTCATGGCCGATCAACAACGATTCGCTTTCCTTGATGTCGAACTTGTCGTCGTTATCGGCAACCAAATCGTTGAGCCGCGAATCGGTGAACGAGAAATGCAAGCGGTCCGGCGTAAGCCTGAACCGAAACAAAAAACCATTGACCAGAAACGTGCGCGCCGCGCCGACGAACATGTCGCCTTCGAATTGCGGGCCGAGACCACGGCCTTGCACGAACCCCAGCGGCGCCGCGGGAATCGCATACTTCCAACTGAATTCCGGATCGTTGTAATGCGCGCCCGGCAACATGTAAAGACTCGCGAGCGCCGCCGCAGGCGTACTCGCGATGTTCGATGTCGGCCAGCGCAGTTGCTGCAGATCGCCCGAGCCGTAAGTTGATTCGATCTGTTTGTATTGAGCGACGCGGCTGTTCGGACCCATCATCTCAACCCAACCGTTGTTCGATCCGGCCGTCACTCGATTCATCTCGTCGAATGTATCGTCGCCGTTTTCCTGATCCCAAAGATTTCCTGAATAAGGATCAAAGCCGAGTCCAAAACCGTTGCGCACACCATAAGCGAAAAGTTTCTTGATGTTCGCTGCCGCCTCGCCGGTTAACGAAGTCGAAGCATTGAAGAAAGGGTTGTCCGCCGGTGTCGAGCCATCATCATTCAAACGCATGATGAATCCAGTGAGATGGTTGTTGTCGGGCTCTGGTCCACCGAATTGATCGTCAGGCACTGGACCGAGTTGATTGTTCTGCAAGTAACCGCGCCGGCCGTTGTCACCCATCAAAATGTACAGCTTGCCGTCTGGCCCAAAACGCAGCACGCCGCCGTTGTGATTCCCGCGCGGTTGCTGGTTTGCGTCCGCTTGAAAAGCGTGCAGCTTGATCAGATTGCGATCGAATGTGAGCGCCGAGCCATTCCAGATGTAGCGATCGACTCGATTGCCGAGCAAAGGCACATCCGCAAGATTTGTCGAATCGACACCCGTGTTGCTCTCCGTCCAATAAAGATAGACGTATCCGTTGAAAGCAAAATTCGGGTGCAGAGCGATTCCCAGACCGCCCCGCTCAGATCCGCTGTTCACGGCGAGATCGAGCGCCGGCGTGCTTTGAATCACACCGTTCGTGACTCGCTGAACTTTGCCCGTGTTCTTCTCGAAGATAAAAAACTCGTTGTTGCCGATGAAGGCCATGCTCGTCGGTTGCGACAATCCAGTGACCACAGTCTTGACGGAAAGATTCGGATCGGTCATGGCTGGACCGTTCGAGGGCGAGCTTACGTTTGTTTGTAAGCTGACCGAGTTGTCGCTCGTGTCTGCATCACTTTCGGTGGCGGTGACGCTCGCAGTATTGGTCAATGTACCCGGGGCTTGAGGCACAACCACAATATTGATGACCGCTAGAGCGTCTTTCGCCATCGACCCAAGCGAACATGTCACGCTCGTCGTGACCAAACAATTACCTTGCGTCGGCGTCGTGGAAATGAGATTGATTCCGGACGGGAGATTGTCAGTCACGACTACGTTCGTCGCGGGCGATGGACCATTATTGGTTATGGTGATGCGATAGGTCAGATTCGCCGACGTGACGCCCGGATTCGGCGAAGCGGTTTTCGTGATCGCGAGATTCGCGTTCGTCGGGCCCGAAACAATCAATTGCGCCGA
>QHXI01000033.1 GCA_003222895.1 Acidobacteriota bacterium | reverse complement strand
CTGGAACCGTATCTGCGAGGAGCGCCACCAGGTTTACCGTTTAGTTGGAGCGACGAGACGATTCGGAAAGGGCTCAATTTCACGCTGACCACTAACTTAGGAGCGCTTGATTTGTTAGGAGAAATCACTGGCGGTGGCAACTATGAAGACATCTTGCCTCACTCGATTAAGTTGACGTTGCACGGAACGGAATGTTGGTGCCTCGGCCTTGACCATCTGATAAAGGTCAAACGAGCAGCAGGCCGCCCGAAGGACTTCGAGGCAATCGCGGAACTTGAAGCTATCCGCGAAGAGCAATCCCGCCAATCTTGAACTCAAATCAATCGATTAGCCGCCAACCAGTGTCCGCCATCGACCACCAGCACCGCACCATTGATGTAGTTCGCCGCGTCTGAGCAAAGAAACACCGCAGCGTTCTCAATATCTTCGATCAATCCGAAGCGGCCCAGCGGAATCCGCTGCTTGAGTTTTTCCTTGATCGGTTCAGGTACGAGTCGCTTCATGCCTTCCGTATCGCCGATTGGCCCAGGCGCGATCGCGTTCACGCGAATGCCATAGCGTCCCCACTCGACTGCGAGATTGCGCGTCAACGCATCCACGCCGGCCTTCGCTGCTGAGACGTGAAGCTGCATCGGCGTGCCCAGGTAATGCAATGTTGCGCTGATGTTCAGAATCTGCCCGCGATTCTGTTTGAGTTGATCAAAGGCCGCACGACAAACATTGAAAGTGCCTTTGAGATCGATGTCGACAACAGTCCCGAAACCATTAGGTGAGAGCTCTTCCGCTTTGCAGAGAAAATTTCCCGCGGCGCCATTGACGACGATGTCGATCTTGCCGAAGCGATCGACGGTTGCGGCGATAGCCTTCTCAATATCTTCCGGTTTGCGAACGTCAGCGGTGATGGCGAAGGCTTCACCGAAACTTGGATTTTCTGCTGAGTTGCCCTGGCTCACGCTCAGGCTTCTGACACGTGCTTCGTTGATTGCTTTCGCGGCGGGTTCCAGATGTTCCAGGCTGCGGCTGACAAGTGCGACGTTTGCGCCGGCCTCAGCGAGCGCGCGTGCGACACCGCCGGTAATGCCGGTGCCGCCGCCAGTGACGAAGACGACGCGACCTTTCAGAATGCCATCAACAAAGATTGTGCTCATGTTGGTGAGCAACTTAGTGAGTTGCGAACCAAAGCGCAAGTTAACAACTTGCGCTACCCACCGGCGATATAGGGCCGCGCCTGCACGATATAAATCTGGCCTTTCAGGTAGGCCCACTCGATATCCTGATCCTTGCCGCGAAAGACTTGCTTGATTTTTTCCGCGGCTGCAGCCAGGCGTCGAACCACCTCATCAGTCAGCACCTCGCGCTCTCCGCCGATAGGAATTTCTCTGATTCCACCTCGCTCATCAAACGTCAGCAGGCTGTCTTCTTCCGATCGAGTCAAGACTTGAACCGAATTTGCAATCGGTCGAAAGACCACTTGCTCAGCGATTCTCTGGCCTTCGACCACTCGCATCCCGAGACCGCGCTTCGCGCTAATATAGATTGAGCCGCGGTCGATCGGATCGGGCCGGCGATTGAAAGGATCGGCGGTGATCATTACGCCCGAGCTTTCCGAATTGATTCCTTCCTGAATCAAAACTGCCATGTAGATCTTCATGTGATCGATGCCGGCGCGTTCGCGAGCTTCGTACGCCTCGAAATTCCAGACCGATGCCCAGACCGATTTGATTCCTTCGATCAACTGATCATCTGTGCGCAGGTTCGGCATCGTGGTGTACAAACCGGCGCCGTTGAAATTCGGCAGGTCTTCACTGTTCGTCGAGCTGCGCGCGAATAATCCTTTGCCGGGAAACTCGGCCTGCGATCGGCGCAAGACTTCCGCACTAAGCTGGGCGTTCACGTTCCCTTTTTGGAACTGGTCGCGCATGCGCGCCAGATATGCCCGCCGATAAGCGGGATCGTGAACAAATTTCTGATCGTTCAGCATCGTATAGATCGCGTCGTCGAGTTTGTTCTCTTTTAGAAATTGATCGTAGTAATAAAAAGGAATTGTGAATCCTGGCGGCACCGAAAATCCCGGCAGCCGCGCATGAGTTAGCTCGCCGAGATTCGCTGACTTCGCGCCGTACGCGATAACTGACGATGCGCGTTGCTCGTTGAGACCAGCGAGTTTCGTGACCGACAAATCAAAGCGCGGCTTCATTATGTCGAGCCGCTGCTTCAGACGCTTTTGATATTCGTCGAGCTGGCTGTTGTCCGCTTTTTTGATCGAATAGCTGTCCCGCCGCGCATCGAACTCAACCCACCAACCGTTGTATTGCTTCAACAACTCTTGCGCGTTCTTGACGTAGACGTTGGGAATGCCCCAGCCTTTCGCGAGCAAGTTGATATGTGAAAGCGGCGTCGACGGTTTGCTGGTGATGATTCCCGCAACCGGCGGCAATTGGACCGGCACTTCGTCGAGCACGAGAATTTCGTTGAAGCCAATCTCAACGTGATCGTCCAGCTTTGGAATGATGTGAATGCGACCGAGGCCCTTTGCGACGTTCAACGCCTCGTACTCCTGATTCCGCGAAATTTCCGTTTGCAGGACCCGCGTCAATCCGAGATTCGCGGTCGCTTCATCCTGGCGATTTGAATTTGGCTTGAACGCCACTGGAGTAAAGAACGTTTTGTTGATGATGTCTGAGGCGA
This sequence comes from Acidobacteriota bacterium, assembly GCA_003222895.1. Classification (GTDB taxonomy): domain Bacteria; phylum Acidobacteriota; class Blastocatellia; order Pyrinomonadales; family Pyrinomonadaceae; genus UBA11740. Next base: position 23,192 of record QHXI01000033.1, on the reverse strand, counting down.
GCTTGATCTGATCCGTCGGAATCAAATCGCCTTCCCAAAATTCAAACGTCCATTTTCGCACCGGCGTCTGATACGCAATCGTGCCGAGAATAAACCGCCGGTTCGGTTTCAGATAGTTATTCTCGAAGAATTCCTGTCCACGCTCCAGCGACAAATAAGTTCCGTTGACGAAGTCTTTGTGGAATTTGAAAAGCTTCGTGTTGACGTAATAAATCCGATTCTTGTTTTGTCGATCGATGACGAACAGTACGTGCGGCAGAGCGTAAGGAGTGTTCGCATCATAGACGACGGCCAGCGAATCGAATTCAGCTTGCGAGTGAACTGCTGCGATTGATTTCGGTTCTGACGAATTGTTCTGCGAACTGGAACTGCCGATCGCGCATAGGACCATCACCAGCGCAATCGCGAGCTTCGACAGTGAGAACGACTGTTTCATTGCTAGTTAAGCAATTCCCTGCTTTCGGCTTGTAGCAATTCTATCAAATCGTCAACGTGGCGTTGTTCGGTCAGATAGCTGTTAATATTCACCCGCAACGCCCGCCGTCCGTGCAGCACGGTTGATGGGAAGAATGCTTTGCCGCTTTTCTCGATTCGTTGCTGCAGTGCTTGCTGAATTCGATCCTGCTCTTCGCCGGACATTGCGCGAACAGTTTCCGGCAAGAAGCGAAAACAACAAACCGCGGTTTCAATCTCTCCAACAAGCTGAAAATCGGGAAGTTCATCGAGCCGGCTCGCCAAATATTGAGTCAGTTCGATGTGCCGTTCAACCGTTTCGCTGTACCCGCTCTTACCCATGGACTTGAAACACATCCAGAGCTTCAGTGCATTAAATCGGCGCGTGCCCATCTGGCCGTAACGAAAGAAGTCGTATTGAGCATCCGAAAAGCCACGGCCCTCGCTGAGATATTCAGGCGACATGTCGAACGAATCACGCAACACCTGTCCGCCATGACGTACCAAAGTCGCTCCGCACGAGAACGGAACGAACATCCATTTGTGCGGGTCAAATGTGACGGAATCTGCTAATTCGATTCCCCGAAGTTTCGACTTGTGTTTGTCTGAAAAGGCGAGCGCGCCTCCGTAGGCGGCATCGACGTGAAACCAGCAATCGTTCGCATGGGCAATTTCAAACAACTCGGGAAGCGGATCGATCACGCCCGTCGAAGTCGTGCCGGCGACTCCAACGATGCAGATGGGTTTGCATCCTTCGTAGACATCCTTGGTTATCGCTGCTTTCAAGCTGTCCAGGCGAATGTGAAAACGATCGTCGGTTTCGATTTTTCGCAAAGAATCACGGCCGAGTCCGAGGATGTCGAGACTCTTCTCGACCGAGTAATGACATTGTTCTGAAGTGTAAACGGTCAAGTGCTCCGCACCCACGCCCTTCCGCATTATCTCTGCCTCGACGCGATCGCGCGCGCACTTCAGCGCGATTAGATTCGCTTCCGACCCGCCACTTGCCAAAACGCCAAAGGCGTTTTCTCTGTAACCGACAAGCTCGCACAACCAACGGATGGATTGTGATTCGACCATCGCCGAAGTTGGACCGTTGCGCCAGGCCCCGGCATTTTGATTCAGCGAGGAACATAACGCGTCCGCCCAAACACCAATCGCGAGCGGCGTCGGATTGAACTGGCCAAAATAGTTTGGACTCGAAACTTGCATCGCATGCGGCGCCACGTCGCGCGCAAACTGTTCGAGAATTTCTTCGGCGGCCATTCCTCTAAGCGGCAGCGGTTCCGCAAAAAACTTTTTGAGATCGTCAGGCGTCGCGGACGAAGTTACCGAAGCGGCATCTAATCGCGAGGCATGTTCGCTAATCAGTTTGGTTACGGCGCGACCCAACTTTTCATGTTGGTCTCTTAATGAGTCGGTCGTCATGTTATCTTCGAGTTTTGACAAGGGCGATCTAAACAGAGTCACGTTGGAAATGCCAACACAAACGAAACAATTCGCGCAGGCGCTTCAGCATCATGCCCCTGATTTCGGTGTCGAACTTTCACCGGGAGCGATCCAGAAGTTGACGGATTTTTACGCGTTGTTACTGAAGTGGAATCCGCGACTTCATCTGGTTTCGCCGTGTTCGCCCAGAGAGTTCGCGACGCGACACGTGCTCGAATCCCTGATGCTGCTGAAACATCTGCCGCCGAATGCGAGAGTCGCCGACATTGGTTCAGGCGGCGGACTGCCAATAGTTCCCTGCCTGCTTGTGAGAGATGATTTGCACGCAACCCTGATCGAATCATCGGCCAGAAAAGGTGTTTTCCTTCACGAAGCGCTCCGCGCCGCAACGCCACCTGATCGCGCGCAACTGAATCCAGCTCGTTTCGAAGATATTGCGACGCCCGAAGCTGACTTCGTCACATGTCGCGCGCTCGATCGCTTCAGCGAAGTCCTGCCGGCGCTGATCGATTGGGCCCCGGGGAATGCCACACTTCTTTTCTTCGCCGGGGAATCAATTTGCCACGAAGTTCAGACCATACTGCGCTCGGTTACCGTCGAACGCATCCCGCAATCGGAACGACGTTTCCTACTGGTGGCACGCGCATCTGGCGCGTGATTTCACGGGCGAGACGCCCGTGCCACTCGGAAACTTTTCTGGAAGCACAGCGGGATTAACGGTTTTCCCTTGGTACAGTTTTAATTCTAAGGCGCGGGTTAGATAGCACCGACCCAGCGCTACGAATCCACGAGCGGGATTAAATGCTCTGGCATTGGGGGTTTTGAGATGCGTCTTTTTACCAAAATCAGTTTAGGACTTGCAGCAATTGTGATTTCGATTGCCATTGCTCCGTGCACGAAGGCGGATGCCATCACTATTACCACCGGCGGATTTAATGCGACCGGCGTGGGAAACGATGGCACCGGCGCTCCAGGCATGGATGCTGTCGACAGCTACGCGCATACCAGCACAATTGACATTAACGGCGCCTCGAGCTTTGTTGCCCTGCTCAATCCGTTGACATTCACGACGGGCTTTACTGGTCTGAACTCCGGCGGGCCGCATCCATTCACCGTTGCGGAAGGGCTGACGATCAACGGGCAGACGCAGGTTATTAACTTCGTCGGTAGCATCGATATAGACCACTTAGTTGACACCCTGCACCTCACTGCCACTGCTCCGCTTACGTTTACGTTCAATACATTTTCAGTTGTGGTGAACGTGCTTCCAGTTAATCTGCAAGGTTATGGCGGACAGACGTTTTGTGAAATAAAGGCGAATATTACAGTCGTGCCAAACACGGCAGTACCTGAACCTGCGACACTTACTCTGCTGGGCTTGGGGTTAGCGGGGACGGCTGCGAAGCTTCGTCGGCGTCACAAGCGAAAGCTGTAATAAGGCGCAACCTCTTCACTTCACAGTAACTGAAATCGTCTGCTGCCCGGTGATTACAAATTCCGCGGGCGGCAACTCTCGCTCATACACCAGAGAAACTGCGAGCGCAGTATAGCCGCCGGAGGTCCGTTCACTGTTGAGGGTGGCGACGACCGAAGGCGGCAAGTTCGGCAACTCATTAGATCCGATAACGACTCCCGGCGCCGGACGCAAGAGCTTTAAATACAAACGATCGTTCTTCTTCGTCTTGTTGATCGCGTCAACCAACTGGCCCAATTCGCGCGGCACGAAGACCTTCGCCGACGAGGACTCCTGCAAAGTAGCGCCGTCGCCAACCATAATCATCAGTTGTCCCGAAGGAGCATCTGCCGGAATCTGCACTGGGATTCTTTCGACGAATTGTTTGCCCGAATCAGTTCTGACATAAGCCTGAATCTCAACGTTCTCGCCGCGCGAAACTTCTGTTCGATCGAGCGAAATTCGTTCCAACGTGGCCGCGTTCTTCTCTTCGGTGGAAGTGACGTTGAGAGTGATACCGTTGATATCTACGTTATCGAAGCCGCTGCTGAGCAGCGCCTGGGCCGGTGCGGCAACTGCAACCGCTGCCAGCATTCCGGCGTTCGCGGAAGAAAACCGGCGTTGAATGCCGATTGAGTCTTGACCATTCAAAGCGATCGTACCATTAACGCTAATCGTTGCTTCGCCGATCGAACGTTCCCGCGCGGCAATGCTGTTGAAAACGGTGATGCTCAACAACAACGGCGTTAGATACTCGTCGCTGACAATCTCGTAGTTGAATTGTTCAGATTGGCCACGGCTCGTATGCAGCATCAGTTTCACCGGAATCATTTTCGGAGCACGACCCAACTGGCCAAACACGCCCGTCGCTCGATCCTGTGAAATCGAACCAACCATTTTTCCCGGCACGGCGAGTTTGAAAGAATTGAAAGCATTCGGAATGACGGTGACGACGGAGCTTTCCGTCATCGGCATGTCGGCACTGCCGAGACTGAGAAATGGATGTCCGAAGGCATAAATTTTGTCGCCGTCGCGATAGGTGACCGTGCCGGCAGCCGCAACTGAATAATCGCCGCGCGCGAGTTGCACGGTAACCGAGGCCCCCGGCGTCAACGTGTTGTTGTCGAAACTTTCGAGCGGGGTCATCGCCGCCGCGCCACCAACGCCAGAGACCGGCAGCAGGCCGCTGTCAGTAAGCTGCGACGAAAACAATGACAGCGTCTCTTGTTTGATCCCACTGAAAACGACTGGTGTCGCAATCGGCTGAATCTGCTGGCCCATCAAAGGCACCAGCGCAGAGCCCGACGAGACCGGAGCGATTAGAGACTGAGAGCCAACTGCTTGCTTCGGTAATGACGGCTTCCAGGTACTCGCTGACGCGCTAAAGGAAAAAGCGCGCGCTTCGTTGCTCTTCGGTCTTTCGTTGCCTTGCGCAAAGATGTCGATCATCTGTTTGATCGGAGTGATGCCGCAGATCGCTTCTTTCGCAAATGGAAAACTGTAAGCGATCGCACCGACCAACTTGTTGTCGATGAAAACCGGCGAGCCGGACATTCCGGCAAACACGCCGGTCTTGTCCACGTTGGGCCCGTTGAGCTTGGCGATGATCGTCGACTGTCGCGGACCAGTGAAGCCGTCAAGCACACCGAGAATCTCGAGTCCAAACTCCTGCGGCTCGCTTCCGGAAAATACAGTGCGCGCGATCCCCTTCATTCCAGGCCGCAAATCCTCAATGGCAAACAGCGGCATGCTCGAACTGTCGACAGCGGCTGTTCGCTTCATCTGTGCGAAGCCTGTCGTTCCAAGTGAGAAGATGACGAGGACCAAAACTATCGCCACAGCAATTTGTTTATTCATGAACTTCATACCTTTTGCAGGTCGAACACTGGCGGGGCGAAGCAACATGCGTCACTATAGCCCAAATTCCGAAAAAAAGAATAGCATGTTAAGGCCAATGTTGGATGTCGAAGGATTCATTCTGGTTGGCGGCCTTTCGAGCCGCATGGGAAATGACAAATCGGGGCTACGGCTCAACGGCGAAACTACGGTTGAGCGAATTGCGAGTCAACTTCGGACAATCGTGGATCCGTTGAGGGTCGTTGGCCCGCATTCCGGGGCCATCGTTAATATTCCCGATGTTCATGAGAAATGGGGACCGTTGGGAGGAATTCATGCGGCTCTCGCTGCTGCGAGCAGCGAATGGTGCTTGATCGTCGCTTGCGATCTGCCGTTCGTAAGTCTTGAGCTGTTTGCGCGCTTGATGGAGTTCCGTAATGAATCAGTCGAGGCCGTGGTTCCTCTTCAAGACGATTTGCGTCCGCAGCCGCTTTGCGCGCTGTATCGGCGACCGCGGTGTCTGAAAGCAGCCGACCAATCAATCGCAAATGGCGAACACACTCCTCGCGCGCTGCTGGAAAAGGTCAACACGCTGTACATCGGGTTCGACGAACTTTCAGATTTGCCCGGCGCCGAACACTTTTTTTTCAACATGAACACGCCAGAGAACTACGAACTCGCTAAGGAGATTGCCCGCTCGAAAAAGAACAGTGTCCGATAGCAGTCCAGTAAGCCAGTCGCCTGTGCTTAAACCAATTTCTGATTTGCAATTCACCAGGCTTCATTCATAATCCGATGTAACATGTCTCCGCGCGCCAGAGTCCTTCGCAAGACGCTGAAAACACTTTTGCCGATCCTGCTGGTGATACTTCTGGCGTTTGTGATCGTTTGCGGCTGGATCGTCTACGGCATCACACGTCCCCCGCGCGCTGCTTACTTGATTACGCCGCAAACATTTTCGACAGTCACTGGGCCAATACTGAAGGCAACCGATGTGACCTGGAAAAATCGCGACGGAACTGACTCGCGCGGCTGGTTGATTCGCGGAGCGGAAGGGGCGCCGGCGGTGATTCTGCTGCACGGCTACGGAGCCGATAGATCCTGGTTGCTGAATCTCGCGGTCAAGCTTAACGAAACAACCAACTTCACCGTGCTCTGGCCCGATTTGCGGGGGCACGGAGAAAATCCGCCGATTAACTGGACGCTATTTGGCTCAGTCGAAGGCGACGACGTGGCCGCAGCGATTGAGTTTCTTCGTTCGCTGAAAACCTCCGAAGGGAAACCTCAAGTCGGTCCACGCGTTGGAATCTACGGAATAGGTTTAGGCGCGTATGCGGCCCTCGACGCCGCGAGACGGACGAGTGATGTGCGCGCCCTGGCGCTCGATTCCGTGCCCGCATCGCCGGAAGACCTGATCGCGGCGGCGACTAACGTGCGCTTGTCCATGCACAGCGCAGTGCTTCAGCGACTGGCTGTCTTGGGTGTCCGTGTTTACGCGTTCGGGAAGTTTCAGAATACGCCGTCGTGCGAATTGGCGCGATCGCTTCGTGATGTTCGCTTACAGCTGCTGGTCGGAGGCGAAGGCGATCCCTGGCGCCGTTCATCGCTCGATTTGGTTCAGTGCGTGAAGGGTCAGTTGGACGTTCGAAAGGACCTGAAGTTGACGGGCGCTAACCTTCCGTCAGCCACTGGCGAACAAGAGGAATCGTATGACCGGCCGGTGATCGAATTCTTCGATAAGTCGCTCAGATAATTCACCTATCGAGGTCGCACTGCCAACAGTGCCACGCGACCGTTGTTTCCGATCATTTCCGTCTTCAGGTTCTTGTCGGTGGTTAACTGGGGTTCGAATTCAATCGGCACGAAACACAAAACCACACCGCTTCGACGCGCTGCGTCAATAACTTGACCCGCGCCTTCGAACTTCACCGGTTCCCCGTCTGATCCGTAAGTCAATCGATTGGCAGCATAGAATTCCGCAGTGCGTTCGATGCCATGCAATTGCACGACTGGCGTCGTCGCGTAGCCGAGTGAATCAGCAACCGCGAGCAACTGGCGAACCGACTCGGTTTTCGCGACGGCCGGCGCAAGCGATTTCAACGAAATTGCCGACGTCATGATTGCCGCAACCGCAATGAGGACGAACAGAGATTTGCGCAACTGCGGTCGGATCGCGGCCGTCGCGCCAACTAACAGCAGAGGCCCGGCGGGTAGTAACAAGCACCAAACGTTCACCGAAAACTCCTGATGCGAGTACCAAATTCCGCCAATTCCCAGCGCGATCAACAATGCGCCACTTAGTCGCAGGACTCTTTCGCCACGATTGTCTTTGATGAAACAGGCGATGCGTTCGCCGGCCAACAAAGCCGCCGCCGGCAACACCGGCAGAATGTAAGCAACCAACTTTGATCCTGAGAACGAAAAAAACAGCATCGGAAGTACCAGCCACACGAGAGCGAAAACACGAAGGCGATCAATCGCAACTTCACCTCGCCAATTCCATTTTCGTGATGAAACAAACGCGGCAATCAAGACGATCGTCCATGGCAATGCCAGCCCGATTATTACCGGCAGATAAAAATAAACTGGGCCAGGATGGTGATATTTATTAGTCGCGAATCGCGCGAAGTGGTGTTGGATGATGAATTGATCGACAAAGGTCCAACCGTGTCGCGCGATCATCGGTCCATACCAAACACCTGCTAGAACGAGCGAGAGCGGAATGCCCCATAGAAGGCTAATACCAAAATTGCGCGGCGGCCGCTCGCGACGAATAATGTAATAGAGCGCGATCACGCCAAAGATAATCACAAAGCCAATCAGCCCCTTAGCGAGCAGCGACAAACCAGCCATCACATAGAATGCCACCAACAAAATGATCTGATTACTACGCTGGAAAACGCCCGACAAAGATGCGAGGAAGCCGCACGCAGGGTTACGTTGACTTCCCGCTCTGCTCTCTGCAACGAAGAACGCAGCGAGCGCACCCGTCGTCGTCATGGTCAGCACCATGTCAAAACTTGCGCCGCGAGAGAAAGCAATCGCGCCCGCGCTCGTTAACCAAACAAGCGCGCTCCATCGACCCAGAGACTTGTCAGTATTGGAATCCTGCGGCTCAATCTCTGAATTGCCGCGCAAGCTCACATTACTGCCAATCCAATAGATGAAAATTGCGGTGAGCAAGCCGCAACTCGCCGCACCGAGTCGCGCCGCATACTCGCTAACCCCGAGCACGCGATAACTCGCCATCATCATCCAGTAAAGCAGTGGCGGCTTCTCGAACCACGGCAGTCCGCCGAGTGTCGGCGTGATCAAGTCCCGTCGCGCTAGCATCTCACGCGCAACTTCGGCGTAGCGCGGTTCGTCTGGACCAATCAGAGGAAGCGAGCCGAAACCCCAAAGATAAAATGCGGCGATGGCGATGAAGAGAAGAAACCAGGCACGCTTGGCAAGCACTGAAGGTTGCAAGTATAGTCGCAAGGCAGTGGTCAGAAGTCAGTGATCAGTGGTCAGTTCGTGATACGCAGTTTGAAAATCACCACTCGCAATTTGAGCAAGTAACAAGACTTCGAAGTATCCTCGAAAGATAACTTTGATTCAAACGAGGAAGGCGCGGTCGGTCTGCTTCTGATCACTGGCCACTGACCTCTGACTACTTCTTATGCTTCGTACTGCAGTCATCGGCGTCGGACATCTCGGCCAACAGCACGCGCGCATTCACGCCGCCTTAGCTGCCGAAGGCAAATCACAACTGGTCTCAGTCTGTGATATCGATGAAGCGCGTGCGAAAAAGATCGGGGAAGACTGGCACGTTGAATCAACCACAGCGTGGCGAAATCTGCTCGGGAATGTCGACGCCGTCAGTCTCGCCGTCCCGACCGAATCACATTGCGAAATTGCTTGCGCGTTTCTCGAATCGGGAACGCACGTGCTGGTTGAAAAGCCAATTTCACGCACCATCGATGAAGCTGATCGAATGATCGAAGCAGCCCGGAAGGGCGCGGCGATTCTGCAAGTTGGCCACGCCGAGCGATTCAATCCTGCTTTGGTCGCGTTGCGGCCACACGTGAAGAACCCTGTCTATTTTGAGATTCACCGCGTGGGCCAATTCACCGCACGCTCTTTGGATATTGATGTCGTGCTCGACCTTATGATTCACGATCTCGACATCGTACAGTGGTTGGTCGGTGAAGACTTCGGTGTAATGAGCGTGCACGCAGTCGGAATTCCGATTCTCACGAATCGTGTGGATGCAGCAAACGCGCGAATCGAATTCGAAAGCGGCGCCGTCGCGAACATTACCGCATCGCGCGTGGGCACCGAGCGAATTCGCAAGATGCGTTTCTTTCAGCCACGCGACTATGTCGTCGTCGATTATGCAAACAACTACGCATCAATCAGCAGTCTCGCGCTATCACAAGCGAGCCCGTGGCCCGGTGTAAATACAAAAGTGCTCGAAGTGATTAACGTCGAGCCATTGCGCGCCGAGATCGAGTCATTCATTGAATCTGCCTCAACTAATTCACGACCATTGGTTTCTGGCGAAGACGGGCGACGCGCGCTCGCGCTCGCTTTGCGAACCTTGGAACAAATTCACGAGCACACGGTGCGAATTGGCGCGGGAACTCTTTTGCAAAACGCTTGAACTCTGTAGAACCAGTTTTGAGTGTTTCGAAGTTTCTGCGCAGCAGGATCGATGCCGGCGACTTCCCTTCCGCGGTTTACGTCGTCGCAGAAAAAGGCGAACCGGTGTTTGCCGACGCGCTTGGCGATGCCGTCCTGGCGCCTGAAAAACATCCGGCGACACTCGAAACGATTTACGATCTCGCCTCGCTGACAAAGCCGCTGGTAACTGGTTTGCTTTGCGCGCGACTCGTCCAAGCGGGGACGCTGACGCTTGATGCCCCAGTTGCAGAATATCTCCCCGAGTTCAATCGCCCGGACAAGAATTCGCTCACCATCGGACATCTGGCCACTCATACATCCGGTCTGCCGGCGTGGCGCCCGCTTTATCTTCTCGCGTCGAAAAAGGAAGCCGCGTTAGAAGCGATCGCGAACGAAACTCTGGAGTACAAACCTGGCGAGCGAGTGGTCTACAGCGATCTCGGTTTCATCGTCCTGGGCTTTCTGCTTCAGCGTTTGACCGACACGTCGTTAGTCGAATCGGCGCAGCGCGAAATTTTCGATCCACTAAAGCTGCAGCACACGTTCTTTAATCCGGCGCGGGCAATGCAAACCGGTATCGCCGCCTGTGAAGCCGGCAATGCTTATGAGCGCGACATGTGTGAAACGGGAGCGGCGAAGGATCCGGCCGCGACCGGCTTGGGCACGAATTGGCGCAGCCAAATGATTTGGGGCGAGGTTCACGACGGCAACGCATACTTTCTCGGCGGCGCCGCCGGTCATGCTGGTTTGTTTTCGAACGCGCTCGAAACTTTGCGGATCGCAGATCAATTCATCGCTGATCAATCTGAACTGTTGGCGAGGGAAACTTGCGCGCTGTTCAGACAGAACCTGACTGAAGGATTGAATGAAGCACGCTCGTTCGCGTGGCAACTCGCCGCGACCAGTGATTCGACTGGGGGACCAGCCCTGCCGCCTGATGCATTCGGTCACACCGGATTCACGGGAACGAGTTGCTGGATCGATGCTTCGGATCAGAGTGTTTTCATCTTACTCACGAATCGGACTCACAATCGTTCCCTGCCCTTCGCGAACATCAACGCCGTTCGCCGCGAATTTCATTCACTGGCCGTCGCCGCACTGAACGTGCGCTCGTGATCAACTATAAAATATTTGCGCCCGCGGATCGCTTTCTTTGTAGTATCATGGCTTTGGCCCGCCCGGCCTACCTTCCTTTCGCGCAGATAACAATCGATGAAGGTTATTAGAAGAATCGCGATCTCCGTGCTGGTCGCGAGCTTTGTCTCTTCATCTCTCAGCTTAACTCGATTCGTAAAAGCTCAGCAGCCAGCGCCTTCGTCGAACACAAAACTTGAGAAATCGGCTGCCCAGTGGCCGGTCGAATCCGGTTCCGTCGTCAGCAGGTCGAGCGAAAAAGCCGACATCGCACCATCGAACGAACCCGTGATGCGAATCGCGCTCTCAACCGGCATGGGCGGGGCGACGATCTCGACGACTGCGCGCTTGTTGAGCGTTTCTGAATTCACTGACGAAGCCCAACCGCTCGACGCGACGCGCGTTCGCGTCGAATCGCGAATGCTGACGCCTTCGCGTCAGCTAGCTGATCACGCTTACGATTTGGAAATTGCCAGATCGCTCCCGCGCGAAGATGCAGATCGTTTGATTGAATCGATCCGTCAAACGGCCGGCGAAGAAGCACGCGCCGTCGTGGAAGACGATCTCAACAAATGGAAAGTTGTCATCACAAAGAGGCTGCTAGCGCGAATCCTTCGCTTGCGCAATCAGATATGTCGTCAGGCGCAAAGCCCGCCGCTTCGTCCAGCAAGATCAAGCTGACCTCGCGGGCATCTTCGCCGAGCCGCGAGATTATCGCGTTCGCTCGCGGCGCTTCGCCGATGCTTCATTCCAGCGCGCCGCTCGTCTTCGCTTCATCCGACGAGAAGAACGCGCCGGTTCGTCTCAACGACAAACCGTATCGCGGCAAGATCGAAGTTTTTGCGAACACCCATGGAAATGTGACGGTGGTGAACGTGATCGGTTTGGAAGACTACGTACGCGGCGTGGTACCGAACGAACTTTCTTACCCCGCGCTCGAAGCTTTGAAGGCCCAGGCGATCGCCGCCCGAACTTACGCCGTGAAGAATCGCGGACAGTTCGCATCCGAAGGCTTTGATTTATTGCCCACGACGCGCTCACAAGTTTATCGCGGACTTTCGAGTGAAACGCCGCTAACTTCTCGCGCGGTCGACGAAACGCGCGGCATGGTTGCCACCTACAACGGCGAACCAATCAACGCCCTCTACACTTCGACCTGCGGCGGTCGCACCGAAGACGCTGCTAATATTTTCAACGAAGACGTGCCTTATTTGCGTGGACGCGAATGCGCCGTCGAAGGTAAAGCGGCTTTCGCGCCGTTCACGATCAAAAGTTCCCGCGACGTAATCGAAATCAAAGACGAACAGGATCTGATCTACGCGCGCGACGCGGCGCTGCTCGGTATTAGCGGTTTCAACTTACCTCTCGATAAAGTTTCGAGTTCGTGGCTTGCCTCTCACGTTTCAGAATCGGAAGTTCGCGAGTGGCTCAACACGTTCGCTCGCCTTAATCACAACGCAGCATTTAAGGCGCCGGATGATGCGGCGAAACCGCCCGCTTTCAGCACCGCGCTCATTTCCGCGGGTTATGGCGACGCGCGAGCCGATACCTTATTCAACAATGCCGACGCTGACTACTTGTTGAGTTTTCGCGACGGCGGTGAGGTGCCGGGGCCCAATCGCGCTGATGTGGCGATGCTGCTACGCGATGGCATGCTCTCGTTATTTGCCGACGCGACCCTGCGACCGAAAGAAACGATGACCCGGTCGCGCGTATTGCATGCGATCGTTCGCATGCTCGCATCGCGGAACTTGTTGGCGCTGCAAAAAGGGACGACACGACCGGCAGCCAGCGGCGTGATGATGTTGCGCTCGAACAAGGGCAAAGACTTGCCCGTAGCCGTCAGCAATCGCGCGTTCCTATTTCGTCAATTCGGTGAAAATCTTTATCAGATGAAGACACTGGCTCTGGTTGGCGGCGAGCCCGTAACTTTCCACGTCGACGCCAAAGGCGATGTCGATTACCTGGAAGTTCGGCCTGCCAACAATGGCGCCGCCGCCGACAGATTCTCGTCTTTGAGCAACTGGACTGCGCAACTGAATCTCGGCGCCGTGCAAGCTCGACTTGGAAGATCAGTCCGCGGCATCGGCCCGATTATTGATTTGCGCATCGCGAAGCAAGGAACTTCGCGCCGCGTGATCGATTTGGAAGTGATCGGCGCCCAAGGCGTCGCGCACATTCGCGGCGGGCGTATTCGATCGGCGCTCGGGCTGAGAGAGCAACTGTTCGTGATCGATCGCGTCTACGACGATCGCAATCGCGTTTCGGCATTCATTTTCACCGGTCGCGGCTGGGGTCACGGCGTTGGCATGTGCCAGTTCGGTGCGTATGGGTTGGCGAAGCAGGGATTGAACGTCGAGCAAATTCTCAAGACGTATTATACCGGAATTGAGCTGACGAAGCTTTACTAGGCGAGGAGTCTAAAGTGCCCCAGATTCTGTCTGATCACAATCTCGTTCGATCCTGCGCTCAGTGGTTCAGAGACAACTTCATCCCTGACTCATACCGAGTCGTGATCGATAGTTTACCCAGGGCCGATGCGGTTGAGTCGTTAAGATCCCTGCGTCAAGATGCGAGTAACCTACATAAAGCTCTCACTAGAATCCGGCTTAGGGATGAAGAGGGCCAACCGCGCAAAGAACTTTGCCAAGTCTAACGGCAAGCATTGTATTGCAACATACGAGGGAACCTATTTTGAAGACCAACACCTCCACGTAGTCCCATAGTTCTCCATAGTCGCCATGCGTTTCTCCCGCAATCAGATTATCGGCGCGCTCGGTTTGCTTCTTATAATCTGGCTCGTGATTGTGATTCGGCTTATTATCCACAACTAACATTTTTCGCGGGCCGACAGCCTTAAGACTACTCTCCTTTTCCGCTTTATCCCTGAAACCTTAGAATCATCCGGCGAGAGCGGGAAACGGTTGACGCGTCTTTACGCGTAGGCATATACTGCGCAACAAAGTTCGGTGTCTTCACAAAGACTCGCTGTCTTCCCGGTCCCAAACGATGATTGAAGAAGCCGCCGCCCATGCCTCGAAGGAATCGTTTTTCCAAACTGCTGCCAAGCAGGCTCGCCGCCTAGTGCGCCCGATCAAAGACCGGTACGACGAGATGATCTTGCCGTTGGATCATTTCTTCGGTCTCCGCGCTTACGGACTCGTAGTTTATGGTGCGCTTCCCGCCAGCTTAGGAGCGTTGGGAGCCTTCAAGCCGCCCGATCAAGCAACTCTAGGCAGCAGGATTGGTTTGGCGGCGCTTCCGTATATTTGCGCCGTCGCTCTGATTCCGGTGGTGCTAACCTTTGTCCTGGTACGGCAACGTCTCGCAAATTGGTATCTACTCCGCGATCATTTGTTCATGCGAGCTGCCACGATTACGCTCGCAATCATCGCCGTTTCGAGCTTCGTCTGCGCTGCAAACGGCCTTCTAGTGGGCACCTTCAGATTGGTCGGGATTAGCGTGTGGTGGGCCTCGCCGTTTCATGACAAGGCCTGGCCCATCGGAATCTGCTTGCTCCTTTCCTTTGTCTATCTCGTCGGCTCTAGCACGCTTTTTCTGACTGTTGTCAAAGAGGACTCCGATCTGCCACTACTTCCCGGCAAAGACGAGATAGCAAGCATCAAGTCATTGCGGGGTTGTTTGAAGGGCATTGCCATGAGCCCGCTCCAGACCGAACAGCCAGAGACGGAAGGCCCGGATTTGACCGAGCGCGTCACGCAACTGACGACGGCAATCGAAGCAGCGATGACTTTGATAACCAATTTGGGAAATAGCTTCAATCGTCTCGGACGCAAACGGTTTTATGAAGAGCTTTCCGAGGAGTTGGTTGATCTGAGGGCGGCGGCCACTGATGTTAATAATGTGAGTATCAATTGGTCAAGCTATTGGGCCCCTGATGTCGATCTAACATCGCTGAACGAAGTAATGAAAATGCGACGTGCGCGTATAGAGAGTCTGAGGAGGTCTTCTCAATGGCTCATAAGATAGTCGTTACAGTCTGTGTGGTTGCGCTCACGAAGCAAGACTACGGGGAACTTGATGAGGCGATTAAGGAGAAGCTTGACGCTTTGGGGGACGTATACGACTTCGAAACCGTCGGAAAGCCTTATGCCAATTCTCCCGACGAATGGCAACCCTTCGAAGAAGGCACGCCAATCCGCGCGTATCTTGATAAGGCGAACTTGAAGGCAAGTCTCGTGAGCGCACAGCTCTATGATCCGCAAAGAGGTGCAGAAGTCCTCAAGAAAACCGCGCTGTACATCATCGATCCTCTGGTGCTCACGCACACGACAAAGCGTGAGCGACTAGCACGAGAAATTCAAACTACAATTTACAATACGGAAAAGGCGTTCTGTATTGTCCTGCCGGCAGAATTGCCTGCGGCGCTGCGCGGCGAGCTGGCTGATGTCTGCATAAACCAGTTGCAGTCTCTGCATGCCATCCGTGATGAGAATGACTCTTACGAATGGCAGGTGGAGACAGCCGAGCGCCTCCAATCCTATCTCAAGCGCGTCGCAAGGCGTCTCGGTCCCAAGGCCGATGATTTTATGCTGTCACTGGCCCAGGCGGTTTTCGCCGCGAGGGGAGTGGCTCGGCCTGACTTGTCGGACAACCCGCAACTGGTGACTTGAACCGTATGTCTCGCTTCGATACCAATCAAGACAACTCTAAGCTTCAAGAGATCGCGCCGCGAGTAATTACTTTCTATTCATATAAGGGCGGCGTGGGGCGCTCGATGGCGATGGCGAACATCGCGATGCTGCTCGCTCGCGACTACAAACTCAACGTGCTGACGGTCGATTGGGATTTGGAAGCACCCGGACTTCATCGCTATTTCGATATCCGGGACGAGGCGCTCGGAAAGGGAGTAATCGATTACCTGGACAACTATAAGCAGCTTGTTGGAACACCGAAGACAGGCCTGAAGCCGGAGGATCTTTTGATCAAGGGCTATGCCCACACGATCTTTGAAATCGACGGCGGCGGCTCGCTCAAGCTTATCGGGGCCGGATCTCAAAACACGAAGTCGGAATACATAAACAAGGTTCGTAGCTTTGATTGGGAGGACTTTTATCGTGGATGGAACGGCGCTCAGGTCATCGAGGGGTTGCGACACGAGTTTCTTGAGATGGCTGACGTGACGTTGATCGATAGCCGCACAGGTATCACGGATGTGGGTGGTGTCTGCACCGTTCAACTGCCAGACATCGTCGTATTTGTGTTTGTGTTCAATAATCAAAACCTAGCTGGAATCGAACAGATTGCCGCTGAACTCAGCGATCCAAATAATCCGACGCTGAAAGCGATACACCGAACGCCGGAATTACTCTTCTTGCCTTGCCGTAAGGAACTGTCAGAACTGGGCCGTCTTCGTGAATGGGAAGTAAGCGCAGCGAATAAATTCAGGAAATTTTGCGACACGCCTAAGATCAGGGAACTCTATCGCGATGCGGAAACTTATTTGCGCAAGACCTCAGTGCCATACGTCCCATATTTTGCGTACGGCGAGGAACTGGCAGCCGACTCGGACAAGGGGATCGAGATGGCCGAGGCATTTGAACCATTGATCGGTCTGATGCTTGGTGATTTGCCTAAGCAATCCGGCATTGAGAACCTGCTCTGGATGTCCGCACGGCGGCGAATGTTTAGTGTTGTGCGCGTACTCGCAATGCTAACTGCAATTCTCTTGTCCGTTCTGGTAATTGCAAATTTTGGCGTTGGGGCAAAATGGGCTCTTTTATTGAAAGCAGGAATCGCCGGAATTTTGGGGGCGCTACTTGCTTTCGTCTTTGGTTTTCAGAAATTTCCCGAAGAATATTCATCCAAGAGAAACCGCATTTACGTCCTGACGAGCCTATTGATCGGTTCAATCGGTGGTTATCTTGTAGGTGGTGGCGTCGGTTGGTTACTTCCGGCCAGCCGATATTTAGTAATCATTTCGATAGCGGTGGGCTGGGTCTGGGGCGTCTTTGTTAAAGTATTCGTTAGATTTCTGTCTGACCCGGTCCTTATCGCTGCTTTCAATAAAGGTAGGGAGGAGACGAGGAAGCGAAGCAAAAATTGACGCGCTATTTATTTTCAGCAAATTCCCGTCGGTGGTAATAGTTCTTCGACTAATACATTCGTCTCTCACATCGGAAAAGGAGCGTCATTCTTCCTATAGAGTCGTTTCCGCAGCAGCACACAAGGCGATGGCAGCAGCGTAGAACATCGGAAACCAGACGGTTCGAACAAATCTAGTCAAATAGTCATCGCGCTCATTGGCCCAACTGCTTCGGGAAAAAGCGAATGTGGGATTCAGATCGCGTTGCACCTCAACGGCGAAATCATCAACTGCGATTCAGTTCAGGTCTACCAGCAAATTCAAATCGCGACTGCGAAGTTGCCGTTAGAAGAGCGCCGCGGAATTTCGCACCATCTGATCGATTTTATTCCGCCAGTCGTCACGTTCACAGCTGCTGATTGGGCGCGCGCAGCCCTCGCTAAGATTGAAGAGATCGAAGCGCGTGGGCGCGTAGCAATTCTTGTTGGCGGCACCGGCTTCTATCTTCGCGCGCTGCGACAGCCCTTTTTCCCCAGCCCAGCCACGGATGAAGAGCTGCGCGCGCGGCTTACAAAAATTCGCGAACAACATGGCCCCGAGCGACTTCATCGAATTCTGGGCCGATTCGATTCCAAAGAAGCCGGCAACCTCAACCCGCGTGATTGGCCGCGTGTTCAACGCGCGATCGAATTTTATCTTCAGAGCGGAGAGCGAATTTCAGAACAAAGACCGGGGCGACCTGAACCACCGCCATTCGCAAGACGCATTCGCGTCATCGCACTGAATCCCCCAAGGGCAGAGTTGTACACGCGAATCAACGAGCGCACCGAAAAACATTTCGCCGATGGATTGGTTGACGAAGTCCGACATCTTCTCGCGCGCGGCGTGCCCGCGAATTCCAGCGCCCTCGGCGCGCACGGTTATCGTCGCGTCGTCGAATATCTGAAAGGCGAACGCGATCTCGCCAGCGCGATCGAGCAAACGAAACTCGATGTGCGACATTATGCGAAGCGACAATTAACCTGGTTTCGTCGGGAGCCAGGCGTTGAATGGATCGAAGGCTTTGGTGACGACACCGCTATCCAGAAGAAAGTTCTCGCTCTTCTCGACGAACAATCGCTAGCGGCGACGTAAACGAAATCGCGGAAAATCTCTTGTAAGCTGCGCACGCCTGTTATACTCTGAGCGTCGTTCAATCCATCAATCCGACGAAGGAAGAGTTTCGTGGACTCAAAGATCGTTCCACAAAACATTCAAGATGGTTTTTTGAATTTCGCTCGGCGCGAGAAAACCACGGTGACGATTTATCTGGTCAATGGCGCGAAATTGCTGGGTCGTATCAAGAGCTTTGATAAGTTCTCGCTGTTGCTCGAAACGGGCGCGCAGGATCAACTGATCTTCAAGCACGCAATTTCAACCATCGCACAAGCACGTCGGTCGACCGGCGAGCTACGTCACATTTCAGTTCCACCCGATCCTCCTGCCGAGCAGACAAACGAACCGCCCGCCGTTTAATATTCTCACGCGGTTTCTCATTCAATGGCTGGGGCTTTCATCACTTTCGAAGGAATAGACGGTTGTGGAAAATCGACGCAGCTTCGTCTGCTGGCGAGTGAGTTGCGCGTGCGTGGTTTGGATGTGGTAACGACGCGTGAGCCTGGCGGCACACCGCTTGGACAGAAGCTGCGCGCGGTTCTGCTCGATGTGAAGGAGCAGGTTGATCCGCTGACTGAGTTGTTAGTATTCGCAGCCGATCGCGCGCAGCATGTTCGCACGCTTCTTTTGCCGGCGCTGGCCGAAAATAAGATCGTGTTGTCTGATCGATACGCTGACGCGACGGTTGCATACCAGGGATCAGGCCGCGGCTTCAACCCGGAAGTGATTAAGGAGATCGTGCAACTTGCAACGGACGGATTGACACCGGATCTCACGCTCTTGTTCGACCTGTCCGTTCCCGAATCCGCGCTGCGAACAAGACGGCGCGTCAAAGCCAAGCATACTGATCGGCTCGATCACGAGACTCAGCAGTTAGTCATGGATATTGTGCCTCCGTTTTTGCAGGAGCGAGGATTCTTGGACTAGGAGCGCAGGGCGAAGCGCAACGGTAATCCTAACGGGTTGCGTCTCTGCGCGCTACACTTGGCTCCTTGCTCTTGGCCCTTTGCTAATCATGTTCGCCACACTCATCGGCAACGAAGAAGTTAAGGCCAGGTTGCAGCACCTGCTGGACAGCGGACGTGTGCCCGGATCGCTTCTCTTCACCGGCGAAGAAGGCATCGGAAAGAAGTTGTTTGCGCTGGAAATGGCAAAGGCTCTGAACTGTCGTAACCGAATCGGCGTCCAAGCGTGTGACCAATGTTCTTCTTGTAAACGAATCTCTGGATCAATGTTTCCTCCTTTCGGCAATGCCGACGATGATAAAGAGCGAATGATTTGGAGCGAACACGCGGACATCGCGATGGTTCGGCCTTATAAGCAGATCATTCGCGTTAGACCGATGCGCGAACTTGAACGTGAGGCGAACTTTCGTCCGTTCGAAGGCGCTGCGCGCATTTTCATCGTCGAAGATGCCGAGTACATGAACGATCAGGCTGCTAATGCGCTGCTTAAGACTCTCGAAGAGCCTCCGCCAACTTCTCATTTGATTCTGACGACGACCAATCCAACGGCGCTGCTCGCCACGATCCGCTCGCGATGTCAGATAATCAGGTTTGCGCCGATCGCCTCTGAAGCGATCGAACGCTTCCTGATTGAAAAAGAAAACACGTCGGCCGCGGACGCGGTTTTGTTGGCGCGCACTTCCCGGGGAAGCATCGGCCGCGCACTAAACGTAGACATCGACGATTATCGCGAGCGCCGCCAATCAATGCTTACCATCTTGAATGCGTTGACGCTAAGTGGAGATCGCGTGCAGCTTCTCCACTCGGCGGAACAACTTGCGGCCGCGAAAGATCGCAGCGATTACGAACAGACGCTGGACGTTCTGGAAAGCTTGATTCGCGATGCCTGGGCTTTGTCGCTCGGCCGATCTGCTGAAGCGCTCGTCAACAAAGATCTTCTGAACGACTTGCAGCGAATTGCGAGTGAATTGCGAAGTATGCGAGCTGCAGCGTGGTTGAAGGAGATTGAAGAGTTGCGCGGCGCGCTGGAAGTGAATCTCAACCGCAAGATCGCCAGCGACGGATTGATGATGAAGTTGGCGGCGGCTTAATTGGCAGCGGGACTGCTTATTGAATACTGACCAGCTCGTGACGAGTCTCAGGCTTTGCGGCAGCGCCTTCGGCGAGTAACTTCTCAGTTTCTTTCACAAACGCTTCAACGATATCTTCGCCGGCGACTTTCCGCATCGGCACACCGTCTTTGAAAATCATACCAACGCCGCGACCGAAGGTGATTCCAAGCTGCGAGTCGTGAGCTTCGCCCGGCCCATTCACCGCACAACCCATGATCGATAGATGAAGTGGTTCCTGCACGTGCGCGAGTCGCCGCTCAATCTCGGTCACGATCTCGACAAAGTTATCGACGTCCAGACGGCCACAAGTCGGACACGCTACGACAGTTACGCCGCGCGTGCGCAAGCCAAGCGACTTCACAATCTCCCAGGCAACACGAACTTCTTCCTGAGGTTCGGCCGCCAATGAAACGCGAATCGTGTCGCCGATGCCTTCGTGCAACAGAATGCCGAGCCCGATCGATGACTTAACCGTGCCGGTGAAGGCCGTGCCCGCTTCAGTCACGCCGAGGTGAAAAGGATAATCGACTTTCTCGGCAAGCAAGCGATACGCAGCAACTGTGCGATGCACGTCGGAAGCTTTCAGCGAAATTATTATGTCGGTGAAATCGAGGTCTTCGAGGATACGAATATGACGCATCGCTGACTCGAACATCGCTTCCGGCGTCGCCGTGCCGTACTTCTGCAAGAGATCTTTTTCGAGCGATCCGCCGTTCACGCCAATACGAATCGGAACTTTCTGCACCTGGGCGGCGCGCACGACTTCTACAATGCGCTCATGCTTGCCGATGTTTCCCGGATTAAGGCGCAGCTTGTCGACGCCTGCGTCTAGCGCCATCAAAGCCAGCTTGTAATGAAAGTGGATGTCGGCGACAAGCGGAACCTCGGGAACGCGTTTGCGAATTTCTTTAAGAGCAATCGCGGCATCGTTGTCCGGCACGGCCAACCGCACAACTTCGCAGCCGGCAGTGACCATCTCTTCAATCTGCTTTACGGTCTCGTCGACATTCGCAGTGTCGGTCTTGGTCATCGATTGGATGACGACCGGCGCACCACCGCCGATTTGCACGTGCTTGACTTGAACTGGTCGTGATTTACGCATCATTTCGTAGTTGGTGCAGGGGATGCGGCCGGCGGATTGCTATTGCCGCCACCGCGCCAAATAGAGGCCTGCTTCAAAAGATCATTCGTAATCACGAACACCATCAAGAGAATGACTACGACGAATCCCACTTGCTGAATTCTTTCGCGCACACGCGCAGAGATGGTCATACCGATAACTGCCAAAGCGCCTTCGATCAGCAACAAAAAGATCGCGCCGCCATCGAGCACGGGAATCGGCAGCAAGTTAAATATGCCGAGATTCAAACTAAGAAATCCCAGCGTCGCGAACACGCCGGCCCAACCCAATTTGATCGCAGAAGTTGCCGCCACCCGATAGATCCCGATCGGACCAGACAGGGTATTGCGTACCGAACGCTTACCGGCGAAAAGTTGGCCCAACGCCTTGCCGGTGACGCGAATGTATTCCCAATTCAGATCAACTGCTTCGGTTATTGCACCGATCGGCCCAACTCTTTGATACGGAATTTCTTCGTCTGGGCTGAATCCAAGTCGCTCTTTCCCGTCGCTCAAACGTCGTGCTGTCGCGGTGACATCAACCGGCTTACCATTACGCTGAACGCTCAGCGTGATTGGCTGCCCTTTGTGATCGCGAATTAGCTGAGTGACCTGCTCGGCGCTCTTCACTTGTTTGCCGTTAACCGCGACGATCCGATCGCCTGGCTGCAAGCCGGCTTCAACTGCAGGCGTACCTGGTTCGACCGCGCGAACTACGATGGGTACGTTGCCGTAGTCAGGAAGAAAATCGAGGAATCCGACCGTCTCACCTTCCTCGGTGTGTGGCGTCGGTTTGATTGTCAGATTGATTCGTTGACCGTTGCGATCGATTTCGAGCGGCAATGGCTGTCCCGGAGAAAGCAACGCATCATCTGCGATCGTCTTCCACTTTGGATTTTGGTTTCCGTCAAACGAAACGATGCGATCGCCCGGCTTAAGGCCGGCAGTCTCAGCGGCTCCGCCTGGCAAAATCTGACGAACAACCGGAGGCGGCGTTGCCTGCACTCCATAAATCAGCGCTCCCGCAAACGGAATCGAAAGCGCCGTCAGGATGTTCATGATCGGACCGGCGAGCGCCACCATGATTCGCTGATAGCGCGGCCGCAGATCGAATCGTTCTTCAGGTGGAATGTCGGGCGCGCTTTCGCCTTCGATCGGAGCGTTGGATTCGTCGCCGCCGAGCTTCACATAGCCACCCAAAGGAATCGCAGAAATTCGGTAATCTGTCGTTCCTTTTTTGAATCCCCACAGCCGCGGACCAAAGCCGAACGAGAACGTCTCGACTCGAATTTTCAGCAGCTTTGCGACGACAAAATGTCCGAACTCGTGCAGAGTCACCGCCGCGCCGAGAATAAAGATGAACGCGAGCACGCCGATGATTCCGCTTTGAAGCAAACTCATAGTTTAACCTGCCATTTCGAGTTTACGTGTCGTGAATGATGAGGTCAAACAGAGTTATTTGGTATGCCGAAGCTAGGCCACGTTGGCGCGAGGCACGGCGGCCAATTGGTTGATGATTCGTCGCGCGAGTTGGCGCGCGCCGCGATCGGCATTGAGAACGTCATCGAGAATCTTGACGGGCGAGACTTTGTGGTCGTCCATAATCGCGCGAATTATCAGCGGAATATCCGACAACGAAATTCTTTCCTTGATAAAAGCATGCACCGCTTCTTCATTCGCCGCGTTCATCGCCGCCGGCAGGGTGCCGCCGGTGCGCAATGCTCGATACGCGAGCGAGATGGACGGGAAGCGATCCAAGTCAGGCGCTTCAAAATGCAGCGAGGACAACTTAGTCAGATCGAGCG
>QHXI01000032.1 GCA_003222895.1 Acidobacteriota bacterium | reverse complement strand
GCCTACGGTTTTGAAACTGGAGGATGTGCGTCGCACGATTGCGTTGGTGGTTGACGATCTTGGCTTGTCGTTTGAGAGTACGTATTACGTTCGACAAGCGCTGAAGAAGTTTGTCGATCAGCAGATGCAGTCCGGCGATCTCGTGGCCATCATCCGCACCAGCGGCGGCATGGGCGCGTTGCAGCAATTCACGTCTGACAAGCGGCAACTGTATGCCGCGATCGACCGCCTTAAATATAACGCGATCGGCCGCGGAGGAGTCAGCGCCTTCGCGCCCATTGAATCGTCAAACATCAATAATTCGGCCGCTGCTGATGACCTGAACACCGCGCAGGAGGATTTCGATCAGTTTCGCGAAGACATCTTTGCCGTCGGAACGCTGGGCGCGTTGAATTACGTAATCCGCGGACTGCGCGAGCTACCCGGACGCAAATCGATTCTGCTGCTATCGGACGGCATTAAGATCTTCAACCGCGACGATCCCGGCCGCAGTGATCGCGTACTGGCGGGACTGCAAAGACTTACCGATCTCGCGAATCGCGCGTCGGTCGTGATTTACACAATGGATGCTCGTGGCTTGCAGACTCTGGGGATCACGGCTGCGGATAATGTTTCGGGAATGTCGGCGCAACAAGTCGAGGATCAACTAAGCAACCGGCACGCGGATTTTTTCGAATCTCAAAACGGACTGAATTATTTGGCGCAGCAGACCGGCGGCATGGCGATCAGAAATACGAACGATTTGAGCGGCGGCATCAGGCGCGTGCTCGAAGATCAGCGCGGATATTATTTGATTGGCTATCGGCCCGATCAATCAACGTTCGATCCGCGCACCGGCCGCCGGAAATTTCATAAGCTCAAATTGGAAGTGACGCGCCCCGGAAAATTTACGGTGCGGATGCGCAACGGCTTTTTCGGCGTGACCGATGAAGAGCGCAATCCGCGGCCCGCGACCCTGGCGCAGCAGTTAGTCCGCGCCCTGTCATCGCCCTTCAACTCAACTGGGGTTCACCTGCAGCTGACTTCGCTGTTTGCCAACGATGTGAAAGTCGGTTCGTTCATGAAATCCGTGCTGCACATCGATCCGCACGATTTGACATTCACGGACGAAGCGAACAATCGGCACAAGTGTGTGTTTGATGTCCTCGCGATGACGTTTGGCGACAACGGCGTGCCGGTAGATCAGAGTGGCAAGACCTTCACGATTCAGTTGAATGACGATTGGTACAAGCGGGTTCAGCGCGACGGTTTGGTCTATTACGTGACAGTCCCGATCAAGAAGCCCGGTGCATATCAATTGCGCATGTCCTTGCGCGATTCAAGCAGCGAGCGAATCGGATCGGCGAGTCAATTCGTCGAAGTTCCCGACTTGAAAAAAAATCGTCTCGCCTTGTCGGGACTTTCAATCTCCGGATCGTTTCCGAATCAACGCCCGTCCCAATCAAAACCCTCGACGACCGATCCGGCCACCACCAATAATGCGGCGGCACAAGTGGCCCAGAGCGATGACGGCGCGGATCAAGGCAACGCCGAAGCGAGTCCCGCTGTACGGCATTTCACGCGCGGCATGGCGTTGGATTACGGCTTCATGATTTACAACGCGCGGCTCGACAAGGCGACAAATCATCCGCAACTGACCACGCAGGCGCGCCTGTTTCGCAATGGCAAGGAAGTCTTCACGGGACGCACAAATCCGTACGACGCGAAGACGCAAACCGATCCCAAGCGCCTGATTGGCGGCGGTAGAATTCTCCTTGGAACTGATCTGGTTCCCGGTGATTACGTCGTTCAAATCATCGTCACCGATGCGTTGGCTGATGAGAAGCACCGAACCGCGACGCAGTGGATGGATTTCGAAATCGTGAAGTGAGTCTCATTTCGAAATATTTCCATCGTCTTTTCGATAGACGATCCAACACCACGTTGCCATATCGTAACGCTCAAGCAAACGATGCCCGCCGGCAGCGCGCCACGCCGGCTGCCGCGTTTCGCGATGCACAATTTGCAACCCGCTCTTTTCGCCTAATATTTCTAAACTCTTGATCGAGAACACCCAGTTGTGGTGGCCAAGAGCCAGATGCTTGTAAGGCCGGCTTTTGAGATGGAACCTGGAGAGTGAATCCTTGAGCCGGGTATCAAGACTACGATAGTTCGGCACGACGACGACAATAAATCCACCATGGTTCAGGAGCTTCTTTGCGCGATTCAAAGTCGAAAGCGGGTTCGTCGTGTGTTCAAGGACATGCAGCATCGTGATGATGTCGTAAGTTCGATTGAATTGGATCTCTTCGATCGTGCCATGATGGACGCGAAAGCCGGCCTTTGCCGGCAGAGTTTCACTCACGTGTTTTGAAAAATCTGTTCCTTCAACTTCGTAACCTTGCGCGCGCGCCATGTGAGCCAAGAGTCCGCTTCCCGTGCCGACATCGAGCAATGACTTGCCGCTTGTGTACTTCTTTATGAAATCCAAATACTCACTGACTTGTTTATGAACGGCAGGTTCGAACCTTTCATAATCGAAATCGAGATTGCAGCCCCAACCATCGAAGTATTCCGGATCATCGTAAAGAGCGGTGTTTTCTTCCACCGTCGCGATCGGCGTCATGAGATATTCACACGCATCGCACCTGTAAATTGATTTGCCGGTGAAGTCTTTGCCGATGAGGCGAAGAGCGCGTTGGCACAGAATGCACTGAGGCTCGTGCGTTGTTCGAGTCATTTGCTGGACGATGCTTGTACTACACGGAGTGACTGAAGCTCAAGTAGAGTCCGAGGGTTGTTATGTTAGAGTCTCGACGAATCATGCGCATCCTGCAAATTTGTTCAGCGCGCGAAATCGGCGGTGGCGAGAGGCATCTTGCCGATCTCGCGAACGAACTCACAAAGCGCGGCCACGAGATGTTCGCTGCGCTGAGTCCGGGATCGCCTTTGCGCACAGAACTGTCCTCGCTTGCGGCTTCAAACATTATTGAACTCCCGATGCGTAATGCCTTGAATCTCAGTACTGCGATGAAGCTCTCTCGATTCGTGCGGGACAACAAAATCGAAATTGTTCACGCACACATTGCGCGCGACTATCCGCTGGCTGTGTTCGTAACCGGAACATCAAAGGCGCGGCTCGTTCTCACGCGACATGTCTTGTTTGCGATGAATCCGATTCACAAGCTGACGTTGCGACGAACCGCGCGGGTGATTGCTGTCTCGCAAGCTGTGGCAGCTGCGCTGCGCGAACGAGCGATTTTCAATCGCGATAAGATTGTAGTGATTCATAACGGAATCGACGTCGATCGGTTCACGAAGGGAAGGGAATCGGTTCGGGAGGAATCCGGCAAACTGCGCGTCGGGACGATTGGCCATCTCGCTCCGATTAAGGGTTTCGATGATTTCATTCGCGTCGCAGCGATTGTTTGCCGTGAGCGCGGCGACGTCGAATTCATCATCGTCGGCGAAGACAAGTCTGATCACCGTGAGAATCGGCGCGCTCTCGAAAAATTGATCGACGATTTGAAGCTGAACCAGCAGGTAAAACTAAGCGGCTGGATCGAGGACATCGCATCAACCCTTGTGACTTTCGATTTGTTTGTGTCGTCTGCGCGCGCCGAACCTTTCGGGCTTTCAATCGTTGAAGCGATGGCTGCAGGCGTTCCCGTCATCGCCACCGCGTCCGAAGGCGCGCGCGAAATCATTGACGCGAGTCAGACGGGATTGTTGGTCCCGATTGGCGATGTTGAAGCGATGGCGAAAGCGGTTACGTCATTGTTGGACGACATCAGCGAACGCGAACGACTCTCACAAAATGCAGAGACCGCAGTGCGTGAACGTTTCTCGCTTGACCAGATGGTTACTAAGACAGAAAAAATATACGCGGAAGTCGTTGCGGGGTGACTAGCTCGAGCTTTCGTCCGCCGCGCCGACTATCCGCCCGCGTTTTGCTTTCAGCCGCGCAAACGCCTCCTGATCTTTGGGCCGCGCGCAGTCAAAGCCTATAGCTTCCCAATCAGGGTCGTCGGGATCGAGGCCGAGCGCTTTTATCACTTCAGCTTTGCACACGTAGAAATGGTGACGATAGGGAAGGAGAAATCCGCCGTGCTCTCTGAGAGCTTTGCGCGCGTCATCGTAATTAGAAAACCAGCGGTTGAGAAAGATATCGAGGTTGGTTTGATACCACAGCTTTGCTTGATCTATTTCCGCCATGCTCTTAGATCGTTTTCCCAGAAATACAAGTGGCTTCTATCGACTAGGATTGGCAGGCGATTCCTCGCTCGGCTTCAATCCTTGGTGACGGCTACCAACTTGATCAGTTGCCCGTCACAAACCATCTCTCCTGCTGGTTCCTCAGTAAACGGTTGGCTGAAGCTCACATAGTCAGGCCTCTCTTTGCATGGCTTCAAATTGAGGATTAGTCGTTTGTTCGTTGACTGGGACATTTTTTCGCCGGTCGCACTTTCACCCATTGCGGCCATATGTCTGATCTGAAGATCACTAGGTGCCTGAGCAGGATGCGTAAGGGCCGATCGCGTCGCCGCTTCGTGATGCCTTGGCGCTACAGCGTACAAATCGAGATGCCGTTGACCAATCTGTAAATGGGCGAGAAGGACAAATAGCGAAGTAACAAACAGAAGCGAGAGTAATACTTTCATTGCTCCTCCTTACATTTTTGATACTGAGCGTCAAAGATGAAAGTCTTCGAACTGGTCGCAGCTACCATATCGCTGATTTGCTTGTTCAGTATCCAGATGCAGTAGCTTGCAGAAGCTCGTCCCTTGTCGTCGTCACCAACAAGGCTGACGTCAAGATGATTTAGCCCAGGTTGAAGTACAGATTGGACATCATTGTCTTCTAAGTCTTTGGTCATCGTGCAAATCAACTCTCTTGGCGAAGCGGTGCTGACGTCAAAGGGCGCGCGCACTTCAATACCCTTTTCAGTCAGTTTGATACCCGTAGTTACGAATGTTGCGCGATCTACAGGTACAGAGTCAGGTCTGAACGAGGCGCGAACTTGCTTGACGATGTCATTTTTGCTCCCATCATTTCCTACTTCTGCGGCGAACATGAAGCTGACCTTTTTCATCGTGGGATCATATGACAGTTCCAGTGGCCAACCGCTGACCATTTTGGTTTCCGGTTTTCCTCGGAATTCCTTGTAAGCTTTAGGCAAGGCGAAAAAACCTGTAGCTATTGAAAGAGCCGCCCCAAGGACGCCGATTACAATCCCGGCCCGCTCAATCCTACTGATCAGGCTGTCCTTTTGTTTTTCGACTTCATCCTCAAGCCGAATCAGCCGATTTTCGAATGAGTGAGCCTCTCCTTCTAAGGCTTCCACTTCAGTTTGCAAAGCTTGCTGGCTTGGGTTTTCGATTCGAGCGTTCTCTGACATGGCACTTCTCCTGGAGTAAACGTGGGAACGAAAGATTACACACCCACCGGCTTATCATGAAAGCTTTATTGTTTTATTCCAGTACGGAGTATCTGATTAGGATCAACTGCCTGGTAGATGAGGGGCCCAGATTATTACAAGAAGGCGTGCTTGGCAAGATTTTTTCTGGGCGCATTGGTGATCAAAGCAATGACGCTAAAAGAACAAAAGCCATCGGTTTGTACTACCGTTCGCAATCAAACGTCAAATGGATTCTTATCGATCAAGAACGCAAGCAACTCTTCGCGATTTGTCTTGGTTTCCAGCCAGTAACGTATCCGTTTGATCTCCGTGTAATCGTCTTCGCCAAACCTTCCGGTGTAAATCTGCTCCATCTTTTTCTTGCGAACTTCGCGAGTCGCCTCGGTCTGCCAAAACGACGTTAACATCAGATTCAAATCGTCGTGCAGATTGCGCTTCTTCAGGGCCTCCCATTCGTTGCCGTCCAGCCAGATACCTTTGCAGCCGTGACAATGATCGATCGTAAACGGCAGGCCGTGTCCGGCGAAATACTTCACCATACGAAAGCGGCATTCGGGACAATCGATCGGCAGACCCGGCTCGGCAAGCGACAAGGTTTCGGTTTCATGAACGCGTTCAGCAAGATCGCTGCGGTGTCGCTCGACCCATCTCCAATATTCAGCGCCACCAATCCAATGACCGAGACAGTTGGGACACTCGTGCGCTGACAAACTTGGATCCAATTGGATTGGAGACAATTCAATTGATTTGCAAACAGGACAATTCATGATTCGATTGTAAAGGTTCGAAGCGCGACTCGACCAGCTTTGCGCGAGCCCGTGATTACAACGGTCTGATGAACTCTAACGAAAACCGGAACATGTGCAGTAAGATATTGTCTAAAGAGACAATTTTGAGAGGAGGTCGCGTTCGATAAAAATCATGCCGGCAGAACACGCTATTCCTGAAGAGAAATCCAAGCGCACTTTAATCATTGTGGTTGCCGTTATCGCGGCCGTTCTGATTGGCGGGTTCTTTTATTTGCTGTTGCGCAAATCTGTCGCGCCCAGCCCGCCACCGACTTTGCAGGGCGCAATTCGACGCGGCTCGCCTGACTGGGACAAGTACAGCAAGCTAATCGCCCTCGACGATCCGGAAGCCGACGAGGCGAAGCGTGCGCTGGGAGATACGGTGATGACCCTGCAGACGACAGTCCGCAATTTTACCGGCCGCACGATTACCGGATTGGAAGTGCGCGGCGCCGTGGTCGATCACGATGGCAAGCCGGTAAAGGAACGTACGCTCGTTGTAATTCCCGTTCGCCAACCAGAACTTGATCCGAACAAGACGATGCGAGTCTCGATCCTGATCGACGGCTTTAGCGATAGCGACGACCGCGCCAACATCAAGATGGAAGTAACCGGATTTACTCTCCGCTGAGGGAACACCGCGGACGGTGGTCAGCGGTCGGTCGCTGCGACCATGAAACCTATTGATTTCCTTGCGAAAACGGTACCCTGCGAAGCTTCTTTCAAAAACCGTTGACTGCATATTTCCGAGGAGTATAATTTCGCACCGTCGGGTGGGGCTGACCCCAAAGTCAGCCGGTTGTAAGAGTCATTCGACATTTGCACATCGATAGTGCCCGCCAGTGCCAGCTCGGCCGCCGAATCGCGCCCCCCGTGATCGCTACCTTCGAGCTGGCACACGTTTTTTGTGCTGGGTGGTGTTAGGACAGGCCATCTTCGATTGTCTGCACGTCAACCAAATCTTGAGGACGCCCGGACGCTTTTTTGTTAGCAATCAGGTGTTTCAGTGAAATTACCCACGCCGATTCGTTGCCAAAATTCGTGTGCAATCGATCCTGCCAGGCTACCGCGAATTCCACCCCATCAATTCTTGTAAGGATTACGATGCGTAACGGAGGAATTCCAATCTGAAATACCGTTCCAGGCACGGCCAGATCCTTTTCAGTCAGATCATGAAGAGGTGCACCATAGGATTCCAACGCTTGGAGCGTTCGGCGAGCATTCTCGATCTCTGGCCGAATCCAAACATCGAGATCCTTAGTCGCGCGCACATGTCCGTGTGCTGCTAAGGCGTGTGCTCCGACGACCAAATAATCAACCTTGTGGTCGTTGAATGCGCGTAACAGTTCGCTGAAGTCTCGGTTCATCAGAGTTCACTGCATTCCATTGCATGCACTCTTTGGTCAAAGTCCAAACTGCCTCGATCCGTTCCGCGGGTGAATAATTGAGCCAGTCATTCTGCAGCGGTTCACTTTCGGGCGCGCGAATCACCCGAGAAGTAATTGCAGACGACGCGCGGTGCTGTTGCATAAACCAATTATATCATCAAAAAAAAGCGGCTTCGAATTTCTTCGAAGCCGCTTTTTTGCGAAACGCGGGTTACTGACTTGCGACGTGGCTTACATTCCCATGCCGCCGCCCATGCCACCCATGCCGCCCCCCATCGGAGTCTTATCCTCTTCAGGAATCTCCGAAACCATTGCTTCAGTGGTGAGCATCAAGCCGGCGATCGAAGCTGCGTTTTGCAGCGCCGTGCGCGTGACCTTGGCCGGATCGATGACGCCGGCTTTCACCAGGTCTTCGAACTCCTCGGTCTGAGCATTGAAGCCAAAGTTGTCGTTCTTGTCGTTGCGGACTTTCTCGACCACAACCGCGCCCTCTTTGCCGGCGTTCTGAACGATCTGACGCAGCGGCTCTTCCAAAGCGCGTCTCACAATCGCAACGCCGATTCGTTCATCAGGATCGCCACCTCTACCGACTACAGCTTTAGCATCTTCCAGTACTTTTGCCGCCCTCACCAGCGCGACGCCGCCGCCGGCAACGATACCTTCTTCCACGGCTGCGCGCGTCGCGTGCATCGCATCTTCGACCCGAGCTTTCTTCTCTTTCATCTCGGTCTCAGTCGCCGCGCCAACCTTGATTACCGCGACGCCGCCAACTAATTTAGCGAGCCGCTCCTGGAGTTTCTCGCGATCATAGTCAGAGGTCGTCTCTTCCACTTGCGCGCGAAGGGTCTTTACGCGGCCTTCGATGTCGGCCTGCTTGCCCGAGCCTTCAACGATCGTCGTGTTGTCCTTGTCGATCGTGATTTTCTTGGCCTTGCCGAGGTCCGTCACCTGAACATTCTCGAGCTTGATGCCGAGATCTTCGCTGATGACCTTGCCACCCGTCAGGGCCGCAATGTCTTCCAACATCGCCTTGCGACGGTCACCGAAGCCGGGCGCTTTTACTGCCCCGACGTTAAGTGTGCCACGCAATTTATTGACGACCAGTGTCGCCAACGCTTCGCCTTCCACGTCCTCAGCGATAATCAGCAGAGGCTTGCCCATCTTGGCAATCTGTTCCAGCAATGGCAGCAGATCCTTCATCGAGCTGATCTTCTTCTCATGAATCAGGATCAGCGCGTTTTCCAGCGTCGCTTCCATTCTCTCAGGGTCAGTCACGAAGTAAGGGCTCAGATAGCCGCGATCGAACTGCATTCCTTCGACAACTTCCAGCGAAGTCTCCATCGTGCGCGATTCTTCGACGGTGATGACGCCGTCTTTGCCAACCTGATCCATCGCTTTCGCGATGATGCCGCCGATCGTCGCATCGCCATTCGCGGAAACGGTGCCGACCTGAGCGATCATGTCGCCCTTCACCGGCTTCGCCAGTCGATGAATTTCTTCCGTGGCGCGCTCGACTGCTTTGTCGATGCCACGCTTGAGCGCCATCGGGTTCGCACCGGCGGCCACCGTCTTTACACCCTCTTTGAAAATTGACTGGGCCAGCACGGTTGCGGTCGTCGTGCCGTCACCGGCCACGTCGGAAGTCTTCGAAGCAACTTCGCGAACCATCTGCGCGCCCATGTTCTCCAGGTTGTCTTTGAGCTCGATTTCCTTCGCTACGGTTACGCCGTCTTTGGTGATTGTGGGCGAACCAAATTTCTTATCGATAACCACGTTGCGGCCTTTCGGGCCCAGCGTGATCTTCACTGCATCGGCGAGCTGATTGATTCCGCGCAGAATAGCCGCGCGCGACTCCTCGCCATGAACTACTTGCTTTGCCATCTTTGTTTCTTCTCCTCTTAGATTCGAATCTAGTTCGCTTACTTGCCGGCTTTCTTTCCGGCGGCGGCGCGTTGAATGATTCCGAGAATCTCATCTTCGCGCATAATCAAAAGCTCTTCGTCGTCGATCTTGATTTCTGATCCGCTGTACTTGCCGAACAGAACTCGATCGCCGGCTTTGACGTCAAGGTTTTGGCGGGTGCCATCCTCGCGATATTTGCCTTCGCCGACGGCTACGACTTCGCCTTCCTGTGGTTTCTCTTTAGCGGTATCGGGAATGATGATCCCGCCGCGAACTTGTTCGCCTTCTTCAATGCGGCGCACGATGACGCGGTCATGAAGCGGCCTAATGTTTACTGCCATACTCCTGTAATGCTCCTCTCAAGTGATGAATTTAGACACAAC
Organism: Acidobacteriota bacterium; assembly: GCA_003222895.1. Taxonomy (GTDB): domain Bacteria; phylum Acidobacteriota; class Blastocatellia; order Pyrinomonadales; family Pyrinomonadaceae; genus UBA11740. The sequence continues at coordinate 4,481 of QHXI01000032.1, read as the reverse complement.
ATTGCGAATGAACTTGCCCACTTCACTTACCCAGTATTAGCAATCTGGAAAGATGAGTGCTAGGAAATATAATTAACGTTTGAGTCGTTGTCAACCGGGTGTTTTTGGAGTTAGAGGAATGAGTCTCAAGGCGTAGTCGTGAGCCTTAAGATTGAGTGAAACAAATTATGGAATCAGTATCAGGATGTGGAGTACTCTAAGGGCCGTTAATCTCAAGCATTGAGTTTTATACCAACTCAAGAAATCATCAGGCGCCCCGGCTTGGCTCGTCCCGCGGCGTTGTTGCCAAATCGAGATTCAAAAACATTCATGAAGATTTCTAAGGTGTTCTTTTTAGTCATCCTCGTCGCGTTGACAACTTGTTCGGGCGGGAGCGCGGTTCGCGAAAAATCAGTGCCCCGCGAAACCGGACCACCGTCAACACTGCAAAGCCCTGGTGCGCATGTTGATGTCACCCAAATTGCCTCACTCGCCAAAGGCCACGTCGGCGCGTCTGCGGTTGTGCTTGAGACGGGCGAGACGGTTGCATCGCTCAATGCTCAAGATCATTTTCCGATGCAGAGTGTCTACAAGTTGCCGATTAGCATGGCGGTCATGAAGCAGGTCGATGCCGGAAAGATAAATCTTGATCAGAAGGTCGCGGTAACGAAAGGTGATTTTGTTAGAGTCGGACAGTACAGTCCGATTCGCGATCGCAATCCCAATGGAACGGAGATTACCGTCAGCGAGTTGCTACGGTTTGCGATTTCGGAAAGCGACGGCACAGCGTCTGATGTGTTGATGAAACTCGCTGGGGGACGGATACCGGTGCAAATGTACGTCACAGACCTTGCGGTCACTGACATGATCGTACTCAACACTGAAAGGGAACTAGGACAAGACTGGCAGGTCCAATATCGCAATTCCGCTACACCGGAAGCAGCGATTGCTTTGCTGCGAGCGCTGCATGAGAAACGCGGACTTTCCGAATCCAGTCAGGCCTTGCTTTTGAAATACATGATCGAATCGACGCCGGGCACTAAGCGCATAAAAGGATTGCTGCCGACGGGCACCATCGTCGCGCACAAAACCGGAACATCGGGAACAGAGAAGGGAATTACAGCGGCGACGAACGACATCGGCATCATCACTTTGCCGAACGGAAAACATCTGGCGATTGCGGTTTTCGTGTCAGACTCGCCGGCGGATGAAGCGACACGCGAAGGCGTGATTGCGAAAATAGCGAAAGCGGCTTGGGATGCAGTAAGCGGCAAGCAGTAAGAGGTGAGCCGTAAGCGTTAAGCGGCCGACGTTTTCTCAGATGCTTATCGCCGCTCGTGAAATTACTTGATGAAATGCGCACCACAGGGGACAATGCCCCGCATATTCCGCCTCGTGCAATCAACAAGGAGATAGGGCGATGAAAATGTTTTTGCTGCTTCCACTGCTCGCGATCCTGTTTTCTTCAGGTAGCATTGAGCAAACGCCAACGCCGGACGGAAATCAGGTTGCCGTGCTCGGTTTCAAATGGTCCAAGACCCGGCAGACGATTGATACGTCGACTCCGGAAAGAATTGCTCCCGCGCGCGCGATGATTCAAGACAACAAGAATTTCGAGCGCAATGTCCGCGTTAATGATCCCGCCGGTGTTCGCGATCCAAACCAGGATACGATCGACGGCCGAAGTGCCGCTCTGGAAAAGAGCGTGCAATCTGCGGAGAAGCCGCCGTCCAAGACTATCGATGCGTTTACCTATCAAGCGAAAATCCACAACGCGAGTCCCCAGGTTGTCGAGATCGTCTTCTGGGAATATCAATTCGTCGATCCTGGTAATCCGGAAAGCGTGACGCGACGACAGTTTGTTTGCGGCGTCAATATCAAACCTGACAAAGAAAAAGAGCTACAGGCTTTCAGTTTGTCCGGTCCGCCAAACGCGGTTAGCGCAGCAAGTCTCGCAAAATCCGCGAGTCCGTTTCAGGAAAGGGTCATCATCAATCGAGTGGAGTTTGCCGACGGAAAAAGTTGGATGCGAAGAGACTGGAATGCCGCCGAGATCAAAGCGGCGTATGAAAAAGCGATGGCCATTCCCTGGTCAGCGAACGAGATGTGCCGAGGACTTTGATTAGAAAGATCGCCTGAATCAGTCAATGAGCTTTGCTATTTCCGCGGCGGCGGGCGCCGTTCTGTTGGTGCTTGCGTTCCTCGGCGCGATACGAATTGACGCGTTTGGAAATCGTGTTGCGGTGAATGCCAAGCGCGGCGGCGGTGTGAGAGATGCGCTTCTTGTTTCGCGTGTAGGCTTTCTCGATATAAAGCTTTTCAAACTCCTCGAGTGCTTCATCGAGAAGGATGTGCCCATCGAGCATGTCGTCGATTAGGGCTTCAAGGCGGGGGCGAATCTGCATTTAATTAGTCCTTAGAGTCCTGAGTCTAGCGAGTCTGAAGTCTAATAAGTCTGAAGTCTGGCGACTGAACTCCGCACTCCAGACTCTAAGACTCCCGGACTCAGAGACTCTCTCCGGTTATCAATTCGAACGCTTCCAAATACCTTGCTGTTGTTGCCTGAGCTATTTCTCCCGGCAACTCTGGACAAGGCGGCTGCTTGTCCCACTTAATGCTTTCCAAATAATCGCGCACATACTGTTTGTCGAATGAAGGTTGCGACATGCCGACTTCATAGCTATCAATTGGCCAGAAACGCGACGAGTCTGGCGTTAAGACTTCGTCGATCAAAATGATTTCGTCGTCTTTGTCGCGGCCGAATTCGAACTTCGTGTCAGCGATGATAATGCCGCGGCCGCGCGCATACTCGGCGGCTTCGCCGTAGACCCGAAGCGACACGTCGCGCAGGTATTTCATGATGTCTTCGCCAACGATTTCGGCCATTTGGCCTTCGCTGATGTTTTCGTCGTGACCGGTTTCGGCTTTCGTCGCCGGCGTGAAAATGGGTTTGGTCAATTTTTCTGAATCGCGCATTCCCGCGGGCAATTTGTGGCCGCAAACTTCGCCGGTGCGCTGATAGTCTTTCCACCCAGAGCCCGAAAGATAGCCCCGCACCACGCACTCAACGGGGAAGACTTCGGTGCGCTTGACCAGCATCGAGCGATCGCGAAGTTCGTCCGCATGAGCGCGAACCGCGGCGGGCATTTCATCGATGTTCGTGGTGAGCAAGTGATTCGGAACGATGTGCCCGAGCTTTGCAAACCAAAAGCGCGACAATGCGGTCAACACTTCACCTTTGCGTTCGATCGGCGTGGGCGAAACACTGTCGAACGCCGAGATGCGATCCGTGGCAACGATCAAAAGCCGATCCTCATCGACTTCATAAACATCGCGAACTTTGCCCCGTCGTAAGAGTTTGAGATCAGTGAAAGAAGTTTGAACTACCGGAGCTACTGAGGCCATTGCGCGAACTCGAAAGATGAAATTAAGTGAAGGTGCATCTTGCTCATTCGGTCGCGCGCTGTCAAGAATGCGATCAAAATAAAACCGATCGATTTGATAGCGAGATCAAAATCGATCGGTGAAGAGAAAATCTTGCCGCGGATGAACGCGGATTTACGCTGATAGGATTAGATAGAGCGGAGTAACTCGCTTCAGCTTGTGAGTCATTTATCCGCGTGAATCCGCGTTCATCCGCGGCTAATTGCTTTACGCAGTTGCCGCAGCGCTTTCACCAAGCGCGTCTTTCAATCGCTGAATCTGTGCCGCGTGGTTGTGAGCGTGCGCCGCGTAAATCTTCAGCCAATCTTCCGCGCCATAGGAACCGCTTTCGGAATGCGTGCCTTCGCTATGCCAATCCTGGTCGCCCATGAATTCAAACAACTGTGCCGCAGTCGCGCGCGCGGCGCGAAATGCTTCAAGCGAAGGCGCGATGTCGCGACGGTTGTAGTTCAAAGCGGCCGCGTAGGCATCCTGGTCGTAGCCTTGAATAAGCGGATGATCTTCGACGAGCAGACGACGCAGCCGCAAGCCGCTCGTGGTCTCGCTGTCGGCGAGATGATGGACGATTTCCGCCGCGCTCCACTTTCCGGCGATCGGGTGCGCAGTCAATGAATCCTGGGGAAAACCTTCCAGAGCCGCGACGACTGTGTTGTATCCGTCTTTGTATGTCGCGATCAATTGCTGTCTGTCTTCACTGGTCATAAGTTGCTCCTACCAAATTCGTTTAGAATTCGCGAGCGATGCCCGCCACAACAAATTTACCTTCAAACCATCATGGCTGCCCTCGCTTACGTTCGGGCTTCTGATACAAGAACAAAGCGGAAACTACTCTCGTCCGCGCACACAGGTCAAGCGAGCCGCGCAATGCTCTAATGCAATTGAGACCTGAAACCATACGAAACTATTTCCGCGCGGACCGCGTCTTGAGAGGGTGCGCGAATCAGATTTTTGCTCCGGTATCGGTGTCTTTCTTGCATCCTTCTTGCAATCCAAAGCCTCTGCGAACTCTGGGAATAATGTTTGCAGTGAAGCGTAACGGCTCTTCTCTCCCGCGCGAT
>QHXI01000031.1 GCA_003222895.1 Acidobacteriota bacterium | reverse complement strand
AGCTCCAGAGGAGCGAAATAAATATTTCGCCCCTACGAGGCTAAACAAACTCTGGTCTCATTCGATTCTATAAATATTTCGTCCCTAACGGGACGAGGAACCATCCAATTTTTCTCTTACGCTGTCGATGTCCTTATCGCCCCGGCCGGATAGGTTAACGATTGCGACTTCATCACTCTTCATCTCGCGCGCGACTTTCAAAGCGTGCGCGACGGCGTGTGCCGATTCGAGCGCCGGAATTATTCCTTCCAGCTTCGACAAGGTCTGGAAGCCATCGAGCGCTTCGTCATCTGACACGGCGGTGTATTCGACTCGACCTTCATCATGAAGAAAAGCGTGCTCTGGTCCAATCGAAGGATAATCGAGACCTGCTGAGATTGAATGCGTCGATGCGATCTGTCCGCGTTCGTCCTGCAACACGTAACTCATGGTGCCTTGCAGAACTCCCGGCCGGCCGCCGCCATCGGAATTAAATCGCGCGGCGTGTTGACCCAATTCACTTCCCCGACCGCCGGCCTCAACGCCAATCATCCGAACAGAGCTATCAGCCAGGAATGGATGAAACAATCCAATCGAATTCGATCCACCGCCGACGCACGCAATCAAACAATCGGGCAAGCGATTTTCTTTCTCAAGAACCTGTTCGCGTGCCTCGCGTCCAATCACGCTTTGAAAATCGCGCACCATCAGTGGGTAAGGATGCGGGCCCAACGCGCTCCCCAACAAGTAATACGTGTCCGCGACGTTTGTAACCCAGTCGCGCAATGCTTCGTTGATGGCGTCTTTCAACGTGCGCGATCCGGCATCAACCTCACGGACTTCCGCGCCGAGTAACTGCATACGAAAAACATTCAACGCCTGGCGTCGCATGTCTTCAGCGCCCATGTACACAACGCACTCCAGACCGAACAACGCGCAAACCGTCGCCGTCGCGACGCCGTGTTGTCCCGCGCCGGTTTCAGCGATGATGCGTCGCTTGCCCAAGCGCTGCGCGACCAGAATTTGACCGAGCGTGTTGTTGATTTTGTGAGCGCCGGTGTGAAGAAGATCTTCGCGCTTGAGATAGATACGCGCGCCGCCGCAATGCTCGGTCAAACGCTCCGCGAAAAAAAGCGGGGTAGGACGTCCTGCGTAATCTCGCAGCAACTGATCGAGTTCTTTCCGAAAATTTTGATCGACGCGCGCGGCTTCATAGGCCGCCGTCAATTCCTCCAGCGGCGCCATCAAAGTTTCAGGCACGAAGCGACCGCCGTAGCGGCCCCAGTGTCCGAGTGAATCAGGTTGTGTGATCTGTTTTGACATGGAGCTGCGGCAGAGATTAGACGCTAGAGATTAGAGACTAGAGGTTTGAGACTAGAGACCAGAACCCAATGACTCCTCATCTGAGTTGTCGCAGCTGGGCGCCGCGATGAACTCCGCCTGACCTAATCCTCTAGCTTCTAGCGTCTAGCTTCTAGCTTCTAGCCTCTAGCTTCTAGCCTCTAGCTTCTAGCCTCTAGCTTCTAACCTCTAGCTTCTAGCCTCTAGCTTCTAATATCTAACCTCTAACCTCTAATCTCTAATCTCTAATCTCTAGCCTCTACGGATTCTTATTAATCTTGTGCGTCGAGCGCACGCGTCCGGGCGATTGCGAGCCGCGGGTATCGTCGGCCACTACGCGATTCTCGCGACGATACATCGTCACCCGATTGCCGTCCGTGGTTCCCTGCTCGACGTCTTCAACGTGCGCGGGATTTCCGGTCAGCACCGCAACCTCGTCGGCGGTCGTGTACTGACACCAATCGCCGGTGCCGCGGCGTCCGGGCTGCACGATAGTGACGTTCTTCTGCGCGATGGTGCGTTCGACTTCGTTAACATCTTTCTGCAGGTAAACATCGGCGACGCTTGAAGTCATGCGATCGGTTCCCTGCTTGATATCAACATTATTTTCGTAGTGAAGCAGTCGCTCGGTATCTGAGTAACGCATGAATTCTGCTGTCGCGAAGGCCGGAACAGCCGCGGTCGAGTTCCCGGTCTTTTGTTTAGCTTGATACAGCGCGCTCTGCACGTGTCCCCAGCTCTCCATCTTCTTCTCTTCGCGATAAAGCGTGATCGAGTCGCCGCGAACATAATTGTCGTCTTGCCACATTCGCGCCGAGCCGGAATAAACCGCGCGACCCGAATCGTGATCGATGTCGGCGCGATCGCCGGAGATGTAGACCGGGCTCTTCACTTTGCGAAAAGGAGTCGCGCCGTTCGTCTGCTCCTGGCTGTAATAGGTTGTCGCAACTTTGCCGCGACACACCGAAACATGGGTCGCGTTGTTTGAATCGATCTCGACCGCTTTCGTTCGCGCGCGCGAATCCCAAACCGTCGGATCGCCGCCGCGCAGCCGCACCATTTCGTCTGACGCCGTGTAAGCGATCGCATTAGCCGTACCGTTGCGATCCAACTCGTTGAACTTCGCCTCGCCCATGGCATCTACGCGATCGATGTCCTGAGTTTCACGCACGAACATGGCCTTAATAGTTTGCGCGGTGATTGTGCGCGCGCCGCGCTTATCAGTTGTTTGCCATGGATCAAGAACGGCTTTTGATCCACCCGTCGCGGTGCAGTTCTTCGTGATGTTTCCACTTTCAAAAAAGTCACAGTCAAAGCGCGATGCGGTCAGTGTCTTCTTCTCATTCTTCGGAGTCTTCTGAACGGGCTCGACGTACAACTCGGCGTTGCCAATCGCTTCGGCCTTTTCCAGATCCTTTCCGTTTACACGCCAGTTCATGCGAATAAAGTCCGCGGTCAAACGCTTGCTCGCAGAGCGCGGATCGTTGGCATGCGATTTCGGCGCGGACATCGTCGCGACCGACCGGCCGCCGGTGCGCATCTCTTTCAATAGGCTTTGATCGCCCTGCGCCTGAAAATCGAGCGTCAGATCATTGCCGCCACTCAACTGCACATCCGAATCAGCGTTCAGAGTTTGCGCCCGGACGTCGCGCGCGCCATAGGCTTTTACCAGACGCTGATCGCCGTCCATGAAAAAATCCATGTCGACTGAATGAGCTTCGGCTGCATGCCCCGGTTCCATTGTCCGCAAGTAGGAATTGCCGCGCACTTCGATCTTCTGCACCTTCTTCTGGCCGCTGAGAATCGCCGTCATCGTGTCGCCGCTCATGATGTCCTGCTCTTGTTCAGCGGTCGCGCCGCCGGAAAAAGTCAGATGCATCGTCGATTGCTCGAACACGGCTTGCGCTGAATGAATGTTGATTGGCTTGGCGCGCGCGCCTTTCAAAGGCTTGGCCTCTTTCTTTTTTGGATCGCTGAATTGTTCGGGAGCAACGGTGATTGCCACCGCGCTGCGCAATTCGAGCCGCTTCTTTTCGTTATCAACCAGCGCTCCCGTCGATTGACCGGAAACGTTTTCACGCTCGAACGTAACCGGCGACGGTGTTTCACCAACCTTCGTGTCTTGATTAAACTGCAGTGCGTCGGTCTTCACTTTTAAAGCATCGTGCGTTTCGATCTGGACGTTGCCGTTGAATTGCAGCAAGCCCGTCTTTTCGTCATAGATCGAACGATCGGAAGTAATCTGATCCGGCTTGTCGCTGTTTGCCGGAAAGACCTGCAGATTGATCTGCTCCAACTCGTGATGACCATCGGCGTAGGTCACATCACGCGCGGCGCGCAACCATAGCGACAGGCGCCCGTCTTTCGTAATCTTTCGTTCGTAACCGTTGATGATGCCGGTGATCTCTTTTGACAACGCGGGATTTTCTGAACGTAGCCGAAACCTCGTGTTGTTGCGCATCTTGTAGTAAGACACGCCGACGAAGATCGTGCCCGCGAGAAACAGCAACAACGCGAGCGCACGCGCAATCGCCGGCACGCGCGCGCGCAAATCAACTGCGGTGATTCGTTTTTTCCGGGTTACAGCCTGCATGGATCTTCAGCCACAGGTAAACACGGATTCACACAGATAGGGCAAACGAAAATTCAAATCTGTGAACAGCTGTGTTCATCTTTGGCTCAATTCATTTGCATCGCGCATATCACGAACATTCAACTGCAACTTTATGTCGCCTTGCCAACGATTCATTTCGAATTCGTACGCCAGATCGATTCGCTGATTCGCTGGCGGAATCGTGTCAACCTCTTCGACCCCGCGCCACCAAATTGCTTCCATCGGCCGATTGTCCACGCCGGCGACTCGCAGCTTTAGATGCTGCTCCTTAATGATTTGCGGCTCGCTCATCACGCGAAATCCGCGCGTGAGAAAAACCGGCCGGGGATTTCCGGCGCCAAACGGCTCAAGCGCACGCAAATCCTGAGAAAGTTGAAAGCCCAGGTCGTTTGTCGTGACTTCCGCGTCGATGGACAGCGCCGGAGTCAAGTCATTTTCAGTCAAACATGACGCGGCATGCTCGTTCAAACGCCGCCGAAATTCTTCGATGTGCTCACGCTTGATCGATAAGCCAGCCGCATGCGAATGGCCGCCAAACTTGTCCAGCAGATCGCGGCATGAAGTCAGCCCGTCAAACAGATGATACGCCTCGATGCTACGAGCCGAGCCGTGACCGATGTCACCCTCGAGCGAGATCACGACGCACGGTCGATTCAGACGCTCAGCGATCTTTGATGCTGCAAGTCCGATCACTCCGCGATGCCAACCATCACCGGCAATCACCGCGGCGTGCGTTTGCGATTCGCGATCTGCGCCGCTCTCGAACTCTTCGATCGCGCGGTTGAAAATCTCGCGCTGCGCTTCCATGCGTTCGCGATTGCGCGTGTCCAGGTGTTCTGCCAAATGCCGCGCCTCTTCCTTGTCGGTCGCATTGAACAAATCGACCACGGCTTTCGCCGCATCCATGCGGCCGGCGGCGTTGATACGCGGTCCGATGCGAAATCCAAGATCGTAAGCAGTCATCTCGCCATCATCGCCACAACCCGCGATGTCGATCAAAGCTCGCAATCCGTGGTTCACCGCGCGCGGCAGATCGGAAAGTCCCAGCGCGACGATCGCGCGATTCTCTCCGACGAGCTTTGCGACGTCAGCGACCGTGCCGATCGCAACCATCTTTAGAAAACCCGGGACTTGCTTTTCGCGATCGCGCTCGCGGAACAAAGCATGGACCAACTTGAATGCTACGCCGACGCCCGCGAGGTTCTTATCCGGATAATCGCATCCGTGTTGATTCGGATTCAGCACGGCCAGCGCCGGCGGTGCACCCTCATCGGCATCCGGCAGGTGATGATCTGTGACGATGATGTCGAGTCTGTTTGCGCGCGCCCAATGCAAAGGTTCGTGCGCGGTAATACCGCAATCGACGCTGACGACGAGTTTGTAGCCTTCGCTGGCGGCTTGCTCAAGTGCTTCCTGTCGAATCCCATAGCCTTCAGTGAAACGATGCGGCACGTGATAGCCGGCCGTTGCGCCCAACATCCTCAGCGCGCGCAGAAGCACCGCCGTGCCGGTCGTCCCGTCAACATCGTAATCGCCATAAATCAAAATCGGTTCTTGATTGTCGATCGCCTGGAGCAGGCGCTGGACCGCGTCGGACATGCCGCGCATCAAGTAAGGATCATGAAGCTGTTCGAGTGAAGGATTGAGAAAAGAATGAGCCGATTCTTGATTGCCGTAGCCCCGCGCGATCAGCAGACTCGCGACAATCGGCGCCACGCCCAGCACTGCGGCTAACTCAGACGCACGCGCGTGATTGGATTCTCGGACAATCCACTTCTTCGTTTGTCTTTTGAGAGCAGGCGCGGCACTCATGCACGAGAGTTTACTTGTTGCGAGTCAGAACCGCGAGCTATAGCGAGCTGATCGCTGATTCACTCTGGAGACAACTCGTAAATAATGTGGAGGACGCGGTCGATCCGGTCGCTACCGCTTTAGGTTCTGACACCTTCGCTAGAGCGCGCTCAATCGCCCACTGAACAACATGATCAGAATCGCGCCGCCGACCAAAAGACGATAACCGATGAAGACCGCGGTCGTATGCGTACGCAGAAAACGCAGCAGAAACCAAATAGACGCGTAGCCGATGATTCCGGAAACGATCGTGCCGACGGCCAGCGTGGTCAGACTTCCCGAGGGCAGTCTGTGCAATGCCTCCTTCAATTCAAGCAGACCACTCGCGGCAACTGCGGGGATTGAAAGCAGAAAAGAAAAACGTGCTGCGGTTTCGCGGGTTTCGCCGGCAAACAACCCCGCCATGATCGTAGAACCTGAGCGGCTCGATCCGGGGATTAAGGCAAGGCATTGCGCAAATCCGACGGCGAGTGCGTCGCCAATGCCAAGCGTCTCGATGCCGCGAAACTTTTTACCGACGACTTCCGCAATTGCGAGCAACACCGCGATCACCACCATCATCGTGGCAATCACCAACAAATTTTTTGTGAACGTGCCCTCAATCTGTTTCTTGAAAAGCAGGCCCACCACGGCGACCGGAATTGACCCGATCACGATCAACCATCCCAGCCAGGCTTCACGCGACAGACGCGATCCCGTGGAGTTCTTACCACGACCGGTCAACAATGCAAGGTGATCGCGAATGAAAGCGATCGAGATATTCCAAATGTCTCCGGCGAAATAGAAGAAGACGGCGATCAAGGTGCCCAATTGAATCACCGCAATCGAGGACGTTAGTTGTTCCGGCGTGAGCGCCAGATTCATGACGCGACTGGCGAGCACCAAATGCGCCGTCGAGCTAATTGGAATGAATTCAGTGAGACCTTGAATGATGCCGAGCAGGATCGCCTGAAGCAAACTCATTTTTGATTTTTGATCTTAGATTGCCGATTCGAAATGAACTCAACGGAACGACGCAGTATCGCCTGCTCGATCGCAAATCGCAAATCTAAAATTCATTATTCTCGAAACGAGTTTCTGCTCGAAATCCAATCGTACATGAAATTGGGCATGACCATGGTGGCGCGAACAATTGTCGCGAGCGGCCAAGGAAAAGCATACGACTTCTTCTTCTTCTCGATGGCCCAAACTATTTTGTTGACGGCATAGTCCAGTTCCATCAAAAAGGGCATGTTGGCTTTACGGCCAGATGTCAAAGGCGTCTTAATAAATCCGGGATGGATAATAGTCACATCCACGCCGGAGCCGATCAGATCGATTCGCAAGCTTTCAAAGAATGACGACAATGAAGCTTTACTCGCGCAGTAGGCGGCCGACTTACGAAGTCCGCGATAGGCGGAAAGACTGGATATCGCTACCAGTTGACCCGATCCACGGGCAGCCATTTCCGGCAATACTGCGGCGACACTGTTTACGGCTCCAATGACGTTAATGTTTATGAGTTGGGCTACCTCGTCAGGATCGAGTTTGGTGGCCTCGGTTGTAGCGCCAACGCCCGCGTTCGCGATCAAAACGTCGATCGTCCCGAACTCTTCTCGCAGACGATTGGCGGAGGCCCGAACAGCTTTCGCATCACGAACGTCGGCTGGCAAAAGGAGCGTGCGCGTCGCGGCTGTTCCACTTTGAGAGTCAGTTTTCTCTTCGATCTCCTTAACGACTTCCAACAGAGCGGGAGATGGCACGACCGGAACCGGTAGATCGGTTGAACGCCGGCCCCCGACTGAAGCGCCAAAGGCCTTCTGCGCGGCTGCACCGCGGGCCAACAAACCCAGCCTCGCGCCGCGCCGAGCCAGCTCAAGCGCCAGACCGCGCCCGATACCGGAAGACGCCCCAGTTATTAGAACTACTTTGTTGGACCAATCCGTCACAGTAACTGCTGAAACGATTTGCATCGTCCGAATGTATTGCTGAGTGTCTCAGTTTCAGCTGCGCGCGCAGAGTACACTGTTAAGTATACAAATAAAAGCTAGAAGAATTTACGATTAGAGCGGAAAAGTCGGAAAAAAGATCCGTTGAGGTAGAATTGAATCCGGGCTATCTGACGAGAATCGAGGTTAAAGGGCGTCATCCGCGAAAGGAATTCCGTGTGGCGAACCAGTCATACATTGGAACGGGAAGCAAATTGCAGACGCGCGCCATGGTTGCCAGCTGCCACGGAAATGAATATCGCTTCTTGCGTTTCTCGATCGCGCGAATGATTTTTTTTACAGCCGGATCTATTTCCATCACGTACGGAGTGCGATGGATATTTGCGATCAGAGACGTTTTTACAAAACCCGGATGAACGATTGTTACGTTAACTCCCGTACCCCGCAAGTCGATCCTTATTGCCTCGAAGAAACTTGAGACGGCTGCTTTGCTCGCGCAGTAAGCGGCGGTTTTTGGTAATCCACGATACGCAGCCAGACTCGAGTTCACTACTAGATGACCGCTGCCGCCATTCACCATTACGGGAAGAACAGCAGAGACGCTGTTCACCACTCCCATTATATTCACGTTCATTAGATCAGCGATCTTCTTTTCACACAGGTCTGGAACAAACGTGTCCACGCTAATTCCAGCGTTGGCCACCAGCAAATCGATGTAGCCAAACTGCCGGCGTAACTCGGACACGGCGGCTTTTACTTGATCCGCGTGCGTCACATCGGCCGGCAACGCCAACGCGCGTTCGCCAAATCCTTCAATCTCTCCGACTATCGCATTCAGCAGTTCATGTCGTCGCGCTAACAATCCAACCGACGCGCCGCGTCGAGCCAACTCGATTCCCAGCCCACGGCCGATGCCGGATGAGGCGCCGGTGATCAGTACAACTTTATTTGACCACTGCATAGGTTGAGATTTCTTTGCTTAAGCTGCCGCGGCCGGTTTGAAAAGCTGAGGCGTGCTCAATTCAACGATGAGCTTTCCGACCAGTCGGAGTAACGGTCGTTACTGATGCCGGTTCAGCATCCGCTTTTCAGAATACAATATTGACGGCGAGCTTGGCGACAGATTTTTCTTGCAACAGAAGAAGGTTTTTGCCAACTAGTCTGACAGAAAGTCAGTCTCAGATCGGGCACAGATCGTAGACAGTTAGGGCACTAGCGCAGTTTGAGTACTTTGTTGCTACACAATGGTCAGGCTGGAATCTCTCGAATTACGGGCACAATTACAGGGCGCGCGCCCATTTCTCTTTGGATGAATCGCTTCAATTCGAGGCGGATGTGCTCTTTCAGTAGCGTCGGATCGTTGAAGGTCTGCGTTGACGCGCCAGCAATTGCCGCGGCGATCGCGAGTTCTGCCTCTTTGACCAACGCCCGATCAGTACTGACCTGATGCGAACCGTTAATACTGTTGGAAGGAAAACCACGCACGCCTTGGGCAACGATCTGCGGTGGCGAATCAAGCTCGTTCTTGCGGCGATTGATCGTAAGAAATACAGTTACGATTCCTTCGTAAGCCATCTTCTTACGCTCTCGCACAGTCTCGTATTCAATTTCTTCAAATCCCGAATCGTCGATGAAGGTCCGTTTGATCTCGCGCTTGTCGACGATCGCCGCACGCTCTCCGTCCAGCTCAAGCACGTCGCCATTCTCGATTAGGACAATGTTTTCTTCTGCATATCCGAGATGGTTCTTGACGAATTCCTTGTGGCGAAACAGCATCCGATACTCACCGTGAATCGGCACGACGAACTTCGGCCGCACAGCTTCAGTCATGATGCGAATGTCTTCCTGCGAAGCGTGGCCGCTCACGTGAATCAACCGGCGTTTCTCTTCGATGATGTTCGCGCCCTTCTTATATATAAAGCCAATGAGCTTGGAAATGGCGCGTTCATTTCCCGGAATGATACGGGCCGAGAGTACAACCGTGTCGCTTTCTTCGATCGTAATGCCTTTGTAGACCTGCGTCGCCATCTGATAAAGCGCGGCGCGCGGCTCGGCTTGTGAACCTGTCACGAGAAAGACGACTTCGTTGTCGGCGAGATGTTTCGTTTCGTTGATGCTAACCAGCATGCCGTCGTGAAGGTCGAGATAACCAAGCCGCTCGCCAATCTCAACGTTCTTTTGCATCGACCGGCCCAGCACGCAAACTCTGCGATTGAACTGCTGCGCGACATCAAAGACGATTTGCAGGCGATGAATCGAAGACGCAAAGGCAGCGACGATGATGCGCCCGCGCGATTCCGCGAAGATTTCTTCAAAAGCGGGAATCACGGCGCGTTCGGATGGCGTGCGGCCGGGCACCGTCGCATTGGTTGAATCGGAAAGCAACGCCAACACGCCTTCCTGGCCATACCGTCTTAATGATCGGAGATCGATCGGTTCGCCGATTACCGGCGTTTCGTCAACTTTATAATCGCCCGTGTGAATGATTGTGCCGACCGGCGTTTTGATCGCGAGATGAAAACAATCAACCAGACTGTGTGACGCGCGAATAAATTCAATGGTGAACGATCCAATCGTGACGACGTCGCGCGGCTCGACCCGATGCAACAGCACGTCGCCCAGGATTCCGTGCTCATCAAGTTTGCTTTCCGCGAGCCCCAGCGTAAAGTGCGAAGCGTAAACCGGGACATTGATTTTCTTCAGCAGATAAGGCAGCGCGCCCAGATGATCTTCGTGCCCATGCGTGAGAATGACTGCGGTGATGTCGTTGCGATATTGTTCGAGAATCTCGAAATCAGGAATGCAAACGTCGACGCCATAGACGCTCTCTTCGGGAAAGCCCATGCCGGCGTCGAGTACGAGCATCTCGTCGCCAAAACGCATCAGCGTGCAGTTCATCCCGAACTCGCCGATGCCGCCGAGGGGAATTATTTCGAGGACGTTAGCCACTGGTGATTGTTTGCTCGACTCTCTGGATGGGACACTTGAGTATAACATGCTACGCAGAATCTATTGACTCAGCCTTTGCCTTGTAATATTGTGCGCGCAACTTCGCAACTGCATAACTGACTCCAGGGATTGGTATCTGTCGGTACATTTACGTTCCAGTTCCTTAGCTTGGAGAATCTACCTATGAAGAAACGATCGAGCCTTGAGTTCGACGCCCTAACCAGTTTCCTGGAAAGCGTCAAATCATATACAGAAGAGCTGATTTATGGCCCGGCGCAAGGTCAGGCGCTGTATCACTACACTGACCTCTCCGGGCTTCAGGGAATTCTCCAGAATGATGATCTTTGGCTCACTCATTCGAGATATCTCAATGACGATGAAGAGATCACGCACGGTTACCGAATTGTTCGAGAAGTGATTGAAGCGCAGCGCAAGGCCTCACCTGACCGGATGCAGTTCCTGGATGCGCTCTATGAGTTGGTTCGAGAGCCTTCTGAGGCCGGCGTTTATATCTGCAGCTTTTGTCTGGACGATAATCTCCTTAGTCAGTGGCGCGGATACGGAGCCAATGGAATGGGCGTTAGTCTCAGATTTGAACCGCAAGGCTTTTCGTACATAACCGGTCCTGACTCTCCTAAGTACGGCTTGGTGCGGCTTTGGAAAGTGTTCTATGAAAGGAACACCCAGAAACAGATCATCGATCAGGCGATCAATTTTGCATTCACCTTCGGCCCGGCAGCTCGTTCGCCGGAAGACCGCGCCGGTCAAGCGGCTGATGCGATTCAATTTTTCATTCCCACGTTCAAAAACGAGGGCTTCAGCGAAGAGAGAGAGTGCAGGCTTATTTTTACACCGTCACCGGAATTTGGTTTGCATCCGAAATTCCGAGTGGCGCGAGGCATGTTGATTCCGTACTACAGCTTGAAAGAACTGCTCGGCGTAGTGTCTGCTATGAAGCTACCGCTGACTGGCGTGCGCGTGGGCCCGAGCTCAAACAAGCGCCTCAATGTCGAAAGCGCCCGCATGGTTCTCTCGCAGACCGGTTATGCGGCCGTGTCCGTTGACGTGTCAGAAACGTCTTTCAGAGCTGCTTAGAGTAGACAATGAAATGGCGCCATGCCTTAAGATCGCACTTATGTCGACCATGATGAGAAGACTACTGACCACTGGACTTCTATACCTGTTGGCGGTAACAGTCTTCGCTCAATCTCCCGAATTCAACGAACCCTGGAAAAATCCGAATGTCGCGTTGGCGATCGATCCGTTCGAAGGTAACGCGATCGATTGGGCGAAGCTTGCCACAGATAAGCGCGTCGTCGCCATCATTCATCGCGCGACCATCGGCGATCGCGTCGACAAGAAATACGCCGAGCGGAAGATCGAAGCGAAGAAGCGTGGCTACAAGTGGGGCGCTTATCACTATGGCAAGCCCGGAGATCCGATCAAACAAGCGGACTTCTTCCTCGCAACAGTCAAACCTGAGCCAGACGATCTGCTCGCCCTCGATTTGGAGAGCACAGATTTCGATAAGCATATGAGCTTTGAAGAAGCGCGGGTCTTCATCAATCGCGTCAAGGAAAAGACCGGCCGCTACACGGTCGTCTACGCGAACAATCTCGTCACCAGAGCGATCGCCGAGCAAGTTGGCGAGACAGACGTGTTCGCAAAGACATATCTTTGGTATGCGCGCTTCAAGCGAAGGGTGACTGACTTCCCCGCCGGCGCGTGGAAGACGTACACGCTCTGGCAATTCTCGAGCGAGATGAATTGCACGGAAGCAAACCGGGAAGCTTGTCTCTACACAGTACCGGGAACTGCATACGACATGGATGTCGATGTCTTTAACGGAACGATTGAAGAATTGAAAAGTAAATGGCCATTCGCCCAGTCATACAGTCTTAAGAGCGTAGGCTCTCCTCGATAAGCATCTACGCCGGCCCGTTACCGCAAGCGGTTCTGACTGATTTCCGCTAGACTCAATTCATGCCCGACCTGCTGGTTAACTTGCTTAAGCTGCCGTCACCCGAACCCTCGCGAGATGACGGAGTCACGATTCGTCGCGCGCAGCCTTTCGAAATCACGCCCGTCCGACAATTTATCGAGAAGAATTTTTCCGTCGCCTGGGCCGATGAAGTTTCAGTGGGCTTTGCGAACAAGCCGGTAACGGTTTTCATAGCAACTCAAGATCAACGGATCGTCGGATTTGCCGGTTATGAATGCACCCGCAAAGCTTTCTTTGGACCAACTGGCGTCGATGAAAGCAAGCGCGGTCGCGGCATCGGCAAAGGACTTCTAATCGCGGCGCTGCGGGGCTTGCGCGAACTTGGTTATGTTTACGGAATCATCGGCGCGGCTGGGCCGGTTGAGTTTTATCAGGAAACAGTCGGCGCGATCGTTATTCCGGACAGCGAACCCGGCATCTACACCGACCTATTAAGAACGCAGTGACCAGATCGAATCCTTCCCTAAGTGAACTGGCACGCGCATATTCCGCTGGCAGAAAGTTGGAGATTGGAACTCGCTTGCCGGGCCCGAAAGGCGCCCGAATTATGGGCGTCATGCGCGAGTTCAATCGCGACTCACTCGGCTTCATCGAACGCATGCAGCGCGAATATGGCGACATTGTTTGGTCGCGATTCCTCTATGTGCCGGCGCTATTTCTTTATCACCTAGACGACATTGAATACGTACTGACGACGAATGCAAAGAATTTTCGCAAAGCGATGACGCTGCGCTCAAATTTTTTCCAGCGGCTGGTTGGAAACGGTTTATTAACGAGTGAAGGCGAAGAATGGAAACGACAGCGTCGCTTGTCGTCGCCGGCGTTTCATCGCGAGCGCGTCGCGACGTACGCGTCGACGATGGTCGATTACACAAGACGTTTGATTTCAGGTTGGCGCGAAGGCGAAACGCGCGACATGCATCGCGAAATGATGCGCCTAACGCTCGAGATTGTCGTGCGTTGTTTATTCAGCGCCGATATTTCGCACGATGTCGATCACGTCGGCGCAATTCTCGCAGAGATGGTCAAGCCGTTCGCATCGCAAGCGACACTGAAATGGATCTTGAACAATCGGCTGCCAACGCCAGAGCATCTGCGATTTCACCGGCTCGGTCGAAAAATTGATCACGTCGTGTACCGCATCATCGCCGAGCGCCGCGCTGTTAGCAAAGACGAAGGCGATCTGCTTTCCATGCTGCTGGCGGCGCACGATGACGACGGCAGCGGCATGACCGACGAGCAACTGCGCGACGAAGTGATGACGTTGTTTCTGGCCGGCCATGAAACGACGGCGCTGACGCTCGCGTGGACGTGGTATTTGCTTGGCAAGAGCCCGGAAGCAGAAAACAAGTTTCATGCCGAAGTGGATGAAGTCCTCGACGGACGTGACGCGACCTTCGCTGATTTGCCGCGACTGAAATTCACCGAACAGATTGTGAAGGAATCTATGCGGTTGTATCCGCCGGCGTACGGCTTGGGCCGCGAAGCGATTAACGATTGCGAGATTGGCGGCTATCATGTGCCGGCCGGAACTCAGGTTTTCATGTTTCAGTGGGCGACGCATCGGGACGCGCGATTCTTTGATGAGCCACAGAAGTTCAAGCCTGAGCGTTGGACGGCTGAGTTCGAAGCAAAACTTCCGAAGTACGCGTACTTCCCTTTCGGCGCCGGCCCGCGCGCGTGCATCGGCGCATCGTTCGCGATGATGGAA
>QHXI01000030.1 GCA_003222895.1 Acidobacteriota bacterium | reverse complement strand
AGTCTCATGTCAAAGAGCAAACAACTGGAACAACTACAGGCGCTTCGGCGTCATGGGTGAACTCTGCACTAGAATACCCTTGACTTCGATCAGCGCTTCATAGATGACCCCAATGCCGCGATTTCACTTTCATGAAACAGCGCTTACAAAAACTGATCGCCGCCGCCGGCATCGCCTCGCGTCGTCACGCCGAGGACTTCATCAAATCTGGACAAGTCACGGTGAACGGCGAGGTCGTTGTTGAACTGGGCGTTAAGGCCGATCCTGAAACCGATCACATCAAGGTAAAGGGACGCCTTATCAATCCACAGCTCGCTCAGCGGAAAAATGTTTACGTGCTGCTCAACAAGCCGAAGGGTTACTTGACCAGCATGTCAGATCCAGAAGACAGGCCGCTGGTTGTCGATCTGATTCCCGCATCGCTTGGGCGATTGCATCCGGTGGGTCGCCTCGACTTCAACACCGAAGGTTTATTGCTGCTGACGAATGATGGCGAATTTACGAATCTGATCACGTCAGCTCGCAATCAAATTCCCAAAGTCTACAAGGCGAAAGTGCAAGGGACGCCTTCGGATAAAGCAATCGATCGACTACGCCGTGGCGTTTCGCTTGGTGAGGGCGAGCGGACGGCGCCCGCCGACGTCCGGAGGTTGCGCGAAAGCGAATCTAATTCCTGGTTCGAAGTTGTTCTTCACGAAGGGCGCAATCAACAAGTGCGTCGGATGTTCGACGCAATTGGTCATTCGGTCGTGAGACTGGGACGAACAAGAATTGGTGAACTGGAGGACAAGAACCTGAGGATCGGCGAGTGGCGGAAGCTAACTGAAAATGAGGTAAAGCGATTCAAGAAATCGAAACGTGTAAAGCGCGAGACGCGTCCTCGGGTGCGCGGGTTAATTGGTTAGGATACAATGCAAGGTTCTCATAACGTCGCGACAGGCGCCCGTGCCTGTCGTTTGACTGTAAGGCGCAATCAATACCAATGCACTTCGAACTGACTGAAGAACAAGTTCAAATGAAGATGAGTGTGCGCGAGTTCGCTGAAGCCGAGATCGCGCCGCATGTAATGGAGTGGGACGAGGCGCAGCATTTTCCGGTCGAGTTATTGCCGAAGCTCGGTGAGCTTGGATTGCTCGGCATTCTGTTTCCTGAAGAATACGGCGGCGCCGGTCTGGGTTACGTGGAATACGCGACGGCGATTGAAGAGCTTTCGCGCGTCGATGGCTCAGTGGGAATTTCGGTCGCGGCGCATAACTCGCTTTGCTCAAATCATATTTATCAATTCGGGACTGAGGCGCAGAAGCAAAAATACTTAACGCCGCTTGCCCAGGGAAAACATCTCGGCGCGTGGGGATTAACCGAGCCAGGCGCAGGTTCGGATGCATCGGGCACGCGCACAAGCGCCGCGAAGCAGAATGGCGGCTGGCTCATTAACGGATCGAAGAACTTTATCACCCATGCAATCCATGCGGACACTTGCGTGGCGTTTGCGTCCAGCGATCGATCCAAACGCAGCAAAGGAATCACGGCTTTCATTTTTGAAAAAGGAATGAAAGGCTTTGCGCCCGCGAAAAAAGAAAACAAGTTGGGGCTGCGCGCGTCAGAAACCGCCAGCGTGATATTCGAAGATTGTTTAGTTCCCGACGAAAATCGTTTGGGGGACGAAGGCCTGGGCTTTGTCAACGCGATGGAGATCCTCGACGGCGGGCGAATCTCGATCGCAGCGCTGGCGGTCGGAATCGCGCAGGGCGCTTATGAATCGGCAGTTCGATATTCAACTGAACGCCAACAGTTTGGAAAACCGATTAGTGAGTTTGAAGCGATTCAATTCAAGCTGGCGGACATGGCCACCCAAATCGATGCCGCACGTCTGCTGATGTACCGCGCCGCCTGGATGAAGGATCAGGGAAAGAAAACGACGAAGGAATCTTCGATGGCCAAGCTGTTTGCGGGCGAGATTAGTGTTCGCGTCTGCGAAGAGGCGATTCAGATTCACGGCGGCTATGGCTACACGAAAGATTATCCGCCGGAAAAATATTGGCGCGATTCGAAGCTTTGCACGATTGGCGAAGGAACGTCCGAGATTCAACGCATCATTATCGCGCGAGAAATCCTGAAGCAGGTATGAAAGATTCTCTCGTCGAGCGCATCTTCACTGGTGAGCCGAACGCGGTCGCGCGCGCAATCTCGAAAGTTGAAGATGGCTCGAGCGAAGCCGCCGATTTAATGAAGCAGGTTTTTGCGCGTACTGGCCGCGCGTTGATAATCGGAATTACGGGGGCGCCCGGTGCAGGAAAGTCTTCGCTGGTCGACAAGCTCGCGGCGTTCTATCGAGCGAAAGGCGAGCGCGTCGGCATCATCGCCGTCGATCCCTCGAGTCCTTTTTCGGGCGGAGCCATTCTCGGCGATCGAATTCGCATGCAGGCGCTTTCGCTCGATAAAGGCGTTTTCATTCGTTCAATGGCCACGCGCGGAAATCTCGGCGGGCTGGCGCGGGCGTCGGTCGAAGCGGTCGCGATCCTGGATGCGGCTGGGTTCGATCGGGTTATCGTCGAAACAGTCGGCGTCGGCCAGGACGAAATTGAAATTGCGAAGACCGCGGATGTTTGCGTCGTTGTTCTCGTTCCCGGAATGGGCGACGACGTGCAAACGTTGAAAGCCGGCATCATGGAAATCGGTGACGTGCTCGTCATCAACAAAGCCGATCGCGACGGCGTCTTACGGACTGAAAAGGAATTAGAAGCGCTGTTCTCGCTGTCTGTGCGCGCTGACGAATGGCAGCCGCCAATCGTCAAGACCGTAGCGATTGAAAGTAAAGGCATCGAAGAATTGGCGGCGGCGATTGAAAAGAGTCGCGAATTTCAGCGCAACGCACCGGCTTCGCACGATCGCCGCAAGGCGATAGCTCGCTGGCGAATTCTCGAATTGTTGCGCGAGCGTTTGGTCGCGCAAAAGTTGAGCGGCGATTCGACCGCGGCAAAGCTCGAACAGCTTTCTGCCGAGGTTGCGAGCAAAGAGCGCGATCCATATTCAGCGGTTGAAGAGTTGCTCAAATGAAGATCGATCATATTGGCGTAGCCACGAACGGAATCGAAGAGGCTGCGAATTTCTATCGTGACACGCTTGGGCTCGACGTGGCTGAAATTGAAGAGGTTGCAAATCAAAGGGTGCGCGTAGCGATGTTGCCGATCGGCGAGTCGCGGATTGAGTTGCTTGAGGCAACATCCGAAGACTCGCCAATATCGAAATTTCTTGCGAAACGCGGCCCTGGTATCCATCACATTGCAGTGCGCGTCGAAGATATTCGGGCATCGCTGGCTGAGCTAAAACAGAAGGGCGCACGCTTGATTGACGAGGAACCACGCGTGGGCGCGGGCGGTTGCCTTGTCGCGTTTATTCATCCATCATCGGCAGGCGGAGTGCTATTGGAGTTGGTACAGAGCCGCGAAGAGTAGAGAGTGGTAAGGGAATTGGAAAGGAAGTCTATTTTGAATTCAACAACTAAAGCATGGGTGGCCGCTGGGGTCGGCATTGTTTTTTCAATCGGATTAATTGTTTGGCAGGTGCGCGCAAGTCATGCCGCGGCGATCAATTTGACGCCTGACGACATGACCCAGATCGCTTCCGACCAAGCGGCGCAAGCACGGGCGCGTTTGGCGACGGACGATTCGGCCCGCAAAGACTTTGCGAAGAATGTTCGCGAGCTCCTTTCGGTTGCCGAAGAGGCAAAGGCGAAAGGCATCGCTTATCGTCCGGAGATCAAGCGCCAGATGGATTTGGTGCGCGCAATCGTCATTGCTCAGAGCTACGCCGAATCGCAAGCGGGTCAACCAGCAGCTCCACAGGTTTCGGACGCGGAAATCGATGCCTTCTTCAAAGAGCCGGGTCAGGAAGATCGATTCCAGCAATTCCTCAAAGACGCGCAGGCGAGCAATCCGATGATGGCAAACCAGCCGATTCCGGACGAGCAGATGAAAGAGATTCGCCATCAACTGGGCCAGGTGCTGATCGGCGAGCGCAAAGGCCTTGCCGCCGGCGTTGATAAGAAGCGCAGTGTCGAATTGCAGATCATGCTCGAGCAGTCGCGTTTGTTGGCGTCGACCTATGCGAAGGAAACCCTGATTCCGAACACCAAAGCGACTGACGCGGAAGTTGCTGCTTACATTGCCAAGCATCCCGAACTCGACGACAAAGTAGCGCGATCAAAAGCTGAAGAAGTTTTGAAACGCGCGCGCGCTGGCGAAGATTTCGCATCGTTGGCCAAGCAGTTTTCTTCTGACACCGGCAGCAAAGACAAAGGCGGCGACCTCGGCTGGTTCGGACACGGACAGATGGTGCCGGAGTTCGAGAAGGCCGCATTCGCGTTGCAGCCGGGACAAATCAGCGACATCGTTCAGAGCCAATTTGGATTTCACATCATCAAAGTTGAAGAGAAAAAAACCGAAACCAAAGATGGCAAGCCCGAAGAGCAATGAAAAAGCTCTAATTGACGAAATCGTGAAGCGTCAGGCGAATCACATCACGATCGCAGACAACTTCTCAGTGCAGCAGCCACCGCCGCAGCAGATGCAACAGGGACTGCCGCCGGGAATGATGCCAGAGGGGCCGGCGGAATCGACGTCGCCGAAAGATAAGGACAAGGGTAAGCCGGCAACGCCGCCGAAACCAGGAAAGAAATAGATCGCGTACCATGAAGTTCGGTGATTATCGCGTCGAAATAATTCCTGATTGTGAGTTTCGGCTCGACGGCGGTGCAATGTTCGGAGTTGTTCCGCGCAACCTTTGGTCAAAAGTTGCGCCGCCGGACGATCAGAATCGGATTCGTATGAACATGAACTGTCTGTTCATCGAAGCGGGCAAGGACCGAATTCTGATCGACACCGGCATCGGCGATAAATGGTCTGATAAGTATCGCGCGATGTACGGAATTGACCGCCGCCGATCGTTTGATGAGTCTTTACAGCAGATCGCAGGCGTCGGCTGCGATGACATCACGATCGTAATCAATACGCATCTGCATTTCGATCACGCCGGAGGAAATACAAAGCTCGACGACGCAGGCAAGGCGACGGCGGCGTTTCCGAACGCGCGGTACTTGGTTTCGCGCGCGGAGTATCAGCATGCAGAAGCGCCGAGTGAACGCGACCGCGCGAGTTACTTCGCGGATAATTGGCGGCCGCTGAAGGAATCAGGCCAACTTGAATTGCAGGACTCCGACTACGAGGCCGCGCCTGGCTTGCGAATAGAGACATATTCGGGACACAACCGTTCGATGCAGTGCGCGCGACTCGAACGCGACGGTCACACGCTGTTTGGCTTTGCTGATTTGATTCCGACGCGCGCGCACGTGCCGTTCGCATGGGTGATGGGATACGATCTCTATCCACTCGAAACGGTTGAAGCGAAGAAAAAACTCTTGCCGCAAGCGGCGCGTGAAAACTGGACCTGTTTGTTCTATCACGATCCTGAGCAGGCGTTGGGAAAGATCGTCGAAGATAGCGGAAAATTTCGAGTGACGGAGTCTCAGCAGGGCGCAGAAAACTCTTTCGCTAATTCTCAGCGGACGTTCTAACGCAAACATAAATTTCAATGAGTTGTTAGGTCTTCTCCGAAGTCTGGGATTCGATGAACGTATTCGCGGAAGTCATCATATTTTTGCTCGATCCGGAATCGTTGAAATTTTGAACCTGCAACCGAAAGGCGCTAAAGCGAAGGTTTATCAAGTCAGGCAAGTGCGAAACGTTATACTAAGATACAAACTTGGAGGTGAGTCGTGAGCAAGTACGAGGTGATTATCTATTGGAGCGGAGAAGATAACGCGTACGTCGCAGAAGTTCCTGAATTACCGGGCTGCATGGCGGACGGCTCAACCTATCAAGATGCATTAGCCAATGCCGAAGTGATTATCCAGGAATGGATTGAGACGGCAAAAGAGTTGGGCCGGCCCATCCCTGAGCCGAAAGGGAGATTGATCTACGCATAGGCCATGACAGCAGCAAAGCTCGGCATTATTGGCGGCAGCGGACTTTATCAGATGCCGGAACTGACGGACGTTGACGAGATTCAGCTCGAAACGCCGTTCGGTGAGCCGTCAGACAAATTCATCATCGGCACACTCGAAGGCGCGCGCGTTGCATTTCTTCCGCGGCACGGTCGTGGTCATCGCTTCACACCAACAGAAGTTCCGTTTCGCGCAAACATTTATGGAATGAAGTTGCTCGGCGTCGAAAGAATTCTTTCCGCGTCGGCCGTTGGTTCTTTGCAGCAGAAGTACGCGCCACTCGACATGGTGATTCCGAATCAGTTTTTTGATCGCACACGGGCACGCGCGCGCGAATCGACTTTCTTCGGCGAAGGAATTGTGGCGCATGTCGCCTTCGCTCATCCGGTGTGCGGCGAGTTGGGTGATGTGCTTGAAGAGTCATGCAAAGTAGCCGAGGTGAGGTCGCATCGCGGCGGAACTTACATTTGCATGGAGGGCCCGGCTTTTTCGACCGTGGCTGAATCGAACGTCTATCGTTCGTGGGGCATGGACATCATCGGCATGACAAATTTGCAGGAGGCAAAACTCGCGCGCGAAGCTGAGATTTGCTACGCGACGCTTGCGCTGGTAACGGATTATGACTGCTGGCACCCGGATCACGATGCGGTGACGGTCGAAACCGTCATCGAGTATCTGAACAAGAACGTCCGCAGCGCGCAGCTCATCATGAAGTCGGCTGTGAAGGCTCTAGCGGATCGCTCGCGAACGTGCAAATGCGGTTCAGCTTTGAGGAATGCGATTTTTACTGCGCCCGATTTGTGGCCCGAAGCAACCTCGCAAAAGCTTCAAGCCATCATTGGAAAGTACGCAAAGTAGATGTTTGGCGCCGGTTCGGCTGCAAGTCTACGAGGTAACAAGATGGAAAAGAAAATTCTGTACATGACATCAGTGGCGGGGATCGTTCTCCTTTTTGCGGTAGCCGCGTTTGGTCAAGGCGGCGCAAAGAAAGGTCCTGATGTGAGCCGCGATCCAGACATGGAAAAGGAGTCGCTGCACAATCTGGAAGTTGCGCGTCAATATTTCACGCTGCGCAAGGCTTATGTCGCGGCCCTGCAGCGTTGTGAAGAAGTGCTCGCTGGGAATCCAGAGTTTTCAAAAATTGATGAGGTGCTATTTCTCGCAGGCGAAAGCAGCTTGAAACTGGCCGCCGCCAAAGGGAAGCAAAAACCGGATCAATATTTCATTCATGAGGGAGAAAAGAAAGTAGCCCTTAGCGCGCAAGAGTTCCGCGACAAGGCGCGCGATTATTTGTCGCAACTCTACTATGACCATCCACAGAGTTCGTTTCGGTCGCAAGCGGAAGAGGATTTGAAAACGCTTGGTGGGCCGAAGCCAAAAGAAGGTAAACCGGCGCAGTAAGCAGTGAGGGTCCCACGTACCAGATTCGAGATTCGAGATTCAACATTCAAGTTTCAAAACAAAGCACAAAGCCCTAGACGCTCTTTAATTTCAATTTCAAAGTTCTCAAGTCAAAACTATTGTATGTCCCTACTTGTTGCTGCAAGCTTTTTCACTGACGTTCGTGTCGTCGCGGTAGTCGGCGGTGACTTTGGCGCCGACGAGCGCGCCGTTTTCGATCGGCACAACGTCGATACTTCTGACCTCGAAGTCATTCCCGAAGGAAAAACCTTTCGCTGGTTCGGAAAATATGAATACGATCTGAACGTTGCACACACACTCGACACGCATCTGAATGTGTTCGCCGGATTCGAGCCGAAACTGTCTGACGGATCGAAGAAATCGCGGCTCGTATTCCTCGGGAACATTCAACCTGATCTGCAGCGGGGCGTGCGCGAGCAAGTGCCGAATGCGGAGTTAGTGGCGCTCGACACCATGAACCTGTGGATCGATACGACGCGCGAATCGTTACAGAAAACGATCGAGGTCGTTGACCTTTTGATCGTCAATGACGCTGAAGCGCGACAAATATCGGAAGAGCCAAATCTAATCAAAGCGGCGCGCAAGATTCTTTCCTGGGGTCCGAGAACTCTGATCGTAAAGCGCGGCGAATACGGCGCGGCGATGTTCACTCAGAATGAGTATTTTGCGATTCCGGCTTATCCGCTTGAGTCTGTATTCGATCCAACCGGTGCGGGCGACACGTTTGCCGGCGGCCTGATGGGTTATCTTGCAAGTCAGAAAACGTTGGACGAAGCTGCGCTGCGACGCGCCATGATTTTCGGATCGGTAATGGCTTCATTCAATGTCGAAGAGTTTGGGACTGAGCGCATCCAGCGCTTGACGCACGACGAAATCAATCAGCGCTTTCGCGACTTCAAACGCTTTACACATTTCGAAGAAATTCCGTTTGACGGGAAGGTTTCAAGTTTCAAGTCTCAAGTTTCAAGTTAGCGCGGCCCAATGTCATAGGCCGCGCAGAGACTTTGAAATGAAATTAGGAACCGCAACTTGACACTTGAAACTTGAGACTTGAAACTGACTTCATGTTCTGTCCAACCTGTGAATCTGAATATAACCCGGGCATCACGCGCTGTCCCGATGATGGCGCGGAACTCGTCGAACGTCTCACGCCAGAAACTGCCGAGCACGACAGCAGCGAAGCGCGTTTCGTGGTCCTGCACACGTTATCGTCACCCGCGGAAGCCGAAATGGTGAGCGATATTCTGCGCCAGAACGATGTGCGCGCAGTCGTGCAAGCCGGCGCGAATGATGCGTTCTCGCCAGTGTTTTCGGCTGTTTCGCCGGGTGTGGCGGTGCTCGTAGATGAACGCGATCTCGATCGAGCGCGCGAGCTTTACTCATCGTTCTTTGGCGAAGACACGTCGCCGCTCACCGGTCCTGCGTCTGAAGGCGAGGACCAGGTCGAACCGGAATAATTCACCCCAGAAATAAATTGAGAAGCCTTTTCGCCGGCGTTCTTGTCGGACAGTCGTCTGACTCCAAACCATGGAAGTTCAATCAGAGGCAGTTGTCGTCCTCATGACGGCAGCAACTGTAGCAGAAGCGACCCGCATTGCTGAGTTGCTAGTGAACAAGAAGCTGGCGGCGTGCGTGCAAATCCTGCCTGAGATGCAATCGATTTACGTTTGGAAAGGTGAAGTGCAACGGGAGAGAGAAGTGCTCTTGCTTGCAAAAACCACGCGCACAAACTTCGTCGAACTCGAACGCGAGGTGCGCACGATTCACAGTTACGAAACTCCCGAAATAATTGCTTTGCGAGTTGCCGAAGGGTCTGAGCCTTATCTCAAATGGCTGATCAGTTCCTGCGAGGGTTCATAAGCCTTTACGATCTCCACGACTTCAGCCGGCGAGTCTGTCACGTGAAGACGGCGAAAATCTTCCTCAACAATCTTGCCTTCAGCAAGCATCGGTCCGCGCAGCCAATCCAGCATCTCCTGCCAGTATTTCGATCCGAACAGGACGACTGGGAAGTTGTGAATCTTGCGCGTTTGGATCAGCGTTAGCGCTTCGAATAATTCGTCGAGCGTCCCAAAGCCTCCCGGGAAAATGATGAAAGCATCGCTGTATTTCACGAACATCATCTTGCGCACAAAGAAGTATTTGAACTTCAGCGATAGCGTCAGGTACTCGTTCGATTTCTGCTCGTGCGGCAATTCGATATTGCATCCGACTGATGTTCCGCCGGCTTCAAATGCGCCGCGATTCGCGGCTTCCATGATTCCAGGGCCGCCGCCGGTAATTACCGAACAGCCTGCGCGGGCCAGCAGCGCGCCGGTTTCCTGCGCCGCGCGATACTCGGGATCGTCGGGAAGCGTGCGAGCAGATCCAAACACCGCGACACCGTTCGTAATGTGCGCGAGATCTTCGAAGCCCTGTACGAACTCGCCCATGATGCGGAAGACGCGCCACGTATCGGTATGCAAAAACTCATCCGCGTGTGGCGTTTCCAGCAGCCGTTCGTCCTGCGTGCCGCCACGAGGTTTTTTGTCGCGTTCGTCGTTCATCGATCTATCCGCAGATTACGCAGATTACGCAGATTCCACAGATTAGGCAAAGGCGGAATAGCGTGAGCAGCGAGTGAGATTGTTGACGTGCCTTAATCAAGAACTATGTAATCTGTGTAATCTGCGTAATCGGTGGATTCATTCAGATTCCCATCACGTTATATCCGCAATCCACGTAAATCGTTTCGCCTGTAATTCCTGACGAAAGCGAACTGCAAAGGAACATCGCGGTGTTGCCAACTTCGCGCGGTTCGACGTTGCGTTTCAGCGGCGCGCGTTCGGCGTGATGCTTCAGCATATTGCTGAGGCCGGAAACTCCGCGCGCGGCTAAAGTCTGGATTGGCCCGGCGCTGATTGCGTTCACGCGAATGTTTCGCGCCCCTAGATCGGCAGCCAGATAGCGCACGCTCGATTCAAGCGCGGCCTTGGCCACGCCCATGACGTTGTAGCCCTGATAGACTTTCTCAGCGCCATGAAAAGTCATTGTCACGATGCTGCCGCCTTCAGTCATCAGCGGCGCCGCGGCGCGCGCCATTTGCGTCAACGAATAGGCGCTAACCTCGAGCGCGGAAAGAAAACCGTCCCGGTCGACCTTCAGGTATTCGCCTTCCAGCGCTTCACGCGGCGCGAAGGCGATGCTATGAATCACGAAATCGAGACGGCCAAATTCATCTGCCGCTCGTTTGAATGTTTCGTCAACTTCTTCCTGCTTCGTAACGTCGCACGAAATTAGGGGCGAACCCGGCATCTCTTCCGCCGTAAGTCGCTCAACATTCTCTTTCAAACGTTCACCCTGATAAGCGAACGCGAGCTTTGCGCCTGCCTCGTGCAGCGCCTGCGCGGTGGCCCAGGCGATTGAGCGTTTGTTAGCTACACCAAAAATAATTCCTTGTTTGTCTTTTAGCATACGCTGATTCTACTGATTTCTATCCTTGATTTGATCTCTGAGTTCGGCAGTTCGATTTCTGGTCACGCCGGCAAGGCACAATCCATCGATCATCGGACGTATCGAGCCGCCCTTATATTGATCAGCCACGAATTCACAATTGGCGTCGCGATATTTTAGCCATGCGTTCTGCGCGCCTTTGAGTTGCGACTTTTCTTCATCGTTCAGCATCGCAACGAGCTTTCGATAGACCTGATTCAATTCGGCGTCGGCGGCTTGATATTCTCTTCCGGCGCAGATATTCATCTCGGCCTGGGTTTGGGCTTTGGAGCAGGGCTCAGATTTCTTTTGTCCTTGTGCGAAGACCACACCGAAGACGATTAGTATTGACAAGCAACATAGCAGTGGAAATCTCATGCGAATCTCTCTCCTCTTCAAACGAAAAATAAGTCACCACTCAGTAAGCCTGCGAAGCAGGCGGAAGAGTTTAGCCCAGGGTGAGCGAGCGAAGCGAGCGCAACCCTGGGATCATAAGAAAAACAAATTCCATAGCCCGCTTTAGCGGGCGACAGAATCTTTGAACTCTCATTCATGACCTCGCGAGCGCATGACGCAACAGGTTTTCCGCTGTCGCCCGCTAAAGCGGGCTAGGAATATCTGGCTGCCTGCTCCTGGGGCTCACGCTCCAGGCTTTACGCTATCGCCTGCTTCGCAGGCTGCCTCTTATCTTGATGAGCAAAAGGATATCTCGCTTCAATTTGGATACCTTTAATGTTTGAAGTGCCTCACGCCCGTAAGCATCATGGCGAGTCCGTGTTCGTTCGCCGCCGCAACGATCTCTTCGTCGCGGACCGATCCGCCGGGTTGAATAACAGCGACGATGCCGTGCTTCGCGGCTTCGTCAATTCCATCACGAAAAGGAAAGAACGCATCAGAGGCGAGAACCGATCCTTTGATTGGCAGTTGGGCGCGCATCGCGCCGATTTTCACTGAATCGACTCGAGACATTTGGCCCGCGCCGACGCCGACTGTTTGTTTGTCGTGAGCATAAACGATCGCGTTCGACTTTGTATGCTTGCAAACTGTCCAGGCGAATATCAGATCGTCGATTTCATATTCCGTCGGCGCGCGCTTCGAGACCACTTTCAACTCTTCGCGCTTCATCTGTTGGCTATCACGCGATTGCACAAGCATGCCGCCGGAAATTTGTTTGTATTCCAGACCTTCGGCCGCCTTGGCGTCGCCCGCAAGTAGTACGCGTAGGTTTTTCTTGGTTCTCAAAACCTCTAAAGCTGAATCGTCATAATCAGGAGCGATGATTACCTCGCTGAATATTTCGACGACCGCGCGCGCGCCCGCTTCATCGACTTCTCGATTGAAGGCCACGATCCCGCCGAATGCTGAAATCGGATCGCATGCCAACGCACGACGATAAGCTTCTTCGCCGGTTGCTCCCAGTGCTGCACCCGCGGGATTCGTGTGCTTGATGATCGCACAGGCGTTACTCTCAAAGTCAGAGACAAGTTGCCACGCCGCATCGGCATCGACGTAGTTGTTGAAAGACATCTCTTTGCCGTTGAGCAACGCTGCATTAGCCACTCCGCCGTCCCATCCAACATCGTAAAGTGCCGCTTGTTGATGAGGATTCTCGCCGTAACGCAGATCATTTCGTTTGTGCAGCATCAGCAGTCCCTGCTCGACGAGCGATTTCATTTGCGCCGCCGCTCGCTGGGCAAAGACCTTACTGAAACTTACGCCGCCACCGCCCCCGCCCATACCGATTCCATGGGATCGGGACTCGCCGATATCCAGTAGAGACGAAGTCAAATGACTTGAAATGCGCATGTCGTACATCGCAGTTAGATTGAATGCGTGACGCGCAAGCTTCTGTCGAGTCCCAGCGCTTATCGCGCCGTCGCTTCGTTTCATCTCTTCAGTGACAGCAGCGTAGTGTTCAACCGAGACGACGACGGCGACGTCGCAAAAATTCTTTGCCGCCGATCGAATCATTGCCGGACCGCCGATATCGATCTGTTCAATCGCCTGATCGAGTGTGGCGCCGTTCAGCACTGTCTGTTCGAATGGATAGAGATTGATCACAACCATGTCGATCGGTTCGATGGCGTGTTGCTTCATCGCGGCGACGTGATCGGGATTGTCGCGCAACGCCAGCAGCGCGCCATGAATCTTCGGGTGCAGCGTCTTGATGCGGCCATCCATCATCTCTGGAAAGCCGGTGACGTCGGAGACATCGCGCACTTCAATTCCGTGTTCGCGCAGCGCCTTGGCGGTTCCGCCGGTGCTGATAATCTCGACGCCGAACCTTTTCAGCTCACGCGCAAAATCAACGATGCCGGTTTTGTCAGAGACGCTGATTAGCGCGCGCCGGATTTTCACGAGCCCTTCGGATTTGTCTTCAGCCATAACTGTTTGGTTACTGTGAGGTTAGAGTACCAACTTTATGAGAGTTTTTGTAACGCAACGCGAGGGCGTGTGTTGGTTCAGTTAAGACGGACAGCATGCGTAATTATGAGCCATCTTTAGATGGCTTACCCGCAGGGTTGTGAGACCAGCACTTTTAGCGCTGGGCCAGACAACAACACGCTTTACGAGCGCGCTTTAGCGCGCTTCAGGTATCGGTGCTTTAGCACTCATTAGTAAGGCCGTTGAAACGGCCTTTGGATTCGTTCGTACCTGGCCCAGCCGTAAACGGCTGGTCTAAGAACCCTGCGGGCAAGCCACCTAAAGGCGGCTGAAGAACGGAGTTTTCTGGAGCGTGCGTTACATTGATTGATAGCGCATTGAGTCAAACTGAACCGGTACCCCGAGGGCGTGTGCAATTTCATAATCTCCGTGAGATCTGTGGAACGCTGGAGAGAAACTATTCTCACAAATTATCACCACGGAGGCACCGAGAACCACTGAGCATGCACCGAGGAACAGGACACCACCCGAACACGAGTAACATCATCATCTCGCATACACAGACAACGGAAACGCCCCCGACCCAAACAGAGGACTCAAAGCTGTGATGGTTGAGTATGGAGTTGCGAGCCGCGTCGATGCGGTTGCAGACGAACGAACGCCGTGTTCCGTCGAGCTAGAACAGAAAACGCCCAAAGAACAGAATGCTGAGAATGATGAGAACCGTGATGACGATGATCTTGACTAAGGTCATAATCCCATCCCTCGGGAAACCGTCAGAGTATGCAGATTTTAGTTGTCGTCGCGGATCGTGTCAATCCCTTCATTGTTAAGAATTGTTAATTCCCGTTATCTGCGAAGGTTCATTCCTTGAACGTTTCATATCAGCTTCGTCAAAAAGCGCCGGTGTTTGGGTTCACCAGCTCGCCTCACAGTCCCCAAAGATTGTGAGCCGGGGCGGTGACGTGGTGAGGACGTTGCCGCCCTACTTTTCTTTGGTGAGCCGACCAACCGCGCAGCGGTTGCAAATAATAGCCAGGGGTAAGCGACCGAAGGTCGCGCGACCCCTGGATCAGGTGAGATATTTTTTCCGCGCCCTGAAGGGGCGCAATAAATTTGAATTGAATGAAACTCCAACGGTTCTTCGCGGGCTGAAGCCCGCGCTGAAATTCAAGAGGACGTGATCCCCGGGTTACGCTCACCGCGCTCGCTCACCCGCCGCTATTATCTGTCGCCGCTCCGCGGCTCGTTGACGCGGTTTACGATGCGAAATGTCAGAAGGTTAGAAACTAAAGCCTACCTGTACCTGTAACGTGCGGGGCGTCACGAAGTGTGTGCCGCTGAAGGTCGAAAGAAAGTTGTAGAGAGCGATCTTGTTCGTGATGTTGATTGCGGTGAAGCGCAAGCTGATTTTCTTACGATCAGAGCGAAACAGATTGTCTGTTCCCGCACTCAGATCGAACAGATTGCGTGGCGCGATTCGCGGCGGATTCGTATCATCGTTTTCCGCACCATCGGCCGGAATTCTGACGCGCAACGCTCCGCGATTAGTCGAATTGCAAACCGTTATTGGATTAGCCAGGGTGGCAAACGTGCCGCCGCAGAACAACCCGATCTGCTGCTGTTGATCCGCGGTGAATCCAAGCGCCGTAGCAAAATCAGGCACGGAACCCGCTACCAATCCACTGTCATAACGCCACGTCACGTTCACATACGGCGCGAGCTTCTTCCAGTGCTCAAATTGATATTGCACCTGCGTCGTCTGCTCTAACTTCTGATCGTGGTCGATGCGGAAGACACCTGATGGCAAATCGGAGTTGAAGAAGAGGCCGCCGCTTTCAGGTGGGAAGAAGCGCGCGCGCGTGTGTCCTGCTACCGTGAAGGCCGTGAGACCCTTGTAGTTCGTAAGATTGAACTTGAACGACGCTCCATCCAACTTCGATTTCTGCCAGGAGATCGGGAACGCGATCGAAGTATTTAGCAGCGTGTTGAAGTCGTAAGCATTGTTCGTCCTCTTATTGAAGTAGTCAAAATCAAGGACGATGTACTTTCCAATTGCCTGTTGAAACCCTGCATTGAACTGGGATCTCGCACCCGCGCGCAGTGGCAAATTACTCGTGTCGCCAAGGACACCGTTCGCCAAACCTCCGGCGCCGGTGGCACTGGAAAGGATCAGATTTTCGTTGTAGGGCGTTTCGAAATTACGCGTGAACGAACCACGGAGAACTGTCGCGGTGCTCTTGATGTGATACGAAACGCCGAGGCGAGGCTGCACGAGTTTGCCTTTCGTGATGCCGTCGTAGTTGTCGAAGCGAACGCCCACCGAAGCCGTGGCGTTGCCCAGCGTTATGTTGTCTTGCGCGTAAACGGCTTCCTGCTTGATGTCTGCATGGCCGTGAAATAGAAAGTAATGACCCCCACGCGTCAGATCGAACGGACGCAGGCCGGGAAGAAAATCAGGGCTGGCCGGATTGTTGAAATCGGGATCGGTAATACCGAAATTGAACCCTTCCGTAAGCAGAGTATGTGACAGTTGCGTACCGAACTTCGCATTGTGCCGCCCCTTCACGTACGAAACATCAGCCTTCACGCCAAAATTGTTAAGCCGGCGCGACTGATTGAAAGTGATCGGCTGATCGGAGAACGCGTTGGGGCTGGCAAAATACTTGACGGTATCTAGACGATAGTACGGATTGATCGTCAATACGGTGGTTGCGCCGAAGATATGTACATAACCCGGCGCAATATTGATGCTATGGACGATCTGCCGCTGGTCTTGACCGACAGCTTGCTGATCGAATTGGTTCGGCGTCTGGAAACTGTTACGCGCGAGCGAGAGATTCAGGTGAAAAGTATCTTTCGAGTTCGGACTGTAATCGATGCGGTCGAAGAGATTCGCCGAAGTTCCTCGATCGTGCAGCACGGTAAACTCAGGCGCATCCAGAAAACGGCCTGAGCGTTCGAAAGTAAACGTCATGAAGTTTCCCAGCTTCGAATTACCATATCCGAGCGAGCCGTCCTGACTTATCGTTCCGAACGTTCCATAAGTCGTACTGAAGCTGCCGGTAGGTTTCTTTTGATTCAACCCTGATTTGGTGATTGCGTTGATGACGAGACTTGTCTTGTCGCCATACTCCGCGGGTGTCGCGCCTGTAATTACTTCCAGCGATTGAACAGCGCTCGGCGGCAGTTGGGTTGAGAATGCTTTGCTCTGCTGATCGGAAATCGGTTGATTATCGACCGAGTAGGAAGTTTGCGCGTGATCGCCAAGCGGGTGAAAAAAACCGTTCGAGTCCGCGACCACACCGGGCGCCGCGAGCGTGATCACGTCGCTTAATCCGTTAGCCGGTGAGCGCACGGGTAGCCGTGTAATCAGCGTCTGATCTACATCGGTGTGCGTCGTCGGAATGTTTTCAATCACCTGCGCCGCGTTGCTGGTGACATTCACAGTTTCAGTAGCGCTGCTGACTTCGAGGGGAATCTTCAAGGCGATGGGAACGGCGGTGCGCACCGTCAACGTTTGGTTGGCCGCAGAAAAGCCTAAGGCGGAAACTGTAAGTTGATAATTGTTAGGTGGCACGTCCGTGAAACGAAAATTTCCTTCAGCGTCAGTCGTCACGGTGCGCTTGTATCCCGTTATTGAATTGGCGATGGTCACCGTCGCGTTGGGCACGGTGGCCCCATTTGGATCGACGACCGAACCACTGACTGTGCCTGCAGTGAGCGCTTGCGCGTTTGAAATCGGCGCCGCAGTTGGAAATGTAAGAATAAAAATTAAAATAAATGATATCGATAAGATCTGTCTCTGAGCCCTCATTATTGATGTCTCCTATTCAGTTAATGGCAGACGAGGTTCTCGCGATCGAATTAGATTCGCCAAAACGAACGTCGTGGCCTTTGGAGAACGCGCGTGGCTGACGCCAGACGCGAAGGAACGGCGATTGGTGGCTTAGAGAAGAATTGGAGGTGCGCGGCCGCGTTGGGTGTCTGCGAATTCGAAAAGATGGACGGCCGTGATCGTGAACGGATGGCAAATCCGCGCTTCGGTAGCGCTAAGAGCGGACGGCTGACTTAATTCAGTCGTCGAAAGATTTTGATGAAGCTGGCAGATGAGACAATCGGTTTGGGACTTAGAAGTCGATGATCCGCCGTTGCCTTTGTCTGCTTCGAGGCGAGTAACAAGTGATCGATCGATTGACGATGATGCTTGCGGTTGTCCTTGCGATTGGTTGCCGTGATGGTGAGTGAACTCAGCAGTCGATCCGAACGCGAGGCATGCTAACAACAGGAATGCCAGGCCGCGAATTCTTTTCGCGGGACCTATTAACCATCCGCGTAAGGGGTTGAGTCCGATCACCGAGTGACTTTGATGCTAGACTGACACTCAGTCTAGTTACGGTTGCGGATGATGTCAACGAAGTTTGTCAGTCTTACTCTGCCGCGGTTCGGAATCAGTTTGGGGGCGATTGTTCTGGGTGGCGCGGCGGTGTTGACTGCGTCGGCCCAACAGATGAGCGCGAGCATCAGCGTGCTCCCCAACTCGAATCGAGTGACGATCGAGGGAAGCTGCGCAGCTACAACGAAATGGTCGTTTCTGGATGCGCATGGCGGAATCGTGGGGTTGGGCCATCGAATCGAACAATTCACGGTCTTCGACAATGACGGCCAACCAATTGAAGTTCGCCAACTTGCTCCCGGCCAATTCGATTCGATCGAGCCGGCCACGCGATTTCGATACGAGGTGAACCTAACGCCGCCGATTATGGCGAGCGATTCAGCGATAGTTTCATGGATCTCGAAAGAACGCGGAGTTTTGATGTCAGGTGACCTCTTACCACTTGCCGGTTCTTCGAACGATGTAAACAGCGCGACCCTGCGATTCAAACTTCCGGACTCGTGGCAAATCGTTTCAGGCATGGCTGTAGAGACTCGGCGCGAATTCGACGTTCGTGACATAGGCCGCGGCGTGTTTGCGGTTGGTGCTAAGTTGCGCACCGCGCAGGTGAACGAATCAGGGCTGATGTTCACGATGGTTACGGATGGAGACTGGGCCTTTACCGATCGCGAGGCACTTGAACTGACCGGTAAGATCTTGAAAGCGCATCGTGAAGTGTTTGGCGCGGTGACTGCGAAGCAGGGAATGCTTGTTCTGTTTCCTTTTCCGCAATCCGCTGCTGCGAATCAGTGGGCCGCTGAAACGAGAGGCTCGGCGGTCACGCTGCTAATGGGAAAGTTGCCGTCGAAAGTTGGGGCGTTGGCGCAGTTGAGCACGCCACTGACGCATGAACTTTTTCATCTGTGGGTGCCGAATGGGTTGGTGCTCGACGGTGATTATGATTGGTTCTATGAGGGGTTCACAGTGTATCAGTCATCGCGCATCGCGCTTGAGCTTGGGCTGTTAACCTTTCCTGAGTTCATCGCCTCGCTCGCGCGTGCATCCGACGCGGCGATGCAGGCAGGCGCTTTGTCGTTGATTGATTCTTCGAAAAGAAGATTCACCACTGGTCGTACGTCAGTCTACGCCAAGGGCCAGCTCATAGCGTTCCTTTACGATTTGCGGTTGAGGAGCGCGAGTCATCGAAAGCGCTCGTTGGGGGACGTGTATCGCAAACTCTTTCAGGCATATGCCACGGGCCGAAATGGTCAAAGGAAAATCGACGGGAACGAGGCGGTAACGCGGGCGCTCGCGGAAGAATTGAATTCAATGGATTTTGTTAACACGTATGTTCGGAACACAGCCTCGATTAACCTGGCGAGCGAACTCGCCCCGTTCGGTTTGAAGGTTGAGATACTCGGTCTTCGCACGCACATCTCAGTTAGCGACAACCTCACCAGGCAGCAGCGCGATTTGTTGCGCGACTTGGGTTACAATGACGCCACCCACGCGGTGCGAAAGTAGGCGCGGAAAGTTTCAATGCATTCATGAGTCTTAATTATCGAGCAATATTTAGAACGGCAAGTATTGTCTACCTGGCAGTTTTTCTTACGTCGTGTAGCGCGATCGCGAGTCGCAACAACACCGGCGTGGTCGTTGCGCGCAGCGCGCAGATTCGAAGTTCGACCGCGGTCGTGGCGGCTGACTTACTTGAGGTGAATCGCGGCGATACCGTTGACATACTCGATTCAATCGATATCCCGGATCCGACTGACAATACCAGGAAAGAGCGCTGGTTTCGAGTGCGCGCGCGCGATGAAGAAAAGGCGGAAGGTTGGATCGAAGCGCGCAATATTATGCCCGATGAGGTTCTGCAGAAAGCGCACAAACTTGCCGACGACGATAAAAATCTCCAGGCCCAAGCCACAGGTCAATTGCACGCCGGATCAAATCTTCGTTTGAATCCTGATCGCAGCACTAACGAAAACATCATGATGCGGCTCGACAGCGGTTCAAGCTTCGACGTCATTGGATGGAGCCGCGTGCCAAAATTCAAAGGTGCAGAATCGACTGAGAGCGATACGGCGCCGAAGGCGGGAACCGCGATATCCGGGAACAATAAAAAAGATCAGGATGACGAAGAGAACCCTGAGGATCAGGAGACGACCGAGCTGTGGTACAAAGTGCGTCTTTCGCCATCGATTTCGCCGGCTCCTGAAGGATGGATTTTCGGGAAGCAGGTTGAGCTGACGGTTCCGAGCGACATCATCTATTACCGAACGGGAAGGGAATTCGTGGCGTGGCGTCGGCTCGATGAAGAGGCGACGGACGAATCTTCGGCAACCAAGACTAAGGATGTGGCGAGGGAATCACGGCCGGGTAGTTGGGTGATTCTGGAGAAGAGTTCTTCGAAAGAGCCTCACAAGATTGGCGAGCCTGATTTTGATCGCATCTATGTACTCGGTTATGAGAAACACGATCAGGATCACTACACCGCGTATCGCAGTCCCGATCTCGAAGGCTACTTGCCGTTGCGCGTCGAAGGTCGCGGTGCAAATAAGACTTTCACGATCCGAATCAAGGACGAAGGCGGACAAGTCAAAGACGTGACGTTCAGTCTTTACCGCGACGACCACGGTGTGATGCGCGTGACGCCGCCGGAGCAAATGAAGGCGGCGAGGCGAAGATGAGGAGCTAATTTTCGTGGAACCAAATCTCAAAGAAGTCTTTCATGAGGCCGCGCAGTTGTCCGAGCAGGATCGTGCAACGTTGGCCGGCTTATTAATTGAGACGCTCGACCCGGTTTCGGAATATGAAGTTGAAGCTGCGTGGTCGGAAGAAATCAAGCGACGCATAGCTGAAATTGACGCCGGCACTGTCGAATTGATTCCGTGGGAAGAAGTCCGAGCTGAGTTGTTCAATGAAGTCGAATGAAAGTGAGGCTTCACCCTGACGCTCGCGCAGAACTTCGGCAGGCGCGCGTATGGTATTTCGAACGAAGTCCGCTAAGCGCGGTGGCGTTTGCGCATGAAGTTGAGCATGCCGTTTCTAGAATTCGCGAAGCACCGGAGAGAAATCCGCTAGCTGAGCACGGAACTCGTAAGTTCGTGCTGCAACGCTTTCCATTCAATATATTCTACCGAGCGCGCGACAATGAGATCGTGATTGTTGCCGTCGCGCATCAAAAGCGGCGGCCAGGTTATTGGTCGGATCGAACTTCTTCGGAGTTGAAATGAGTACTTTAGTCGCTGAAGTTCGAGCACAGAACCTCGCTATCACAGACGACAGCCTGGTTGTAGATTTAAGCGATGGCCGCTCTATTACTGTTCCGCTTGCTTGGTATCCGCGTCTCCAGCACGGGACCGCTGAGGAGCGAAAGAGCTGGCGATGGATTGGAGATCGAGAGGGAATTCATTGGCCCGATCTCGACGAAGACATCAGCGTTGAAAACTTGATTCTGGGTCAACCTTCCGGCGAAAGTCAGGACTCATTTCGGCGGTGGCTGGAAGAGCGGGCGACTCTCTAGAAGACAAGCCCTCCGAAGCGCGCGAGGTAGTTTCGAAATGAGCCGCAACGAAGTTAGTATTGAAAAACCTCGTTTCCGCGCTTGACTCCCCAACACTTGTCCGCTACACTCCCCGTTTGCTTAGGGCAAGTTCAAGCTGTCCGTAGTGCAATTAAGACAAATTGAATTCGATCTTTGAAAACTAGATAGAGCGTGTCCGTTTCAATTTAGACCTTTGAGAGTCAAACGCGAACGATAAAGTTCGCGTCAAAACTCTGCAGAAGAGTCATTATCGAAACTGATATAGACCAGTAAGATAATGTTCCAGTGAACAAACTATTAACGAGAGTTTGATCCTGGCTCAGAATCAACGCTGGCGGCGTGCCTCAGACATGCAAGTCGAACGCGAAAGTCCCCTTCGGGGGATGAGTAGAGTGGCGCACGGGTGAGTAACACGTAGGTAATCTACCTTCGGGTGGGGAATAACCCAGGGAAACTTGGGCTAATACCGCATAATGCAGCGGCACCACATGGTGACAGTTGTTAAAGCGGGGGATCTTCGGATCTCGCGCCTGAAGAGGAGCCTGCGGCAGATTAGCTAGTTGGTAAGGTAACGGCTTACCAAGGCGACGATCTGTAGCCGGCCTGAGAGGGCGGTCGGCCACACTGACACTGACATACGGGTCAGACTCCTACGGGAGGCAGCAGTCGGGAATTTTGGGCAATGGGCGAAAGCCTGACCCAGCAACGCCGCGTGAAGGATGAAATCCCTCGGGATGTAAACTTCGCAAGAATGGGAAGAATTAGTAGGG